>NZ_CP021648.1:1310000-1937500 GCF_002176815.1 Acidovorax sp. T1 | reverse complement strand
TCAGTCTGCCCATGCCAGGGTTGTCGCAACTGGTCTTGCCCTTGATCGGTCGCGTGGCGGCTGGCTCGCCCATTCTCGCGCAGGAACACGTGGACCAGACCTACAGCGTGGAAAACAGCCTGTTTCAACACAAGCCCGACTACCTGCTCAAGGTGCGCGGCATGTCCATGCGCGACGCCGGCATCATGGACGGCGATCTGCTCGCCGTGCAATCCACACGCGAAGCGCGTAACGGCCAAATCGTCGTGGCAAGGCTAGGTGATGATGTCACCGTCAAACGTCTGCGCCGAACAGCCGGCACCATCGAGTTGCTTCCCGAGAACCCCGATTACCCCGTGATCGTTGTCCAACCGGGCGAGCCGTTCGAGATCGAAGGCCTGGCAGTGGGCTTGATCCGAAACACCATCCTCATGTAATTGCGATCTCAGTTGCGCACCTCAGGTGGCGGGCGTTTGGCAAATCGGTAACGGTTTTCCAGCCCTGAGAGTGCGCATCGCGTTGCAATCCTGCCTGTGCTCAACCCCTGATACACGGAGTTTTCACATGGGACTTGCCTTGTTCGCTCTTTCTGCCTTTTCCCAACCCCTTCACGCCTTGGTGCACTGGCTGCAACCCGGGCGATACACGGATGATTCGCGCAGTGCTGTGCCTGCGGCCCGCATCGCCGGCAGCGCCCCCGAAGGGCTTTCATCTTGCGCGGTGCCCAGCACCGCCGCGACATCGAGGCCACATTTCCAACCACCGGCCTTGGCTGCCGGCACCCACCGCCACGCTGCTGGTCGCGTGCAAAGTGCACCTTCCGGCTTCAGCGGGCCGGCCACTGGCAGCCGCCATAGCGCCCGGCGCCCGGTGCGCGTTCTGCATGCGACATCACGCACAGAGGTCGGGCGCATGGTCATCTCGGGCCGCATGGCCGATGTCTGCGCAGAGCTGGAGCGAATGACGGCATGCGAGACATGGCGCCATTGATGGCTGCGCCCCTGGCTGTGGTGCCACAGGTGCCACAAAGCGTTGCATTCTGCTCAAGGCCGTCAGAGCTGCGCAGTCGCCGCCCAGCTCTCGCCAAGGCACAATGGCGGGATGAACATTGTGATTCTGGATGACTATCAGGATGCGGTGCGCAAACTCCATTGCGCGAGCCGGCTCGACCCCTATTCGGCAAAGGTGTACACCAACACGGTGAAAGGTCAGGGGCAACTGGCTGTGCGCCTGAAGGATGCAGACATCATCGTGCTGGTGCGTGAACGCACCCAGATCACGCGCCAGCTGGTTGAAAAGCTGCCCCGGCTAAAACTGATTGCCCAAACCGGCAAGATCGGAAGCCACATTGATGTGACCGCCTGCACCGAACGCGGCATTGCGGTGGCCGAGGGAGTGGGTTCGCCAGTGGCCCCGGCCGAACTTACCTGGGCACTGGTGATGGCCGCCATGCGGCGACTGCCGCAATACATCGCCAACCTCAAGCACGGCGCCTGGCAACAGTCCGGCCTGAAGGCGGCTTCCATGCCACCAAACTTCTGCCTCGGAAGCGTGTTGCGGGGAAAAACACTGGGCATTTGGGGCTACGGCCGCATCGGGCAACTGGTGGCGGGTTACGGCCGCGCATTTGGCATGAGCGTGCGCGTCTGGGGTCGTGAGGCCTCCCGCGCCCAGGCACTGGCCGATGGATACCAGGCTGCCACCAACCGGGAAGAGTTCTTCTCGCAATGCGATGTACTGTCTCTTCACCTGCGGCTCAATGACGAGACCCGAGGCATGATTTCACTGGAAGATCTTTCGTGCATGAAACCCACCGCGCTGCTGGTCAACACCTCGCGCGCCGAATTGATTGAGCCCGACGCCCTGATCGGGGTAGTCTCGGTTTCCGTGCAATTTCGGAATCCATCTCCAAATAAGCCTCTGGCGACAACAACTTAGCTGCGATTTATAGTGTTCCCCGGAGCGAAGGAGAACGCTGATGTCGAGCTACCGATACAGATTCGTAGGCTACGAAAAGCTGCCGTCTGGCATGAATGCGGATGACGTGCAGCTGCACTGCCGTCTACCGGACGAGTTGATCAGGGAGATCAGGAACAGTGGCTACGCGAAGCGCTACCACCTGGGACTGGCCGTGCAGCTGTCGTTCCTCGCGCTGACTGGCAGGAATGCCGATGCCGCGCTCAAGATGCCGAGTGCGATGTTGACAATGCTGTGCGAGCAACTGGGCATCCACTCGACCGCGATTGCCTCCCTCAAGTCGCTGTACTCGAATGCCGACCGGACCATCAGCAACCATAGGGCTTGGGTTCGAGAACAACTCCTCTTCTCTACCTACGACTCCAACGCCGAGGCACGCTTACAGGCAGCCTTGTCCCAGCAGGCGATCGACGCCTCCTCCGTCGATGACCTCCTCGCCTGCGCGCAGGAATGGCTCTTCGACAACAGGATCGTCCTGCCAGGCCAGCGTGTGGTGCTCGACCTGGCCCGATCTGCGTTTCAGGTTGTCGAGAACCTGGCCCTGGCAACAATTCGAGCAGCGGTCACTCCAGTACGACTTCGCGCGGTGCTCAAGGTCATGCACGAAGAGAGTCCGACTCCTGGCATCTCGTTGCTGGAGTGGTTGAAGCAATCGGCCGGCAAACATGGGGTGAAGGGCCTCAAAGGGGTGAACTCACGCATTGATGCTCTCAAAACACTGGGCGTGCACCTGTGGGACCTGCAAGGGCTCTCGATTGGGCGCATCCATGCGTTCGCCCAGGCCGTGGTCAATCGGCCGCCCTCCGAAACCGCCCGCCGCATCGAGGGTACCCGCTCGATCGAGATCGTGTGCTTTCTCAAACACCTGCTCGGCGAGCTTAGTGACGAGGCGATTTTTCGGAACAACCGGCACACCAACGACATCGTCCGCTCAGGCACCAAACGCGTCCAGGCCAAACAGGCACAGCGCGCAATCGAGTACCGCCATTCCATTGAATCGATGCGGGACATTGCTGCGGACAGCGCGCGCGATGCCCATGAACGGCTGGCAGCCATCACGGCGCTGGCCGATGACATGCTGGGCCGTCCGCCCGTCAGCCATGCTGAGGTTGTCAGGGAAACCTTGACCGAGCAGAGCGCACGCGTTCGCACGGTCCTTGATGGCATGAACTGCCTGGACCTGCGGGGAGATCCCGAGCACGCCGACGGTAAGCTGGTTTCGGCATTGCAGGCACTTCGCGCTGCAGGCGCCAAGGAACTGCCGGTTGACTTCGACATTTCGTTGGTCGAACCAAAATGGCGCCCACTGCTTCAGGTGCCGGATCGAAAGGCCGCCCTCAGAGCCTTCGAAGGTTGCGCTTTGATGCGCATCAGCAAAGGTCTGCGGGGCGGAAGTCTGTATGTGAACCACAGCGCAACCTATCAGAGCAAGGCGAGCTTGCTTATCCCCCAGGACGAGTGGGAACGCGACAAGATCGCTCTCTGCGAAGCCTACGGTCTGGAATTGGATCCGCGCAAAGCGCTTGACCTCCAGTACGAGCTACTGCGTGCCGGCCTTGCCGATGTGGAGATCGGGCTTGAAGAAGGCCTGCTTGAGATCGATGAACACGGGTGCGTGCGTATACCGGCGATACGCGCAGCTGAGGAGGACCCGGAGCTTCGACACACGAACCAACGCCTGAGCGACTTGATTGGCGCAACCCAGCTACCGGACGTCATTTTGGAGATCGACAGTCGGACCCAAATCAGCACCATGCTGCTGGGCCGCCAGCCGGAAGACGCCGATGAACTCATTGCGCTGTATGCAGGATTGCTCGCGCACGGCACAGAGATCGACGCCAAGGCGGCAGCAGCCATGATTCCCGGCGTGCCCGTCAGTCGCGTGTCGGCCGCCATGCGTATGCTGGAGGCGCCTGGCCGGCTGCGCTCAGCCAACGACAGCGTGGTGTCATTCCAGCAGCGGTTTCCGATCGTCAAGCTGTGGAGCGATGGGAAGAAGGCCTCCTCGGACATGATGGCGCTCGACGCAACTCGCCACCTGTCCATTGCCCGCACCGATCCCCGTCGCAAGACTGCGGCGGCGGGCATCTACACCCATATCCTGGGTAGCTACCCGGTCATCTTTGACCAACCCATCGTGTTGTTGACGCGCCAGGACGCGCCCGCAGTGCATGGGATCGAAGCCTACAACTCGACCAGCGAAGACCGCATCAAGGTCGACCTTTTGGCGGTGGACACCCACGGCTACACCTACTCCGGCATGAGCGTGGCCAAGCTGCTGAAGTTCGACTTGTGTCCCCAATTGGCGGGGCTGCCCGACCGCAAGATATGGACGCCCCGCTCGATCAAGGTGTCGGAGGCACTTGAGAGAGTCGCCATACCGGCCATCACCGAAAAAGCCATGCGGGAAGGCTGGGATCAGACCATGCGCCTCATTGCCTCAATCAAGTCTGGTCGCGTAAGCGTCGCTTGGGCGTTGACCCGCCACGGGAGCGCAGCTGCTGGGGACGACGTCCGCCGCTGCCTGGACCAGTACGGCCGCCTACTGCGATCGGTGTTCCTGTGCGACTTTTTCACCAACGACGTCTTCCGGCGGGAAATCCACACTTTGCTCAACCGCGGTGAGTCGGTGCACCTCCTTCAGCGGGCCATCTACTACGGCCGAATCACCGCCGAAAGAGGCCGCCGCCGCGATGAACTCAAGTCGATTTCGGGATCACATGCGCTCTTGACGAACGTCGTGATCGGCTGGAACACGATGAAACTGCAGGAAACCGTGGATCGTCTGAAGTCCAGCGGGCAGCGCATTGACGACAGCATCTTGCGCCGAATCGGCCCCGTCCACTTCGGGCACATCAACTTTCGGGGCACCATGAGCTTCAGCGTGGCCCGGTATGCAAGCGTGCTTTTGAAGGGGGAAATGGCCTCGAAACGCGCCCCCGCAAAACGCGCCGAGAAGTAACCCTATTTCGTGCTTTTGCATTTCCGTCTGCAAAATCGGAAAGATGCACTATATAAATCAACAACTTAACTTACCCCTGCATTTCGCCCTTTCATTCACTTCGTGCAAAAAAGGAAATACCAGATAAATTTAGTAGGCTATTGGGTGCTCAGCGGAGTTGGCGCTCAGTGCACAGATTATTCCGTTGGCCCCTCGAGAGTTGCCCCGGCATCCGCCAGTTGAGGGTGATGTCACTTTCGGTGCAGATTACCCGATTAGGATACTAGGGTTAACCCTGGATTGGTGTTTTCTGATGTCAGGTGGTCTGCCCTCCTGGGAGTCTTTTCAAAGTGTGGTTTAGAGACGAGCTGTCAGTTGTGAACCGGTGGCTTGCGTGAGTCCCGTTCGCCCATCGGCCAAAAACAACGACTTGCAGAACGACCGATATAGCCACGATCGATCATCCACCGCCACCTATCGGCGATGAGGTACATCGTTGGCCCAAAGCCAGGTATGGCACCCGGCCTCCCGCTCGTACACCCTCTGAATGCGTGCGTCGAGAAGCGGCCACTCAACAGACCGTGCGTCCAACGACGCGAGCTGCCTGTACTTCTATGCAACAGACATCAAGAAGTTCATGAACTTGTAGAGATCATTACATTATTGCAGCACTCGTGAAGGCGCACTAAGCTGCCGCCATGTCTCTCACCTCTGACTCTTGGCTGGCCTTTGTCGTCAGCCTCCCATCTGCCGCCGCCACGGCGCGCATGCGGATTTGGCGTGCCGTAAAGGCACTAGGCTGCGCTGCCTTGCGCGACGGCACCTACCTGCTGCCAGCACAGGCGGAACATGCTGCGCAGTTGCAAACGCTGGCCGATGAGGCCCAGCAGGAAGGCGGGCAAGCCTGGCTACTGCGCGTGCATGCCCAAGACATGGCCGAGCAAGCCACCTACCAAGCGCTGTTTGATCGAACGGCCGACTACGCTCCCTGGCTGGACGAGTTGGCGCAAGCGCGCCAGCTTATTCCCGCGCTGCCTGCCGCCGAGCTTCAGCGTCTGCAGCGTCGGCGCGCGCGCACCTACGAAGCCATCCGCAAGATCGACTTTTTTCCCGGTGAGGCTTCCATCTGTGCCGAGGCCCAATGGCGGGACTTCACCAATGCCGTCGAAGCGAGGCAGTCACCCGGTGAACCCCAGGCCGCTGCCGGCCGTATCGCCCGGCGTAATCGGATGCAGTACCAGGGACGACTCTGGGCGACTCGTCGCCATCTCTGGGTAGATCGCGTGGCGAGCGCCTGGCTCATCCAACGCTTTATTGACCACGCTGCGCGCTTTTTGTGGCTGGACTCCGCCGCCGACTGCCCCTCCGATGCGCTGGGTTTCGATTTCGACGGAGCTATGTTTTCGCACGTTGGCGACCGAGTGACGTTTGAGGTACTGCTGGCGAGCTTTGGCCTGGATGGTGACCGTGGTCTTTTGCGTCTGGGATCCATGGTGCATGCATTGGACGTGGGTGGCACGACCACGCCCGAGGCCAGCGGCTTCGAGGCCGTACTGACCGGTGCGCGCAAGCGCTGGCCGGACGACGACGCACTGTTGACCGATGTGGGTGGGGTACTGGACTCGCTCCATGCCCATTTCTCTACCAACCGCAAGCCGTAGCACCTCTCAAATTAAGGAATAAGCATGAACGATCTCAACGTAACGGCTGCGCCCGATGCCAGCGCGGAAACCGCCCCTGGCTACACACTGTGGCAACTGGTGCGCTACATGCTGCGCTTGGGCACGCTCGGCTTTGGCGGCCCGGTGGCGCTGGTCGGCTACATGTACCGAGATCTGGTGGAGCAACACGGCTGGATTTCGGATGCCGACTACAAGGAAGGGATGGCCCTGGCTCAACTCATGCCGGGCCCACTGGCAGCCCAGTTGGCCATTTACCTCGGGTACGTCCACTTCCGCTTGTGGGGCGCAACGCTGGTTGGCCTGGCGTTTGTGCTTCCATCTTTTTTGATGGTGGTTGCCCTGGGGTTTGCCTACAAAGCCTACGGCGGCATCTCGTGGATGCAGGCGGTCTTCTACGGCGTGGGCGCCTCCGTCATCGGCATCATTGCCTTGAGCGCCTACAAGCTCACGACAAAGAGCGTTGGCAAGGACAAACTGCTGTGGGCCATCTACCTGGTCAGCGCTGGTGTGACCATCATCACGCAGTCCGAGGTGATCTGGGTTTTCCTGGGCGCGGGTCTGTTGGTATGGGCCGTGCGTGGTCCCTTGAAGCGCACCGGCGGCCAGCTTCACAGCTTGGCATGGGTGGCCCCTATCGCCGGGGCACTCAGCTTGGAGAACCTCGATTGGCACAAGCTGGGGCAGATTGCCGCGTACTTCACCTATGCGGGCGCCTTCGTCTTCGGCAGCGGCCTGGCCATCGTGCCGTTCCTTTACGGCGGCGTGGTCAAGGAGTACGCATGGCTGACGGACCGCCAGTTCGTGGACGCGGTGGCCGTGGCCATGATCACCCCGGGACCAGTTGTCATCACCACCGGGTTTATCGGGTTCCTGACCAGTGGATTTTGGGGCGCGGTTGTTGCTGCGGCTGCGACCTTTCTGCCCTGCTACCTGCTCACCGTGATCCCAGCACCGTACTTCAAGAAGCACGGGAAACACCCCGGCGTGGTCGCGTTCGTGGATGGCGTGACTGCGGCTGCTGTGGGCGCTATCGCTGGAGCCGTGGTGGTGCTGGGGCAGCGCTCCATCGTTGACCTGCCCACTGCCGCGTTGTTCCTTGCTACCGCCGCTGTGCTGTGGCGATTCAAGAAGCTGCCCGAGCCTGTCGTGGTTTTGGCCGCCGCATTGATTGGCTTTGTCGCTCACCCGTTTATTGCAACCGCCTGATCCCAAGCATCTGTAGGAGACCCTCATGAACTATCAAATCTGCCCCCTGACTATGAACCCGGATCAGCTCTCTGGCTTGTCAAACCGACTGATCACCAGCCACCACGAAAACAACTACTCGGGTGCGGTCAAGCGCCTGAACGCCATACGGAGCGAACTCGCAGCGCTGGACTGGAGTGCCGCAGTCACCTTCACCATCAACGGTCTCAAGCGCGAGGAGTTGATCGCCGCCAACTCGGCCGTCTTGCACGAGCTGTATTTCGACAACCTGGGCGGCGACGGCGTGCTTTCATCCTGCGGTTTGTCCGTCGCGCTCACACGAGATTTTGGCTCCGTCGATGCCTGGCGCAGCCAGTTCATGGGGCTGGCCAACGCCATGGGCGGCGGATCGGGATGGGCGCTGCTGTCCTGGTCTTCCCGCGAAAGCCGCCTCATCAACCATTGGGCTGCCGACCACACGCATCTTCTGGCGGGCGCCACGCCCGTGCTGGCGCTGGACATGTACGAGCATGCGTACCACCTGGACTTTGGAGCCAAGGCGGGCGCCTATGTGGATGCCTTCATGGCCAACATCCAGTGGGACAAGGTCTACAAGCGCTACGGGGCGGCCGTCGAGGCGGATGCGTTGGCATTTGGCATCGACACAGGCGCAGCGCTGGCCGGTGCGGCAGGTGCGCTTGACGTGCGACGTGAGGAGGACTATCTGGAGAGCCCGCAGGTCATTGCAGGAGCATCATGGCGCGACCCGTCGCGCGTGTTGGAATGGAGCCAGGAGTTGGACCCAACGAAGCCGGTGCTGCTTTATTGCTTGCGCGGCAAGGACATTGGCCGCTCTACGGTCCTGGCACTGCGGGCACGCGGCATGGATGCGCACTACCTCGTGGGTGGCATCGAGGCCTGGCAAGCCGCTGGCCTGCCTCTGGAAACGCAAGGAGGTGCCGCATGAAATGGGTCACCCGCGAGCGGCCCAAGATCGACCGCATTGCCTGCCCCTGGCTGATTGCTCGGTTCATCGACAAAGAGCCGGAATTCCTCTATGTGCCTTCGGCCTCGGTGCTTCAGGTGGCCCAGGACACGGGAGCAATCCCCTACGACGTGCCCGGCGTCGAATTGACTCACGACGGTGAGCTGTGCAGCTTCGATGCCTTCCTCAAGAAGTACGAACTCACCGATCCCGCCTTGCTGCAACTGGCTGTGATTGTGCGGGGTGCGGACACTTCCAGACTGGACCTGGCGCCGCAGTCTGCGGGCCTCTATGCGCTGTCTCTCGGCCTGTCCAAGACCTTCAGCGACGACCACAAGATGCTCGGGCATGGCATGGTGATGTACGACGCACTGTATGCGTGGTGTAGGTCCTGCCAGGCCGAAACCCACAATTGGCCCCCGAGTGTGGCGGCATGACGGCGGGTGCTGGGCGGTCGCTTTACCGCTTCACCAGTGCGTTGTGCGCGCATTTACTGTGCATGACGCTTGCTCCGTTGGCCTGCGCGGCGCCCCCGGAAACCAAACTGACCACCGCTCAGATCCACGCCACGCTGGGCGGGCACCAGGTCTCCGACGGGCGCCATTGGGGTCATGACTACTTTTTGGATGGGCGCCTGGAGCGTTTGGAGAACGGCCGCATACGCAGCGGACGCTGGAGCGCGCAGAACAACCAACTGTGCCTGCTGCTGCCCGAGGTCAGCAAGGTCTCGCCTGTCTGCTTTGACGTGGTCCGCGTGGGGGTGGAACTGCAGTACCGCGATGCGGGCAGTGTGGTGTACGCAGGCACGGTCAGGAAGAGCCCGGCTCGCTGAAGCTCCTCGTCAGTCTCTAAGGCTTTTGCACCGCCTTGGCCCCACGCTGGACCTTCGGCACTATTGGAGGTTGGTCACACTTCCACGCGTTGAAGTAAACCTCGTCGCCCACCGCTACGCCAGTGCCCGTGTCGATTCTGGCGAAGTGCCCGCGCGCTCGGGTCACTTGTTGTTGGATGAAGGCGAAGCGGTCATTTGGACTAATTTCCATGCCTTCGCAGCGAGAGCCATTCTCCTTCAAGTATTCGTCCGCAGAAACCAGTTTGGTGACCTTACCGACTCTCCAGCCTTCCGACATGGCGTATCGGTTTTCGTAGACCGGAGTGCTACAGCCTGAAATCATCAGTAAGGCAAGCGAAGCAGCAAGCCAAGGTGTCGTTTTATTCATCTTTCAAATTTCCCTAATGCATTTTGAAGACGCGATGGGTTTAATGCCTGTGCTGATGGTGAACATCTGGCGCATGAGGATGAGAATGGGTGACCGGTTCGTGGAAGTGCATGTGGCTGTGGCTTCCCGTAGGCATCACGTCATGGGAGTGCGAATGGTGTCCATCGTCATGACGGTGGGCATGCTCATGCGCCATCGATTCATGTACATGTTCATGCCCGTGGCTCTCGGCCAAATGCAGCAGTACACCTGCAAGCATCAGAAAACCACCGACCAGCATCAACCACCCGGCAGACCGTTCGCCAAAGCCGAACGCCACAGCTGCACCAATGAACGGAGCAAAGGCGAACACGGAGCCTGTCCGTGCCGCGCCAAAAGCCCGCTGCGCTAGAAGGTAGAAGCGAAGACTTAGGCCATACCCCGTGGCCCCCACGGCAAAGAGCCCTAGAGCTGCCGTCACGGAGGGCACAGGCTCCCCCGATACCACTGCAAGACACGCTGTTGCAGCAGACCCCAGCGACGCCTTGGCCATCACCACCTGGCTTGGATCACGTTCAGCTAAGCCTCGGGACAGGGTGTTGTCCACGCCCCAGGCCACGGTTGCGAGCAGCACGGCTAGCAGACCGAGCAACTGTGCACCACCTTGCAGTCCCTGATCCATGACCAATGCCATGCCTCCTGCCAGCAAAAGTAGCATGGCCGCCCACACTCGGCGGTCCATGGTTTCACCGTATAGCCACCAAGCAAGCGTTGCAGTGAACAGAGCCTCCAGAGTGAGCATGAGCGACGCGCTGGCACCGCTCGTGTGTTGCAACCCCCACGACAGGGCAACCGGGCCGAGGGCTGCTCCGAATCCGGCCATGGCGATGAGACGCCAGGTATCCGAACTCTGCAATCTTGCTTCTTGGGCGGCAGTCCGCAGAGACAAGACGCCTACCGCAGCGGCACCCGCGTACAGAAGCGCTGCCGTAGTAAACGCTCCGAGCCCTGCACCCAGCCGCTGGACGATGGGGGTACTGATGCCGAACAAGGCCGCCGCCAGCAAGGCCAGCAGGCCGCCTCGCAAAGCTGGCAGATGCAGGGATTGGAGCGCCATTGCTGCCTTACTTCACCGTGAACCGCACCGTGATGCTCTTCTTGCTGCCGGTCGTGAGCACCGCGACAGCCTTCGACCCTTTGGACAGGGTGACTCCCTTGGCCTCTAACTTGTTCGCACCTGCAGGTTTCAGGAGCGCTTCGGACTTATCCGCACCGTTGAGCACTGTCAGCTTGCCCTCGAACCGTGAAACATCCGCATCTTTGCCGTGGTCTTGGATGTAGATATTCGCGCCATCGGGTGTCGCGACTAACTCAAACGACAAATCGGCAGCGGTTTGCACGACTCCGCCATGCACAGGGGCGGCGGCACCATGGGCCATGGCAGCGGGCGCACTTGCCAAGGATGCCATCACGATGGTGGTGGCTGCCATCAGTTGGGAGAAGTTCGTTTTCATGATCATTTGGGTTGCCTTTCGTTGAGTTTGTTTCAATAGAGCGCTTCAAAAGGCAGCGCTCCGAGGCCTCTTTCAAAAAGATGGAAGTAATACAGTCTCAGTGAGGGATCAATAGGCTTCTTGGTCCATCGGCTCGCTTTGGGTTTGAGCGCCGCCGCCTTCAATCAAGCGCCGGGTGGCACCTTCACCAAAAAGCCAGAACATCACGGGCGTCAGCAACGTGTCCAGCAAGGTCGAACTGACGAGTCCACCAAAAATCACGACCGCCACCGGATGCAGGATTTCTTTACCAGGTGCGTCGGCCGCCAACAGTAGCGGGGTCAGCGCAAAGGCAGCCACCAGCGCCGTCATGAGCACCGGGGTCAACCGTTCCAGCGAGCCGCGCACGATCATGGGTTGGCCGAAGGCCTCTCCCTCGAACTTGCACAGGTTGATGTAGTGGCTGACCTTCAAAATCCCATTGCGCGTGGCGATACCCGCCAGCGTGATGAAACCCACCATGGAGGCCACCGACAGGCTCACCCCCGCCAGCCACATCGCAGCCACGCTGCCGATCAGCGCAAGCGGAATATTGGCCATGATGATCCCGGCCAGCACGGCCGACTTGTAGCGTCCATATAAAACGAGAAAGATCATCGCTAAGGACACAAACGACAGACCGACGATCAATTGCATCGCCTGCTCTTGAGCCTGGAACTGGCCTTCCAAGCTCAGGAAGGTCCCAGGCGGCAATGGCGTCTTGGCCATCACTGCCCGAATGTCACCGATGACGCGGCCCATGTCGGAGCCGTCCGTGTTGGCATAAACGACGATGCGGCGACGACCGTTCTCTCGGCCAATCTGGTTGGGTCCATCGGTTTCCTGGACCGTGGCGATGGCGGACACCGGTATCTGTCCCGCAGGCGTGTCGATCAGCGTGCGTGCCAGATCCTGAGGACTGCGTTTGTCATCGGGCAGGCGCAGCACCAGTTCATACCGGCGCAGGCCGTCAACGATTTGCGCACCATGGGCACCATCTGTAAGAGCCTGTAGGACCCGCACCGCCTCGCCAGGAGACAGCCCAACCTGCGCGGCCTTGCGGTGGTCCAGCCGTACCGTGATCTGGGGGATCAGCACCTGCTTTTCCACGGTCAGATCCACCAGCCCTGGAACGCCCGAGAGTCCCTGGCGCATCTGCTCGGCCAGGCCCCGTAGGGTGTCCGTGTCATCGCCGAAGATCTTGAGCGCTATCTGCGCCCGCACCCCTGACAAGAGGTGATCCAGGCGGTGGGAGATAGGCTGGCCAATGGCCACCTGGGCTGGAAGGACGGCCAAACGGGCACGGATGTCTGCCATCACGGCCTCGCGGTCCCGGGCGGACCGCTTCAGGTCCACATCGATCTCGGCCGAATGCACGCCTTCTGCATGCTCATCCAGCTCGGCGCGTCCCGTCCGGCGCCCCACCTGGGTGACCTCGGGGACCTCTGCGATCAGCGTCTCCGCCAACGCGCCCATGCGATTGGCTTCCGCCAGCGCAGTGCCTGGGTTGAACACCATGCCAAGCACCAGCGAGCCCTCATTGAACGCCGGAAGAAAGGCGCGCGGGAAAAACGGGACACTGGCCGCCGCTGCCGCCACCGCCAGTGCGGCGACAGCCATCAGCGACTTGGCGCGAGAAAACGACCAGCTGAGCACTTGCGCATCCCGCCGCTTGAGCCAGGCGACCAGGGTGCTGTCACCATGGTCCAACCGTTTCATCCCCGGCAACAGGTAAAGGCACAGCACGGGCGTAACCGTCATTGAGACCAGCATCGATGCCAGCACCGACACGATGTAGGCGATGCCCAGGGGCGTGAACAGGCGACCCTCGATGCCCGGCAGCGCAAACAGCGGCACAAACACCAGCACCACGATGGCGGTGGCGTAGACGATGCCCGAGCGGACTTCCACGCTCGCCCGGCGCACGACCTCCAGCATGGACAGTGGATTGCCCTGGGCACGGTTTTGCTTCAGCCTGCGCAGGATGTTCTCCACATCGACCACCGCATCGTCCACCAGCTCGCCAATGGCAATGGCCAGGCCACCCAGAGTCATGACGTTGATGGACTGGTCCAGCAGCCGGAAGACCATGGCCGTCACGGCCAGCGACAGGGGAATCGCCACGAGCGAGATCAAAGTGGTTCGCGCGGACAACAGGAAGGCGAACAACACGATGGCCACCATGATGGCGCCGTCCCGCAAAGCCTCGGTCACGTTGCCGATGGACGCCTCGATGAAGTCCGCCTGACGAAACAACACCTTCGGAGCAGCCAAGCCCACGGGCAGCCCCTGTTTGAGATCCCCTAATGCCGCTTCGATGGCGTGTGTGAGCTTGACGGTATCGGCCGCAGGCTGCTTTTGCACACTGACGATGACGGCAGGCACGCCGGTGTATCCGGCGTCACCGCGCTTCATGGCGGCAGCGAACCGGACATTGGCCACCTGTTCCAGCAAGATGGCTCGGCCATCCTTCCAGGCCACCGCCACGCCCTGCAGGTCCTCGACACGGCTGGTACGGCCGATGTGGCGGATGAGGAATTCACGGCTGTTGAGGTCGATGAAGCCACCTCCCGCATTCCCCGCAAAGCCTCGAAGGGCCTGCTCGATCTGCGTCAATGTCACCCCGAACTGTGCCATGCGTGCCGTGTCCGGCTCCACCCGCAACTGGCGCACTTCGCCGCCGATGGGGATGACCTGTGAAACCCCTGGAATCGACAGCAGTCTTGGGCGCAGCACGAAGTCCGCGTACTCACGGGCCTGCATGGGTGTCGCTGCGGCGGCCTTACCATCGCCTGCTGCCAACGGCAGCGCGATGAGCATGACTTCGCCCATGATGGAAGACACTGGCCCCATGACGGGCGTGATGCCCCCGGGGAGTTGCTCCCGCACCAGTGCCAGGCGCTCCGCCACGAGCTGGCGGTTGCGGTAGATGTCCGTCCCCCAATCGAACTCGGCATAGAGAATGGACAGGCCAACCCCAGATGTAGAGCGAACCCGCGTGACCCCCGGCATGCCGTTGAGCGCGGTCTCCAGAGGGAAGGTCACCAGCTGCTCGACTTCTTCGGGCGCCATACCTCCTGCTTCCGTCAAGACGGTGACCAGGGGTTTGTTGAGGTCGGGAAACACATCGACTGGCGTGCGCCATGCGGTGATAGCCCCGTAGACCATCAGCAGCGCCGCGACCGCCAGGACGAACAGACGGTTGTGAAGGCTGTTCCTTACGATCCAATTGAACATTGCGTGGGCTCCGTTCAGCGGATCTGTGCGATCAGCGGCGCACCTTGCACCACCACGCGGTTGTCAGCCCCCAGGCCCTGCGTGACGACCACCGTGGCGGCGTCCAGGGAGCGGTACTGCACCGGCTGGGGAATGTAGCGCTCTGCACCGGACTTGATCCAGACCACCGGCTCGTTGGCACTGTTGCGCACAACGGCCTGCGCAGGCAGGACGAAGCCCTTGACCTGCTCGGTCAGCGAGGCCACGACGGTGACGGGCTGTCCGACCGCCAGCGGCAAAGCCTTGCCCGATTGCTCCGGGACCGCCCTGAAGGTCATTGGCAGCACGCCATCGCGCAGGCTGCGCGCAGCGCCGATCAGCTGCAAATTGACGCCAGGCACGCCCTGCAAGTGGGCTGTACCCGTGCGTGCTGGCAAGCCAGAATCTGCCGTGGTGGCCTCCACCAGCACGCGTGCAGGGTCAATCACCTCGAACAAGACTTCGCGGGCCTCGACCACCTGGCCTTTGGTCACATCGGCTCTGGCAATCACGCCTGAAACGGGGGCCAGCAAGGGCTCTCGGGCGGCCAGGCTCGCTCCAATGCTTTTCTCGCGCGCTGTGAGGCTCTGCAGCTCAGCACGTGCGGCCTCGATCTCCTTGCGCGGCACAGTGCCTTCGAGGGACTGCAGCCGCTGCACACGCTGTGCAGCCAGTTCTCGGCTACTACGCAACTCTGCCAATTGGGCTTGCTGGTTTGCCAATGCGTAGGGTTCTGCGTGGTGAGCCACATAGGCCAGCACCTCCCCCTGGCGCACGGTCTGGCCAGCGACCGGTAGCCCGCGTGGTCCCGCTTCGATCCGTCCCCCATGGATCGCCTGGACACGACCACTCGCATTGGGGTCCACGACCACACGGCCTGACAACTCGATGGTGGCGGCGGCCTGGGTTTCAGGGGTCAACTGTGTGCGGATACCCAGGCGCCGTTGGGCGAGCATCGGAACGTTGACACTGCCGTCTGGCAACCGCATCAAACCGGATGCGCTGACCGCCGTGGAGGCATCCAGATGCTCACCGTTCGGCCCATGGGCACCCGGCGCTGCGACGGCAATAGGTGAGAACATCGCCGAGATGTACGTGATGACACTCAAGCCGAAAACATGAAGCATGCTGGTTGCCTTGGTTTTTTGCATCGATGAGTTCACAGCGCACCTCCTTTGGAGGACTTACCTGCAGCCTTCGGCGTGCGACCAAAGAACCAACCGACCGCCGCCAGGACGACCAGGGCCAAAGCTAACCAGACTGTTCGGGAGGGCCCATGGGCACCGTTGCCGTCGTGGGAGTGGCCATGGTCATCAAGCGCGGCGCCCGCGACCGTGAGGGTGCTGTCCAGAAGGTCGGAGTCATTGCCCGCCAGTACAGTGACCACCATGGGATGGTCACCGGGCGCCGCCAGGGCCTTGAGCATGCTTGCATCGTCGATCGCGTAGTCGCCCATGTCCGGGTGGAACTTGGCAGGCGCCTTGAGATTGCCCGTCTCCACTTCGACCGTGGCGTTGAGCACAGGTTCGTTGGTGGCAAAGCGGTTGATCAGGATGGACAACTCTCCGCCCTGCAGTCGGCCCACCAACTCGAAGGCTTCCGAGCTGGCTTCAAAACTGGGCACGGGGCCGCTGTTGGCACCTGCTTGAGCGGGGGCATCCAGGTGCTCGCCGTTGGGGCCGTGCGCGCCTGGCGCGGCATAGCTAGGTGTACCGGCAAGCACCAGCACGGCGAAGCCTGCTCCCAGCAATGAGAGGCGGGAACGAGAGGGGAATAGATTCAAGAGATTCATGGAAGGATTCCGAGAGATTGCTGGAGGCGGGCGCGGGCCAGGCCTACAGCCACTTGCTGGCGCGCGAAGCTGGTGTCGGCCTGGGTAGCTGCAGCGAGCGCGCGCAACAACTCCGGTAGCGGTGTTTCTCCAGCTTTGAAAGACCGATCAATGAGCGTGGCACGCTCCCGCAGGAGTGCCGAGCGCTGGCGCTCCGCTTCCAGTTGCTGCTCTGCCGTGTGCACCGCAGCCCGCGCCATCGCTGCGTCAGCAGCCAGCCGCTCCTCAGTTCGCTGTTTCGTGGTCAGCGCTACATCCAGCTCACTCAGTGCGGCAGCTTGCAGCGGCTGATTGCGGCTCGCTGTGCCCAGGGGAATGCGCACGCCGACGCCGATGCTGTTTTGAGCCGACTCACCCCGCCCGGGAGTGTCTTGCCGGATGCGCAGCAAAAGCTCTGGAGGGTCGCTCCGCGTCGCGGCCACCACGTCCAGCCGCTTGCGAGCGCGCTCAACCGTCAGTGCAGCGACACGCGCATCGGGGTGCGTTTCAACGGCGAAGTGCGCCCCGCCTGGTGAAACTGCGGCACCATCAGAAACCGGGACAGACGTGAGATCAGGCGCCAGGGCTATGCCCGTCAGGGTCATCCATTGCGACTGGCTGGCGCTTAGGCGCTGGCGTGCAGCCAACTGTGCAGATTGCGCAGCCAGAGCCTCGGATTGAGCGGCAAGCGCATCCGCGTGGGCCAGATCACCCGCTTTGAAACGGCGCCGTACGTCGTCGGAGATCTCCTGCAGAGATCGCACTTGGGCGTCCGCCAAGTCGGACTCGGCCTTTTGCGCGGCAATGCCCCAGGCGGCTTCCCGCACCAGGCCCGCGAAATGCAGGCGCCCCGCTTGAACAGCAGCTTGGGACAGCTCCACGTCGGCATCGACAACAGCGCCGCGTGCATTGCGCTGTCCAGGTATCCACAGCGGCCAAGCCAGGCCGGCCTCGGCCTCCCTGCGTCCCGCCGAGGTTTGCCAGCGGTCGTCCCGGTAAGAAAGCTCCAGTGCTGGGGGGGCCGCCCATAGGCTGGAGATCGCCACCCGTTCGGCAGCAGCCCGGTGTGTCTGGCCTTCGGCTTCTCTTGCCTGCGTGGCGCGCTGCCATGCAGCTTCCACGGCCAGTGCCAGTGTTGGAGCCACGGGCGATGCCGTGGCTGAAAGTGATGGGGCGGTATTTGACTGCGCAATCGCAGCGCCAACGAGGGCGCAGCTCAAAGCACAGCCTGCGGCACAACGCACCGCAAGCCCGGAAATAACAAAACGCACGTGATTCCTGACCGATCAAAGGCGGCAAACCAGGATCGTTGACGCATCAGCGCCTGATCAAAGTAGTACCGCACCGATGAACAACCCCGCTTTCGTGTGGAAAGCGCGGCGCTAAGGGTGGATCAGGAAATCAGTCGGGGAGGTCGTCGTAAACCGTCCAGATAAGGGGACGGGCTGACGGATTCGGCGGTCACAGCCGGTGCGGGCGAGCGGTCGAGAGGAAGCGACAGCTGGGGGAAGTTTAGAAGTGCTGCAGTCCCAGGGCCTGCGTCCGCCAGCATGTGCTGGATCGACTCCTGGGAATCGTCTTGGTGTGCCACACCGTGTTCATCATGGTGATGAGCGGATCCTTCCAGATGCATTTCAGCATGCGCAGCCTGGAAAGCTCCCTCGTGGTCGAAAAAGACCAACTGACGGGCCGTTGCAAAGGCCTGACAGAAGAAGGAGAGCAACAGAATGACTGCGAGCAGTCGGCGCATGTATTAAAGAGCTTGCAGGTAAAACTAGCACGCGATCATAGCGACACCGAGTGGATGGGAACCGAAACCCACATGGAACGCGGGCCTTGCTCCCGGACTTTGAGCACTAACATCAACACTTGTGATGAGGATCAATTCAGGAATGATCGGGAGGGACACGGTATGGATACAGATACGAGCGAGGACGCTGGAGGTCCTGCGATTCTGAGTGGTAACGAAGTCATGGAGGCTCAATTCAGTGTTCAAGACGCGACTGAAAAAGGTGAGCCGGCTAAGAGGCTGTACCTCAAGACGTTCGAGCTGATCGACCGAGATATTCTTCTTTGGCAAGAGCGCCCTGAGTCTGAATGGCCCTTGTTGGCAACGATCTTTCCAAACAGCATCGTCATGTATCCAATACATGCGAACCCGCACACAAAACGCTATCTCACACCGAAACATGGTCGTTTCAAGACCGTGATTTACGAGGATAACGCGGATGACACGTTGCCAAACGATCCACAAGACGTGGCGGCGCACGTGGCGTTGAGACTGGCATCCAACATTTTTGATCAACCCAGTGAAGGGCTTGGCCTCATCAAGGATCTTGATTCGGTTTGGCAGTCGTTATCGTTGATACCGCAGGCTGACGTCCTTGTGATCGGCAAAAAGATCCGACTACGCTTGGACGGACGGACGGTGTTCATCGACCAGAACAAAGTGGATAGCCTGCGCAGGGCCTTCAACCGGACTAAAACTAGGGGACGGCAACTCATTCAGCATTCCAAGCACAGCTTGGTACATGACCAGGTGCTCGCAGAGATCGCCCCTGACAGGTTCCAGCGGATTGAGCGCAAAGCACCGCCATTGGTGCAGGTACGAAGAGAGAACGCAGTTCAGACCGCGTATCGCGAGCGCGCGGAGCCCTGATGGCCACCCAAATTCCCCCGTCTATGGCCACCTCAAACTCCCCCACCTGAACTGATCGGGGATAGGGGTTAAACGCCGGCGCCGTCGGCACCTGTTGGCAGGACATTGATCCGGTCTTCCTCGAGGGAAGGCCAAGGAGTGAATGTCTTGAAGTCCAACCAACGCGCCACCATAGAGACACTGCTGGAGCGCAATACATCGCAACGCGAGATCGCCCGCATCACGGGCATCGACCGCAAGACGGTCAGGAGCTATCACCAACGCTGGCTGGAGCAACTGCAGTCAAATTCCCCCGGGGTGGCCACCGGCTCGGCCCAGCAAATTCCCCCACCCTGGCCACCGGCTGCTGTGCCGGTGGCCACCTCCCTGTGCGAACCCTGGCGCGAGTTCATCGAAGCCCAGTTGCGTCTGAAGCGCAACGCCATGGCCATCTTCCAGGACCTGGTCGACCAGCACGGATTTACTGGTCAGTACAACTCGGTCAAACGCTTCTGTGCAAAGCTGCGCCACAAGGAGCCCGAGCAGTTCGACCGCCTGTCCTTTCTGCCTGGGGAGGAGATGCAGGTGGACTACGGCGAGGGCGCGCCCACCCGCGTGCCGGGCAGCGAGCGGTACCGCAAGCCCCGCCTGTTCGTGGCCACGCTGCGCTACTCGCGCGCCAGTTTCCGCTGCGTGGTCTGGAAGTCCAGCCAGCAAATCTGGGCCGAGTTGCACGAGCAGGCTCTGCGGTACTTCGGTGGCTGCCCGCAGTACGTGGTTCTGGACAATCTGAAGGAAGGCGTCTTCAAGCCCGACCTGTACGAGCCCGAACTCAACAAAGTCTACGCCGCCACCCTGGCGCACTATGGCGTGGTGGCCGACCCGGCGCGGGTGCGAGACCCCAACCGCAAGGGCACGGTGGAGCATGCCATTGGCCACACCCAGGCCACGGCCTTGAAGGGCCGGCGCTTTGAGTCCATCGAGGCCCAGAACGAGTTCCTGGCGCACTGGGAGAAGAGCTGGGCAGCCAAGCGCATCCACGGCACCGAGCGGCGCCAGGTGCAGGCCATGTTCGAGGAGGAGCGCAGCCACCTCAAACCTCTGCCGCTCCTGGGCATGCAGTATTTCGAGGAGGCGGTGCGCACCGTCTGCGACGACAGCTGCGTGCGGGTGGATCACAGCAGCTACGCCGCTCGCCCGGCGAACATCGGCTCCAAGATGCTGGTGCGCATCTATGCCCAGCGCATCGAGATCCGCGATCTGCAAACCGGCGCCTTGCTGCGCACCCACGCCAAAGCCGAGCGCCCCGGCACGGTGGTGCTGCCCATGGAGGAGCGGGTATTCAATCCTTCGCGCGAGACCCGTCTGATCCTGCGTCAGGCTGGCGAGATCGGTGAGCACGCCAAACGGCTGTGTGAGCTGCTCTTTGCCATCGAGGGTCGGGTGGGCCAGCGCAAGCTCTGGGGCATCGTCAGCCTGGCCAGGCGATACCCAGCGCACTGCGTCGACACCGCCTGCGCACAGGCCCTGGAGCAGGGGATTTACAGCTACAAGCGCGTGCTGGCTTTGACCGAGGCCATCTTTGCCCAGGCGCTCAACGCCATCGAGACCCAGTCCAGCGGTGCGCCCGCCGGCGGCGGGCGCACGCTGACCCAGCAGCACGAGCTCATCCGCGACGCCGATGAGTACGCCGATCTGTTCGCGCACGCTGCGGCCGTCACAGCCACGAGCACGCTCGAGTCCGCCACGGCGAACACCACCACCAACAACACCAACAACGCACCTGGAATTCAGCCATGAACATGATCGAGATCGAACGCGCGCTGCGCGAGCTGCGTCTGTCCGGCATTGCCGAGACCCTGTCCACCCGCGTGATGCAGGCCCAGGCCGCGCAGGAGCCCTTCCTGGAGACCTTTGGGGCCATGCTGCAAGACGAACTGGACCGCCGGCGCTCGCGTCTGACCGAGCGCCGCTTCAAGCGCTCGGGCCTGGATGAGCGGCCCTCGCTGGCTGACTTCGACTGGCGTTTCAACCCGAAGCTGCCGCGCAGCGCCTGCTTCGAGTTGCATACCCTGAAGTTCATCGGCGAGGGCGCCAATGCGCTGATCATCGGCAAGCCCGGTACCGGCAAGAGCCATGTGGCCAAGGCCGTGGCCTACCAGGCCACGCTGCAGGGATACGACGCGCGTTACCTGGAAGCCGACACCGAGTTTGCTCGCTACGCGTTGGCCAGCGACTCAGAGCGCACCGAGCTGCTCAAGGACTGGGTCTCACCGGACCTGATCATCCTCGATGACCTGTTCCTGGCCAGACGCATCAGCGAGCACGCAGCCGAGGTGCTGCAGGCCATCGTGCACCAGCGCTACAAGCTGCGCCGCTCCATCGTCATCACATCCAACCGCGTGGTGCAGGACTGGGGCAAATATCTGGGCGACGCCACCATGGCCACCACCATCCTGGACCGCCTCATGCACCGCTGCGCAATGCTGGAGTTCGAGGGCAAGAGCTACCGCCTCAAGGAGGCTGCCGCACGCATCGCCATCACGCCCGAGTCGTCATAATCCGACCGTCCTGCCTGGGGGAATTTGGGGTGGCCAAGGGTGGGGGAATTTGACCTGGCCATCGGGGCGCGGAGCGGCGCGCTAGCATTCAATCCGTACAAACGCAGGTCGATGTGCTGGCTGCCGAGGCGCCTTCTGAGTTACTGAGACTGCACGCGGAAATCGAAAGAGCTACGCTGACCGCCATGATTGGGCAGTACCGGGAAATGCTCAACAAGAGCCTCAAGGAAGCACAGTGGCAACGCTTCTTTGAGAAACACAAGTTCGTCCTGAGCCTGGCTTTCGCTCGGCCCGTCGAGCTGTCTCACACCCAGTTTCACGCCCAAGGATCTACGCTTGCGGGAACGGGAGCACAGATTGGTGACTTTCTATTCAGAGAGCAAGGCCTGGCGCTCGCCATTGTGGAAATCAAAACTCCAGATGCTCCCTTGATGCGTTCCCGAGCCTATAGGCCACCGAATGTATTTGGACCAGACTCGGAGCTGAGCGGCGCTATCACGCAAGTGTTGCATCAGCAAAGCGAGTTGCGCATGCGATGGAAGGAACACGCCTTTGACAATCCGACCTTGCGTTCCTCCCGAGCAGATGTCGTCAGATGCATAGTGCTCGCTGGACGCCGGCCAGTAGAAGAGAAAGAACTGCGTTGCTTTGAGGTGTTCCGCAACGCCTGTAAGGATGTGGAGGTGATCACCTTTGACGAACTGCTGGTCAAGCTTGAATACCTGCAGCAGCATCTGCAGCCAACTCTGGACGACGTACCGTTTTAGGGCTTCGCGTTCAGTGCTCGATCCTGGCGAGTGATCGCGGTACAAAGCCGCCCGAATACACCATGCCCTCAATGCGCAGCCGACTGGTCACACCTGAACGGGAACTCTGACAGGCAAATGCTGGCGGACCCAATTGGATTGAACCAGAGCACGCACCCCGTCGGCATGAACTTGGCGGTTGGCGTCGAGTGAACGTAGGCTTACGACAAGGGCGACATTCAAGGGTTCGGCCAAAGGTGGCTCGTTAGCCCGCAGTAACGCGTCTAGTTGGATGGCCCACTGATCACCTGCCACCCCTTGCGGGAATTTCTTGCGGTGCAGTTTGACCGGAGACCATTTGCCGCCGTGCTCGATTTGAGCGGCTTCGTAACCAGTGGTCCCCGCTTCACCCTCCATGGGAACCTTTCCGGAAATCCGCGAGCCATCCAGCACACCAAAACTCACGTTGACATTGGCACGTACGTACTCGGCCCCGGCATTGGGGTCCAACGGTGGCGAGTAGGCAGCAGTGATGATCACCTCGGCCCTGAGCTTTCCGTTGTGCATCAACGAGGCGGGGATGGGATAAGGAGTTTTGCGCCATTTGAAGCCAGGCACCACCAACGCTTCAAACATCATCGTGAAGCAGTCATCGCTGTCATAAAGGGCGGACAACGCGTCTTGCGGAATACCGCACCCATAGTAGCGCCTTTCTAGAGCGCCATAGTCTGGAGAAGCCAAGCGCGCAGCATGGATCAGCAGTGCCTTCACCATGTGAGGAGCGACTGCTACGTCGGGATTTCCATCGAGGCTTTGCCACACGTGACCGGCCACCGAACTCACAATCGGCGTGGCGAAGCTTGTTCCGAAACTGCCGTACAGCGCGTCAAAAGGGTGGAGCATTTGCAAGCTGCTCGGTCCAGCGTCCCACTGTTCATGCACACCACCTCCAGCGTGGACTAAATCCGGTTTGGGTGTAAATACAGGCCCCGGGCCCCGACGGGAGTAAGGCGCAGGATGGCCTGCTGCCACCATCGCACCGGGCGAATCGAGATGCGCAACGGCACCGACCGTGAGGGCGCGCACGGAGTCGCCCGGACTGCTCAGCCGGTCCTCAAGATGCAGGTCGGCGACTGGCCAGCCTCGGCGAGGCAAGCCTGTATAGTTCCCAGCTGCGACCACGAAGAGGACCTGATGTTCATCGCTCAGCGCATCCAATTGTTGCGCAAAGTAGCTGAACTCATGGTCCCCAATCTGAGCACCTCCCAGGGAGAGGTTCCATACCTTCACATGAGGCGCATTGCGAACCGCTTCCGCAAGGCGAACTATCAGATCCGTCGTGTTGCCTCCAGCCGCCTCCAATCCGCATGTGTCGTGCACTTGGCACCTTGTGGTTGGAAGCCATGCATGGTCCCCGTTGAGGATCTTGGCGCCAGCTACCAGTGACGCGACAGCCGTTCCATGTACATAGTCTGTGTCCGGAGGGAGCACGTACGAAGTCGTGGAAGCGATCCACGGCCTCAGACTCGTCGCGCTGGCGGCAGTCCCGGTATCGAAGACGCCCACGACAGGATGCTCGACACCGGCTGGCGGCTGCGGCAGCGGACCAGGACCAATGCCGAAGGCAGCCGCACTGGTATGTATTCTCGGTTCGGGAAAGATGGATCTCAGACCCGGAAACATGCTCAGCGCTTCCATCGCCTGATCACCGATTGCAGCCAGGTCAACGCGCATGACAGGAGGGCCCCAACGCTGAGGGATCTCCACTGAATGTATGTTGTGTTGCAGCAGAACGGCGCGCAACGCATCCACGTTGCGTGCCGTAGCGTCCGCTGCATGGTAGCGAAATAGGCTCAGCAACACTCGACCACGAGCGCGCAATGCTGCAACCGTGCCCACCATGCGGCGCGTTTTGTCCCAAGCGTGAATTTTCTCAATCGCGGAGAGGTTGGCCTTGATCTGCTGCGTCTCGCGGGTACGGATAACCCGGGCGAGTGCCTGGACGCTAGCTGCGTTTGCAGCAACCAGCATCTCCTCGATACGTCCGACACCGGCAGGTTGGAGACCAGCTTCTGCTGCCAGAGTATTTGGTCGGTGGGATTTTGCGATCGCGGTGTCTCGCAACTTGAGAATCAGCACCCCTGGCGAGTGCGGATAGCGCTCAATCTCCGGGCGTAGCGCACTGGCAGCATTTTCCAATGTGCCCACGAGCGCTTCGCGGTACTCTGCTGTTACGGGGACCAGTTCCCGGAGGCTGCCACCGCCGTTTTCTGGTGCGGAAAGATCCGCATTTTGAAAGGGAATCCGATGAAACGGATTGGTACTTTGCGCGCTAAGTGGCGCTTTCATCTCCTTGGTCGCCATGGCCATCCTCCTCCTCGATTGCATTTCTTATCTGTCGCTGCGACACCCCGTAAGCAGCGGCCAGTACCCTCTGAGAAAAGAACCTGGGATGCCAACGGCGCAGCCATTGGATCTCCGATTTCAAACTATGCAGGCGCTGACCTTCCATCATCGCCATCATCAATCCAAGCCGGCGAAACACCTCTGTCTCCTCGACCTGCGGTTTAGCGGCAAGAATAGCCGCCCGCTTGGCATCCAAACATACTTGCTCAATGGCGGCGCCTGAAAGTCCTGACGAGCGCTGAGCCAGTTGGTCAACGCTCAACTGGGAAGGTACATAAGCTCCGAGGAACTGAGCCCATAGCTGCTCTCGCAATTCCTGATCCGGCATCGGCATGGCGAGCCGGAACGTAAAGCGTCTCCAGATGGCGTAGTCGAGGAGCTGATCGTGATTGGTCGCAGCCAAGAGAATGGTCTCGTCAGGTAGCGCATCAATGTTTTGCAACAGGGCAATCACCACGCGCTGAAGCTCACCCACATCACGCTCGTTGCCGCGTGCGGTCGCTAGCGCGTCGAACTCATCAAGGAAAAGGACGCAAGGAACCTCCTGCGCGTAGTCGAATACGCGTCGAAGGTTGCGGCTGGTCTGCCCCAGTAAACTGCTGATCAAGGTATCGCAACGTACCGTCAGAAGGGGCAGATGCAGTTGGGCAGCGATCCACCTGGCTGTCTGGGTTTTGCCAGTACCAGGAGGGCCATGCATCACCAAACGATGGGGCTGCGAAACCCCGGCCGCCTGCAGCTTGTCATGGTGCAAAACCGACGAAAGGAATTCCTGCAGTCTTGCTTGAAGTCCACTTGGCAGCAGCAACTGGACTTCGCCGACGGAAGGACGACTGACATCTACCGTGTTCAAGCGACTGTCGCCATCCACAGGAAGTCCGCCCAACGACCCAGGGGCTTGTGCGCCGCGCTGCGCTGAAATGAGCGCAGCGGGCACACGCGCTAAACGCTCACGGATGGCGGACGCTTCGCGACGGCTGCCACTGCGTTCGAGCTTGTCTGCCAGAAGGCCCGCATAGTTCGCAGCCATGCTTTGGTTGGACTTCAGGGCGCCATCCAGGATCTTGAGGACTTCAGAAAGGTGTTCCACGGGTCAACATCGTTAATGATTCAGTTTAGTGGAAAATTGAATCACCATGGGCGCCATCTGCTACGCACAGAGACATTTTCATTCGCCATATGAAAAAAATGATCCGCATTCATGTAAGCGAGTGAATCTCACGGGTGCATCCACCCGAGCTTGTGCTCTTTAGAGGTCTGGTCGTGCCGTTTATCGTCTTCCGTGTGGATGTAGATGCTTGTAGTGGCAATGTTGGCATGGCCCAGGTTGTCGCGCACAGCCTTCAAATCCATGTTGTCACTCTGATGGGTGCCTGCTGTATGCCGCATCCAGTGCGCAGAGGCTTTCTCCACATGAGCCGCAGTCGCCTCGTGATCGGGTCCGAGGGCGCGCAAGCGCGTCGCGGTCTCGCGAAACACGTTCTTGATGAGTTCGTGGACGGCACTACGTCCCATAGGTTTAGCTCCTCCAATCAGCGGCAAGAGTAGAGGCAGCGGGTCCCCCTCGCGCGGAAGTGGCGGTAACCCGTTCGCGCTGCGGTATCTCATCAGTTCCAAGACCAACTCATCCGTGGCAGGAATGCTCCGATCTTTTTCTCCCTTGCCGCGCACTGCAAGCCACCAACGCTCTTTGCCATCGGCGCCCCTTCGCCAGTAAAAGTCCCCCATGGTGTGATCGCAAACCTCTGAAATCCGAAGTCCTGCGATGTACAGCAATGAGAACAGCCAGCGGTAGCGAGCCGCCTGTGATGCTAAGCGCGGTGTTGCCGTAGGAAGCATCTGAATCGTTGTACGCACTTGGGCCCAATGTTCGTGCGGCAGGAAGCGGCTCGTCTTAGTCGCCCCAACGACTGTCTTGCGACGCCTAAGGGCAAGGGGATTTCCCGCCAAGTACCCCGCCTGAACCAGCCAGTTGAACAGGCCGTTAAGAATCGAGAGTGCTTGGCGCTGGCTCTGCCGGTCCAGCGGCTTGGCGAAAGGACGCCAGTTGGGCGAGGACCTGGGTGCCTTCTGGGCGACTTGCATGACCCAGCGGTCGGCCGGCTGTGGGTCTCCAAGGAAGCTCTCGTATGCGAGGAAGTCCTCATGGGTCAGATCGGACAGGGCCTTACCGTGCTGGTGCACGCACCAGAGCAACAGCCTTTCCGCCTCCTTGCGGTAGCTGGCCAGCGTGGCCGGGGAATCCCTGTAGCGCGCGAGCCAGGCCAAAACCGCAGTACGGTCGTCATTGGCTGCGACTTGGGGTAGACCCTGCCCCCGATTGCGCCCCCGCTCGCCTGACAGGTGAAGGGGTAGCACCAAGCCCTCCAAAGGCTCAATATGCGCCAAAACGGCTGGTGCGACGATCAAACTGCTCATGAGCCAAATTTTATGGACATTAGAATAATTATGTCCAGAGATAGGAAATTAAATCACTGATTCATACGTTATACGTTGTATTATTTAAAAATGAGCGAAGAATCCGAAATCCAAGCCGAAGTTGAAGCCCTGCGGGAGCGTTTCAGCGATACGAAAGCGCTGTACCGCGAGGTGTGCGCGTTGCTGTTTTTCCGGTACGGCATCACGCCCACCGCGAGCAAGCTGTATCAGCACGTGCGAAAAGGCTCCATGAGCGCGCCGGCCGAAGCATTGGCCAAATTTTGGGAGGACCTACGCGGCAAAGCTCGGGTGGAAATTGACCACCCGGACCTTCCGGACGCGTTGAAACAAGCTGCAGGCCAGGCGGTCAGCGTGCTGTGGACCCAGGCAACGGAGTTGGCGCGCGAGGAGCTAGCTGTCCTGCGCGTCGAGGCACACGCAGAGGCCCAGAGTGCACAGGCAGGCCTGCAGGAGGCTCTGCAGCGAAGCGCCGTCCTGGAGACCCAGATACAGACCGCACAGACCATAGTCACCGAACTGGAGACCCGAGCTCAGGCCCTTGCTGCAGAGCTTGAGCAAGAACGGCGTGCGCACGCTGCGAGCACAGCGAGAGGTGAGGCTCTGTCCAGGCAGGTGGATGAGCTGAAGCAGGAGCAATCGAAGAGCAGGCAGCATTTCAGTGCTGAACTTGACAAGGGGCGTGCGGCCATCGATGAGGCGGCCTCCCGTGCGGCCGAGGCCGAGCGCCGCGCGCTTCGTGAAATTGATAGGGAGCGCACCGCTCGAACGCAGGTTGACAAGCAACTGGAGCAGCTACGGGGCAAGTTCGCAGAAGTGGAGCGTGATCACCATGCCAAGGTCCTGGAGGCCAACGCAGCCCAGACACGATTGGCCGCAGACCTGGAGAGCGCACGGGCTTCGCTGACCGAGAGCGCCCGCGTGAACCAACTGCAAGGCGTTGAGCTACAGCAGGCACTGCAGGCAGTGGCGCAGCACAAAGCGGAAGCTGACACCCTGCGCGCAATGGTGGCGCAGTTTCAACCACCGCCCAGGCCCGCTCGCAAGAAAAAACCGATGGACGGCCATTGATTGCTTGCACGTCGGCCGTCAGTCGGCGAAAAAGCTCCACACAGTATCTGCATACAAACTAGCGACGATCTAATGGCACGCGACGACTTCACGAAACCGACCAAGAATCAGGCTTACCAGCGGGCGGCAGGTCGTTGCTCCAATCCCGATTGCCGCGCCACCACCTCCGCGCCAGTGGGCGAAGTTGACTTCTCCAATGTGGGGGTCGGCGCGCATATTCATGCGGCATCGCCTGGGGGGCCGCGTTATCTCGCTGCAATGACTGCAGAGGACCGGCGCGGCTTTGGCAACATCATCTGGCTATGCCAGACCTGCTCGACGATCATCGACCGAGATCCCGACTCGTACCCTGCAGAAACGCTCAAAGCATGGAAAACATCGGCTGAGGCAAGGGCTCTGATGGAGCAAGGCAAGCGGCTTCCCGATGAAAAGGATATCTATCGCATGGCGGCCATGGCCATGGGCACCCGAACGCCTGGGTTTTATCCAGAAGCCATAGGCAACGTGCACAAAGCCTTGGTCGATCAATTGGAAGCGGTGGATCCGAGGTTCACTGTTTCAACAGCGTACTCGGGCGGCAACACAACGATTACCGTGGGCGCGAAAGAGACCGTGTCTTTTTCCATCAAGATTGCACAAGAATCGGCTGATCTCTGGCGCAAGGGCCTTCAGGCGTCCATTGACGAGGGCCGTGAAGCGACGCTGCCCCTCGATGGGGTCGTGTTTGAAGGATCAAAACTCTTCGATGTGCTGCACAAAGATGCCGACCTAGCATCGATAACGATCATGCCGATGGCACGTCCAGCCGTGTTGAAGATACTTGCGCCCCAGATCGAACCGGCAATTTTTGAAACCATTGGTGGTCAACTAACAGCTGGGCGCAAGCAAATCCGATTTGCAGGCGCTGGATGTGGCGGTCTTCTGGACGTGGAATTAGCTTTCACCCCAACGAATCGCAATGATGTTCACTCGGTATCGACTCTGACTACCAACTTAAAAGCGTGGCAAGGAAAAGAGGCTGCCAACCCTCCCTACTTGGACGTCCTTATCAACCTGCTTGACGCAATTCTTGATCCATCCGCGTCTGTTACGTTCGTCTTGGAAGTCGATGGAAATCAAGCTGCAGCGGGGAAGTTTCATATACCAAAGCATATAGAGGCGATGAACGAGACCCTCGCATTTGCTCACTACGCAAGACGAGCCAGAAATGTGCTTAGATACCTCAGGAAAAGTGCGCCGATCGATATTTTCGAGAGCATTTCCACTGACGATCATCTGGCCCTGGCGCGAGTCAGCGATATCGTTGAGGGCAAGCTCTCCTACCAGCGCTCTCAGATCACCGGTTCACCGACGATGACTGTCGCGTGTACTGACGGGGGTAAGTCACTGATGGAGGTCGTGCGCAACGGAGAGTTTTCAGTTCTGCAGCAGAAAGAACCCGCATCCATGGTCACCATCTATGGGAAGCAATACGAAGTCCCTCCGACCACAAGCTATTACTCGCCTGTGAAACTGCATATCCTGAGCAAGAAGAAAAAGAAGGAGTGCATTGACTTTCGTCTGCGAATCGAAATGGCAGACAACTTCACAAGCCAAACGGTTTTCGATGTACAGCATTGATAGGAGTTCGCTTTTGAAGCTCGGTTGCCGCTAGATCGTGATCAGCCAGCTACGAGGCCGCTCAGTGGGTTAGCCCTCTATGATGCGGTCCAATCGCTCCAAGAGAGGTGTTCGGTGCCAAAGACGTTGAGTCAAATGAGGAAACGCCTGGAAGAGGCGATGAGCCAGGCCAACGACGCGGAGGAGATCATTCCTCTTTTGAAGAAGGTCATTGCTCAATACGAGTTGATGCCCGGCGATCTGTTTGATCAGCCCTATCAAGCGCCAAAGTTAGCAGCTCAAGAAAACGCTAAGACGCGAAGTACGGAGCCACAGTTACAGGCGGTCTACCAAGACGGCAATGGCAACACCTGGGCGGGGCGCGGGCGACGGCCAACGTGGCTGAACGAAGCGCTTGAACGAGGGCACACCCTAGAGAACTTCAAGGTTCCGAGCAAACGCGTGAGTCGAGCTAAGTGATTGATATCACTTGATTTTTTGCGGGTGATTTCAGGTTTTGCTCAAAAACCGAGATTACCCCTGATCGCGGCCCTGAACCGTGGACGCCCCGGTCTGGCCGCCGTGGACGTGTTTGAAAGCGAACCCATCCTGCAAGGCCACGCCCTGCTGCGCCTGGAAAACTGCATCTGCACGCCCCACATCGGTTATGTTGAGCAGGACAGCTACGAGTTGTACTTTGGCGCCGCCTTTGACAACGTGGTGAACTACATCAAGGGCACGCCCACGAATATCGTGAACCCGGGCGCATTGCAGGTCCGCCGCTGAGCTTTGGCGCGGAGCACCACTCCCGCAACTGTGCATTGAGCGACGCCCCCATAAAAAATGGCTTCCTGTAGGAAGCCATTTTTTATGGGGGCTGCATCCACGAATGCAGCCAAAGGTCGCTCTGAATTTAGTTCAGAGGCGTCTTCTTGCCATCCTTGTATACATACAGAGTGATAGCGGGGTTCTTCATTTCGCCATTGGACTCAAATGCGATCGTGGAGGTCACGCCCTTGAACTGCGATTTCAGCAACTCGGGGGTATAGACCTTGGGATCCACCGAATTGGCACGCTTCATGGCGTCCACAATCAGGTGCGTAGCGTCGTAGGTATAGGGGCTATAAACCTGGAACTGACCTGGGTACTTGGCATCGTACTTGGCCCTCCATGCCTTGCCGCCTGGCATTTTGTCAAGCGATGCACCACCTTCAGCACACACCACGTTAGAAAGCGTCTTGGCACCGGCAGCCAGCTTGGCGATTTCGGAAGTGCAGATACCGTCACCGCCAAAGTACTTGACGTTGCCCATGCCCAGTTGCTCCATCTGGCGCAGCATCGGGCCGCCTTGAGGATCCATGCCTCCGAAGAAGATAGCATCTGGATTCTTGGACTTGATAGCCGTCAGGATGGCCATAAAGTCAGTGGCCTTATCGGTCGTGAACTGCTCGTCCACCACCTTCATGCCCTTTTCGGCAGCAACTCTTTTGAACACGTTAGCCACACCCTGGCCATAGGCCGTACGGTCATCGACGATGGCAACCGTCTTGAGCTTGAGCGTGTCAGCAGCGTAGAAAGCCAGGCCAGCACCCAGGGCGTTGTCGTTGGCGATGATACGGAAGGTGGTCTTGTAGCCAGGCTTCGTCAGGTTGGGGTTGGTAGCTGCCCCCGTGACATGGGGAATACCGCAGTCGTTATAGACCTTGGAGGCGGGAATGGTCGTGCCGGAGTTGAGGTGCCCCACGACGCCCGCCACTTTGGCGTCGCACAGCTTTTGCGCAGCAGCGGTGCCCTGCTTGGGATCTGCAGCATCGTCTTCGGCTTGCAACTCGAACTTGATCTTTTTGCCACCGATGGTGATGCCCTGTGCATTCAACTCTTCAATGGCCATGCGCGCGCCATTTTCGTTGTCCTTTCCGTAGTGGGCTTGGGCACCCGAAACCGGAGCCACATGACCGATCTTGACCACTTGCTCTTGAGCAGAGGCCATACCAGCAACAGCCGCGATAGCAGCAACCACGGTCAGTTTCAACTTCAATTGCATATCAATCTCCAGTAAAGATAAACGCTGAGAATAATTATTGTGTCTCAACGCAGGCGAACTTATCGCAATTTACGGGCCAGATCATTAGGGAACACGCGTAAATCCGAAGGAAACCACGGGGAAATACCCTGTCATCTTCCTGGCTCAGGGGAATTTTCGTTCGCCAATTCGTCGGCCACGGCCTCATAGACCGCATGCCGCACCACTGACTCAATTTCTTCACGCAGACGGGGCAGCACGGAGCGGGTCTGCTCCTGTATCACCAGTGCAATCGCCTCGCGCAAACGCTGATCCAGCACCACATCCACGCGCTGCATCACTCGGTGCACCATGTACTCTTCAATGCCCTGCGGCAAAGGGCGTCGCGGGTTGGGCGATGTTAGGACGGGCTTTGTGTCGGAAGTGCCTCGGACGGACGCAGCAGGAATTGAGACCCCTGCCTGAAGCGATGGCTCAGTTTGCGCGATGCTGGTGGAGCATCCTCCCCCAAACGACGGTCCAGATTGCGCCTGAGGCACTGAAAACGGGAGCACATCGGGCTCCTGCACCACTTCAGTGAGGGTCGGCACAAAACGGGGGATCAACTTGGGCGAAAGGGACATCAGTCGGCTTTCAAGACCAGATCATGGCGCGTGATGGCATAGCCCTGCGATGCATAGTGACGCCAGCGGACACGCGCTTCATTGCGGTCTACCTCATCTGTGGCACTCACCACCTCCACCAAGCGGCCAAAACTGCCAAACCCCTCAGGCACAACGCTCCCCATATTCAGCAGCATTTCTTGGTGGGGCGCTTGCCACACGTCTACAGCAAGCACCACCGATGAAAATTGCAAGAGTTCATCCTCAGCATCGCTACGGCAATGGGCAACGAAATCCTGCGGCAGCATGCTCCAAAGCATTCCGTCCAGCTCTGCCAGAGTGTCCGCAGAACCCGTAATGACGAGCCGTGCGCCGCTGCGTTGCGCCTTGCGGGCAAACCGGCAGGCATAGGCCATTTTGTCCGGTGCATTGAAGTGGAAAGCGACTTCAGTCATGACGAATTCAGGCCGGTTTTGAACGAGTGTTGGGCCTTGCCGACACTGCGGGAGAAGACTTCTTCACCGCATCTTTTGCCGATAACGGCTGAACACGGCTCAGCAGGTAATGCACCAGCAGGCCTACCGGTCGGCCGGTAGCCCCCTTGACCGCTCCACCTTTCCAGGCAGTACCGGCAATGTCGAGGTGCGCCCAAGGAAACGCGCCCACGAATCGCTGCAGGAACTTGGCCGCCGTGATGGAGCCGCCCGCTCGCCCTGCCACATTGCCAATGTCTGCAAAATTGCTCTTCAATCCCTCGGCATAGTCCTCGTCCAGCGGCATGCGCCAGCAAAAGTCCTGAGCCACATCCCCTGCCGCAGACAGGGCAGAGGCCAGCGCATCGTTGTTTGAAAATAGTCCGCTGCGGACTGCGCCCAAAGCAATCACGCAGGCACCAGTCAAGGTGGCGATGTCCACCACCGCGGCAGGTTTGAAGCGCGCGGCATAGGTCAATACGTCACAAAGGACCAGTCGACCTTCCGCATCGGTGTTCAATATCTCGATGGTCTGACCGCTCATGCTGGTAACAACGTCACCGGGCTTCACGGCCCGACCATCAGGCATATTTTCACAGGCCGGGATGAGGCCCACCACATTGATAGCGGGTTGCAATTCTCCAAGAGCACGAAACACCCCCAGGACGCTGGCTGCACCGCACATGTCGAACTTCATTTCATCCATCTCGGCAGCAGGCTTGATGGAAATTCCGCCAGTATCGAAAGTGATGCCCTTCCCTATCAGCACTACCGGGGTCTCTGACTTGCCTGCGCCGCTGTATCGCAGTTCGATCAGCCTCAGCGGCTCCTCGGAGCCTCGCGCAACAGCCATGAATGCGCCCATGCCAAGACGAGCCACTTCGGCGGGGCCATGCACTTTGCACTGGACGCGAGGGTGCCTGCCAAGGGACTTGGCGGCTTCGCCCAAAAGATTCGGAGTAGCGTGGTTGGCCGGACGGTTACCCCACTCTCGGGCGAACTCTACGCCCTCCACAAGGCCCACCCCTTGCGCGAACGCCTCTCGCACCGCTTCCACATGAGCGACCCCGATCACCACCCGATTCAAGGTGCGCGCATCCGCCTTGGGCTTGGTAGTCGTGTAAACATAACTGGCATCAGCGACTGCTTGTATAGCGGCGCAAACGCCATCGGCCGTGGTTTCGCCGGCAAAGCAAACCACCGCACGTTTGACCTGCGACAGCTTGAAGGTTGCTGCAATAGCCTGCACGGCCTGACGGATGGCCCGGGCAGAACCATTGCCCACACCCACAAGAACCACGCGCCGCGCGCTGACAGCGGGTGCCAGATAGAGTTGAAGGTGCTTACCGGCTTTGGATTCCAGGTCGCCGCATTTGAGCGCATGGGCCACGAGCACCGACAAGGCATCCTGCCCCGGTTTGAAGCCCTCGGGCACCAGAACGACCAGTAGGTCGCATTTTTCAGTAGCCGCTGCCGGCAACTCCAGAGTCTTCAGATCAAAGTTCATAATCGGTGCTTTCCTTCGGGCCAATGTTATTCGATTCATCCATTCGCAAAGAGCTGGCGCGCAGCTTTGGCGCGACGCTTGTGGTGCTGGTCACAGTGGTCATGACCATGATGCTGATCCGCACCCTCGGTCAAGCGTCGCGCGGCAGCGTAAGCCCCTCTGATGTCATGCTGGTCATGGGCTTCACGGTGTTGGGACAACTCCCAACCATCCTCAGCTTGAGTCTCTTCGTGGCCGTGGTGAGCGTCCTCTCGCGCATGTACCGCGACAGCGAAATGGTTATTTGGTTCTCCGGTGGCCAGGGACTTGTGAGCCTTCTGCGTCCCCTGTTGCGCTTTGCGTGGCCTGTGATGGCGGTTATTGCTGTCCTGTCATTGGGGGTTTGGCCATGGGCCAACGCACAGATTCAGGAGCTCAAGACGCGTTACGAGCAACGCAGCGACGTTGACCGTATTGCGCCGGGCGAGTTTCAGGAATCAGCCAACGGCAGCCGGGTGTTCTTTATCGACAAGGACAGTCCAGACACCCAAGCGGGAAACAACATTTTCATCGCAGCCAACAGCGGCACCAAGGAATCGGTAACATCCGCACGCAGTGCGCGACTTGAAGTACGCGCCGACGAGCGCTTCGCCTTGCTTAGTCAGGGCCAGCGACTGGAATCCACCGCGGGCCAGCCTGGCCTGAAGATCAGTGAGTTTGCCGAATACGGCACGCGTATCGGGTCAGCATCCGGTACGGCAACAGAGCAACTCGCGGTCAAAACCCGGGCCACGCATGAGTTGCTTTTACAGCCAACCATTCCGGTTTACCAGGCAGAACTGGGCTGGCGGCTGGGGTTGGCGCTGGCAGCCATTAATTTTGTGGTTCTGGGCCTGGCCCTGGCGAGCGTGAATCCCCGCGCGGGACGCAGCGGCGGCATGATGTTTGCTTTGTTTGCCTTTGTTGTTTACTACAACCTCATGACATTGGGTCAAAGCTGGGTTGGTGCAGGAAAGCTGGGCTTGCCCGCCTTCATGCTATCCCTCCACGGTGGCACGCTCGCGCTCGCCTTGGCCATTGTGGCCGTGCGGCACAACCACTGGACGCTGCGGCGCCTATGGCCAACGCGGAGTCCTGCATGAAACTTCTTCGCCGTTTCATTCATCGCGAAGCCCTGCTTGCAGTGGGATTTGTGACGCTCGGGTTTCTGGCACTGTTTTTCTTCTTTGATCTGATCGACGAGCTGCGCCTGGTTGGACGGACCGGCCCAGACGGCTACCAGCTCTCCCATGCGCTGCTGTTTGTGTCCCTGAGCATTCCCAGTCACCTCTACGAGTTATTGCCTATCACAGTGCTCATCGGTACCATTTTCGTGATGGCACGGCTGGCACAAAGCTCAGAGTTCACCATCATGCGTACCAGCGGCATGGGTCCATGGCAGGCATTGCGCACATTGCTGGCTCTGGGTGGATTATTCGTGCTGCTGACCTTTGCCGTAGGCGACTACATTGCCCCCCTGACTGAACGTGCAGCGCAGCTCATCAAGGTACGCCACCTGGGCCGCTTGACGTCTGGCGCCACTGGTGCCTGGCTCAAGGAACGCCAGCAAGACCATTCTTTTGCGGTGAATGTGCGCGCTTTGACGCCCGATGGCGGCATGCTGGATGTGCGCATTTTCGAGTTTGACGAAAAGGGCCGACTAGCTTCGCAGACCGATTCTGCAACCGGGCGTTTCGCCCTCCCAGGGGGCTGGGAACTGCAACAGGTGCGGCGCAGCAGCTTTCTTCAGCCCGACAGCGAAAAAGCACGGGTGGATCAACTGCAGGTTCCTACCCTGCTATGGCCGACTCGCATCAGCGCGGACATGGTGGCGGCCTCGCTGATCAAGCCCGACCGCATGGCTACGTTCGACCTGTTTCAGTACATCCGTCATCTTGATGCCAATGGCCAGTCAGCACAACGGTATGAAATTGAATTCTGGCGCAAGGTTTTTTATCCGCTGAGCTGCCTGGTGATGGTGGTGCTGGCATTGCCCTTTGCCTACTTGCACTTTCGGGCCGGCGGTATTGCGGGGTACGTTTTTGGCGGCGTGATGGCAGGCATCAGTTTCTTCCTGTTGAACAATGTATTCGGTTACGCCGGAAATCTGCAAAATTGGTCGCCATGGCTGACGGCTGCCGCCCCAGGATTGATTTACTCCCTGTTGTCACTTGCAGCCTTCGGCTGGCTGGTATTGCGACGCTGAGCCTTTTCGAGTTATTCATGTCCGAAATACCACCGGCCATCGTGCTCTTTTCCCATGGTTCGCGCGACCCACTTTGGCGTGCCCCCATAGAAGCGGTTGCGGCGCGCATTGCCTCGCAATACCCTGACCGGCCGGTGCAATGCGCTTATCTTGAATTATGTGAGCCGACATTGGCCCAAGCCACTGAGTTGCTCTCTCAACAAGGGTCCACCCATATAACGGTGGTACCCATGTTTCTAGGCACCGGAAAGCATGCACGAGAGGACCTTCCATTGCTGGTGGAGCAAATCCGCTCGCGCCACCAATCCGTACAGTTCACCATACAGGGCGCCATTGGGGAAGACCACCGCATGACCGCTTTAATGGCAGAAATTGCCTGCGACTCTTCGATAACCACACCCAACCCTTAGACAAATGCAGCATAATGATGCGAGTTTTTAGCCTCCATCAGATATGAACCTACACCAATTCCGATTTGTTCAAGAGGCGGCACGCCGCAACCTCAATCTGACCGAGGCCGCCAAGGCGCTGCACACTTCGCAGCCTGGTGTATCCAAGGCAATCATCGAGTTGGAAGAAGAACTCGGAATTGATATATTCGCCCGCCATGGAAAGCGGCTCAAGCGCATCACAGAACCTGGCCAGCACGTTCTCAAAAGCATTGAAATCATCATGCGCGAGGTGGGAAACCTGAAGCGCATTGGCGAACAGTTCAGCGCGCAGGATAGTGGCACCCTGTCGATCGCAACCACCCACACCCAAGCGCGCTATGTGTTGCCGGTCCCTGTGGCCCGCCTGCGAGAGGCGTATCCAAAAGTCAACATCAGCCTGCACCAGACCACTCCCGACCAGGTCGCACGCATGGTGATAGACGAAGTGGCGGAAATTGGGATGGCCACCGAGTCGCTGGCAGACTATCCCGAACTGGTGACCCTGCCCTGCTATGAGTGGGAACATGTATTGGTGCTCCCTCCGGGCCACCCGCTGACCCAGAAAGAGCGCATTGGACTGGATGACATCGCCCACGAGCCCCTCATTACCTACCACCCAACGTTCACTGGTCGCGGAAAAATTGATTTGGCCTTTTCAACCAGGCGCTTGCAGCCTCGTATTGCACTCGAAGCCATTGACTCCGATGTAATCAAGACGTATGTGCGCCTGGGCCTGGGCATCGGAATCGTCGCAGAAATGGCTATGCGCGATGATCCTGTTGGTGATCTGGTCGTACGCCCCGTCGGGCATCTTTTCGGCCAGAGCGTGGCGCGCGTGGCGTTCAAGCGAGGCGCCTATTTGCGCAATTTTGTCTACAAGTTCGCCGAATTGCTCAGCGACCGCTTGAGCCGCGAACTGATAGCCCGCGCCATGACGGGGCATATCAACGATTACGAACTCTGAGCATCTGCCGGAACTTGTTAACTCTCTACATCGTTTGTGCTTTCTTCCATGACGCCCACCCTCACGAGATCAATCACCCCCACATTTCCCAGCAAGCTGCCTCAGGTCGGCACCACCATTTTCACAGTCATGTCAGCGCTGGCCGCCGAACATGGCGCCGTGAATCTGGGCCAGGGTTTTCCGGACTTTGAATGTGACCCTGCCCTGACCGATGCCGTAACCCATGCCATGAAGGCCGGACATAACCAATACCCGCCCATGCCGGGGATTGCAGCATTGCGCGAAGCCGTTGCTTCAAAAATAGAAGCACTCCATGGCCGAAAATACAGCGCGAACGCCGAAATAACCATCACAGCAGGAGCCACGCAAGCGATCCTTACGGCCATTCTGGCCATCGTCCATGCGGGCGACGAGGTCATCGTACTTGACCCGTGCTATGACAGTTATGCACCTAACATTGAACTGGCTGGTGGCTCCGTTGTGCGGGTGCCTCTTACCCCTGGGACATTTCGCCCCAACTTTGGTCTGATTGCCGCAGCGATCACACCACGCACCCGCGCCCTCATTATCAACAGTCCACACAATCCGAGCGCCTCCATCTGGAGTGCCGAGGATATGCTCACACTGCAAGATCTGCTGGCACCCACCAACATTCTGCTGATCAGCGACGAAGTCTACGAACACATGGTGTTTGATGGTGCTGAGCACCAGAGCGCCGCCCGTTATCCGGACCTTGCCGCCCGCGCGTTCGTCGTATCGAGCTTTGGCAAGACTTTCCATGTCACCGGCTGGAAGATTGGGACTGTAGCAGCACCCGCTTCGCTCACCGCCGAATTCCGCAAGGTGCACCAGTTCAATGTATTCACCGTAAACACCCCGATGCAGCATGGACTGGCGGAGTATTTGAGAGATCCAGCACCATACCTGCAACTGCCAACTTTCTATCAGGCCAAGCGGGACCTTTTCCGCCAAGGATTGGAAGGTTCTCGCTTGAAACTACTACCCAGCACAGGTAGCTATTTCCAGTGTGTGGACATTTCAGCTGTAAGTGATCTGAATGAAGCCGAATTTTGTCAATGGCTCACGCGCGAAGCGGGGGTTGCAGCTATTCCCCTGTCAGCCTTCTATGGCGATGGATTCGATCAAGGTGTCGTTCGCTTTTGTTTTGCAAAAAAGGATGAAACTTTACGTGATGCAATTGGGAAGTTGCGAAAGATCAGTAGTGCCCCAACCTTCTAACGCCAGGGTTTCGTAAGCTAGGGATGTCCTGAATAACTCGGATCCATGAGTGCTACAAGGCCGACGTTTTCAGATAGTGCGATGGATGCCGTTTAGCCTGCGTCTTCGCACCACTTTTCACGCCCTTTCGGGCCATCTGCACCGCTTTCGCGGCCCCTTGCCTGTGTTCAGGCGCACTTATCCCTGCGCCCCCAGCAATTGGTGGCGCACCATCCACAGGTTGGACAGCGCAAACAGCGTCTTGAGCTGCAGCGTGTTCTTCTTCACCCCCCGGTAGCGCACCTTTACATATCCAAACTGCCGCTTGATCACCCTGAAGGGATGCTCCACCTTGGCCCGGATGCTTGCCTTGATCTTCTCCACTTGGTCTATGAGCGCGTCAACGGGGTTGTGCTCTTTGTCCAGCTCTTTGCGCTTGCCCGGGCGCATCGCTATGTGCCACGTCACGCCCGCCCTGGCATCCGGGCGCTTGTGAACGCCTTGATAGCCCGCGTCACCAAACCCGTCTGTCTCCTGCCCGTGCAGCAAGCTGTTGCCCTCTACAACGTCGGCTACGTTGGCCTTGTGCGTAGGCAGCCTTGTGAGCACGTCCTGTAAGTAGGCATAGGGGCCATGCCCATTCATGCGTGCCGACTGCACCAGACTCATCACCGCCGCCGCACGCTGGCCCGCGCGCAGGCTGCCGGCGAATAACCAATTGGCTCTGCCAATGGCAATCGGCCGGATCTGGTTTTCGATCCAGTTGTTGTCCACGGGCAGTTGCCCGTCATCGATGAAGCGCGTCAGCGCAGTCCAGCGCCGCAGGCTGTAATCCAGGGCCCTGGCAGTCGCAGACCCCGATGGCCAGGTCAAATTCCCCCACCCTTGGCCACCCCAAATTCCCCCAGGCAGGACGGTCGGATTATGACGACTCGGGTGTGATGGCGATGCGTGCAGCGGCCTCCTTGAGGCGGTAGCTCTTGCCCTCGAACTCCAGCATCGCGCAGCGGTGCATGAGGCGATCCAGGATGGTGCTGGCCATGGTGGCGTCGCCGAGGTATTTGCCCCAGTCCTGCACCACGCGGTTGGACGTGATGAGAACAGCGCGGCGCAGCTTGTAGCGCTGGTGCACGATGGCCTGTAGGACTTCAGCGGCATGCTCGCTGATGCGTCTGGCCAGGAACAGGTCATCGAGGACGAGCAGGTCCGGCGCGACCCAGTCCTTGAGCAGCTCGGTGCGCTCTGCCGTAGTGGCCAGCGCGTAACGGGCGAACTCGGTGTCGGCTTCCAGGTAACGCACGTCATAGCCCTGCAGCGTGGCCTGGTAGGCCACGGCCTTGGCCACATGGCTCTTGCCGGTGCCCGGCTTGCCGATGATCAGCGCGTTGGCCCCCTCGCCGATGAACTTCAGGGTGTGCAACTCGAAGCAGGCGCTGCGCGGCAGCTTCGGGTTGAAACGCCAGTCGAAGTCAGCCAGCGAGGGGCGCTCATCCAGACCCGAGCGCTTGAAGCGGCGCTCGGTCAGGCGAGAGCGCCGGCGGTCCAGCTCGTCTTGCAGCATGGCGGCGAAGGTCTCCAGGAAAGGCTGCTGGGCGGCCTGGGCCTGCATCACGCGGGTGGACAGGGTCTCGGCGATGCCGGACAGGCGCAGCTCGCGCAGCGCGCGTTCGATCTCGATCATGTTCATGGCTGAACTCCCGGTGCGTTGGTGGTGTTGTGGGTGGTGGTGGTGGTGGTGGTGGTGGTGGTGTTTGCCGTGGCGGCGGCGAGCGCGAAGAGATCGCTGTACTCCTCAGCGTCTCGGATGAGCTCATGCTGCTGCGTCAGCGCGTGGGCACCGGCGGCGGGTGCTTCGCCGCAGGTAGCCTCGATGGCCGCCATCGCCTGGGCAAAGAGGGCTTCGGTCAGCGCCAGCACGCGCTTGTAGCTGTAGACCCCTTGCTCCAGGGCCTGGGCGCAGGCGGCATTGATGCAGTGCGCCGGGTAACGGCGCATGAGTCCCACAATGCCCCAGAGCTTGCGCTGCCCGACACGACCCTCGATGGCAAAGAGCAGCTCACACAGCCGGCTGGCGTGCTCACCAATCTCGCCGGCCTGACGCAGGATCAGGCGGGTCTCGCGAGACGGATTGAACACCCGCTCCTCCATGGGCAGAATCACCGTGCCGGGACGCTCGGCCTTGGCGTGGGTGCGCAGCAAGGCACGGGTGTGCATGTCACGAATCTCGATGCGCTGGGCGTAGATGCGCACCAACACCTTGGAGCCGATGTTCGCCGGGCGAGCGGCGTAGCTGCTGTGATCCACCCGCACACAGCTGTCGTCGCAGACGGTGCGCACCGCCTCGTCGAAATACTGCATTCCCAGCACTGGCAGGGGTTTGAGGTGGCTGCGCTCTTCCTCGAACATGGCCTGCACCTGGCGTCGCTCGGTGCCGTGGATGCGCTTGGATGCCCAGCTCTTCTCCCAGTGCGCCAGGAACTCGTTCTGGGCCTCGATGGACTCAAAGCGCCGGCCCTTCAAGGCCGTGGCCTGGGTATGGCCGATGGCATGCTCCACCGTGCCCTTGCGGTTGGGGTCTCGCACCCGCGCCGGGTCGGCCACCACGCCGTAGTGCGCCAGGGCGGCGGCGTACACCGGGTTGAGATCGGGCTCGTACAGGTCGGGCTTGAGGACGCCTTCCTTCAGATTGTCCAGCACCACGTACTGGGGGCAGCCCCCGAAGTACCGCAGGGCCCGCTCGTGCAGCTCGGCCCAGATCTGCTGGCTGGACTTCCAGACCACGCACCGGAAACTGGCACGGGAATACCGCAAGGTGGCCACGAACAGGCGGGGCTTGCGGTACCGGTCGCTGCCGGGCACGCGGGTGGGCGCGCCCTCGCCGTAGTCCACCTGCATCTCCTCGCCGGGCAGGAAGGACAGGCGATCGAACTGCTCGGGCTCCTTGTGCCGCAACTTTGCACAGAAGCGTTTGACCGAGTTGTACTGGCCATCAAAGCCGTGCTGGTCGACCAGGTCCTGGTAGATGGCCGTGGCGTTTCGCTTCAGCCGCAGCTGGGCTTCGATGAACTCGCGCCAGGGTTCGCACAGGGAGGTGGCCACCGGCCCAGGAGCCGGTGGCCAGGGTGGGGGAATTTGACCTGCCGAGCCGGTGGCCACCCCGGGGGAATTTGACTGCAGTTGCTCCAGCCAGCGCTGGTGGTAGCTCCTGACCGTCTTGCGGTCGATGCCCGTGATGCGGGCGATCTCGCGTTGCGATGTGTTGCGCTCCAGCAGTGTCTCTATGGTGGCGCGTTGGTTGGACTTCAAGACATTCACTCCTTGGCCTTCCCTCGGGGAAGACTGGATCAATGTCCTGCCAACAGGTGCCGACGACGCCGGCGTTAAACCCCTATCCCCGATCAGTTCAGGTGGGGGAGTTTGAGGTGGCCATAGACGGGGGAATTTGGGTGGCCATCAGGGCAGAGCTGTCCGGCAGCTTTTGCCGCTGCAATGTCATCCACTGGTGTAACGCATCCAGGATCGGCTTGGTGTGCTGCTGACGAATGGCTTTGCGTTGATCGGCGTTCAGCTCCTTGACCTCGCGCTCGATGTCGTAAACCTTGGCGAACTGCTCCAGCGCGAACCCGGCAAGCTGGCTTTTGTTGGCCGCATGCAAGTCAAAGAATTTGCGCCGGGCGTGCGCCAGGCAGCCCACCTCGGTCACGCCGTTGGCGATCGTGACTTTGTAACCAGCAAAGTCGTCGCAGACCAGTGCCCCCTTCCAATCGCCCAGGAAGTGGCGCGCATGCTCGCCCGCTCTTGACTCGCATGCGTATTCCACGCGATCGCGGACACGATTCCATGCTGATGGCGGACAGCATTCCAAATTGATGGCGGACACCTGAAGCGGTGTTCTGAGTGACCCGAACGCGGCATACGCTGCCCGGTTTTTTTGACCGGAGTCAGCGATGCCCACACCCAGGGTCACCATGAGCAAAATACGACACACACTGCAACTGCTGCACGGCGGGACCTTGAGCACCCGCCAAATCGGAGCCGCCCTCGGCATATCCAAATCCACCGTCAGCGAAATCGCCAGCTACGCCCGCGTGGCCGGCGTGGCCGGCGTGGACTGGGCGCTGGCCCAGACCTTGAGCGACCAAGAACTGCAGGCCCGGCTCTACAAGCCACCGGTGCCCCGCGCGTCGCGCCACCTGGAGCCCGACCACGCCCACATCCACCGCGAACTGCGCCGCCCCGGCGTCACGCTGCAACTGCTGTGGGAGGAGTACCAACAGCAGCACGGCGGCCAGGCGTACAAGTACAGCGCCTTCTGCGAGAAGTACCAAGCCTGGTCCCGGCGATTGAAGCGTTCCATGCGCCAGACCCATGAGGCCGGCGACAAACTCTTCGTGGACTACGCCGGCCAGACGGTGCCCATCGTGGACGCCAGTACCGGCGAGATAACGCAGGCCCAGATATTTGTGGCCGTGCTGGGCGCAGCGAACTACACCTACGCCTGCGCCACTACCAGGCAGAAAGCCACCGACTGGGTGGCCAGCATCATGAGCGCGCTGGAGTTCATCGGCGGCGTCCCCCGCCTGCTGGTGCCCGACCAGCCGCGCGCCTTGATGGCCCGCCCCGACCGCTACGAGCCGACCTCTCACCGCTTGCTCGAAGAGCTCTCGACGCACTACGGCCTGCCCGTCATGCCCGCGCGCCCGGCCAAACCCCGCGACAAGCCGAAGGTGGAGGTCGGCGTGCAGGTGGTCGAGCGCTGGATTCTGGCCCGGCTGCGCCACCAGACTTTCTTCAGCCTGGCCGCCCTGAACCGGGCCATTGCCGCCTTGTTGGCCGACTTGAACCGACGTCCCTTCAAGAAGCTGCCCGGCAACCGCGCCAGCGCCTTTGCCGAACTCGACCGGCTGGCCCTGCGCCCCCTGCCGGCCACACGCATGGCCATTGCCCGCTTCAAGCGCGCCCGCGTCAACATCGATTACCACGTCGAGCTCGACGGCCACTACTACTCGGTGCCCCACGCCCTGGTGGGCGAAGCGGTGGAGTTGCGCATCACGGCCAGTTCGCTCGAAGTCTTGCACGGCAGCAAACGGGTGGCCGCCCATGCACTGAATCCTCGCAAGGGCGCCCACACCACGACGCCAGAGCACATGCCGGCCTCGCATCGGGCGCACCTGCAGTGGACGCCGGCCAAGCTCATCGCCTGGGGCGAGCGGGTGGGAGCGGCCACTGCGGCCGTGGTGCGTTGGCAGATGGAGCACCGTGCCCACCCCGAGCAGGGCTACCGCTCCTGTCTGGGCCTCATGCGCCTGGGGCGTGAGTACGGGGCGCAGCGGCTGGAGGCAGCCTGTGCCCGTGCGCAGTCGATTCGCTCTCCGTCCTACAAGAGCATCGCCTCCATCCTGAGTTGTGGTCTGGACCAGCGGCCGCTGGACGCCCCCATGCCCATGCAGGCCAGCTTGCCACTGCACGAGAACGTGCGCGGGCCGGGCTACTACCACTGAGAAGCCAGAACACCGAAGCGAAACAACGAAAGAACAATCATGCTCAACGAACACACCTTGAACCAACTGCGCGCCCTGCGCCTGGACGGCATGGTGGCCGCCCTGAACGATGCCGCCACCCATATCACTGCCAGTGAGTTGCCCTTTGAACAACGCCTGGCGCTGCTGGTGCAGCGCGAGGTGGACTGGCGCGATAGCAAACGCCTGGAGCGTCTCCTGAAGGCCGCCCGATTGAAGGTCTCCAGCGCTTGTCTGGAGGACATCGATTGGCGTGGCAGCCGGGGGCTGAGCCGAGAGGTCATCGCCAGCCTGGCCACAGGCGATTGGCTGCGCCATGGTCACAACGTCCTGCTTACCGGCGCCACCGGCTGCGGCAAGACGTGGCTGGCCCGTGCGCTGGGGCAGCAGGCGGCACGCCTGGGCTTCTCGGTGCTCTACACCCGCGCCCCAAGGTTGTTGGAGGAGCTGCACGTAGCCCACGGCGACGGCAGCTTTGCCAAGCGGCTGGCGCAACTGGCGCGACTGGACCTGCTCATCCTGGACGACTTCGGCATTGCCCCGATTGCTGCACACGAGCGCAATGACCTGCTGGAACTGCTGGACGACCGGGTGGGCACGCGCTCGACGCTCATTACCAGCCAACTGCCGGTAACGGCCTGGCATGCCTGGCTGGACGAGCCCACGCTGGCCGACGCCATACTGGACCGCATCGTGCATGGCTCGCACAAGATGGCCCTCAAGGGCGAGTCGATGAGAAAGCTCGCCAAGGCCGGCTGACCATCCAGTCCGACCGCCATTCCACGCTGATGGCGGACACTTCGGCTACGATTTACAGGTCACTCAGGGCACCAGCGCAGGGTGTCCGCCATCGCGTGGAACGCTGTCCGCTATGAGAATGGAATCAGTGTCCGCCATCAGTGGAATGCGCAACTCGCAGAAGTCGTACACCACGGCCTTCATGTCTTCAAAGGCGCTTGGCGCGTAGGCCCACAGGTAAGCCCGATGCGTCGCTCCCTTGCCGGGCTTGAGCATTTGCACCGGCGTTTCATCGGCGTGCAGCACACGGCGGCCGAGTATTTCCGCCTTGAGCGCATCAACCAGTGGCTGCAGCCGCACGCCGCAGGTGCCCACCCATTGCGCCAGGGTGGAGTGAGGAATGGCCAGACCGGCGCGAGCAAAGATGGCTTCCTGGCGGTAGAGCGGCAGATGGTCGGCGTACTTGGCCACCAGCACCTGGGCCAGCAGGCCCGCTGTCGGGATGCCTTTGTCGATCACATGCGCTTCGACTGGCACCTGGGTAATGGTCTCGCACTGGGCGCAGGCCCATTTGCCACGCACGTGGCGCTCTACCGTGAACACGCCGGGCACATAGTCCAGCTTCTCGGCCACGTCTTCGCCGATGCGCTTCATCTGGCAGCCACAGGTGCAGGTGGTCGACTCGGGCTCGTGGCGGATCTCGCGCCGGGGCAGGTGGGCCGGCAGGCTCTGGCGTTTGGGCTGTTGTTTAGCTTGGGGCGCAGCCGCTGGCGGCTGCAGTTGTTCGATCTCGACGGCGACTGCCGCCAGGTCGGCCTCGATCTCGTCTTCGAGCAGGCTGCGCTGCGCGGCGTTGAAGCGCTCGGACTGGGCGGCGAACTTCATGCGCTTGAGCAGTGCGTTCTTGTGGGTGAGCTTGGCGTTGAGCGCCTGGCTGTGGCGCAGCTCGGTCAGCAGCCGCGTGGTCATCTCGCGCAGCTGCTGTGCGCTCAGATCATCCAGGGATTGCGGCTGCATCAACATGACAGGCAGTGTGCCAAGGAAGGCCCTGCGCTGCCATGCGCAGATCCACGGATTGCGCGCCGGCAGACCTGCCGCACAGACTTCAAACCACGGTGATGATGCCCGCGTCCCCATGCGTTGCCAGGGCAGGCCCAGCACCAAGGCATCGAGCTGGGAGCGCTCCAGCTGCCAATGGGCATCGACCGACGCCGGCCAGACGAACTTGCCCTGGTGCAGGCGGCGAGCGGCCAGCCAGATGCCGATGCCGTCGTGCACCAGCACCTTGATGCGGTTGGCGCGTCTGTTGGCGAACAGGTAGGCGTGATGAGGGTGGGCAGCACCGAACACGCTGACCACCCGGGCCAGCGCCGTGTCGGTGCCGGCGCGCATGTCCAGCGGGGCCGTGGCAAGCCAGGCAGCGTCGATACGGATCATTGCCGCAGCACCTGGAGCAAACCCTGCAATGCGCGGGAACACTCGCCAGCAGCGGCCACCGGCCAATTGACCGTCACGAGGGTGCCGTGATGACAGCACTCGATGCGGATGTCTGATGAGGGAGTTGCCGATGCAGCACTTGGGGCAGCTTGCGCACCCGCTGGCTGAGGCCCCATCGCCGGCGAGCCCAGCGTCATCGCGATGAAGGCGGGCACGGTGCTGGCATGAGGCAGATGCGCCGGGGCACGAACAGGCTGTGCATTGGCCATTGGCTCAGCCGCTGCATCGTCGCAGTGCGGGGCGATGCCGGACGCCACAGCATGCGCGGTATCGCAGGTGGGCTGGTGAAGGCCCAGACGATGCTCCTTGAGCCAGCGATGCAGCACATTGGCATTCATGCCATGTTCACGTGCTGTGGCGGCAATTGATGCGCCGGGCTGCTGGCACGCGGCGATCAGTTCAACCTTGAATTGCGCGCTGTAGACCCGGCGTGTGCGGGGGACACGGGAGCGCGAGTTGGGGATCTCTTGAGACATGGTGTGCACGATGGTTTACGTGGACACGATGGTGCTTGCAATTGCTCATTCGAGGTAGATGGGGTGGCCGGACGGATACGATAGGTGCGGTGGTGCAGGCGATTGTGAGATTCCAAAGCAGAACGCCCCACTCAAAGTTTGAGTGGGGCGTTACTGGGCTGTAAGAGCCTGACGATGACCTACTTTCACACGGGAACCCGCACTATCATCGGCGCAAAGTCGTTTCACTGTCCTGTTCGGGATGGGAAGGAGTGGTACCAACTTGCTATGGTCATCAGGCATAACTTGGTGCTGGGCAGTTTTGTGAACTGCCTGGCGAATTCATAGAGTTTGGAATCAGATTTTATGTTTTGACTGCGTCAACTTGGCATAACAATCTTTGAGCTGTTCACACTTGCATGTGTTGGCTATCAAAGTTATAGGGTCAAGCCGCACGAGCAATTAGTACAGGTTAGCTTAACGCATTACTGCGCTTCCACACCCTGCCTATCAACGTCCTGGTCTTGAACGACTCTTCAGGGGGCTCAAGGCCCCGGCAGATCTCATCTTGAAACGAGTTTCCCGCTTAGATGCTTTCAGCGGTTATCTCTTCCACACTTAGCTACTCGGCAATGCCACTGGCGTGACAACCGATACACCAGAGGTGTGTCCACTCCGGTCCTCTCGTACTAGGAGCAGGCTTCCTCAAATCTGCAGCGCCCACGGAAGATAGGGACCAAACTGTCTCACGACGTTTTAAACCCAGCTCACGTACCTCTTTAAATGGCGAACAGCCATACCCTTGGGACCGGCTACAGCCCCAGGATGAGATGAGCCGACATCGAGGTGCCAAACACCGCCGTCGATATGAACTCTTGGGCGGTATCAGCCTGTTATCCCCAGAGTACCTTTTATCCGTTGAGCGATGGCCCTTCCATACAGAACCACCGGATCACTATGTCCTGCTTTCGCATCTGCTCGACTTGTCAGTCTCGCAGTTAAGCACGCTTATGCCATTGCACTATCGTCACGATGTCCGACCGTAACTAGCGTACCTTCGAACTCCTCCGTTACGCTTTGGGAGGAGACCGCCCCAGTCAAACTGCCTACCATGCACTGTCCCCGATCCAGATAATGGACCTAGGTTAGAACCTCAAACACACCAGGGTGGTATTTCAACGTTGGCTCCATGAGAACTAGCGTCCTCACTTCAAAGCCTCCCACCTATCCTACACAGATCTGTTCAAAGTCCAATACAAAGCTACAGTAAAGGTTCATGGGGTCTTTCCGTCTTTCCGCGGGGAGATTGCATCATCACAAACATTTCAACTTCGCTGAGTCTCAGGAGGAGACAGTGTGGCCATCGTTACGCCATTCGTGCAGGTCGGAACTTACCCGACAAGGAATTTCGCTACCTTAGGACCGTTATAGTTACGGCCGCCGTTTACTGGGACTTCAATCAAGAGCTTGCACCCCATCATTTAATCTTCCAGCACCGGGCAGGCGTCACACCCTATACGTCCACTTTCGTGTTTGCAGAGTGCTGTGTTTTTATTAAACAGTCGCAGCCACCGATTTTTTGCAACCCCGTTGGGCTCCCTCTGTACGAGTTCACCTACTTGGGGCATACCTTCTCCCGAAGTTACGGTATCAATTTGCCGAGTTCCTTCTCCTGAGTTCTCTCAAGCGCCTTAGAATACTCATCTCGCGCACCAGTGTCGGTTTGCGGTACGGTCGTGTGTAGCTGAAGCTTAGTGGCTTTTCCTGGAAGCAGGGTATCACTCACTTCGACTGCAAGCAGCCTCGTTATCACCCCTCATCTAAGCCCGGCGGATTTGCCTACCGGGCACGACTACAGGCTTGAACCAACATATCCAACAGTTGGCTGAGCTAACCTTCTCCGTCCCCACATCGCACTACACATCGGTACAGGAATATTGACCTGTTTCCCATCAGCTACGCATCTCTGCCTCGCCTTAGGGGCCGACTCACTCTACGCCGATGAACGTTGCGTAGAAAACCTTGCGCTTACGGCGAGGGGGCTTTTCACCCCCTTTAACGCTACTCATGTCAGCATTCGCACTTCTGATACCTCCAGCATCCGTTACCAGACACCTTCACAGGCCTACAGAACGCTCTCCTACCACGTGCAATAAATTGCACATCCGCAGCTTCGGTAACTGGCTTAGCCCCGTTACATCTTCCGCGCAGGACGACTCGATCAGTGAGCTATTACGCTTTCTTTAAATGATGGCTGCTTCTAAGCCAACATCCTGACTGTTTTAGCCTTCCCACTTCGTTTCCCACTTAGCCAATTTTAGGGACCTTAGCTGGCGGTCTGGGTTGTTTCCCTCTTGAGTCCGGACGTTAGCACCCGGTGCTCTGTCTCCCAAGCTGTACTCTGCGGTATTCGGAGTTTGCATAGGTTTGGTAAGTCGCCATGACCCCCTAGCCTAAACAGTGCTCTACCCCCGCAGGTAATACTTGAGGCACTACCTAAATAGTTTTCGGAGAGAACCAGCTATTTCCAAGTTTGTTTAGCCTTTCACCCCTATCCACAGCTCATCCCCTAGTTTTGCAACACTAGTGGGTTCGGACCTCCAGTACCTGTTACGGCACCTTCATCCTGGCCATGGATAGATCACTTGGTTTCGGGTCTACACCCAGCGACTGATTCGCCCTATTCGGACTCGATTTCTCTACGGCTTCCCTATTCGGTTAACCTTGCCACTGAATGTAAGTCGCTGACCCATTATACAAAAGGTACGCAGTCACCCCTAAGGGCTCCTACTTTTTGTAAGCATGCGGTTTCAGGATCTATTTCACTCCCCTCCCGGGGTTCTTTTCGCCTTTCCCTCACGGTACTGGTTCACTATCGGTCGATTACGAGTATTTAGCCTTGGAGGATGGTCCCCCCATATTCAGACAGGATTTCTCGTGTCCCGCCCTACTTTTCTCCAGCTTAGTACCACACGTCTGTTTTCGCATACAGGGCTATCACCTGCTATGGCCGGACTTTCCATCCCGTTTTGCTAACAGTCGTGCTATCACTAGAAGGCTCTTCCGATTTCGCTCGCCACTACTTTCGGAATCTCGGTTGATGTCTTTTCCTCGAGCTACTGAGATGTTTCAGTTCACCCGGTTCGCCTCGCATGACTATGTATTCATCATGCGATACCTCTTGCGAGGTGGGTTTCCCCATTCAGATATCTCCGGATCAATGCTTATTTGCCAGCTCCCCGAAGCTTTTCGCAGGCTATCACGTCTTTCGTCGCCTGTAATCGCCAAGGCATCCACCACATGCTCTTAGTCACTTGACCCTATAACTTTGACATCTCTTTCAAGATACCGCCGTCATCTCAAGGACTTGCCAGGTCTTTCACCTGACGCGTTATGCCGTAAACAACTTCAACCCTTTCGAGTTGTCATCGTATTACTTAAGAATTTCAAACTAGGTTTGAATATTCGTTTTGACGCAATCAAAAATTCTTGTTGCCAGCGGCACGGTCTGCACTAAACCTTTACGAATGTGCAGTTTCCGCCGACAACTCTGATTCGACTCTATGAATTTTTAAAGAACAGCCGATTGATCAAATGATATTGATCAACAACAAAGAGGCCTTTCACATTTCTGCTCAAAGCCGCTTTGGTGTTGATTTACCGAAATACTTTTCTTTTTTCTTCTTCGTCGTCATTGGTGGTGGAGGATGACGGGATCGAACCGACGACCCCCTGCTTGCAAAGCAGGTGCTCTCCCAGCTGAGCTAATCCCCCTCGTCCTCATACCGCATCTAGCAATTGGAATTGGTGGGTCTAGTTGGGCTCGAACCAACGACCCCTGCGTTATCAACACAGTGCTCTAACCAGCTGAGCTACAGACCCATTCCGCCTTCTTGCGAATGACTTCGCAAGTCAGCAGCTTGTTCCAACAACCGATAAGTGTGGGCGTTCAATATTGAATGCAGTTTTCCAGAAAGGAGGTGATCCAGCCGCACCTTCCGATACGGCTACCTTGTTACGACTTCACCCCAGTCACGAACCCTGCCGTGGTAATCGCCCTCCTTGCGGTTAGGCTAACTACTTCTGGCAGAACCCGCTCCCATGGTGTGACGGGCGGTGTGTACAAGACCCGGGAACGTATTCACCGTGACATTCTGATCCACGATTACTAGCGATTCCGACTTCACGCAGTCGAGTTGCAGACTGCGATCCGGACTACGAATGGCTTTATGGGATTGGCTCCCCCTCGCGGGTTGGCGACCCTTTGTACCATCCATTGTATGACGTGTGTAGCCCCACCTATAAGGGCCATGAGGACTTGACGTCATCCCCACCTTCCTCCGGTTTGTCACCGGCAGTCTCATTAGAGTGCCCAACTAAATGTAGCAACTAATGACAAGGGTTGCGCTCGTTGCGGGACTTAACCCAACATCTCACGACACGAGCTGACGACAGCCATGCAGCACCTGTGTTACGGCTCTCTTTCGAGCACTCCTCTATCTCTAAAGGATTCCGTACATGTCAAAGGTGGGTAAGGTTTTTCGCGTTGCATCGAATTAAACCACATCATCCACCGCTTGTGCGGGTCCCCGTCAATTCCTTTGAGTTTCAACCTTGCGGCCGTACTCCCCAGGCGGTCAACTTCACGCGTTAGCTTCGTTACTGAGAAAGTGAATTCCCAACAACCAGTTGACATCGTTTAGGGCGTGGACTACCAGGGTATCTAATCCTGTTTGCTCCCCACGCTTTCGTGCATGAGCGTCAGTACAGGCCCAGGGGATTGCCTTCGCCATCGGTGTTCCTCCGCATATCTACGCATTTCACTGCTACACGCGGAATTCCATCCCCCTCTGCCGTACTCTAGCTATGCAGTCACAAATGCAGTTCCCAGGTTGAGCCCGGGGATTTCACATCTGTCTTACATAACCGCCTGCGCACGCTTTACGCCCAGTAATTCCGATTAACGCTTGCACCCTACGTATTACCGCGGCTGCTGGCACGTAGTTAGCCGGTGCTTATTCTTACGGTACCGTCATGGACCCCAGGTATTAACCAGAGTCTTTTCGTTCCGTACAAAAGCAGTTTACAACCCGAAGGCCTTCATCCTGCACGCGGCATGGCTGGATCAGGCTTGCGCCCATTGTCCAAAATTCCCCACTGCTGCCTCCCGTAGGAGTCTGGGCCGTGTCTCAGTCCCAGTGTGGCTGGTCGTCCTCTCAGACCAGCTACAGATCGTCGGCTTGGTAAGCTTTTATCCCACCAACTACCTAATCTGCCATCGGCCGCTCCGTCCGCGCAAGGCCTTGCGGTCCCCTGCTTTCATCCGTAGATCGTATGCGGTATTAGCAAAGCTTTCGCTCCGTTATCCCCCACGATCGGGCACGTTCCGATGTATTACTCACCCGTTCGCCACTCGTCAGCATCCGAAGACCTGTTACCGTTCGACTTGCATGTGTAAGGCATGCCGCCAGCGTTCAATCTGAGCCAGGATCAAACTCTACAGTTCGATCTTGATTTTTTTCGCCCTCAACCTCTTACAGTCTCGAGCAACTCATAAAAAAGAATTGAAGTGTTCTCCACTTCTATCTCATGAGCGTTTGTAGTGCTAAGCACTAGTTCCAAAGAACTTGGCACTCGCCATCAAACGCCCACGCTTATCGGCTGTATGTTTTTAATGAACCCAGACAATAAATCAACCGAAGTTTCTTTACCATCTTGACCCAGCTGCGATCAGCTGAGCCTTAAATTATATCAGAGTTTTTTCAACCCCGTCAACCAAAAGGTCTTTGCACTCTCTTCGCAAACCACCGTCTCCAGCAACCCGCAAATACCAGCGAAGCCTTGAATTATATACCGGGTTTTTACCCCGCATCAACCAAAACCCCAACTTCTCGCTAAACCCTCTTGCCTCGCTACCCAGAACAGACCCAAAGGGCGCCTCTGAACAGCGAAGCCTTTGACTATAGCAGGGAAATTGAGAACACAAAAGAATCGAGCACTTCGAGCTATCTGCCACGAGGAATAGCCACCCCATCCACCCTTGCTCCGCGTCGGAGCTACAGCAACACAATATCGTATTGCTCTTGCCCCATGGCACTCTCAGCCTGAAGCGAGATGGGCTTGCCGATGAAATCGCTCAGGCCCGCCAAATGCTGGCTTTCCTCGTCCAGAAATAGCTCCACCACACGGGGCGAAGCCACCACGCGAAACTCGCGCGGGTTGAATTGGCGGGCCTCACGCAGAATTTCGCGCAACACGTCGTAGCACACGCTGCGCGCTGTCTTCACCTGCCCAGCCCCCTGGCAGGCGCTGCAGGGCTCGCACAGCATGTGCGCAAGCGATTCACGGGTGCGTTTGCGCGTCATCTCGACGAGGCCCAATTGAGAAAACCCCCCCGACATGGTCTTGACCCGATCGCGCGCAAGCTGCTTCTTGAACTCGGCGAGCACGGCCTCCTGATGGTCGTCGCGGGCCATATCAATGAAATCCACGATGATGATTCCACCCAGGTTGCGCAGGCGCAGCTGGCGGGCGATGGCCTGGGCGGCCTCCAGGTTGGTTTTGAAGATGGTGTCGTCGAAGTTGCGCGCACCCACGTAGCCGCCGGTGTTCACGTCGATGGTGGTGAGCGCCTCGGTCTGGTCCACGATCAGGTAGCCGCCCGATTTCAGATCGACCCGGCGGCCCAGGGCCTTGGCAACTTCTTCGTCAATGGAGTACAGGTCAAAAATCGGGCGCTCGCCCTTGTAATGCTGCAGCTTGCCCGCCGCTGCGGGCATGAACTCCTGCCCAAAGGCCCGCAGGCGCTGGAACTGCTCCATCGAATCAAGGCGAATGGTCTGCGTGTGGTCGCCCACCAGATCGCGCAGCACGCGCTGCAACAGATCCAGATCCTGGTGCAGCAGCGACATGGCGGGCAGCTTGAGTGATGCCTCCTTGATGCGCGCCCAGGTCTTGCGCAGGTAGGCAATGTCTTCGGCCAGTTCGGCATCGGTCGAATCCTCGCCATTGGTGCGCAGGATGAAGCCGCCGCCCCCGCCCGTGGACTTGTCGCCCACCAGTGACTGCAGCCGGGCGCGCAGGGCATCGCGCTCTGCGCCGGGAATCTTCTGTGACACGCCCACATGGTCGTCCTGCGGCAAAAAAACGAGCAGGCGGCCCGCGATACTGATCTGCGTTGACAGCCGCGCGCCCTTGGTGCCGATGGGGTCCTTGATGACTTGCACCATGAGCGCCTGACCTTCGAACACCTGCTTTTCAATCGGCACCTGCGGTTCGTTTTTGCGCGCAAATGCGGGTGGCTCGCCATCGGGCTGGCGCTGCCAGACATCGGCCACATGCAAAAAGGCCGCGCGCTCCAGGCCGATGTCGATGAAGGCCGACTGCATGCCGGGCAGCACGCGCGAGACCTTGCCCAGGTAGACGTTGCCCACCAGGCCGCGTTCGAGCGTGCGCTCGATGTGCAGCTCCTGCACGGCGCCATGCTCCACCACGGCCACACGGGTTTCCTGGGGCGACCAGTTGATCAGGATGTCTTGTTGCATGGCTTAGTGATTGTTGTCTTTTGTTCGCGTCGCTTAGATCGCAAATCCCGCAGCACGCAGCAGTTGTGCTGTCTCGTACATGGGCAACCCCATGATGCCCGAATAGCTGCCCGCCATGTGCTCCACATACGCCGCCGCCCGCCCCTGGATGCCGTAGGCCCCTGCCTTGCCCAGCGGCTCGCCCGTGGCCACATAGGCGGCGATCTGCGCAGGTGTCATGGCCGCAAAAATGACGCGCGACACTGACAGGGCTGAAAGACGCTTGGGGCCGACCTGCAACGCCACGGCGGTGAGCACGCGGTGCTCGTGTCCTGCCAGTTCGGACAGCATGCGCGCGGCATGGGCGGCATCGTCGGGCTTGCCGTAGATGGTGCGGCCCAGCGCCACAGTGGTGTCGGAACACAGGATGGGCGCATCAGGCAAACCCCGGCGCGTACAGCGGGCCACGGCGGCGTCGAGCTTGAGGCCGGTCACGCGTTCCACATAGGCCGCAGGCGCTTCGCCGGGCAGCACCGCCTCGATGACTTCGGCGTCTTCGGCTTCGTCACCGTCCGCGTTGGGCAGCAGCAGTTCGTGGCGTACGCCCAGCTGTTCGAGCAGCTGGCGCCGGCGCGGGCTTTGGGAGGCAAGGTAGATGAAGTCAGGCATGAACGGATTTTGATAAAAATCGGCTCTAGCGCTTACCCATCAAGCGCTAGCAGCTATAAAAACAGAGTAATCCCCCCCCAATGCCGGCCTCACTCGCGGTGGTAGGGATGCCCGGCGTTCACCGACCAGGCGCGGTACAACTGCTCGATGAGCAGCACCCGCACCATCGCGTGCGGCAGAGTCAGATCCGAGAGACGGATGCGCTCGTGTGCGCCCTGGCGAAACGCAGGGTCCAGCCCGTCCGGGCCGCCGATGACCAGAGCCACGTCGTCCCCGCCCAGCTGCCAGCCCTTGAGTCGTTCGGCCAAAGCCTTGGTGGTGAGATTGGTGCCGCGCTCGTCCAGCGCCACCACGCGCGTGCCACGCGGGATGGCGGCTTCGATGCGCTCGCGCTCGGCGGCGTACAGCGTCTCCAGCGTTTTGGAGCCACGCGGTTCGGTCTTGACGGCCTTGAGCTCGACCTTGAGCTCGGGCGGGAAACGTTTGGCGTAATCGTCGTAAGCCGTCTGCGCCCAGTCGGGCACACGCTGGCCCACGGCCACGATCAGCAGCTTCATGACCGCTCAGGCGCTGTGCGCAGGTTCGGGTCGTCGGTGGGCCGCCGTGCCATTCACTTGCGGCCCGGTGCCCTCTTGGCTGCCGGCTTGGCGACAGCACCACCGCGGGCGGCGATGGGCTTGGCACCGGTCTTGGCGGCAGCAGCCGTCTTGCTGCGGGGGGCCGATGGCTTGACGACCACGGTCTTGATCGCTGCCTTGGTGGCCGCTGGCTTCTTGGCAGCAGTTGTTGGCTTTGCCGATGCCTTGGCCGGCGCGGCCTTGGCAACGCTGCTGCGCTTTGCGGGCGCCTTGGCTGGAGCCTTGGTGATGGCTTTGGCTGGTGCTTTTGCAGTCGTCTTGGCAGCGGGAGTGGCTGCGGCCTTGGCGGCTGTTTTGGCGACAGCCTTGACCGTGGCCTTGCCCGAGCGGGCCGCCACCACAGGTGCCGCTGCCTTTTTGGCGGGCGCCTTGCCAGCGGCCTTCGCGCCCGACTTGGCGGCCTTCTGGGCCGACTTCTTCTCGGCCAGCTCCGTGGCGGCGCTGGAGACCGGCTTGGCCGCGCCGAGCTTCAGGCGCACGGGTGTGTCGCCCCACAGCTCTTCCAGGCGGTAGTACTGGCGGATGGCGGGTTGCATGATGTGTGCCACGGCGGCGCCGCAGTCCACGATGATCCATTCGCCGTTTTCTTCGCCTTCGATGCGTGGCTTCACAAAACCGGCTTCGCGCACGGCATCGCGCACGCTGGCGGCCAGGGCCTTGGTCTGGCGGTTGGAGGTGCCCGATGCCACGATCACCCGTTCAAACAGCGGCGAGAGATGCTCGGTGTTGAAGACCTGGATGTCTTGCGCCTTGACGTCCTCCAGACCATCGACGATGGCGCGCTGGAGCTTGGTTACGTCTTTTTTGGCGGCGGTTTCCGATTTGGTGGAGGTGGTCATCAGGCGGTGAATATGAAGAGAATGGGATCAATATAGCGTGCAACGCAGCGCACAGCCAGCGGGCTGCGCCTTGGGTGTTGCGCGGTGGCGCTGCGTCAGTTTGAGGTGTTTTTGGCCTCTTGCGCTGGTGTGAAAAGCGCGGGCAGCTACTGAAATTATAGCTTTTGCGCTTTTCATGGCGTTCAGGCGTTGGCGCCAGGCCCGCCAGTCAGCCAGTCGCGCCGCACCAGAAAGCGCTGTGTCAGGTCCGCTTCGGCCGAATCGGCGGCGTCGGAGCGCTGGTACGACCACGATACCAGCGGCGGCATGGACAGCAGGATGGACTCGGTGCGCCCGCCTGATTGCAGCCCGAAATGCGTGCCCCGATCCCACACCAGGTTGAACTCCACATAGCGGCCGCGCCGGTAGAGCTGGAAGTCGCGCTCGCGCTCGCCAAACGGCAGGTTCTGACGCTTTTCCACGATGGGCAGATAGGCCTTGAGGAAGGCATCGCCCACCGACTGCGTCATCGCCAGGCTCTGCTCAAAACCGAGCTCCGAAAAGTCGTCATAGAACACACCGCCCACGCCGCGTTGCTCGCTGCGGTGCTTGAGGTAGAAGTATTCATCGCACCACTGCTTGAAACGCGGGTACTTGTCATCGCCAAAGGGTGCCAGCGCATCGCGGCAGGTGCGGTGAAAGTGCACCGCGTCTTCCTCGAAGCCGTAGTACGGCGTGAGGTCCATCCCGCCGCCAAACCAGCAAGTCGGCGTTTGCCCCGGGTGGCCGGCCGCGATCATGCGCACGTTCATGTGCACCGTGGGCACATAGGGATTGCGCGGGTGGAACACCAGCGACACGCCCATGGCCTCGAACGGCGCGCCCGCCAGCTCGGGCCGGTGCTGCGTGGCCGAAGGCGGCAGTTGCGGGCCGCGCACATGGCTGAAGCCACAACCCGCGCGTTCGAACACACGGCCGCCTTCCAGGATCTTGGTGATGCCGTCGCCCTGCAACGGCTCGCCAGCGGGCTTGCGCCAGGCATCGGCCAGAAAACGCGCACCGCCCTCACCTTCCACGGCTTCGAGCGCATCGGTGATGCGCGCCTGCAGGCCCTGCAAATAGCTGCGTACGGTCGCCACGGTCGTGGCCGGATTCAATCCAGGTTGTTGCATTTCAGTTGTCCATTGCAATCATCGGCACCACACGCTGCCCGTGAAACTGGCGCGGCACATGCCAGGGACGCCAAGCAAGGGCCGCCCCGCCGCGAGGGCGTCGTCCCCCCTGGGGGAAGGCGCCGAAGGCGACACAGGGGGGAGTCACTTCACGGCACGAAAGCCGATGTCGTGGCGGTATTGGGCGCCGTCGAAGTGAATGCCCCGCGCCACGTCATACGCGCGCTGCTGCGCCTGCTTGACGCTGTCGGCCAGCACGGTGACGCACAGCACGCGGCCGCCGGTCACGCTGACCACGCCGTCCTTGAGCTGCGTGCCCGCGTGGAACACCACCGCGTCATCCGCCTCGGCGGGCAGGCCGGTGATGGCATCGCCCTTGCGCGGGTTCTCGGGGTAGCCATGGGCTGCCATCACCACGCCCAGCGCCGTGCGGCGGTCCCATTGCAGCTCCATCTGGTCGAGCTTGCCGTCGGCGGCAGCGGCCATCACATCGCAGAAATCGCTTTTGAGGCGCATCAGGATGGGCTGCGTCTCGGGATCGCCCATGCGGCAGTTGAATTCGAGCGTCTTGGGGTGGCCCTTGGCGTCGATCATGAGGCCCGCATACAGGAAGCCCGTGTACGGGATGCCGTCCTTTTCCATGCCCCGGATGGTGGGCAGAATGATCTCGCGCATGGCGCGGGCATGCACGTCGGCCGTGACCACGGGCGCGGGCGAATACGCGCCCATGCCGCCGGTGTTGGGGCCCTCATCGCCGTCTTTGAGGCGCTTGTGGTCCTGGCTGGTGGCCAGCGCCAGCACGTTCTTGCCGTCGCACAGCACGATGAAGGAGGCTTCCTCGCCTTCGAGGAACTGCTCGATCACCACGCGCGGCAAAGCCTTCCCATCCGCGCCCTCGTTGTGCGTCACACCGTATTTGTTGTCCACCAGCATGAAATCGACGGCATCGTGGGCCTCCTGCAGCGTCATGGCAACGACCACGCCCTTGCCAGCGGCCAGGCCGTCGGCCTTGATGACAATGGGGGCGCCCAGCCGGTCCACAAACGCATGGGCCGCCACCGGGTCGGTGAAGGTGTCGTAATCGGCCGTGGGGATGCCATGGCGGCGCATGAAAGCCTTGGAGAAGGCCTTGGAGCTTTCGAGCTGGGCCGCAGCCTTGGTGGGGCCGAAGATGCGCAGGCCGTTGGCACGGAACTCATCGACCACACCGGCCGCCAGTGGCGCCTCGGGGCCCACCACGGTCAGGCCGATTTTCTCGGTCTGGGCCCACATGCGCAGCTCGCGCACGTCAGAGATGCCCACGTTTTCGAGCTTGGAATTCAAGGCCGTGCCGCCATTGCCAGGCGCCACAAACACCTTGGTCACCTTGGGGGACTGGCTCAGCTTCCACGCCATCGCGTGTTCACGGCCGCCGCCACCAATCACAAGTACTTTCATAGGAACCTTTGGTGAACCCGGCCCACAGCGCCGTGCTGCTGGGCGGGGTTCGGGGGAATATCAGTCGGAAAACAAGTCAGGGCAAGAAAAAAACGGTGGCCCACTGGTGCAGAGTCACAGCGCCGCGTTGTGATAGACCTCTTGGGTGTCGTCCAGGTCTTCCAGCACGTCCAGCAGTTTTTGCATCTTGGCGGCGTCTTCGCCGGTCAGTTCGATGGTGTTTTCGGGCCGCATGGTCACGCCCGCCACCTCGGCAGTGAGGCCTGCGGCCTCCAGCGCATTTTTCACGGTTTCGAAGTCGGCCGGGGCGGTCAGCACCTCCACCGCGCCGTCTTCGTCGGTCACCACGTCTTCGGCACCCGCCTCCAAGGCGACTTCCATCACCTTGTCTTCGCTGGTACCGGGGGCAAAAATCAGCTGGCCGCAGTGCTTGAACTGGAAGACCACCGAGCCTTCTGTGCCCATGTTGCCGCCGTGTTTGCTGAACGCGTGGCGCACTTCGGCCACGGTGCGCACACGGTTGTCGGTCATGGTGTCGATCATGATGGCGGCGCCACCAATGCCATAGCCCTCGTAGCGGATTTCTTCGTAGGTCAGGCCCTCGGCGTTGCCCGTGGCCTTGTCGATGTTGTATTTGATGCGGTCGGCGGGCATGTTGGCCGCCTTGGCCTTGTCCACCGCCAGGCGCAGGCGGGGGTTGGCAGACAGATCGCCGCCACCGGCACGGGCGGCCACAGTGATTTCACGAATGATGCGGGTCCAGATCTTGCCGCGTTTTTCATCCTGCCGCCCCTTGCGGTGCTGGATATTCGCCCATTTGCTGTGTCCTGCCACGGGAAGTCCTTTTGTATTGATTTAATCTAGTGGCCGCGATTTTACTTTTGCCCGCCACCGATCCGAGGAAACCCGAAATGGCCGAACCCCTCCTGATTGCCAAGCACGACACCATCGAATGCCACCTGCTGCCCGGCCTGGCCAACCGCCACGGGCTCATCACCGGAGCCACCGGCACGGGCAAGACCGTGACCCTGCAAACCCTGGCCGAGAACTTCTCACGCATCGGCGTGCCGGTGTTCATGGCCGATGTGAAGGGCGACCTGACGGGCGCCAGCCAGCCCGGCAAGATTGGCGACAAACTGGCGGCGGTGCTCAAGGAGCGCGGCCTGCCCCTGCCCACGCCCCTGGCCTGCCCCACCACGCTGTGGGACGTGTTTGGCGAGCAGGGCCACCCGGTGCGTGCCACGGTATCGGACATGGGCCCGCTGCTGCTGGGTCGCATGCTCAACCTGAACGAGACCCAGCTCGGCGTGCTCAACCTCGTGTTCAAGATTGCCGACGACAGCGGCATGCTGCTGCTGGACCTGAAAGACCTGCGCGCCATGCTGCAGTACGTGGGCGACAACGCCAAGGAGTTCACCACCGAATACGGCAACGTCAGCGCCGCCAGCGTGGGCGCAATCCAGCGCGGCCTGCTGCAGATCGAGAGCCAGGGCGGCGAACAGTTCTTTGGCGAGCCCATGCTCGACATCCAGGACTTCATGCAGACCGTGGACGGCCACGGCGTGGTCAACATCCTGGCGGCCGACAAGCTCATGAACTCGCCGCGTCTGTACGCCACCTTCCTGCTCTGGATGCTGTCTGAGCTGTTCGAGCAACTGCCCGAGATCGGCGACCCCGAGCAGCCCAAACTGGTGTTCTTCTTCGACGAGGCCCACCTGCTGTTCAACGAGGCGCCGAAAGTGCTCATCGAGCGCATCGAGCTGGTGGTGCGCCTGGTGCGCTCCAAGGGCGTGGGCGTGTACTTCGTCACGCAGAACCCGCTCGACATCCCCGACAGCGTGCTGGCCCAGCTGGGCAACCGCGTGCAGCACGCGCTGCGCGCCTTCACGCCGCGCGACCAGAAGGCCGTCAAAGCCACGGCCACCACCATGCGGCAAAAGCCGGGCCTGGACATCGAAACCGCCATCACCGAGCTGGCCGTGGGCGAGGCGCTGGTGAGCTTTCTGGACGCCAAGGGCCGCCCCAGCGTGACCGAGCGCGTGTTCGTGCTGCCGCCGGGCAGCCAGCTGGGCCCCATCACGCCGCAGCAGCGCCAGGCCTTGCTGGCCAGCTCACTCGTGGCGGGGGTGTACGAAAAGATTGTGGACCGCGAATCGGCCTACGAAAAGCTCAAGGGCCGCGCTACCGAGATCAGCGAGCAGGCCGGCAATGCAACAGGCAATGGCAAGAGCGCCAACGGTGCGACTGCCGACGAAGGCGGCGGCCTGCTGGGCGGCCTGAACGACGTGCTGTTTGGCAGCACCGGCCCGCGCGGCGGTAAGCGCGACGGCCTGGCCCAGACCATGGCCAAGTCGGCCGTGCGCACCATGGGCACCTCGCTGGGGCGCGAGATCCTGCGCGGCGTGCTGGGCGGCATCTTCGGCGGCAGCAAACGGCGCTGAATCTGCGGGTGGCCCGGGGCGTTGCGGAGCCCGCATCCGCAGCGCCATCACTCCTGTTTTTATAGCTACTGGCGCTTGATACACAAGCGCCAGTGGCATATTTCATTCAAAGTCGCCTGTGCGACGACGCAGCGCAACACACCGGGCCTACATTCCACGTCCATGAACACCCTCACCTGCTTTTCCCTCAGCATCACCGACCACGTGGCCCATCTGGTTCTGAACAAACCCGAGGCCATGAACACCATGCACCCCACCTTCTGGCGCGAGCTAGACGCGGTGCTGGCCCAGCTGCACCAGGCGGGTGAGGCGCGGGCGCTGGTCATCAGCAGCACCGGCAAACATTTCAGCGCGGGCATGGCGCTGGAAACCTTTGGCGGCGCCATCACCATGGACGACCAGAGCCCCGAGGGCCGCGCCGCCATCTTCGATCTGCTGACCGATATGCAGGCCACCTTCACCCGCATCGAGAGCCTGCGCATCCCCGTGATCATGGCCATCCATGGCGGTTGTATTGGCGGCGCGGTGGACATGGTCACGGCGGGCTGCATCCGCTACGCCACGGCCGACGCGTTCTTCTGCATCCAGGAGATCAACATCGGCATGGTGGCCGACGTGGGCACGCTGCAGCGCCTGCCCAAGCTGATCCCGCTGGGCGTGGTCAAGGAACTGGCCTACACCGGCCGCCGCCTGAGCGCTGCCAAGGCCCTGGGCTACGGCCTGGTCAACGAGGTCTTCGACACGCAAGGCGCCATGCTGGCCGCCGCCCTGCAATGCGCGCAAGAGATCGCCTGCAAGTCGCCCGTCGCCATCTGGGGCACCAAGCAGGCCGTGAACTACGCGCGCGACCATTCGGTGGAAGACAGCCTGCGCCAGATGGGCTGGCTGCAAGGCGCCATCTGGAGCAACCAGCATGTGCGCGAATCGGTCACGGCCATGAAGCAAAAGCGCGCGGGCGAGTTCCCGGCGCTCACGCCCCTGCAGCGGTTCAGCGAACTGGGCTGAGCACCCAGCCCCAGGCGGCATGCATCCACGCGGTGCCTGGCGCGGCATGCCGGCACAGCCACCCCGGATTCATCAAAATCCATAGCTGCTAGCGCTTACGTGGTAAGCGCTAGCAGGCATTTTTGCTTCAAACTGCACGGCAACGGGCTATGATGCGCCAGCGTGGCTGCCGCTCCCCGGCGACCCGCCAGCCCAAGGATGCCGACATGACCCAGACACCCTTTTCCGTGCCCGCTTATGTGCCAACGTATGCCGATGTGGCCGATGCCGCCCATCGCCTGCACGGCATGGCGCACCGCACGCCCGTGCTGCGCTCCAGCACCGCAGACGAGCGGCTGGGCGCGCAGCTGTTCTTCAAGTGCGAGAACCTGCAGCGCACCGGCGCCTTCAAGTTCCGCGGTGCCTTCAACACCCTGGCCCAGTTCACCGACGAGCAGCGCAAGGGCGGCGTGCTGGCGTTCTCGGCCGGCAACCACGCCCAGGCCATTGCCATGTCGGCCCGGCTGCTGGACATGCCCGCCGTCATCGTCATGCCCGAAGACGCGCCCGCCAGCAAGATGGCCGCCACGCGCGGCTATGGCGCGCAGGTGGTCACCTACAACCGCTACACCGAAGACCGCGAGGCCATCAGCCGGCGCCTGGCGCAAGAGCGCGGCATGACGCTGGTGCCGCCGTATGACCACCCGCACGTCATCGCCGGGCAAGGCACCGCGGCCAAGGAGCTGCTGGAAGAAGTGCCCAACCTCGACTACCTCTTTGTGTGCGTGGGCGGTGGCGGCCTGCTGGCTGGCAGCCTGCTGGCCGCCGAGGCGCTGGCCCCGCACTGCCGTGTGGTGGGCGTGGAGCCCCAGGCGGGCAGCGATGGCCAGCAGTCGTTTCGCGCGGGGCACATCGTGCAGATCGCCACGCCGCACACCATTGCCGACGGCGCGCAAACGCAGGCGCTGGGCCAGCTCACCTTCCCTGTCATCCAGCGCCTGGCGGACGACATGGTCACCGCCACCGACGAACAGCTGGTGCAAGCCCTGCGCTTTTTTGCCGAGCGCATGAAGATCGTGGTCGAACCCACGGGCGCGCTGGCCTTTGCCGGCGCAGAGCACGGCGGTGTGGATGTGCGGGGCGCCCGGGTGGGCATTCTGATCAGCGGCGGCAATGTCGATCTGGCGCGCTATTCGCGCTTTCTGGCAGACTGATCCTGTTTTACCGATCCGCAAAAAACACAAAAAGGCCTCAAGCCCATGAGCAACGTCACCGTCATCACCCACCCCCTCGTCCAGCACAAGCTCACGCTGATGCGCAAGAAGGAAGCCAGCACCAACAGCTTTCGCCGCCTGCTGGGCGAGCTCTCCACGCTGATGGCCTATGAAGTCACGCGCGACATGCCCCTGCAGGACGTGCAGATCGAGACCCCGCTTGAAACCATGACCGGCAAGGTCATCGATGGCAAAAAGCTGGTGCTGGTGTCCATCCTGCGCGCGGGCAACGGCTTTCTGGACGGCATGCTCAACGTGGTGCCCGGCGCCCGCGTGGGCCACATCGGCCTGTACCGCGACCCGGCCACGCTGCAGCCCGTGGAGTACTACTTCAAGATGCCCTCCGAGATGGACGAGCGCGACATCATCGTGGTCGATCCCATGCTGGCCACCGGCAACTCGGCCGCCGCCGCGGTGGAGCGCCTCAAAAAGCTCAATCCCCGCTCGATCAAGTTCGTGTGCCTGCTGGCCGCGCCCGAGGGCATTGCCACGCTGCAAAAAGCCCACCCCGACGTGCAGATCTTCACCGCCGCCATCGACCGCGAACTGAGCGACCACGGCTACATCCTGCCCGGCCTGGGCGATGCGGGCGACCGCATCTTTGGCACCAAGTAAGCCCCAAAAACCGCCGGCAGAGTGGCTGCCGTCATTCTGAATTTTCCGGCACAGCCTGCCGTGATCGGCTCACACAGGTTGCGCGATGGCCAGTGCCTCGACCCGGTTGCGGCCGTGCGCCTTGGCCAGGTACATGGCATCGTCGGCGCGCTGCAAAAGGGCGTCTGACGAATCACCAGGCAGGTATTGCGTGGCCCCGATGCTCACCGTCAGGTGGATGGGGCCACGGTCCGTCAACACCGGCTGGCTGGCCACCAGGGCGCGCAGGCGCTCAGCCACGGAAAGGGTCCCCGCGCGGCTGGCGTTGGGCAAAAAAATGACGAACTCCTCGCCGCCCATCCGCCCCATCACGTCCTCATTGCGCAGGCAGCCGCTGGCCAGGCCGACAAAATGGCGCAGCACATCGTCGCCGCCTTTGTGCCCGCAGGTGTCATTGACCATCTTGAAATGGTCCAGGTCAATCGCCAGCACGGAAAGATCGGACTGTATGCGGTGCGCACTGCTGATGGCTTTTTCGAGCAACGTGAGGAACGCTCGCCGGTTGAATACGTCGGTGAGCGGGTCCATCTCGGCCAGGTGGCGCAACTCTCGGGTGATGTGCTCATTGGTCAGCATCAGCGTGCCAAACGCCATCAGCACCAGGGACAACGTGGCTTCAAGCACCACAAACTGCGATAGCAGCACCACCATGTCGGCGCCAGCCTCCTCCCCCGAACCCGGCATGGCCAGCCTGAACAGCAGCTGCCGCAACAGCAGGAAAAGCCCATGCAGACCGGCCACGAGGGAAAACAGATAGCGTGCGGGCACGTCCCGAACGCCGCCGCGCGCCACGGTGTGGGCTGTGAGCAAAAAACACACGCCAGAAACCGAACCCGCCAGCGCAAACCGGATCGCCAGGTTCGGCTGCACCACCGTGAAATACACCGCTGCAGCCACCACGCCAACGATAGCCGTCGCAGCAACCGCATGCGGCAAAGGCGGCCGCCCCATGTACGCACGGCCGCCTAGAAAGCAGAGGTACGCCGCCACGGCAATGCTCACCTGCGACAGCACCACCGCCAGCACTTCCGGCACGTAGTCGCGCACCAGCAAGCTGGCGCAAAAAACCGCCCCGCTCAGAAAAGACAGCATCCACAGCCGCAAGCCGGGAATGCCCTTGTTGAAATGCCACACGGCATAAAGCACCGTGGTGACCAGCGCGGCAAGAATGCCAGCAAGGATGACGAGCGTTGGGCTGTGCACGAGCGATGAAGGTGGGCTGGCGGCGAGCGATGGATGGCAACGGAGGAAATCGGCCCTGCGTTGCGAACCCGTTGTACGGAAGGCAGGAAAAGCCAAGCGGAATGTTAACCGGGTCTTGGGGTTCGATCCGGCGCGGGTGGAACCGACGCGCACCCCTGAACGACCTGCACAGCGCTCGCCGCCATTCCTACCCTCTCACACCGTCACTCCACCACAACATGGCACTCGCGGCGCAGCAAGGCCAGCGCGTCGTGCATCTGGTAGTCCATGTCGCTGCCCAGCGTTTTGCCCGACTCCTGCACAAAGCTGTTCCACATGCCGATGTAGTCCGCCTGGTAGGCGCCTGGCGCATGGATGCGGATGAATTCGGTGGCCAGCTCGGGCTGCAGGCCGCTTTTGCGAATCTTGCGGATCAGGCTGGCCGCGGCTTTTTCGGTCAGCAGGGTCTTCTTGGGGGCTCCTGCCGCAAGGCACAGAAACAAGGTGAGCAGCGAGTGCTCGTCTTCGTTGCCCTGGGTGGCCTTGATCCATGTCTTGCTGGCGGGCTGGGGGGGCTCGCCACCCTCTTCGATCGCATCCAGGCTGCGGTGGTAATGGTCCACTTCGGCCAGCGGGTCGTCCAGCAAAAAGTAGCGGGCGCGGAAGGCCCCGGTGGGGCGCAGCAGGTTGCGCAGCGGCGTGGCGCCATCCAGCAATTTGGGCAGATCGGCCAGCACGGCAGCGCACTGGGCCTGCATCACCGCGCGCAGGTCGGCGGGCACGCCGGCAGGTAGCCGCAGTTCGGTGGGCGCCGCCCGCTTTTTCTTGCGCAGCGCCGTCACCAGCTTCTCCAGCGCCACGGCGTTGGGCCACTCACCCAGGTGCATGGCCCGGGGCGCCAGGGCCTGCATGAGCAAACCAGTGCGGATGACGGCCTCGGCGTCGGCGCCTGCGGCTTCGAGCTCGTCGGTGTCGAGGTCGTATTGCTCGGCCAGCCACTGTGCGGCATGGATGGCCTGGGCCATCTGGCTGCGGCGGGCCAGTTCGGCCTGGTAATCGGTGTAGCTGCGCAGCGACCACAGCGCCAGCAGCGGCGTTTGAGCGTCCTCATAGCCGGCCATGCCGAAGTTGCTGCTCTCGGGCATGGCGATCAGGCGCTTGAGCATGTCCGAGCCGCCCTTGGAGCGCGACAGGAACGAATGGTCGCGCAACGAGACGGCGGCCTTGGCCACATCGCCGCCCGTGCTGTCCAGCAAATACAGGCTGATGAGGTTGACCATGCGGTCGCGGGCTTTTTCGAGCTCGGGCCGCAAAAATTCGCTGCCAAAGTAGCGGGCGATCTGCACCATGCCCTTGGGGGCGTCGGCGCAGATGGCGGCCAGCCGGGCTGCATCCAGAATGCCGTGCTGCACGCCGTGCACCAGGGCTTTCTCAAAAAACGGGCGGGCGTCGTGCAGTTGCAGCGCGTTGGCGGGTGCCACCGAGTGGGCATCAAGGGAAGGCGTATCGGCCACGGTCATGTTGGTATCCATCGCGCTATGCGCTGCTCTTGGGCCTTGCAACTGGCGCGACCCAAGCCAGGACCGCCGCGCAAGGGCCGCCCCGCCGCGCTGGCGGTGTCCCCCTTCCCGAATTGCGCAGCAATTCGAGAGAAGGGGGAAGGCGCGAAGCGCCACAGGGGGTTGTCATCTAAATCGCAGATTCTTCGTCAGACGTGCGAGCGGCTGGAGTGGCCTTGCCGCGATCGGTATCGCTGGTTTCAAACTTGCCGTCGTCTTCCTCCGCAGAATCGTCACCCTCTTCCAGGCCCATGTCGTGGGCGCGCGCCTTGGCGCGCAGCACCAGCAGGGTTTCGATGAAGAGGTCGCGGCATTCGTAGCGCAGCAGCCAGGCCAGTTGCATCCAGTCGCGGTCGGCCACTTCGTCCTGGTCGATGCGGGGCTGCACATAGCCCGATGCCAGCAGCTCGTCGTCACTCAGCGTGGGGCCATAGTCTTCGGTGGCATCGAACGTGCCGGTGCGGGCAAAGGCTTCGATGCGGCTCCACTTCTCGGCAAAGTAATTGGCCAGGGCCTCGCTGCCGCCTTCCAGGTCGCCAATCGCGGTCAAGAATTCCACCGGGTCGGCATCGTCCCGAAAAATGACGGCATTGACCATGTTGCGCAGGTGCGTGTGGGTCAGATCCTTGTATTGCTTTTCCAGCACCATGGCGCGCGCAAACTGCTCGGGCGTGACCAGCAGGTTGACGACGGACGCCTTGGAGTCGTCGTACTCGCGCATCACGGCCAGCACGTCTTTGGGTGCCAGCTGGTCCAGCACGACCATCAGGGCGTTGTCGCCTTCGGTGTCGGCCAGGTCGGCCAGCGCCGATTCGGCGCCCACGATGTCGCCGGCGGCAATCAGGCTGGTGGTTTTGGTGATGAGGGCCAGGTGGTTCATGTGCGGGACATCTCGAAAATCTGGGACTGGTCAGTCTTTGCGGTCAAAGCCGGCCTCGGCCAGCCAGTGGGAACTGGCCTCGTCGCGGGTGCGGCTGGTGTGCGGGTCGGCGGCATCGTCGGCGCTCAGGGCGTTGTAGTCATCGTCGTGCTCAGCGGCCTCTTCGTCAGAATCCGGCTCGGCATCGCCCTGCGCGGGTGCCGGGGCCAGGCGCGCATGCTGGTGCAAATACTCCAACGCCGCTGCCACGACCATGAAGACGGGCCCACCAGGCTCGCGCAACACGGTTGGAGCCAGGCTGGCGGCCCAGGGTTCCAGCGAGACAGCGCCTGCCAGCGTGCCCCAGTCGGGCAGGTTGTCGGCCCCCTGGCCGAGCAGATGCTCCATCACCGCAGGCTTGGCAAAACGAAAGCCCTGGTGGAAGACCACCGCCACCATTTCCGGGGCCAGTTCCATCATCTTCACGAGAAAACCGATTTCAGAGCGCTTTTCTGCCAGCCGCTTGCGAAGCACATCCTTGCCCTCCGAGTCCGAAACCAGGTCATCGAGTTCGGCCTGGTAGGCCGAACGCAGGTCATAAAAGTAAGGGGAAAGTTTCACGAAGGAAGAATGCTCTTGAAATAGGTTTGCCAGATCTCTTGCGCGGTCTGCAGCGGGTCGTCCAGCAGGTTGCGGCGGCGGTTGTCGTCGTAGGCCTGGCGGGACTCCTCGTCCGACAGCACTTCGTAGGCCTTTTGCACGGCCTGAAAGCGCTGCGCTGCGTCGGGCGCATCGTTCTTGTCCGGGTGATAAAAGGACGCTTTCTGGCGAAAGGCCTTCTTGATATCGGACAGCGACGCGTTGGCGCCCAGTCCGAGGGCTGCGTAATGGTCAGCGGTCATGCAATGGTGTTGGAGAAAAGCGCGGCGCTGGCCGGGATGGCGGCCAGCGCCAGGACGATCATCAGCTGCCCAGGCTCACATAGACGTTCTGCACGTCGTCGTTGGCGTCAATGGCGGCCAGAAAGCTCTCGACCTCTTCCAGCTGCTCTGCCGTCAAATTGGCGGGGTTGACCGGGTTCTTGGGCTTGTAGCCCAGCTTGGCCGACAGTACGGTAAAGCCCTGCGCGGGCAGCGCGCGGCTGACCAGGTCCAGGTCGGTCGGGTCGGTCCAGAACGTGGTGGTGCCCTCTTCGTCGCCGGCTTCAAAGTCTTGCGCGCCGGCTTCGATGGCGGCCAGCTCGGGGTCGGCGCCGGGGGTGGAGGGCTCGGCCTCGATCATGCCCACATGGTTGAAATCCCACGCCACCGAGCCCGAGGTGCCCAGCTGGCCCTTGCGGAACAGCACGCGCATTTCGGGCGCGGTGCGGTTGACGTTGTCGGTCAGGCATTCGACCATCACGGCCACCTGGTGGGGCGCAAAGCCCTCGTAAATCACATGCTCGAAATGGACGGCCTCGTCGCCGATGCCGGCGCCCTTCTTGATGGCGCGCTCCAGCGTTTCCTTGGGCATCGAGACCTTGCGGGCCTGCTCGACCACGAGGCGCAGGCGCGAATTGCCGGCCGGATCGGCACCACCGCGCGCCGCCACCATGATTTCCTTGGCCAGCTTGCCAAACAGCTTGCCTCTGGCATCTGCGACTTGTGCCTTACCTTTTGCTTTCCACTGGGCGCCCATGGCGAATGTTCCTTGGTGTTGTGGCGCTCTATGAAGCTGTTCAAAGGCGCCTGGTTTTTGTCTTGGGGCGAATGCGCGCTGGTTTTTTCCGCGAAAACGGAGCGCGCAACCGAACCCTGTAGGGTACCACCCGGCGGTTCACCCTGGCTTTTGCGCGGCTGCGGGCCGTCATGCGGGTTACGCTATCCATTGCCGGGTTCGCACCCAGGCCAGCGCGCCCCTGCCAATTGCTGCGGTGAATCGGCCGAAAATGGCACACCCCGGCAACACCAACACCTACGGAGTTCCATCCTTGCTCAACACCCTCTGGCTGGGCTTCTTTGTCACCGCTGCCATCGCCGCGCTGGCCCAATGGCTGGTGGGCGGCAACGCCCAGATCTTTGCCGCCATGGTCGAGGCCCTGTTTGCCATGGCCAAACTGTCGGTCGAGGTGATGGTGCTGCTGTTTGGCACGCTCACGCTGTGGCTGGGCTTTTTGCGCATCGCCGAAAAGGCCGGCATCGTGAACGCCGTGGCGCGCTGGCTGGCGCCGCTGTTTGCGCGGCTGATGCCCGGCGTGCCGCGCGGCCACCCGGCCCTGGGACTGATGACGCTGAACTTTGCCGCCAACGCGCTGGGGCTGGACAACGCCGCCACGCCCATGGGCCTGAAAGCCATGCGTGCGCTGCAAGAGCTGAACCCGCAGCCCGACACTGCCACCAACGCGCAGATTCTGTTTTTGGTGCTCAACGCCTCGTCGCTCACGCTGCTGCCGGTCACCATCTTCATGTACCGCATGCAGCAGGGCGCGCCCGACCCGACGCTGGTGTTCCTGCCCATCCTGCTGGCCACTTCGGCATCGACGCTGGTGGGGCTGCTCAGCGTGGCCGTGGTGCAGCGGCTGCCGCTGTTCAGCCCGGTGGTGCTGGCCTATTTGCTGCCGGTGGCGCTGGGGCTGGCGGGCTTCATGGCGCTGCTGGCCACATTGAGCGCGGCGGCGCTGGCGCAGCTGTCGTCGCTGCTGGGCAACCTCACGCTGTTTGCGTTGGTGCTGCTGTTTGTTTGCGTGGGCGCATGGCGCAAGGTGGCCGTGTACGAGGCCTTCATCGAAGGCGCCAAAGAGGGTTTTGACGTGGCCAAGGGCCTGCTGCCCTACCTGGTGGCCATGCTGTGCGCGGTGGGGGTGTTTCGCGCCTCGGGCGCCCTGGGCTATGTGCTGGACGCCATCCGCTGGTGCGTGCAGGTGCTGGGCATGGATGCGCGCTTTGTCGATGCGCTGCCCACGGCGCTGGTCAAGCCGTTTTCGGGCAGCGCGGCGCGCGCCATGCTGATCGAAACCATGCAGAGCCAGGGCGTGGACAGCTTCGCCGCGCTGGCGGCCGCCACCATCCAGGGCAGCACCGAAACCACGTTTTATGTGCTGGCGGTGTACTTTGGCGCCGTGGGCATCCAGCGGGCGCGCCATGCGGTGGCCTGCGCGCTGCTGGCGGAGCTGGCCGGTGTAGTGGCGGCCATTGTGGTGTGCTACCGGTTTTTTGGCTGAAATTCAAGCCAAATTGGCCTCCAGCGCTTATGGACAAAGAGCTAGGAGCTATTATTACAATAGCAGACTAACGGCTTTCAGGGCAGTCACGCAGCCACAGGAAGTGCGGCCAGCGCCTGCTCAAAATCGGCCAGCAGGTCCTCAACCTCCTCCAGCCCAACCGACAGGCGGATCATGCTGTCGCCAATGCCCATGTTGGCACGCACCTCGGGCCCTGCTTCCCAGAAGATGGTGTGCGCCACCGGGATGATGAGCGTGCGCGTATCGGCCAGGCCCGTGGCCTTGATGGGCAGCTGCAGGCGGTTGCACAGCGGCAGGCACTGGGCCGGGTCGCGCAATTCAAACGACAGCAGCCACGAACCCGCCTTGAGGTGCTTTTTGGCCTGCGCATGCTGCGGGTGCGACGCCAGCAGCGGGTAATGCACCCGCGCCACGGCAGGGTGCTGCTCCAGCCATTGGGCCAAGGCCAGCGCGGTGGCGCTGGTGCGGTCCATGCGCAGCGCCAGCGTTTCCGCGCCCAGCGCAATCTGGTGCGCGGCGTGGGATGACAAGGTGCCGCCCATGTCGCGCAGCCCCTTCTTGCGCAGCTGCTGCAGGCCCCAACCCTTGGCATCGCCCTTGCGGTAGGCCGGGAAAATGTTGGGGTAACGGCTCCAGTCAAAAACACCCGTGTCGATGACAGCGCCGCCCAGCGCGTCGCCCTGGCCACCCATGCTTTTGGTGAGCGAATGGACCACCAGCCCCGCCCCCACCGTGCCCGGGCGGAACAGGTAGGGCGAGGCCACCGTGTTGTCCACCACATACAGCAGCCCGCGCTCTTTGCACAGCGCACCGATGCCTTCCAGGTCGGGCATCTGGGTGCCGGGGTTGGCGATGGTCTCGACAAACACCATGCGCGTGTGGGGGCGCACGGCGGCAGCCACCTGCGCGGCATCCGTCACATCGACCGTGGTGACCTCGATGCCCAGGTCGGCCAGGGTGCCGAGCACGCTGTTGGTGTTGCCAAACACGAACTTGCTGGCCACCAGATGGTCGCCCGCCTTGAGCAGCGTGAGAAAAACGGCGCAGATGGCTGCCATGCCCGTGGAAAACACAATGCTGCCCTGACCGCGCTCCATTTGCGTCAGCTTGGACTCCAGCGCCGCCGTGGTGGGCGTGCCCTGGCGCGCATAGTTGAAGCCACCCTTGGCGGTGCCCTGGAACACGGCAATCAGGTCTTCGACCTTGTCGAAACCGTATTGCACCGAGGTGTGGATGGGCTGGTGGATGGCGCCATGCCCGGCGCCGCTCAGGCGGTCGGCATGCACGATCTGGGTGGTGAAATGATGGTTGTTTGGTGTCGTCATAAAACGTTGCGGATGATTGTCGGCGTGCAATGGGCGCTGTAGCCTGAAACCGGCGCGCCCCGAATACCAGCGCCCCCGTGGAACCGGCTTCGCCGGGCCACCGGGGTGCGTCCCCCCTCGGGGGGCTGAGGGGCCGCGGCTCCAAGCCTGCCTGCGCAGGCTTGGACGGCCACGAAGGGCAGGCGCTTCTGGCGCCAGCACCGGGCGCGCAGCGCCTCAGGGGGGTCAGCGTTCAGGCGCGATGTGCTCGGCGTAATCGTACAGGGCGCCCAGAATCTCCTGGGTGCGGTCGTCATCGGCAGTTTCCGAGATCTGGTCGATTTCGGTAAACAGCTGCTCCACGGTGCGCGCCCCGCCCGCCCCGTCAAACAGGCAAGCGGCGCGGTGCGCCTCCCAGCGCCCGGCCTCTTCGGGCGACAGGGTGTCCGGGAAGTTGCGGGCCCGATAGCGCCACACCAGCTCGGCCAGGCGCGGGTCATCAAAGCCCGTGCGCGCGGTGGCCAGCTTTGCGCCATTCATGGTGCGCAAATCGTTCAGGTGGCGGCGGTCGCTGTTGCCCACGAATCCGCCATACAGGTCCTGGTCCACATCGGGGGCAGGCTCGGCCGGGCGGGCAAACACGGCGGGCCAGATGCCGCTCATGTCCGGCAAGGCCCGCGCCATGTCGGCATGCTGCGCCGCCTGGGCCAGGTCGATGCCCCAGCGCTGCGCCCGCGCGGGGGTGAGCGTGTTCACATTGCCCACCACCATGGGCGATTTGTTCAGATGGATGGTCTTGATGGGCAGGCGCGTGGTGCCCTCGGGCAGGTCGGCGGCCTTGGAGAACATGCGCAGGCGGATCTCGTCGGCGCCCAGCGTGGCCAGTTCGCGCGGGTCGTGGGCCAGGTCCCAGGCGATCAGCTCGTTCTTGTTGGTGGGGTGGCTGGCCAGCGGCCACATCACAGCCAGGCAGCCGCGCTCGGCAGGGAACATGCCCGACACATGCAAGAACGCCCGCGCCGTGGCCGTGGTGGCGGGCAGTCGCAGCTCGGCAGCCACGCGGTCCTTCTTGTGCAGGCTGAGTGCAAAGTCAAACAGCCTGGGGTTGTGCTGGCGGATCAGCCGCGCCAGCGCAATGGTGGCGCGCACGTCCGACAGCGCATCGTGCGCGGACTCGTGCACGAGGCCGTTGGCTTTGGACAGATGCTCCAGCTTGAAGCTCGGCGTGCCGTCTTCCTTGGTGGGCCAATGGATGCCGTCCGGCCGCAGCGCATAGGTCATGCGCACCACATCGAGCAGATCCCAGCGGCCACACTGGTTTTGCCATTCCCGCGCATAAGGGTCGATGAGGTTGCGCCAGAACATGAAGCGCGTGATCTCGTCATCAAACCGGATGGTGTTGTAGCCCACGCCGATGGTGCCCGGCTGCGCAAATGCGGCCTCGATGCGATTGGCAAAAGCGTGCTCGGGCACGCCCTTTTCCAGGCACAGCTGGGGCGTGATGCCGGTGATCAGGCAGGACTGCGGGTCCGGCAGATAGTCATTGGCCGGCTGGCAGTAGAGCATCAGCGGCTCGCCGATTTCATTGAGCTCGGCGTCGGTGCGGATGGCCGCAAACTGCGCCGGCCGGTCGCGCCGGGTGTTGGCGCCGAAGGTTTCGTAGTCGTGCCAGAGGAAGGTGTGAGGGGCCATGGTCGGTGGACAAACAAGGGCGAGAAAAAACCACGCACGGGTGTTGTGCACGGCGAATGCCAACTGTAACCCGATTTTTGGTCTTTTTTGCCTCTAGCGCTTACATATCAAGCGCCAGTAGCTATCAAAACAATAGTAAACGCAGACCAGCCACTGCACGGCGTGCCACGTCCGCGGCAAGACACAGGCGCTGCGGCGCGGGACAATGGCGCATGCAAAGTACCCAAGCCCCTCTCTCTTTCCTGTCGCGCTGCCCACGCCCTGCGTGCATGCGACTGCCGGCCGCACTGGTGGCTGCCGTGGCATTGGCGGGTTGCGCCAGCGCCCCATCCACGGTAGTCGCACCGTTACCCCCAGCAACCCGTCCCAGCGCCGCCGACGCAACCGTCGGCACGGCAGCCGGTGCGGACCACGCTGCAGGCTTTGCCGCCTGGCGAAACGCGTTTTCTGCGCAGGCCCTGGCGGCCGGCATACGGCCCGACACCGTGCGCGATGTGCTGGGCGGCGCGCAATGGCTGCCCCGCGTCGTTGAATTGGACCGTGCCCAGCCTGAATTCACCCGCACGCCCTGGGCCTACCTCGACAGCGCCGTATCAGCCCAGCGCATCGCGCAGGGCCAGGCCCAACGGGCTGAGCACCAGGCAACGCTGGAGGCCGCCGCAGCCCGCTACGGCGTGCCCGCCACGGTCATCACCGCCATCTGGGGCATGGAGAGCAACTACGGCAGCAACTTCGGCAGCTTGCGCACCGTGGACGCACTGGCCACGCTGGCCTACGACGGGCGGCGCCGCGCCTGGGCACAAAGCGAACTGCTGGCCGCCCTGCGCATCATCGACGCGGGCGACATCGCGGCCGAACGCATGGTGGGCTCCTGGGCCGGCGCCATGGGCCACACGCAGTTCCTGCCCTCGGTGTTTCTGGCCTACGCCGTCGATGCCGATGGCGACGGGCACCGCGACATCTGGGGCAGCATCCCGGACGTGGCGGCATCCACGGCCCATTTTCTGGCGCGCTCCGGCTGGCAGGCCAACGAACGCTGGGGGGCTGAAGTCCAGCTGCCGCCTTCGTTCGACCACGCCCGGGCCGACCTCGGCGTGCGGCAGAGCACGGCGCAATGGGTGGCCGAAGGTGTACGCGCCATCGAAGGCCAAACGCTACCCCACCTGGCCGCAGCCTCCATCGTCACTCCGGCCGGCGCACGCGGCCCCGCCTTTGTGGTGGGCGCCAATTTTCGTACCCTCCTGCGCTACAACAACTCCACCAACTACGCGCTCGCGGTGGCGCTGCTGGCGCAACAGATCGGCGGCGGCCCAGCCATTGCAGGTGCCTGGCCGCGCGATCTGGAGCCGATGTCACGCGCTCAAATACAGACGCTGCAGGAGACGCTGAACCGCAAGGGGTTTTCTGCCGGCACCCCGGACGGCGTCATGGGCCCGGCCACCCGCGCGGGGCTGCGCGCCTTCCAGCGCAGCATCGGCACGGCGCAAGATGGCTACCCCACGCTGGAGCTGCTGCAGCGCGTGCAAGCGCCCTGAGCGGCAGTCCAATCGGGCAGATCCACCCCCTCCCACGGCAGACAACAAGCAAGAAAGCCCACGGCGTACACCGTGGGCTTTCTTTTGGGGGTCTGCGGGAGCACGCAAAGGGGGCGCCAAAGGGCGCCACTGCTGCGCCGATCAATCCGCCGTGGCTTCTTCCGGCTCGGCGGGCTCGGACTTGGCCGAGCGCTCCTTCTTGGGCAGCGGCTGAATGTCCAGCAACACCTCGGAGCTTTCCACGCCCTTGTCGTCGGTCTTGACCTCAATGTCCACCGTCAGGCGGCCGCCGTCCTGCAGTCGGCCAAACAGCAACTCGTCGGCCAGCGCACGGCGGATGGTGTCCTGGATCAGGCGCTGCATCGGGCGGGCGCCCATCAGCGGATCGAAGCCCTTCTTGGCCAGGTGCTTGCGCAGCGTGTCGGTGAAGGTGACTTCCACCTTCTTTTCGGCCAGCTGGGTTTCGAGCTGCAGAAGGAACTTGTCCACCACGCGCAGGATGATCTGCTCGTCAAGCGCCTTGAAGTTGACGATGGCATCGAGCCGGTTGCGGAACTCAGGCGTGAACAGGCGCTTGATGTCGCCCATTTCGTCGCCCGCCTGGCGCGGGTTGGTAAAGCCGATGGTCGCCTTGTTCATGGTCTCGGCGCCCGCGTTGGTGGTCATGATGATGAGCACGTTGCGGAAGTCGGCCTTGCGCCCGTTGTTGTCGGTCAGCGTGCCATGGTCCATCACCTGCAGCAGCACGTTGAAGATGTCCGGGTGTGCTTTTTCGATTTCATCGAGCAGCAGCACCGCGTGTGGCTTCTTGGTGATGGCTTCGGTGAGCAGACCGCCCTGGTCAAACCCCACGTAACCCGGAGGCGCACCGATCAGGCGGCTCACAGCGTGGCGCTCCATGTACTCCGACATGTCGAAGCGGATCAGCTCGATGCCCATGATGAAAGCCAGCTGCTTGGCCGCCTCGGTCTTGCCCACGCCGGTGGGGCCGCTGAACAGGAACGAGCCAATCGGCTTGTCGCCCTTGCCCAGGCCCGAACGCGCCATCTTGACCGCGCTGGCCAGCACTTCCAGGGCCTTGTCCTGGCCGAACACCACGCTTTTCAGGTCGCGCTCGAGCGTCTGCAGCTTGCCGCGATCGTCGTTGGACACGTTGGCGGGCGGAATGCGTGCGATCTTGGCCACGATCTCTTCGATCTCGGCCTTGCCAATGGTCTTCTTGCGCTTGCTCGGCACCATGATGCGCTGGGCAGCACCCGCCTCGTCGATCACGTCAATGGCCTTGTCGGGCAGGTGGCGGTCGTTGATGTATTTGGCGCTCAGCTCGGCCGCTGCCTGCAGGGCCGCCGCGGCGTATTTCACGCTGTGGTGCTCTTCAAAGCGGCTCTTGAGGCCCTTGAGGATGTCGATGGTTTCCTGCACGGTGGGCTCGACCACGTCCACCTTCTGGAAGCGGCGCGACAGCGCGGCGTCTTTTTCGAAGATGCCACGGTATTCCGAGAAGGTGGTGGCGCCAATGCACTTGAGCTGGCCGCTGGAGAGCGCCGGCTTGAGCAGGTTGGACGCATCGAGCGTGCCGCCCGACGCAGCGCCCGCACCGATCAGGGTGTGGATCTCGTCGATGAACAAAATCGCATTGGGCTTGTCCTTGAGCGACTTGAGCACGCCCTTGAGGCGCTGCTCAAAATCGCCGCGGTACTTGGTGCCCGCCAGCAGCGCGCCCATGTCGAGCGAATAGACCACGGCCTCGGCCAGGATCTCGGGCACATCGTTTTGCGTGATGCGCCAGGCCAGGCCCTCGGCAATCGCGGTCTTGCCCACGCCGGCTTCGCCCACCAGCAGCGGGTTGTTCTTGCGGCGGCGGCACAGGATCTGGATGGTGCGTTCCACCTCGTAGTGGCGGCCGATCAGCGGGTCGATCTTGCCGTCCTTGGCTGCTTGGTTCAGGTTCTGGGTGAACTGCTCCAGCGGCGAGGCCTTTTCATTGCGCTCGGCGCTGGCGCCCTCTTCACCTTCGGCCTGGTTTTCAGCCTTGGCAGGCTCTGGCGGCTCGCCCTTCTTGATGCCGTGGGCAATGAAGTTGACGACGTCCAGGCGCGTCACACCCTGCTGGTGCAGGTAGTACACGGCGTGCGAATCCTTCTCGCCGAAGATGGCCACGAGCACATTGGCGCCCGTCACCTCTTTCTTGCCATTGCCGGTGGACTGCACATGCATGATGGCGCGCTGGATCACCCGCTGGAAGCCCAGCGTGGGTTGTGTGTCCACTTCGTCAGATCCTGCGACCTGCGGCGTGTTGTCTTTGATGAAGTTCGACAGCGATGCGCGCAGGTCATCGATATTGGCCGAACATGCGCGCAGCACTTCCGCTGCGCTGGGGTTATCGAGCAGTGCAAGCAACAGATGCTCCACGGTGATGAACTCGTGGCGCTGCTGGCGGGCCTCAACAAAGGCCATGTGCAAGCTGACTTCCAGTTCCTGGGCAATCATGTGAACTCCTTTGTGCTTGCGTGGAAGAGATAACTGTAGATCGGGATGAGAGACCTGTTATTCAACAGGTTCACTCACACATTGCAGGGGGTGGCCGGCCTTCAGCGCAGCCTCCAGCACCTGGTCCACCTTGGTGGCGGCCACGTCCCGCGAGTACACGCCGCAAACGCCTTTGCCGTCGAGGTGGATCTTCAACATGATCTGCGTGGCCTGTTCGCGGTCCTTGCTGAAAAACTCCTGCAGCACCACGATCACGAACTCCATGGGCGTGTAGTCGTCATTGAGCATGACCACCTGGTACATCTGGGGCGGCTGGGTCTTTTGCGCGCGTCTTTCGAGCACGACCGAACCGCCGTCATCCCGCGCCGGCCGGGTTACGGGCTGCACGGTGGGGGGAGAAGGTGGTTTTGTTGCCATGAAATTCATTCTAGCGATCCAGAGGCATCGCTGCAGCCAGTGTCATCTGATGATGGTTGCGTGTTTTTCAACCGGGCCCGGCGCCTGGGTGGAAAAGCTACGCCTTTATTTTCCATCAGAAGACCACCTTGCCCCCGGCTGATGGCGATGACAAGATCGCCAAGGTCTCTGCCGAGCAGATGGACAGATGGAGATAGCGCGGTTGCGCGCAGAGGTCAGCCGTCTTCGCATGGAGCGCGACATCGAAAAAAAGCCGCGGCGTACTTCGCGCAAGACACGCTGCGAGGTACGCCTGGATTGACCAGACGAGAAAGCTATACCCAGTGAGCGTGTCATGCGGGGTGCTGGAGGTCAGCGCCAGCGACTACTTCAACTGGCTGCGTCGACGAGAGGATGGTCATGGCCGCAGCGGCCCTGGCCGCCGTCATCGACCTGTTTGGTCGGCAGGTGGTGGGCTGGACCCTGCAGCTGCACATGCAGGCCAGTGTGCATGGTCAAAAGTTCGCCACCCGTGAGCAGGCCAGGCAGGTGGTGATGGATTAGATGGCTTTCTACAATCACCGCAGGCTGCATTCGTCGCTGGACTACCTCAGCCCGATGCAGTACGAGCAACGCTGGTACGCGGCGCAACATAAAAAGACCGCGTGAATCGTGGGTTAAGGTGGGTTAAGAACTACACGAAACAGGGGCAAGGTCAAGGAGAACACCACATGATTTTGGAAGTCGCCGACATCAGCATCCAGCCTGGCCACCAGGCCGCATTCGAACAAGCCGTCCATGAAGGCATCCGTGTCGCCATTTCGACATCCAAGGGCTTTTGCAAATACGAACTGCGTCGAAGCATTGAATCACCCGAGCGCTACCTGCTGCTGATTCACTGGGAGACACTGCAAGACCATACCGAAGGCTTTCGCAATTCGCCGGCCTATGGCCAATGGCGTGGCTTGGTCGGTCCATTCTTTGTGAAAGCACCGATGGTCGAGCATTTTGAGGTCTGCGCAGCACTTGGATGATCGGCGACGAAGACGCACGGCCCGCCATCTTCGGCGGCGTACGAGCCTGTCAGAGATTTTTTGTGCGCGGCATAACATGTCAACAAGAAGCATGAATGCCACGCAAGACGAAGGCCACCGCGCCAGCGGACAAGGCGGCGCAGCCGCAATTCTCAGTCGATCTGCTGGCGCAATTCATCTCCGGGCCTGTGACACCGGCAGATCTGCAGTCCATCTCACACCCCCAGCCACCCCATTCTCATAGCTGAAACTGACCGGTTGGAAACCGGTGGTTTTAACCTTCTGATGGAAGCCGAGTCTATAGTCGCAAATCACTCATAGATAACGGCAGCAGAGCCTGTGCCAACCTGGGCACTCCAGGCCGCCAGTGCTGCGTCGGTGGGATAGAACCGGCTGGCGTCGCCCAGCTGCAGCTCGGCCACCGCGGTGCCCTGCTCTGCCACGCAGCGCACGCCCATGCGCACGCGCAGCCCATGCAGCAGATCGCCTTGCTCCGACTCTTCGCGACGCGGCGGAAACTCTTGCACCAGACGCGGCACATCGGGGGACTTGTCCCCCACCACCACATGGAGGTATTTGCCGAACCGCGCACGCGCGCCCGCCAGATCCCAGACCTGCTGCACCTTCACGCGCAGGCCGCCGCTGAAATGGTCCAGCTGCAGGCGCCCCATCATCACCACGAACTCGTCTTCCTTGAGCTGGTTGCGGTAGGTGTTGAGCAAGGCCTCGTCGGCAGACGCCTCGATGACGCCCGATTTATCGTCCAGCCGGAACAGCCCCAGCTTGCCCCGCTGGCCATTTATCACGCGAAAATCGGTGACGATGCCGGCAAGAATCTGGGGCTCGCGGCTGTCCAGCAACTCGTCGATCTGGGTGCGCACAAAGCGGCGCACTTCCTGCGCCACTTCATCGAACAGATGGCCCGAGAGGTAGAAGCCGATAGCCGTCTTCTCCTGCGTGAGGCGCTCTTTGATGCCCCAGGGCACCGCGTCCACCAGATCGGGCTCCTGCGTGCTCGATCCATGGGCGTCGTCACCCATCATGTCAAACAGGCCGCCCTGGTTCACGTTGGCCAGCGTGGCCGCGGCAAAGTCGAAGGCGCGGTCGATCGACGCCACCATGGCGGCGCGATTGAGATTGAGCGAGTCAAAGGCACCCGCCTTGATGAGCGCCTCGACGGTGCGCTTGTTCAAGCGCGCCTTGTCCACCCGCACGCAGAAATCGAACAGGCTCTTAAACGGGCCCGTGGTGGAGCCCTGCGGCCCATCGCCCCGCCCTTCACGGGCCGCAACGATGGCATCGATGGCCTGTTGCCCCGTGCCCTTGACGGCGCCCAGGCCGTAGCGGATCACCTTGTCGGTCACGGGCTCAAAGCGGTACCGGCCGCGATTGACATCCGGCGGCTCGAACGTCAGCCCGAAACTCTTCTGCGCATCTTCGAACAGCACCTTGAGCTTGTCGGTGTCGTCCATTTCCACCGTCATGTTGGCGCAAAAGAACTCGGCCGTGTAATGCACCTTGAGCCAGCCGGTGTGGTAGGCCAACAGCGAATAAGCGGCGGCGTGCGACTTGTTGAAGCCGTAGCCCGCAAACTTCTCCATCAGGTCGAACACTTCGTCAGCCTTCTCCTGGCCGATGCCCTTTTCTGCCGCGCCCTTGCGGAAGATGGCGCGGTGCTCGGCCATCTCCTCGGCCTTCTTCTTGCCCATGGCCCGGCGCAGCATGTCGGCGCCGCCCAGGCTGTATCCGCCCAGCACCTGGGCGGTCTGCATCACCTGCTCCTGGTAGACCATGATCCCGTAGGTCTCGGCCAGCACGGGCTCCACCAGCGGATGGGGATAGATCACCTCTTCCTTGCCATGCTTGCGGTTCACAAAGCTCGGGATCAGGTCCATGGGGCCTGGCCGATACAAGGCGTTCAGCGCAATCAGGTCCTCCAGGCGGCTGGGGCGCGCTTCTTTCAGCATGCCCTGCATGCCGCGGCTTTCAAACTGGAAGACGGCCTCGGTCTTGCCATCGGAGAAGAGCCTGTAGGTCGGGCCATCGTCCAGCGGAATGGTTTCGAAGGCGAAGTTCTCCTGCCCCTTGTGGCGCTTGATGATGAACTCGCGCGCAATTTCCAGAATGGTGAGCGTGGCCAGACCCAGGAAATCGAACTTCACCAGGCCAATCGCCTCCACGTCGTCCTTGTCGTACTGGCTCACGGCCGACTCGCTGCCCGGCTGCTGGTACAGCGGACAAAAATCGGTGAGCTTGCCCGGCGCGATCAGCACGCCACCGGCATGCATGCCGATGTTGCGCGTCAAGCCTTCCAGCTTCTGCGCCATCTCGATGACGGTCTTGACGTCTTCTTCCTTTTGCACCCGCTCCGCCAGCAGGGGCTCCAGCTCCAGGGCGTAGTTGTTCTTGTCGCCCTCTTTCTTGGGGTTGGGCGGGTAAGCCAGTGTGTAGGACTGCCCGGGCTTGTTGGGCACCAGCTTGGAGATGCCGTCGCAAAACATATAGCTCATGTCCATCACCCGCCCCACGTCCCGAATGGCCGCTTTGGCGGCCATGGTGCCGAAGGTGGCGATCTGGCTCACGGCATCCTTGCCGTATTTGTCCTTCACGTAGTCGATCACGCGGTCGCGGTTCGCCTGGCAAAAGTCAATGTCGAAGTCGGGCATCGACACGCGCTCGGGGTTCAAAAACCGTTCAAACAGCAGGTTGTATTCGAGCGGGTCCAGGTCGGTGATCTTGAGCGCATAGGCCACCAGAGACCCCGCGCCAGAGCCCCGGCCCGGCCCCACGGGGCACCCGTGCGTCTTGGCCCATTGGATAAAGTCCCCCACAATCAAAAAGTAGCCAGGAAACCCCATCTTGAGGATGGTGTTGAGCTCGAACTCCAGCCGCTCCACATAGCGCGGCCGCTGTGCATTGCGCTTGGCTTCGTCGGGGAACAGAAGCTGAAGGCGGTCCTCCAGCCCCTCGAAGGAAACATGGCGAAAGTAGTCTTCCACCGACATCACCTGCCCATTCACGGGCGGGATGGGAAAGTTGGGCAACTGCGGCTTGCCCAGCACCAGGCTGATATTGCAACGGCGGGCAATTTCAACCGAATTCGCCAGTGCGGCGGGCAGATCCTCAAACAGCGCCTGCATTTGTGCCGACGACTTGAAATACTGCTCGCGCGTGAACTTGCGCACCCGCCGCTGGTTGCCCAGGATTTCGCCCTCGGAAATGCAGACCCGGGCCTCGTGGGCCTCGTAATCGTCGGCAGTGGCGAACTGCACGGGGTGCGTGGCGACCACGGGCAGATGCAGCCGCGCAGCCAGTTGCACGGCCGCCACGACATGGGCCTCGTCGTCAGCGCGCCCCGCCCGTTGCACCTCCACATAGAAACGGTGCGGAAAGATGCCGGCCAGCCGCAGCGCCAGCTGCGCCGCACCGGCGTCATCGCCCTTCATCAGCGCTTGCCCCACCGCGCCCGCCTGGGCGCCCGAGATCGCGATCAGGCCATCACCCAGTTCCTGCAGCCACTCCCAGGTGCAAATCGCCTGTGTCTTGACCACATTGCGCGTCCAGGCGCGCGCCAGCAATTCGGACAGGTTCAGATAGCCCTGGCGGCCTTGCACCAGCAGCAGCATGCGCGACGGCGCCGCCCCCGCCTCGCCTTCGAGAAAAATTTCAGCGCCCAAAATTGGCTTGACGCCTTTGCCGCGCATTTCCTTGTAGAACTTGATGGCGCCAAAAAGGTTGTTGAGATCGGTGATAGCCAACGCAGGCTGGCCATCCCGGGCCGCAGCCTTGGCCAGGTCATCGATGCGATTGGTGCCGTCAACGACGGAAAACTCGGTGTGCAGGCGCAGGTGAACAAACATGGCTCCATTGTAGGAAGCCCATCTGGCCCGGCACCTGAAATGGCGAATTAAAGCGAGCCAAGTGCGGCAGCCACGGTCGGTACAATGCCAACGTCGGTTCAGGTACTGCCGCAGGCCAAGCCGCACCAGAAAAGTGCGGCAGTCTTTGCAGCGTCTAACCGCGCACACGTTCACCTTATGCTTGAAAGCTGCCTGCAATGCTGCGTGCTCCCCTGCCATTTATCACTGCCCTGCTGACCGCTGGCCTGCTCGCGGGTTGCTCCAGCACTCCGGAAGACAAGACAGCGGGCTGGAGTCCCAATCGCATTTACTCGGAAGCCAAGGACGAGCTCAACGGTGGCGCCTTCGACAAGGCAGTACCCTTGCTGGAAAAGCTGGAGGGCCGTGCCGCAGGCACGCCGCTGGCCCAGCAGGCGCAGCTGGACAAAGCCTATGCACAGTACAAGGCCGGTGAAAAGGCCCAGGCCATCGCAACCCTCGACCGGTTCATGAAGCTACACCCCGCCAGTCCCGCACTGGATTACGCGCTGTACCTCAAAGGCTTGGTCAACTTCAACGACAACCTGGGTCTCTTTTCATGGATTTCGCAGCAAGATCTGTCAGAGCGCGACCAGAAAGCGGCCAAGGATTCCTTCGAGTCGTTCAGCGAACTGGCAACCCGGTTTCCTGATTCGCGCTACGCCAACGACGCTCGCCAGCGCATGACCTACATTGTCAATTCGCTAGCCCAGTATGAAGTGCACGTTGCCCGCTATTACTACCAGCGTGGCGCCTATGTGGCAGCCATCGGCCGCGCCCAGGCGGCACTGGCCGATTACCAGGGCGTTCCGGCACTCGAAGAGGCCCTGTACATCCTGATCCAGTCCTACGACGCCCTGGGCATGACCCAGCTGCGGGACGATGCCCGCCGGGTCATGGAGGCTTCGTACCCCCAAGGCGTTTACGCCACGGGCAGCGTCAAGACCAAGTCGAATCCGTGGTGGAAATTCTGGTAAGCGCATCCAGCGCTGCCTCGAACGCCTCGGGACTTTCAAGCATGCGCATGGGCGGCAAAGCGCGCATCAGCCGTTTGCCATAGCCCATGGTGACCAGCCGGGTATCGCACACCACCAGGATGCCACGGTCCGATTCCCGCCGAATCAGCCGCCCCGCCCCTTGCTTGAGCGCCACAGCCGCCTCGGGCACCGCAAGCATCTGAAAGGCACGCCCACCAGCGGCCTCGATGCGGTGGGTGCGTGCTTCCACCAGCGGATCGCCAGGAGGCGGAAAGGGCAGCTTGTCGATGATGACCAGCTGCAAGGCATCGCCAGGCACATCAAAGCCCTCCCAGAACGAGGCCGACGCCACCAGCACGCAGCCGCGCCGTCCGTTCAATGCTCCCTCGCGAAAGCGCTCCATGAGGTGGCGTTTGGGCCAGTCTCCCTGCACCAGCACCTCCAGCCCATCCGGACTGTTGAAACGTGCTTGCAACGCATCGCCGATAGTGCGCAGGGCCTTGAGCGTTGTGGTCAGAACCAGCGTGCGCCCACCCAGACGGCCTGCGGCCGCTCCAGCCAACTGGGCCACGGCGATGCTGTGGGCGGGATCGGCGGGTTTTGGCAAATGCCGGGGCACATACAGCGCGGCCTGCGACGCATAGTCGAACGGACTTTCCACGCGCAAAATCTCGGCACCCTGCAAGCCGCAGCGCTCGGTGAACCATGTCAGAGCGGCATCGTCGCCCAACGTGGCCGACGTGAAAATCCAGGCCCGCCCTGCGTGCGGCTGCGGCGCAGGCCACTCGTCACCCGCACCTTCCCATTCTGCGGTTTCGGTGGGAGCCGCAAGCAAGCGGGTTCGCATGGCCTGTGCAATATCGAGCGGCGACTCCACCAGCCGCAGCGCCCCCCCCACGTCCACCCAGCGCACGGCGTCCGGACTGCAGGGCGCTGCAAATCGCCCCAGCCGCACCAAGATCTCAGAGCCGCGCTCGTACAGGCGCACAAAGTCAGGGGATGTCTCGCTGAACGGGTCCAGCGCCTCCAGGGCTTGCGCGCACGCCATTGACACCCGCCCAAGGGCCTCATGCCAGCCTTGCGGCGCCACGGCTTCGGGCACCTCGCCTGTCCAGCGCAGCTTGGTGCCGGCGGCATTCGGGCCCACGGCCATCCGCAGGTCGGCAGCGGCCTGCTCGATGGGGCCCGCCAGGGTGTTCCAGTCCGCAAGGCCACGGGCATGCTGCAAACCCGCCGCCAGAAGATCCCGCGAAAAATCCAGCAGCTGCCCCGTGGTCAGCTGCATACCCAGGAACTGCACGCCGATTTCATTGATCTGGTGCGCCTCGTCAAACACCACGACCCGCACGGTCGGCAGCAACTCGGCCATGCCCGACTCCCGCACAGCCGCATCGGCAAAGAACAGATGGTGGTTGACCACCACCACATCGGCGGCCAGCGCTTCACGCCGGGCGAGGTTCACATGGCACTGCCGAAACCGGGGGCAGGCCGTGCCCAGGCAGTTTTCGCGGGTGGATGTGATCAGCGCCATGGCGGGTGAGCGTTCGTCCAGGCCCGGCAACTCGGCCAGATCACCCGAGCGGGTGCTGCGCGACCAGACCTCCACCTTCGCCAGCACCCGCTGCATGACGCGATCCTGCGGCGCGACTTGCTGGCGCGCCTGCTCCATGCGGTGCAAACACAGATAACTGCCGCGCCCCTTGAGCAGTGCCGTGCGCACCGGCAAGGCCAGGGCCGAGACCAGCTGGGGGAGATCGCGGGCAAAAAGCTGGTCCTGCAAAGCCTTGGTGGCCGTGGACAGCAACACCCGCTCGCCGCTGAGCAGTGCCGGGACCAGATAGGCGAAGGTTTTGCCAACGCCTGTGCCTGCCTCCACCACCAGGGCGCCACCCCGCTCAATGGTCCTGGCGACCGCGTCGGCCATTGCCATCTGGCCATCGCGGACACGGTAATGTGCGTCCATTCGCGACAGCACCCCATCAGGTCCAAATGCCACATGTACGGCGTCCACCAGGCTCATCACGCAGGCTCTTGGGGCTGCAGTGCGCGCTCCAGGCGGTCGATTTCATCGCGCATTGCCAGGCGGCGCTTCTTCAGGCGCCTGAGCAAAAAATCGTCCGGCATTCCCTCATGCGTGCCCTGGTCGATGCGGGCATCCAGATCGGCATGGGCGATGCGCAAATCAATCAGCTGGCGCGGCAATGAGTGGTGGTTCGATTTCAAGAAGTTGGCGGTGCGATGCACTCATGGGCATGGCAAAAACGCCACACGCGAGCGGATAATAATCGCTCTGACGCACCTCCCCGATGGGGATTTGCACCGCCGGCCCCCACAATCCTCAGCATGACCAAAGCGTTCCGCCTTATCGCCTCTACGGGTATCCACAAGGGTGACCGCGAATACCAGCAGGACCAGGTGGCCCTGATCTCCCACGAACGCTTCAACGGGTGCGTGCTGGGCGTGGTGGCCGATGGCATGGGTGGCCGCAGTGGCGGGCGCAAGGCGTCAGACCAGGTGATGATGACAGCCCGCCAGTTGTTTGAACGCTACTCGCCGGAGACGGACGACCCCGCCGCGATGCTCAAGAACATGGTGCAAGAGGCGCACATCGTCATCCGCCTCACGGCCATTTCATCCGAACAGGAACCCCACAGCACCATCGCCGCGTTTTTGATCAACCCGCGCGGCGACTGCCACTGGGTGCATGCGGGCGACTCGCGCATCTACCACTTCGAGGGTGCCAGGCTGAGCTTTCGCACCAGCGACCATTCTTATGTCCAGGCCCTGGTCGATCGCGGCGAGTTGACCGAGGCCGAAGCCAACATCCATCCGCATTCCAACATTCTGGTGGGCTGCCTGGGCACCGAAAGCGACCCGCCCATCACCACCCACACCATCCAGCAATTGCGGCCCGGCGATGTGCTGCTGGCCTGCAGCGATGGCGTGTGGCATTACTTTTCGCCCACCGAGCTGGCCTCGGTGGTGGATTCGCTGTCGCCGCGCGAAGCCACCGAATTCCTGATCGACAAGGCACGCTCGCGCGCACGCGGCGGTGGCGACAATCTGTCGCTGATCGTCGTGAAGATCGAAGCCCTGGCCGAAGAGAAGAAGATCGGGCGACTGGCCCCGCTGTCCACAGGCAGCGCCTGAAGCGCACAGGTCCGGCGCGCACGCGCTGGGGCGCGAGCAACCCATCCAGCAGCCCCAACAGCCACGCTCAGGGTTGAACGGGTGGTAGCCCCGACGATGCGGGCAACGAAGCCGCCGGCTTGCGCCCTGCAGCAGCCGATTCGGCCTGCATTTTCTGCACCCGTTCACGCCGCTCTTGCGCCGCTTTCACATTGTCGGCATGGCGGGCACGCGCGGCAGCTGCCCGTTCAGCGCTTTGCGCGGCGCGCTGGGCCCGATTTTCAGCACCCGACTGCTCACGCGTGCGCTGCTGCTCGGCCCGTTGCTGCGCCTCACGCTGATGCTGGGTGCGCAACGCGTCCACACTGGCGGGAGCCGGACGCTCCGCCCCGCGTGCCGCCCCCTGGGGCTGCGACCGGTCCGGAACGAGCCGCTGCTTTTCTTCAATCGAACGCAGGCGTTCTGCGGCCTTTTCCTTGCGCTCTGCGTCGTTGAGCTGCAGCTCGCGTGCGCGCAGTTGCAGCTCGGCATTGCGCGCCTGGGTCCGCACGTCCCGCAGGCAGTCCTCCACCGCAAACCGGCGATAGCACGCGGTTTCGTCACGCGCGCGCGTGGCCGCGATCGCCTGGCGCTCCTGGTGGATGCGTTCGCGTTCAACCTGTCGCTCTGCCTGCGCAGCACTGTGGCCGCGTTCTGGCGGCGCAGATGCTGCCGATTGCGCCAGCGCAGGCCCGGCGATCAGGCTCGCAAGACCCCAAACGAACCAAAGGTTTTTCATTTACGTCAGTCCCGTATCCACGGTGCGGCGATCGAGTGCCAGAAACTCCCTGGACTGCATCTCGTGCAGCCGGGACACCGTGCGCGGAAACTCGTGCGCCAAGGGCCCATCGGTGTAGAGCTGCTCTGGCGCCACGGCGGCCGACATGATGAGCTTGACCCGCCGGTCATACAGCACGTCCACCAGCCAGGTAAAGCGCCGCGCCGGCGAAGCCATGTTGACGGGCATATAGGGCACATCCGACAGCAAAACGGTGTGAAATTGCGTGGCGATCTCCAGGTAATCATTCTGCGACCGGGGGCCGCCGCACAGCGTTTTGAAATCAAACCACACCACGCCACCGGCCTTGCGCCGCGCCCGGATCTCGCGCGCTTCGATGTGCAGCACGGGGTCTTCGTCATGCACCTCGGCCAGCTGGTCGAAGGCCGTGTTCATTTCAGCATCGGCCTCGGGCCCCAGCGGCGTGTGGTACAGCTTCACCTGCTCGAGCGTGCGGCGGCGGTAGTCGGTGCCGTTGTCCACGTTCACCACTTCGAGCTTTTCGTTCAGCAGCGCAATGGCCGGCAGGATGCGGTCACGGTGCAGGCCATCGGGGTAAAGCCCATCGGGCTTGAAGTTGGAGGTGGTGACAAAGCCCACCCCGTTGTCAAACAGCGCCGCCAGCAAGCGGTGCAGGATCATCGCGTCGGTGATGTCGGCCACATGGAATTCGTCGAAGCAGATCAGCTTGTAGCGCTTGGCGATGCGTTCACCCAAAATATCCAGCGGGTTGGCCATGCCTTGCAGCGCTGCCAGCTCCCGGTGCACCTCGCGCATGAATTCGTGAAAATGCAGGCGCACCTTGCGCTTGAGCGGCACGGCATTGAAAAAGCAATCCATGAGAAAGCTCTTGCCGCGCCCCACCCCGCCGTACATGTAAACGCCGCGCGGAACCTCAGGGTGGTTGATGATCTTCTTGAAGGCATTGGAGCGGCGCGACTTGTATGCGGCCCAGTCACTGGCGCAGCGCTGCAAAGCGTCCACCGCACGCAGTTGTGCCGGGTCGCTCTGAAAACCCTTGGCAGCAAGTTCTTTGAGATAGGTCTGCTTGACGGTCACGTTGAAAATGCCCTGAAACTATGCCGCTATAAAATAAATAGCTGCTAGCGCTTTATACATAAGCGCTAGCAGCCAATTTGATGCAAAGAATCAGAAATTCAGCGTGCGCTTGTCCACGGCCAGGGCCGCTTCCTTGGTGGCTTCGCTCAAGGACGGGTGGGCGTGGCAGATGCGGGCGATGTCTTCCGCACTGGCCTTGAACTCCATGGCCACCACGGCCTCGGAAATCAGCTCGCTGACCTGTGGCCCGACCATGTGCACGCCCAGGATTTCGTCCGTCGTGGCATCGGCCAGGAACTTGACCATGCCGGTGGTGTCGCCCAGTGCCCGCGCGCGGCCATTGGCCAGGAACGGGAAGGTGCCGGCCTTGTACTTCACGCCATCGGCCTTGAGCTGCTGCTCGGTGCGGCCCACCCAGGCAATTTCGGGGCTGGTGTAAATCACCCAGGGAATGGTGTTGAAGTTGACATGACCGTGCTGGCCCGCCATGCGCTCGGCCACGGCCACGCCCTCTTCCTCGGCCTTGTGCGCCAGCATCGGACCACGCACCACGTCGCCCACGGCCCACACGCCGGGCAGGTTGGTCTTGCAATCGCCGTCCACGGCAATGGCGCCGCGCTCGTCGAGCTGCAGGCCCACGGCTTCGGCATTCAGGCCGATGGTGTTGGGCACGCGGCCAATCGAGATGATGAGCTTGTCTGCATCCAGGGTTTGCGCTTCACCCTTGCTGTTGGTGTAGGCGATGCTGACGCCCTTCTCGCTGCTCTTGATCTCGCCAACGGTCACGCCGAGCTCGATCTTGAGGCCCTGCTTGTCAAACGCCTTCTTGGCTTCCTTGGCGATCTGCTCGTCCACTGCGCCCAGGAAGGTTGGCAGGCCTTCGAGCACGGTCACTTCCGCGCCCAGGCGGCGCCAGACCGAGCCCATTTCCAGGCCGATCACGCCCGAGCCGATCAGGGCCAGCTTCTTGGGCACGGCGCCGATGCGCAGCGCACCATCGTTGGACAGGATGTTCACTTCATCAAACGCTGCGCCGGGCAATGCACGCGCATTGGAGCCGGTGGCGATGATGATCTGCTTGCCCACCAGGGTCTCTTCGGTGGCGCCGGCCACCTTGATCTCATAGCCACCCTCGGCGGCCTTCACGAACGAGCCACGGCCATGGAAAAAGCTGACCTTGTTCTTCTTGAACAGGTACAGGATGCCGTCGTTGTTCTGCTTCACGACGCTGTCCTTGCGGGCCACCATCTTGGCCACGTCCATCTTCACGCCCGTGGCGGTGATGCCGTGGTCGGCAAAGTGCTTGTTGGCGTGCTCGAAATGCTCGGACGACTGCAGCAGCGCCTTCGACGGAATGCAACCCACGTTGGTGCAAGTGCCGCCGGGGGCCGGGCCGCCCTTGTCGTTCTTCCATTCGTCGATACAGGCCACGTTCATGCCCAGCTGGGCTGCACGGATGGCAGCGATGTAGCCGCCGGGGCCGCCGCCGATCACGACGACATCAAATTGTTTGCTCATGGGGAAATCTCACTTAATCAGTTGGAGAAAGACCCACCGACGGGCTCCAGCGCAGGCCAGGCCACATGGGTGGGTCGATGCGTTCAGCGCTCCGCGCTTAGATGTCGAACAGCAGGCGCGAGGGGTCTTCCAGCGCGTCCTTCATGGCCACCAGGCCCAGCACGGCTTCGCGGCCGTCGATGATGCGGTGGTCATACGACATGGCCAGGTAGTTCATCGGGCGCACCACGATCTGACCGTTTTCGACCACGGCGCGGTCCTTGGTGGCGTGCACGCCCAAAATGGCCGACTGCGGCGGGTTGATGATCGGGGTGGACATCATCGAGCCGAAGGTGCCGCCGTTGGAGATCGAGAACGTGCCACCGGTCATCTCTTCGATACCCAGCTTGCCTTCGGCGGCCTTCTTGCCGAATTCAGCGATCTTCTTCTCGATTTCCGCAAAGCTCATCTGGTCGGCGTTGCGCAAAATGGGCACCACCAGGCCACGGGGCGAGCCCACGGCGATGCCGATGTCGAAATAGCCGTGGTAGACGATGTCGTTGCCATCGACCGAGGCGTTCAGCACCGGGTACTTCTTGAGTGCATGCACGGCTGCCTTCACGAAGAAGCTCATGAAGCCGATCTTCACGCCGTGTTCCTTGGTGAACGCATCCTGGAACTTCTTGCGCATGTCCATCACCGGGGCCATGTTCACTTCGTTGAACGTGGTCAGGATGGCGTTGGTCGATTGCGACTGCAGCAGACGCTCGGCCACGCGGGCACGCAGGCGGCTCATGGGCACGCGCTGCTCGGGGCGGTCGCCAAGATCCTGCTTGGCCACGGAGGCCACCTGCGGCAGCGCCTTGGTGGGCACGCCAGTGGGAATGACCGCAGCGGTGGACTGCACACCACCGGCCACGGCGGCCAGCACGTCGCCCTTGGTGACGCGGCCATCCTTGCCCGTGCCGGCCACGGCCGACACCGACAGGTTGTTGTCGGCCAGCAGCTTGGCGGCGGCGGGCATGGCCACGTCGGCCTTCGAGCCACCGGTGGCAGCAGCAGCCACGGCCACAGCGGCTGCAGGTGCCGCTGCCGCAGCGGGCGCTGCAGCGGCAGGAGCGGCGGCCCCGGCCTTGCCTTCGGTGTCGATCTTCGCGATGAGCTGTTCGGCCACCACGGTGGCGCCGTCGCCCTGGACGATTTCTGCCAGCACGCCAGCAGCGGGTGCGGGCACTTCCAGCACGACCTTGTCGGTTTCGATCTCGATCAGGATCTCGTCCACTGCCACCGCTTCGCCGGCTTTCTTTTTCCAGGTCAGCATGGTGGCCTCGGCCACGGATTCAGACAGTTGCGGTACTTTGACTTCTACGATAGCCATATCAATTCTTTCGGAATGGGGTTTTGTTCTGGAGAGGGGTTGCCGGCCTTACTTGGTCAGGACAAAACCCTTGAGCTTGGCAAACGCGCCTTCGACCAGCGCCTTTTGCTGTTCCTGGTGCAGGTGCGAATAGCCCACGGCAGGCGAAGCAGACGCGGCGCGACCGGAGTAGCCCAGCTTCTGGCCATCGAGCATGTTTTCGTGGATGTTGTGCTGGATGAAGAACCAGGCGCCCTGGTTCTGCGGCTCGTCCTGGCACCACACGATGTCCGTGGCGTTGGGGTACTTCTTGATCGCAGCAGCAAACGCCTTGTGCGGGAACGGATAGACCTGCTCGACGCGGATGATCGCCACGTCGCTCACCTCGTTCTCGGTGCGCTTTTTCACCAGGTCGTAATAAACCTTGCCAGAGCAGGCAATCACGCGCTTGACCTTGTCGGCCTTCTTGTCGATGGCCTCGTTCTGCTCGGGGATCACCGTCTGGAAGCTGCCCTTGGTGAACTCGGACAGCGGCGAGGTGGCATCCTTGTTGCGCAGCAGCGACTTGGGCGTGAAGATGATCAGCGGCTTGCGCAGGTCGCGCACCATCTGGCGGCGCAGCACATGGAAGATCTGGCTAGCCGTGGTGGGCTGCACGATCTGCATGTTGGCATCGGCCGCCAGCTGCATGAAACGCTCCAGGCGCGCAGAGCTGTGCTCGGGCCCCTGGCCTTCGTAGCCATGCGGCAGCATCAGCGTCAGGCCGTTGGCACGGCCCCACTTCACCTCGCCGGAGGCGATGAACTGGTCGATCACCACCTGCGCGCCGTTGGCAAAGTCGCCAAACTGGGCTTCCCAGACGACGAGCGTATTGGGGTCGGAGCCCGCGTAGCCATATTCGAAGCCCAGCACGGCTTCTTCGGACAGGATGGAGTCGATCACGACGAACGGAGCCTGATTCTCGGCCACATTCTGCAGCGGCACATAGGTGCCGGTGTCCCACTTTTCGCGCTTTTGGTCGTGAATGACGGCGTGGCGGTGCGTGAAGGTGCCACGGCCCGAGTCCTCACCCGACAGGCGCACCGGGTAACCACTGGCCACCAGCGAGGCAAAGGCCATGCTCTCGCCCATGCCCCAGTCCACGTTGACTTCACCACGGCCCATGGCGGCGCGGTCGTCATACACCTTCTTGACCAGCTGGTGCGGCGCAACGCTGTCCGGAATGGTGGTGAGCTTTTCGGACAGCCGCTTCCACTCGGTCAGCGGAATGGCGGTGTCGCCGGCGTCGGTCCACTTCTTGCCCAGGAAGGGCGACCAGTCCACGGCGTACTTGCCCTTGAAGTTGGTCAGTACCGGGTCCACCGTGTGCTTGCCTGCGTCCATGGCAGCGCGGTACGCCGTGATCATCTCGTCACCCAGATTGGCGCCAAGGCCTTGTGCAGCGAGCTTGTCGGCATAAAGCTTGCGGGTGCCAGGATGGGCCGCAATCTTTTTGTACATCAGCGGCTGGGTCAGGCTGGGGGTGTCCTGCTCGTTGTGGCCCAGCTTGCGAAAGCAGGTGATGTCCACCACCACATCCTCGCGGAACTCCATGCGGAACTCCAGCGCCAGTTGCGTGGCCAGCACCACGGCCTCGGGATCGTCACCATTGACGTGCAGCACGGGTGCCTCGACCATCTTGACGATGTCGGTGCAGAACGTGGACGAGCGCATGTCGCGCGGGTCCGAGGTGGTAAAGCCAATTTGGTTGTTGATGATGATATGCACCGTGCCGCCCGTGGTGTAACCGCGGGTTTGTGCCAGCGCCAGGGTCTCCTGGTTCACACCCTGGCCACCGAAGGCTGCATCGCCGTGCACCAGCACGGGCAGAACCTGGCTGCCACGCTGGTCGCCGCGGCGGTCCATGCGGGCACGCACCGAGCCTTCCACCACCGGGTTCACGATTTCAAGGTGCGAGGGGTTGAAGGCCAGCGACAGATGCACCGGGCCACCCACGGTAGCGATATCCGAGCTGAAACCCTGGTGGTATTTGACGTCACCGGCGGGCAAGTCTTCTGGCGCCGTGTGGTCGAATTCGGCAAAAAGATCCTTGGGCATCTTGCCCAGGGTGTTGACCAGCACGTTCAACCGGCCACGGTGGGCCATGCCGATCACGATTTCCTGAACGCCCTTGGAGCCTGCGGAATGGATCAACTCGTCCATGGCAGCGATGAAGCTCTCGCCACCTTCCAGCGAAAAGCGCTTTTGCCCGACGTACTTGGTGTGCAGGTAGCGCTCCAGGCCCTCGGCGGCCGTCAGGCGCTCAAGAATGTGCTTTTTCTTGTCGGCACTGAACTGGGGCTTGCTGCGGATGCTTTCGAGTTTTTGTTGCCACCAGCGCTTTTGCGTCTGATCCGTGGTGTGCATGTACTCCGCACCGAGGGTGCCGCAATAGGTTTCGCGCAGCGCATTGATCAGATCGCGCAGGGACATGGTGTCCTTGCCGAAAAAAGTGTTGCTGGTGTTGAAAACCGTTTCCTGGTCCGCATCGGTGAAGCCGTAAAACGAAGGCTCCAGCTCGGGAATGGCGGGGCGCTCGGCGCGCTTCAGGGGGTCCAGATCGGCCCAGCGCTGGCCCACGTTGCGGTAGGCGGCAATCAGTTGCTGCACTGCGGTGCGCTTGCGGCCCATTTCGGCGTCGTTGCTGGCCACCACCACCTTGGTGCCGCCTTGCTTTGCGCGCTCGGCAAAGGCATTGATCACGGGGAGGTGCGGGACATCCTTGGCATTGGATCCGTCCACAGCGGGAACATGCTGCAGCGCATCAAAATACGCGCGCCAGGTGTCGGGCACGCTGCCAGGGTTGGCAAGATAGTTTTCATACATCTCTTCGACATAGGGCGCATTGCCGCCGAAGAGGTAGGTGTTGCCTTGGTAGGCTTGATAGACGGATGTCGTATCGCTCATATTCCGCTGACCTCCGCTTCCCTTGGGGAAGCATTAGCTGGTTGAGAAACCTTCCGCGACACGGCTGGACCGATTGGCGGATGCGACTGTGGCTGGGGAAGGGCCTTGGTACGGACGGTATTGTGCCATTGAACGCCCAGGCGCTCCAGCCGGCAGTCCCCCCGGCGAATACCCGTCCGGCGGCAGCCCCTGTCATGCGCCTGCCATTCACTCGCGTACAGTGCGTGCATTCCATCTGCCCCCCCGACGCCCATGCAACCCTCCTCCTTTGAGAACCGCGTGTTCCTGATTCTCCTGACGCTGGTCACGCTCGCCTTCGGCGCCATCCTGTGGCAGTTTCATGGTGCGGTGTTCTGGGGAGTGGTGCTGGCGATCCTGTTTGCGCCACTGCACCGCCGCCTGCTGCGGCGCATGCCCGGCAGCCCGAACCTGGCTGCCCTGGCCACCTTGGTTCTGTGCCTGGTGATGGTCATTTTGCCCATGACCCTGATCGCTGTTTCGCTGGTACAGGAAGCCACCGGCATCTATGACCGCACCAAGTCCGGCCAGCTGAATTTTGGCCAGTATCTGCAGCAGATCATTGCCGCCCTGCCCGCCTGGGCCGCCGGCCTACTGGACCGGTTCAACCTCACAACCCTGGGCCAAGTGCAGGAAAAGCTGTCGTCGGTGGCTGTACAGGCCAGCCAGTTTGTCGCGACCAAGGCGCTGAACATCGGGCAGAACACGCTGGAGTTCATGGTGGGCTTTGGCGTCATGCTGTATCTGCTGTTCTTTCTGCTGCGCGACGGCGCGGCACTGGCCAAACGCATCAGCCACGCCACGCCGCTCGACAGCGAACACAAGCGCCAGCTGACCAGCAAGTTCACCACCGTCATCCGGGCCACCGTCAAGGGAAACATCGTGGTGGCGGCATCGCAAGGGGCACTGGGCGGCCTGATTTTCTGGATTCTGGGCATCCAGGGCCCCGTGCTGTGGGGCGTGGCCATGGCCTTTCTGTCGCTGCTGCCCGCCGTGGGTGCCGGCCTTGTCTGGGGGCCTGTGGCGCTCTACTTTCTGGCCACCGGCGCCACATTGCAAGGCGTGGTACTCACCTTGTATGGCATTGGCGTGATCGGACTCGTGGACAACGTGCTGCGCCCCATCCTCGTGGGCAAGGACACCAAGATGCCAGACTACGTGGTGCTGATCTCCACGCTGGGCGGAATGGCCCTGTTCGGGCTGACCGGGTTTGTCATCGGCCCCGCCATCGCGGCCTTGTTCATCGCCAGCTGGGATTTGTTTGCGCCGCCCAATTCGCCGGCCAGCCCGCCGGATTCGAAGCGCTGAATCGGGCCGGGCGATCCCGCACCCTGACAGGGCTTGGCCTGAATATCGCTACAAATTGGATAGCTAACACCGCTTTATCAATAAGCGCTAAAGGCCATTTTTACTTGAAATTTCGGTTGCGGGCCGCGCATGCGCGACGCACCGCCTAACCATATGCGCAAACCTTCGTTGGCTTGATGCGCATCAAAACCTACGCTGCAGCCTTCGACCTGTTTCCCTTTCGAAGGACTGCGCACCATGACCTTAGCCACCAGCCGCCGCTCGGCGCTGAAAACCCTCACCGCACTGACCGCTGCCAGCTGGGGCCTGGCCGCCTGCTCCCGCCCCGATGAGCAGGCCGCCGCCACCGCTGGCGCCACTGCACCGCCGGCGGCAAGCAACAGCAAGATCGTCGAATTTCTCTACCCCGACAACCCCTCGTTCGACCTGATCTACCTGGCCGACCGCCTGGGCTATTTCGAGGGCACCAGCACCCGGCCCAAGTACGTGGGCAAGGTGGCCGCGCCGCAGATCATTCCGCTCGTGGGCACGGGTGACATCCACTTTGGTGCCCGCATGGTGCCGCTGGTGATCTCGGCCATTGCCAGTGGCGCCGACATGAAGGTGGTGGCAGCAGGCGGCAAGACGCTGCAGGAAGCGCCCCACATGAAGTACTTCGTGAAGAAGAGCTCGGGCATCCGCCAGCCCAAGGACCTTGAAGGCAAGACCATCGGCTTCAACAGCTTTGGCGCCTGCGCCGAGTTCGTCACCAAGAAATACCTGCGCGAGCACGGCGTGGACGTGAACAAGATCAACTTCATCGTGGTGCCCGACAACCAGAACGAGCAGGCGGTGGTAACGGGCAATGTGGACCTGGCCATCATCCACCCGCCGCACTCGGGTGGCGCCGAAGCCAACACCGACCTGCTGCGCCTGTGGAGCGACTTCGACCTGGACGGCGGCCTCGGTGGCATGTCGCCCTACAGCGTGAACGGCAAGTTCGCCCGCGAGAACCCGCAGGCCGTGCGTGACGTGGTGGCCGCCCTTGCCAAGGCCGGCAACTGGGTCAACGCCAACCCCGAGGAGGCCCGCAAATACACGGCCGAGCGCATCGGCATGGACCTTAAGCATGTGGAGCGCTACGCCTACGTGGACAACCAGCTCATCACCGAGCCACCCATCCAGTACTACATCGACATCCTGCAGGCCGAAGGCAAGCTAGCCCCCGGCAAGGTCAAGGTGGCCGACGTTTACACCAACGAATTCAACCCGCACGCCAAGGGCTGACCCCATGAGCGATGCCAAGATCGTGGCGCGCGGCGTGCAGATGGACTTTCAGGTCCGTGACGAGCTCGGCCAGAAAAAGACCATTTCCGCGCTGAAGAACTTCGACCTGGACGTGCGCCCCGGCGAGTTCTTCACCATCCTCGGGCCTTCGGGCTGCGGGAAATCCACTTTCCTCAGCATGCTGGCAGGCCTGTCGCGCAAGACCGGCGGCAGCATCACCATCGACGGCCGCCCCGCCGAGGGCATCAACCAGCACCAGGGCGTGGTGTTCCAGGGCTATGCGCTGTTTCCGTGGCGCACGGTGCTGCGCAACATCGAGGTGGGGCTGGAGATCCGCAAGGTGCCCAAGGCCGAGCGCAGGCGCACCGCGCAGGAGTTTCTGGAACTGGTGGGGCTGGAAGGCTTCGGCCATCGTTACCCGCATGAGCTGTCGGGCGGCATGCGCCAGCGCGTGGCCATTGCGCGCTCGCTGGCCTACAACCCCGACCTGCTGCTGATGGACGAGCCCTTTGCCGCGCTCGATGCGCAGACGCGCGAAATCCTGCAGTCCGAGCTGCTGCGCATCTGGGAGCTGCACAAGAAAACCATCGTCTTCATCACCCACAGCCTGGACGAGGCGATCTACCTGTCGGACCGCATTGCCGTGATGACGCACCGGCCCGGCCGCATCAAGGCGATTCTGGACGTGCCGCTGCCACGCCCGCGTGCCCCGGAAATCCGCAACTCCACGGCGTTTGTGCAGTTGCGCCAGCAAGCCTGGGAAATCCTGCGCGACGAGGTGGCCTTTGCCAGCAACCACCGACAAGAACCGCTCGCCCCGCTGGTGCCCACCGCGCCAGACTTTCGCCTGGCCCTCACGGGATTTGCCATATGACCACATCTACCACATCTGTCACCGCCGCTGCTGCCATTGCAACCACCGGGCCGGCCCCGGTAGAGTCCACGGCCACACACCTCGGCCTGCTGCGCGCGCTGCGGCGCGGCCTGGAGCGCAGCGCCTGCATCCTGCTGTTCCTGGCCGTGTGGGAGCTGCTGCCTCGCGCGGGCTGGGTGAACCCGGCGTTCTTGAGCCCGCCCTCCGACGTGGTGCGCGCCATCGCCACCCTGGTGGACAACGGCCAGCTCTGGAAGCATGTCACCGCCAGCCTGCAACGCTCGCTGATCGGCCTGCTGCTGGCCATCTCCAGCGGCGTTGGCCTGGGGCTGCTGATGGGCGCCATCCAGCGTTTTGAAGCCTTTATGGACCCGCTGCTGCAGCTGTTTCGCCAGGTGTCGGCGTTTGCGCTGTTTCCGGTGTTCCTGCTGTTCCTGGGCATTGGCGAATCATCCAAGGTGGCCATCATCTTCTGGGCTGCGTTCTGGCCAGTGCTGCTCAACACCATCGGTGGCGTCAAGCAGGTGGACAAATTGCTGGTGCATTCGGCCCTGTCGATGGGGGCATCGCGCGGCTACATCTTCTTCAGGGTGGTGCTACCGGCGGCCTCGCCCTCGATCTTCACGGGCATCCGGCTGGCGGGCGCGTATTCGATCACGGCGCTGGTGGCCGCGGAAATGATCGGCGCGCATGCAGGGCTGGGTTTTCTGACCCTGAATGCGCAGGAGATCTTCCAGATCCCCACCATGTACGCGGGCATCCTGCTGCTGGCCCTGCTGGGGCTGGGCCTGAACTACCTACTCGCCCTGATCGAGGCGCGGCTCACCGGCTGGCGCAAGGGGCTGGAGTTCCATGGCTGAGCCCCGCGCCCTGCCCTCGGGCGGCGCAGCCGTGCAGCCACGCCCTTTGTGGCGCGCGATACAACGCCGCGTGTGGCTGGCGGCGCTGGCGGCCTTGGCTGCGGCCGGATGGGTTGCGATGTCGCGGTGGCCAGCCGATGCCTACCTGCTGGTGGCAGCCTTCGCACCAGCCAACCTTTCCGCTCCGGCGCCCGGGCCCCTGCTGCTGCAGGCGCGCGAGCGCGGCGTGCTGCGCGTGGGCGTGCGCGAGTACCCACGCCCGTCCCTGCCCAGCGACCCTTTGCCCCCCGAACCCGACAGCTACGACGCCGGTTTGGCGAGCCATATTGCCCAGCAATTGGGTGTGAAGGTGCAACTGGTGGGTCTCGCGCCCGAACAGGTGGCAACGGCCACGGCGGCAGGCCAGGTGGATCTGGTGCTGGCGGGCAGTCCGCCCGGTCCGGCAGGCACGCCAACCCCGATGCGCGGCGCGGTGCCCTATGTGAAGGGGCCTGGCCGCATCGTCGTGATGCGCAAGAGCCCGCTGGAGAGCCCGGCACATCTGGCCGGTCTGAACGTGTGCGTTGCCCAGGGCAGCCCCTACGCCGAACCTCTGCGCGAGCGCCTGGGCGCACGCCCGGTGCAATACCGCTCGGCGGTGCATGCCGTCAGCGCCTTCATGGCCGGCGAATGCGCGGCGCTGGCCGAAGACGAAGGTCTGCTGCAGCGGCTGCTGGCGCAGACCGAATGGCGCTTTTACCGCCTGCTCGACGATGCCATCGCGCCCGCCCCCTCGGCCCAGGTGCAGCTGGCTCAAGCCGACCCCGAATCGGCGCGTCACCTCGATGCCGTGCTGGACCAATGGCGCGCCCAGGGGTTGGAAGCGCAGGCCCGGCTGCAACGCACCAGTGAAATCATGCTCGAAGTGGCCTTGCTGCAGGACGGCGCCATCTGCCACTGATGCGCCTTGGTTTCAATGATTTAACTCGCCTCCCGCACTTCATTTTCCCCATGCCTTTTGACCTCACCGACCTCCTGCACACCCTGCGCCAAACCGCTGTCGAACGCGACCGCCAGGGAGGCCACGCCACCTTCGAAAAGGCGCAGATCCGCGACGCCGGCCTGCTGCGCCTGGCCATTCCCCAAGAACACGGTGGTCTGGAGCAGCCCTGGCCCGACATCTACCGCCTGGTGCGCCAGCTCGCCGCGGTGGACAGCTCGCTAGCCCACCTGCTGGCCTTCCATCAGCTGCAGGTGGCCACCGTGCTCATCTACGGCAATGCCGAGCAGCAGCGCCGCTGGCTGCGCCGTACCGCCGATGAGCAAGGCTGGTGGGGCAATGCCCTGAACCCGCGCGACACCCGCCTGCTGGCCCACGGCGAGGGGCCGAATTTTCTGCTCGATGGCACCAAGGGCTTTTGCTCGGGCACGCGCGGATCAAGCTACATGACAGTGTCGGCCCGCCACCCGGGCGGCGACCAGCCCGTGCTGGGCATCCTGGCCACGCAGGCACCGGGCATCTCGGTGCAGGAAGACTGGGACCCCATCGGCCAGCGGCAGACCGACAGCGGCTCGGTGCGCTTTGACCAGGTGCTGCTGAGCGGCGTGGATGTGATGCGCGAGCACCACACGCCACCCAGCGTGTTCCACACCCTGCGCAACTGCCTGGCGCAACTGGTGCTCGTCAACCTCTACCTGGGCATTGCCCAGGGCGCGCAGCAGGAGGCCCGCCAATACGCCCATGCCGAAGGCCGCCCCTGGATTGTTGCCGCAGTGGATCGCGCCACAGAAGACCCCTACCTTCTCAACCGCATGGGCGACATGCAGGCCCAGATTGCCGCTGCCACCGCCCTGGCCGAGCGCGCGGCGCACGCCGCGCAGGCCGCCTGGGAACGCGGCCAATCCCTGACCGCAGCGCAGCGCGGCGAAGTGGCCCTGGCCGTGGCCGAAGCCAAGGTCATTGCGCACCGCGCGGGCCTGTTTGCCAGCCAGGAACTGTTTGAAGTGGTGGGCTCGCGCGGCACCCGCGCCAGCCTGGGTTACGACCGTTTCTGGCGCAACGTGCGCACGCACACCCTGCACGATCCGCTGGACTACAAGCTCCAGACACTGGGCCGCTGGGCCCTCAACGGCGAGCTTCCGCAGCCCGCCAACTACAGCTGATAACGACAGCGGATACAGCAAAGCGCCAAACCAGGCTCGCCATGGGTTAGGGATGGCCTGCATAACTCCCTGCGGTCTGTGATAGCGCGGCCTCGGGCGGTCCACTGCGTTGCTTTTCTTTCCAATAGCCGAGCTATTGGCCGCAAAAAGACGCCTTGTGGCCCATCCCGATCCGCACTACCACCGACTCGCGAGGGTTATACAGGCCATCCCTCGGTTTGGCGCAGCCGCCTCAGGCCACCTTCACCGCATGCGCATAACGGCTCTCGGGCCGCGCCAGGCCCAGGTTCTCGCGCAGCGTGCTACCTTCGTAGGCGGTGCGAAACAAGCCACGGCGCTGCAGCTCGGGAATGACCAGCTCCACAAACTCGTCCAGTGACTGCGGCAGTACCGATGGCATCACATTGAAGCCATCGGCCGCGCCATTTTCAAACCACTCCTGCATGCGGTCGGCAATGGTTTCTGGCGTGCCGATCACCACCCAGTGGCCGCGCGCGCCCGCCAGGTATTCATAAAGCTGGCGGATGGTGTATTTCTCGCGCCGCGCCAGCTCGATCACCACATGCGCGCGGCTGTTGACGCCCTTGGGCGGCTCGGGGTAATACGGCGGCGGGGCATCCAGGTCCCAGCGCTGCAGCTCGTCGAGCGGCCAGAACGGCGCCAGCGTGGCCAGGCCGACCGAGGGGTGGATCAGTGCCTGCAACTCGGCCCACTTGGCCTCGGCCTGTTCCTGCGTGCGGCCGATCACCGGCGAGATGCCCGGCAGCACCAGCAATTCCTCGGGCCGACGGCCGTACTTGGCCATGCGGCCCTTCACGTCGCTGTAGAAAGCCTGCGCCTCGGCCAGGCTGGTCCAGGCCGTGAAGATGGCCTCGGCCGTGGCGGCGGCCAGCTCCTTGCCGTCTTCCGACGAGCCGGCCTGCACAATCACCGGATAACCCTGCGGCGGGCGCTCAATGTTCAAAGGCCCCTCCACCTTGAGGTGTTTGCCCACATGGTTGAGCTTGTGCAGTTTCTGCGGGTCAAAGTACACGCCCGAGGCGCGGTCGCGCACAAAGGCATCGTCGTCAAAACTGTCCCACAAACCCTTGACCACATCCACGAACTCATGGGCACGCTCGTAGCGCGCAGCCGGGTCGGGATGGGCCGCCAGGCCAAAGTTGCCGTGCACCGAATCGGCGCTGGTCGTTACCACGTTCCAGGCGGCACGGCCCTTGCTAATGTGGTCGAGCGAGGCGAACTTGCGGGCCAGCAGAAACGGATCTTCGTAGGTGGTGGAGGCCGTTGCCACAAAGCCAATGTGCTGCGTCACGGCCGACAGCGCGGCCCACAGCGTGACAGGTTCGAAATGCGACATGCGCCCCTGGCGGCTGAACGATTCCTCGTCGCCCGTGTGCTTGATGCCGGGGCTGTCGGCCACGAACACCTGGTCGAACAAGCCGCGCTCGGCCGTCTTGGCCAGCGCGATGTAGTGGTCGATGTTGATACCGGCGTCAGCCTGCGCGCCGGGGTGGCGCCACGCGGCAATGTGGTGGCCGGTGGCCATGATGAAAGCGCCGAGGCGCAGCTTGCGTTGGGTCATCGGGGTTCCTTGAGCGAAAAGGGTCGGTTGGCAGCCCGGCCCGCTACAAGCCAGGCCGGCTGTAGCCACGTTACCCGGCCCCCTGCGCGCTGTGAACGCAGAATTTCAAGGAACCATATGCGCGCGGCGCAGACTTGCCATGCGCATGCCGACTGCGCACCTCTGGTACCTTCCTTGCGCGCGCCTCAGTCGGGCACTGGCAGCGCGGCCCCCTCGCGCATGGCCTTTTCCACACTTTCGCGCGTCAGCGTGGGCACGAAGCTCTCGATGAAGTGGTAGGCATAGCCGCGCAGCCACGCTCCTTTGCGCAGGGCCAGCCGCGTGAGGTTGACCTCGAACAGGTGGCCCGCATCAATCATGCGCAGCTGCCGGTCGCGCTCGGGGTCCACGGCGATCGAGGCGACGATGCCCACGCCCATGTCCAGCTCCACATAGGTCTTGATCACGTCGGCATCCATGGCGGTGAGCACGATGTCGGGGGCGATGCCTTCGCGCGCAAAGGCCTCGTCGATGTGCGCGCGGCCGGTGTAGCCGAGTTCGTAGGTGATGATGGGGAATTGCGCCAGCTGCTCCAGCGTGACCGGTTCGCTCAGCTGCAGCAGCGCATGGCCCGGTGGCACAACGATGCTGTGCGTCCAGCGGTAGCAAGGCAGCGTGACCAGCGTGTCGTAGCCTGCCAGCGCCTCGGTAGCCACGCCGATGTCGGCCTCGCCGGAGAGCAGCATTTCGGCCACCTGGCGCGGCGAGCCCTGGTGCAGGTGCAGCGACACCTGCGGAAACAGCGTGCGAAAGTCGCGCACCACCTGCGGCAGCGCATAGCGCGCCTGCGAATGCGTGGCCGCCACCGACAGGCGCCCCTGCGCGCTGGCGCTGAAATCCTGCCCCACGCGCCGCAGGTTGTCCGACTCCAGCAGCAGGCGCTCCACGATGGGCAGCAGCGTTTCACCGGGCGGCGTGAGGCCGGTGAGCCGCTTGCCGGCGCGCACGAAGATCTCCACGCCCAGCTCTTCCTCCAGCTCGCGGATCTGGCGGCTGACGCCGGGCTGCGAGGTGTGGAGCATGGCCGCCACCTCGGTCAGGTTGAAGCCACGGCGCACGGCTTCGCGCACGGAGCGCAGTTGCTGAAAATTCATGGGGCCCAATGGGGAGGCCCCGCAATGCAGGGCCTTTACTACTATTTTTATAGCTGCTGGCGCTTATCCATAAAGCGCTAGCAGCCCGTTTAACTCACATTGCTTACAGCTTGGCGATCGACACCTCGGTGGACTTGACGAGGGCCACTACGTCCGAGCCCACCACCAGGGCCAGATCGTCCACCGAGCGGGTGGTGATGACCGAGGTGACGATGCCCCACGGGGTTTCGACATCGACTTCCGAGACGACATCGCCGCGAATGATCTCGCGCACTTTGCCCTTGAACTGGTTGCGAACATTGATGGCTTGAATGGACATGGGGTTCTCCTTGATAAGTCCGTTGAAAAATTTCAGTGAAAGCGAAAAGGAAATCACACCGCCCAGCGCAAACCGTGGGCCGGCACGCCGGGCCATGCTGATTCGTGCGCGGGTTCACCCTCGGGCTTTTGCAGCACGCGGTCAAGAATGCGTTTTTCAATGGCGGCAAATGCCGCGTCACCATGCGAACGGGGCCGAGGCAGGTCGATGCGCTGGTCCAGCGCGATCTGGCCGTCCTCAATCAGGATCACCCGGTCGGCCAGGGCCACGGCTTCCTGCACGTCGTGGGTGACGAGCAGCGCGGTGAAGCCGCTGGCCTGCCACAGGCCTTCAATCAGGCGGTGCATCTCGATGCGGGTGAGCGCATCGAGCGCGCCCAGCGGTTCGTCGAGCAGCAGCAGGCGCGGGTTGTGCACCAGTGCGCGAGCCAGGGCCACGCGCTGGCGCTGGCCGCCAGACAGGCGCGCCGGCCACTCGCCCAGGCGGTCGCCCAGGCCCACGCGGGCCAGCACGTCAGCGGCGGCGCCGCGTCGCTCGGGCGGCAGACCCAGGGCCACGTTGTCGGCCACGCGCTTCCAGGGCAGCAGGCGCGAGTCCTGGAACATGATGCGGGTGTCGCTGCTCAGTCCGGCAATGTCTTTGCCATCGAGGCGGATCGCACCGCCCGAGACCGATTCCAGGCCCGCCACCAGGCGCAGCAGCGTGCTCTTGCCGCAGCCGCTGCGGCCCACGATGGCCACAAACTGGCCGGGCTCGATGGTGAGTTCGGTCTTTTTCAGCACGTTGCGCGTGCCGTAGCGCTTGTCCACGTTGCGCACTTCCAGGCGCACGCCCTGGATTTGTTGGGATGAATTAATGGTCAAAATGGCCTCCTGCGCTTATCCATCAAGCGCTAGCAGCTATAAAAATATGAGTGATAGGACACAGTGATTGCGCGGGGGCGCGGCCCCATGCGAGGGACGCCGCGCAAGGGCCGCCAAGCCGCCGATGCGGCGCAGTTGCTCAGGGCGATGCATAACCAGGATGCCAGCGCAGCCAGTAGCGCTCCAGCCCCTTGGCAAACAGGTCGGCCAGCTTGCCCAGCAGGGCATAGAGCAGGATGCCCACGAGCACGATGTCGGTCTGCAAAAACTCGCGGGCGTTCATGGTCAGGTAGCCGATGCCGGCCTGCGCCGAGATGGTTTCGGCCACGATCAGGATCACCCACATCAGCCCCAGCGAGAAGCGCAGCCCCACCAGGATGCTGGAGAGCGCGCCGGGCAGGATGATCTGTTGGTAAAGCTGCCAGCGGCCCAGGCCGTAGGTGCGCCCCATCTCGATCAGGCCCGGGTCCACGTTGCGGATGCCGTGGAAGGTGTTGAGGTAGATCGGGAAGAACACCGACACGCTGATGAGGAACAGCTTGGCCGACTCGTCGATACCGAACCACAGGATCACCAGCGGGATCAGCGCCAGCGCGGGGATGTTGCGCACCATCTGGATGGTGGAGTCGAGCAGCGTCTCGAACAGCTTGACCGAGCCGGTGAGCAAGCCCAGCAGCAGGCCCAGCCCGCCGCCAATAGCCAGCCCGGCCAGCGCGCGGCCCGCGCTGACCTTGACGTGCGTCCACAACTCGCCCGACGCGGTGAGCGTCCAGGCCGCCTTCACGACTTCGAGCGGCGCGGGCAGCACGCGGGTGGACAGCCAGCCCAGCGACGATGCGATTTGCCACAGCACGATCAGCCCCACGGGCACGGCCCAGGGCAGCAGGCGCTGCGCGACGTTGGCAAGAAAGCGGGCCAGCGGCGCGGGGAGCCAAGGCCCGTCGAAGGGCAGGTCAACGGGGTCCGCCACAGGCGATATCTGCAGCTCTCGGGTGGTCTGTGTCATGGGGTGATTTCCTGTAATTCGTCATCGGGTTCCAGAAACTCCAGCTGGTTGCCCGCCGGGTCCTTGACGTAAAAGCGCAGGTAGCCGGGCAGCGCGCGGTTTTCCACCAGCGCCAGCTCGGCCTGCAGCAGGCGGTGGCGCAGCGCGGGCAGGTCCTGCACCTCGAAGGCCAGGTGCGACACCGCGGGCGCGGGCTGCCAGTGTTCGGTGGGCACCAGGTCGATGCGCTGGGTGCCTGCGGCAAAGCGCAGCGTGTTGCCGGCCTGCAGGCGCACCTCGGGCAAGCCCAGCAGGCTGGCATAAAAGCGCCGGATCGGCGCCTCGGCCCCGGCCGGGAAGGCCAGCTGCACATGGTTGATGGACTGGATGCTCATGGCGTGGCTCCTGTGGTGCTGATTCAGCTTTGCGATGCACGCGGCACAAAATCGTTGGCCACGGTCTCGCCAAACGGGCCCAGCGGGTTTCCGCCCGTGAGCTTGTCGCGCACCCCCAGCGGCAGCAGCGGGAACACGAGCTCGGCAAAGCGGTAGGCCTCTTCCAGGTGCGGGTAGCCCGACAGCACAAAGGTGTCCAGGCCCAGCGCCGCGTATTCCTCGATGCGTGCGGCCACCGTCTGCGGATCGCCCACCAGGGCCGTGCCAGCGCCACCGCGCACCAGGCCCACGCCGGCCCACAGGTTGAGGCTGATCTCCAGGTCCTTGCGGCTGCGCTTGACGCCGCCCGCATGCAGTGCGGCCATGCGGCGCTGGCCCTCGGAGTCCATGCGCGCGAACACGGCCTGGGCATGCGCCACGGTGGCGTCGTCCACATGGCTGATGAGTTCTTCGGCTGCGGCCCAGGCCTGCGCGTCGGTCTCGCGCACGATGACGTGCAGGCGGATGCCGAACTTAACCGTGCGGCCGCGTTTGGCAGCGCGGGCGCGCACATCGGCCACCTTCTTGGCCACTTCTGCGGGCGGTTCACCCCAGGTCAGGTAGGTCTCTACCTGCTCGGCTGCCAGGTCGTGGGCCGCGTCGGACGAGCCGCCGAAATACACCGGTGGGTGCGGATGCTGCAGGGGCGGAAACAGCAGCTTGGCGCCCTTGACCGACAGGTGCTTGCCCTCGAAGTCCAGCGATTCCCCCTGGTGGCTGCGCGCCAGAATCTCGCGCCAGATGCGGATGAACTCGGCAGACTGCTCGTAGCGCGTGGCGTGGTCCAGAAACACGCCATCGCCCTCCAGTTCCGCCTGGTCGCCACCGGTCACCAGATTGATCAGCAGCCGGCCGCCCGAGAGCCGGTCAAAACTGGCCGCCATGCGCGCCGCCAGTGCGGGCTGGTGCAGACCGGGGCGCACCGCGACCAGAAACTTGAGCTTCTTCGTGACCGCGATCAGGCTCGATGCGATCACCCAGGGGTCTTCGCACGAGCGGCCGGTGGGGATGAGCACGCCTTCATAACCCAGACTGTCTGCCGCCACCGCCACCTGCTGGAGGTAATCGTGGCTGAGCTGGCGCGCGCCCTTGGCGGTGCCCAGATACCGGCTGTCGCCGTGGGTGGGAATGAACCAGAAAATTTGCATGGCACAGGTCTTTCAGTACGAGATGGCAAAGCCAAACTGGGGAGCGCGCCGCACCCAGCGGCGCTGCTGCACGCCTAGCCCCCAGGCCGTGGCCGTGACGCACAACACGCGTTGCAGTTGGGCGTGCAAGGCAAAGGGCATGGGCGCTGGCATGGCGGGCTCCTTGGGCAGTTCGGGGGGCAATATGGGGGCAATACGGGTTACAGCAGATCGACCGGTGCGGCGTGCAGCAGGTTGAGCTTTTTGGGAATGAGCTTGAGGTCGAAGAAAGTGTCGGCAATGGCCTGCTGCTCGGCCAGGATGTCGCGGGTGACGGCTGCCGTGCCATACCTGGCGCGGCTCAGGTACAGCTCGGTAATGCCCTTGTCCAAGCCCAGCACCGCAGACAGCTCGGCGGCTGCAGCCGCTTGGTTCTTGGAAATCCAGGTGTCAATCGCGTTGACCTCTTCAATCGCGATGCGCAGCACATCGGTGTTCTTGGTCGCGAAATCGCGCGAGGTGAAGTAGTACTGGCGGTTGTTGACCACGCCGGTGGCATCGGCCAGCAGGCGGGCGTCCAGCATTTTTTGGGCAGCGGCCAGGAACGGGTCCCAGATGATCCAGGCATCCACCGCTCCCCGCTCAAAGGCGGCGCGCGCGTCGGCGGGGGCCAGGAAGACGGATTGCACGTCGCCGTACTTCAGGCCGTGCTTTTGCAGCAGCTTGACCAGAAAATACTGCACGTTCGAGCCCTTGTTGTAGGCCACGCGCTTGCCCTTGAGGTCGGCCACGCTGCGGATCGGCGACTCCTTGGGCACGATCACCGCCTCCAGTGCGGGGCGCGGCACCGTGGCGCCCGCATAGACCAGCGGCGCGCCTGCGGCCTGGGCAAAGATGGGCGGCGCCTCGCCCACGTCACCAAAGTCGATGGAGCCCACATTGAGCGCTTCAAGCTGGACGGGGCCTGCGTTGAACTCGGTCCACGTCACCTTCACGCCCAGCGGCGCGAGGCGCTTTTCGAGCGTGCCTCGGCCCTTGAGGATGGACAGCCAGCCCTTTTGGTGGCCCACGCGCAGCACGCGGGCGGGGGCCTGCGCCCAGGCCTGGGTGGATGTGGCAACCGTTGCGGCGGCGGCAGCGCCTACAGCGAGCAGGTGACGGCGCTGCAGGGAAAAGCGGGTCAGTTCGTTCATGGTGCGGGCTCCAGATTCAAAACAAATACAAGGGGTTGGCGGCCGGGCTGGGCTTGCAGCAGGACGCACACCGCCCTGCCCGCGCACCCGGCGCAGCAAAAATCGAGAACAAGAAGGGAGAGGAAGGAGCTAAGGCGGCGCTGGCGTCAGACGCTACATCGCACCTGCGAGAAATGCACGGGCGCAAACCGCGTGGCCTGGGCGGGCGATGGACGCAGGGTTTCGGTGACCAGCACGTTGACGGCATCGTCCAGCCGGGCGGAGATATCGTCATTCACGTGGTAGCTGCCCTCCGGCGTCAGGGTGACCTGGGAGTCGGTGGCGTAGATGCCAGGCAGGATGTGCTTGGCGCCCAGAGACTGCAGCACCGGGCGTAGCGCATAGTCCAGCGCCAGCATGTGGTGCGGGCTGCCACCCGTGGCCAGGGGCAGCACGACCTTGCCCTTCAATGCCGTCTGTGGCAGCAGATCGAGAAACACCTTGAGCACGCCGCTGTAAGCCGCCTTGTAGACCGGCGTGGCCACCACCAGCACGCGGGCCTGGGCCACCTGGTCGATCACGGCGGTCACCGTGGGATGGCCAAAATCGGCCAGCAGCAGCGCCTGGGGCGACAGGTCGCGGATATGGATGCGGTCCACCAGCGCGCCGCGCACCGACAGGCGCTGGGCCACGGCATCGAGCAATGCGGCGGAGCGTGAGCGCTCCGAGGGGCTACCGGCGATCAACAAGGCGGACATGGCGTTCTTTCAATTCAATTTTAATAGCTGCTAGCGCTTTATTTATAAGGGCTAGAGGCCAATTTGGCATTTATTTGCGCGTGTAAATCTGGTCAAAGCTCGCGTTGTCCGCAAAGTGGTCCTTGGCCGCCTTGTCCCAGCCACCAAACGCATCGTTGATGGTGAACAGGTTCAGATGGGGGAACTGCCTGGCGTACTTGGCCTTGGCTTTTTCAGACACGGCGGGGCGGTAGAAATTCTTGCCCGCGATGTCCTGGCCTTCCTCGGTGTAGAGGAACTTGAGGTATTCCTCGGCCACGGCGCGGGTGCCCTTTTTGTCCACGTTCTTGTCCACCACGGTCACGGCGGGCTCGGCCAGGATGGAGATGGAGGGGGCAATCACGTCGAACTTGGTGCCGAATTCCTTTTCGAGCAGGTAGGCCTCGTTCTCCCAGGCAATCAGCACGTCACCCTGGTTGCGCTGGGCAAAGGTGATGGTGGAGCCCCGGGCACCGGTGTCGAGCACGGGCACATTGCCGTAAAGCTTGGCGACAAAATCCTTGGCCTTGGCATCGCTGCCCAGCTTGCGCTTGGCGAATTCCCAGGCGGCCAGGTAATTCCAGCGCGCGCCGCCCGAGGTCTTGGGGTTGGGCGTGATCACGCTGATGCCGGGCTTGATGAGGTCGTCCCAGTCCTTGATGCCCTTGGGGTTGCCCTGGCGCACCACCAGCACGATGGTGGAGGTGTAGGGCGAGCTGTTGTGCGGCAGGCGCTTTTGCCAGTCTTTGGGAATCCAGCCGCCGTTGGTGTGCAGCGCGTCAGTGTCACCGGCCAGCGCCAGCGTGGCCACGTCGGCATCGAGCCCGTCGATGATGGAGCGCGCCTGCTTGCCCGAGCCGCCGTGGCTTTGCTTGATGGTCACGTCCTGGCCGGTCTTGGCCTTCCAGTGCTTGGCGAAAGCCTGGTTGAACTCGACATACAGCTCGCGGGTGGGGTCGTACGACACGTTGAGCAAGGTCACAGACTGCGCAAACGACGGCAGTGCTGTCAGGGCTAAAGCGCTGGCCAGCGCGGCAGCGAAGGGAAACTTGATAAAGTCGCGGCGAAAGTTCATTGGAGGGCCTCTTTTGTGAATGTGTTGCGGTGCAAAACACCGATGAAACGCATTCTGGAAGGCCCTCTTCAAAACTGGAACTACTAAGATTTCAGTTCTTTATATCCAAATCATCTGAGCAAGCCTTTTTGCTCACACCCATCACAAGGAAACCCCATGGCACGCACCGTTCAATGCATCAAGCTCGGCAAGGAAGCCGAAGGCCTCGACTTTCCGCCCTACCCCGGCGAGCTGGGCAAACGCATCTGGGAAAACGTGAGCAAGGAAGCCTGGGCGGGCTGGCTCAAGCACCAGACCATGCTGGTGAATGAAAACCGCCTGAACCTGGCCGATGCGCGTGCCCGCCAGTACCTCGCGCGGCAGATGGAGAACCACTTTTTTGGCGGCGGCGCAGACGCTGCAGCCGGTTACGTACCTCCCAGCGCCTGATCTTCCCCTTCTCTTCTCCATGTCCGAGCCGATCGATTGGCTGCCGGACGGCACCCCCTACAGCCCCCGCTTCGGCGACCGCTACCACAGCGAAAACGGCGGCCTCACCCAGGCCCGCCGCGTTTTTCTGCACGGCTGCGGCCTGCCCGAGGCCTGGGCCGGGCTGCCGCAGTGGCGCATTCTGGAAACCGGGTTTGGCTTCGGCCTGAACTTTCTGGTGACCTGGGCTGCCTGGCGGGCCGACCCGCAGCGGCCCACGCTGCTGCACTTTGTCTCGACCGATGCCTGGCCCGTCAGCGCGGCCGATCTGCTGCGCGCGACCAGCGCCCACCCCGAACTCGCGCCGCTGGCCGAAGAGTTGCACCGCCAATGGTGGGGCCTGCTGCCGGGCGTGCATCGGCTGCGGTTTGACGAAGGCCGGGTGCTGCTCACGCTGTATGTGGGCGATACGCAAACCCTGCTGCGCCAGCAGAGCCTGACCGTGGATGCGGTCTACCTCGACGGCTTCAGCCCCCAGCGCAACCCCGAGATCTGGGACCTGCACACCTTGAAGGCCGTGGCGCGCTGCTGCCGCCGTGGCACGCGGCTGGCCACCTGGACCATTGCCCGCGCCGTGCGCGATGCCCTGGCGCAATGCGGGTTCGAGGTGACGCGCGTGCCCGGCGTGCCGCCCCAGCGCGACAACCTGCATGCCACCTACAACCCGCGCTGGGAGCCGCGCACCACGCGCCAGCCCGAGGCCACCCCGGAGCCCGCCCTGCCCGGCCCCTGCATCGTGATCGGCGGCGGAATCGCCGGCGCTGCCACCGCCGCCAGCCTGGCCCGACGCGGCTGGCAGGTGGTGGTGCTGGACCAGGCTGCCGAGCCTGCAGCGGGCGCATCGGCTCTGCCCGCCGGGGTGTTTGCCCCCCATGTGTCGCCCGACGACAGCGTGCTGTCGCGCTTGTCGCGCAGCGGCATACGCACCACGCTGCAGCAGGCCGACTGGCTGCTGCGCGAAGGCGTGGACTGGTCCCGTTGCGGCGTGCTGGAGCACCGCACCGACGGCACCCCTGGCCTGCCGCCCGACTGGCCGGACGGACCGGGCGCCGCCTGGAGCCAGCCCGCACCGCCCGCAGCCCTGGCCGAGGCCCAATTGCCACCCGACGCCACCGCCTGCTGGCACCACCAGGCCGGCTGGGTGCGCCCGGCGCGCTTGGCCAAGGCCTTGCTGGCACAGCCCGGTATCCGCTGGCAGGGCCATTGCCAGGTGGCCCAACTGCGCCGCGTGGAGCGCCCTGGCGCCGAGGACGGTGCCGCGGCCTCGGTCTGGCAGGCACTGGACGCGCAGGGCCAACCGATGGCGGAGGCGCCCACGCTCGTCATTGCCGCAGGCGCGGGCAGTCTGCAGCTGCTGAACCACCGCTGGCCCCTGCAGCCGGTGCGCGGGCAGGTGTCCTGGGGCATCCATACCGGCCCGGCCGCGCCCCTGCTGCCGTTCCCGGCCAATGGCCATGGCAACCTGGTTCCCCGGTTTCCGCTGGACAACAGCCCCGACGGTCCCCACGCCTGGGTGATGGGTTCCACCTTTGAGCGAGACGTACAGGCCCTGCCGCCATCCGCCAGCGATGTCGAGGCAGCCCACACCACCAACTGGGCCAAGCTGCAGGCCCTGCTGCCCCGGATGGCGCCGCAGCTGGCGCCTGCCTTCGCCCTCACCCCCGCCCTCGCCACGCCGGCCCTCTCCACCCCAGCGCTCGCCACGCCGGGAAAAGATTCAGACCTTGGAGATTCGACTGCGGCAGCGCCCGCTTTGCAGACCTGGGCCGCAGTGCGCTGCACGGCGCCGGACCGCTTGCCCATCGTGGGCCCCGTCGATGCCGCAGGCCTTCCGGGCCTGTGGGTCTGCACCGCCATGGGTGCGCGGGGGCTGAGCCTGGCCCTTTTGTGCGGCGAATTGCTGGCGGCCCGCCTGCAGGGCGAGCCCCTGCCGCTGGACGCCAAACTGGCCAAAGCGCTGGGCACCGAGCGCCTGCAATAGGCGGGCATCCGGCCTGCAGCCCCTCTGCCCACACCGCCCCAACCCCCCGCAAACCCGCACCAGGACTTGCTTATATTCATACAAGCATATTAGAAGCACGAAACAATCGTTTGTTTCTATAAGCATGGCCTCTACATTCGCAGCCATGCATGATTTCGCGTTTGTTTTTGCGGGCTTTGCCGTCGGGCTCATCGTGGGCCTGACCGGCGTGGGTGGCGGCTCGCTGATGACGCCCGTGCTGATTTTCTTCTTTGGCGTCAAGCCCCACCTGGCCATTGGCACCGACCTGCTGTTCGCGGCCTTCACCAAGATGGGCGGCACCGTGAGCATGGCGCGCCAGCGCCTGGTGCCCTGGCGCGTGGTGGGCCTGCTGTGCGCGGGCAGCATTCCGGCGGCACTGGTTGCGCTGTGGCTGCTGCACCGCATGGGGCCGGCCACGGCACAGGCACAAAACCTCATGACCAGCACGCTGGGCGCCGCCCTGCTGCTCACCGCCGCCGCCACGGCCTACAAGGTGCTGGCGTTCTCGCCCCAGCGCCAGGCCGCCGAACTGGCCGCCCGCCACGCCAACGCAGCCAATGCCGCAAAGCCCCGCCACTGGAGCCTGCCGGTGCTGCTGGGCGCGGTGATCGGCACACTGGTCACCTTCACCTCGGTGGGCGCGGGCGCCATTGGCGTCACCGTGCTGCTGCTGGTGTTTCCGCACCTGCCGCTGCCGCGTATCATCGCCGCCGACATCGCCTACGCCGTGCCGCTCACGCTGGTGGCCGGCATGGGCCACGCGTCGCTGGGCTCGGTCGATTGGCCGCTGCTGCTGCAACTGCTGGCCGGCTCGCTGCCCGGCATCTGGCTGGGCTCGCGCCTGGTTTCCCGCACGCCGGAGCGCCTGATCCGCTCGGCCCTTTCACTGCTGCTCGCCTGGGCGGGCGCCAAACTGGTTCTGATCTGAGTTTTTACGATGTACCAATACACAGCCTTCGACAAACAGTTCGTGCACCAGCGTGCCGCGCAGTTCCGTGACCAGCTCACGCGCTGGCAGACCGGCAAGCTGAGCGAGGACGATTTTCGCCCCCTGCGCCTGCAAAACGGCTGGTATGTGCAGCGCTACGCGCCCATGCTGCGCGTGGCCGTGCCCTACGGCGAAATCGCCAGCCGCCAGCTGCGCGTGCTGGCGCAGATCGCCCGCGAATACGACGAACCCGAAGCCGCAGTGTTCAAGGCCGCCATGGACGGCCAAGGCCTGCTGGGCACCACCTTCTTGCCCAAGAACTGCGCCCACTTCACCACCCGCACCAACGTGCAGTTCAACTGGATTCCGCTGTCCAAGGCAGCCGATGTGATGGACCTGCTGGCCAGCGTGGATCTGCATGGCATCCAGACCAGCGGCAACTGCATCCGCAACACCACCACCGACGCCCTGGCGGGTGTGGCGGTCGATGAAATCGTGGACCCCCGCCCCTACGCGGAAATCCTGCGCCAGTGGACCACGCTGCACCCCGAGTTCGCGTTTTTGCCGCGCAAGTTCAAGATCGCCATCAGCGGCGCCAAGGACGACCGCGCCGCCACCGGCTGGCACGACGTGGGCCTGCACCTGCTCAAAAACGAGGCGGGCGAGATCGGCTTCAAGGTGTTTGTGGGCGGCGGCATGGGCCGCACGCCGGTGATTGGCACGGTGATCCGCGAGTTCCTGCCCTGGAACCAGATCATGAATTACATCGAGGCCATCGTGCGCGTGTACAACGAGCATGGCCGCCGCGACAACAAATACAAGGCCCGCATCAAGATCCTGGTCAAGGCCGAAGGCCAGCAGTACATCGACGATGTGGAAGAAGAGTACCGCCAGATCGTGGAGATCGACGGCGGCCCCCACACCATTCCGCAGGCCGAGTTCGACCGCGTGGCCGCCTGCTTTGTGCCGCCGAAGCTGGCAGACATTGCCGATGTGGCACCCGCAGCCTTGCAAGCATCGCTGGATGCCCAGGCGGCCGAGCATGTGATGTTTGGCCGCTGGTTGCAGCGCAACGTACACCCGCACCAGAACCCGCAGCTGCGCGCCGTCACGCTGTCGTTCAAGCGCCCCGGCCAGTCGCCCGGCGACGCCACCAGCGAACAGCTCGTTGCGGTGGCCGACCTGGTGGACAAATACTCCGCTGGCGAAGCCCGCGTAACGCACGACCAGAACCTGCTGCTGCCCTGGGTGCATGCCAGCCGCCTGTTCGATCTGTGGCAAGAAGCCAAGGCCCTGGGCCTGGCCAGCGCCAATGTGCAATTGCTCACCGACATGATCGCCTGCCCCGGCGGCGACTTCTGCGCGCTGGCCAACGCCCGCTCGCTGCCCATTGCCGAAGCCATCACCCAGCGCTACCAGGACCTGGACGAACTCGACGACATTGGCGAGATCGACCTGCACATCAGCGGCTGCATCAACAGCTGCGGCCACCACCACAGCGGCCACATCGGCATCCTGGGCGTCGATAAAGACGGCAAGGAGTGGTACCAGGTCACGCTGGGCGGCTCGGACGGCTCCGACCTGTCGGGCGCGGCCGTGGCCGGCAAGGTGATCGGCCCCTCGTTCTCGGCGGCCGAAGTGCCCGATGTGATCGAGGCCGTGCTCAACACCTACCGCGACCTGCGCCAACCCGGTGAATCCTTTCAGGCGGCCGTGCGCCGCGCGGGTCTCGATCCGTTCAAGGAAGCCGCCAAGCAGGCACGCCACAAAGAAGAACTCGCAGCCGCCTGAGCCGGCCCAGCGCACAGCCCCATTTGAATGATGTTGAAAATACTCGCCGCCCAAGACCACCAGCCGCCCGCAGAGGGTGATGCCCGCACCGTGGCCCTGCCCAACGATGCCGATGCCATGGCGCTGCCGCTGGACAACGTGGAACGTGTGGACCTGCACTTTCCCAACTTCACCGATGGCCGCGCCTTCAGCCAGGCCTTTTTGCTGCGCCGCCGCCGTGGCTTTGCGGGCGACATCCGCGCCACGGGCGACGTGCTGATCGACCAGCTGGTGCAGATGCAGCGCACGGGCTTCAGTTCGGCCGTGCTGCGCGAAGGCGTGGACGTGGCCGATGCGCAGCGCCAGTTCGCGCTGTTTCCCGGCTTCTACCAGGGCGACGCGGTGAACCCCCAACCCCACTTCATGAACGACAAGGCAGCCGTATGAGCCAGCTGGATCTCGCACGCGTGAACGCCGAACTCGGCCGCGACGCCCCAGGCTTGGTGAAATGGGCCTTGGGCCTGGGCCAGCCGGCCATCGTCACCACCAACTTTCGCCCCTTCGAGGCCGTGATCCTGCACATGGTCGCGCAGGTGCAGCGCGATGTGCCGGTGGTCTGGATGGACAACGGCTACAACACCGAGGCCACCTACCGCTTTGCCGACGAAGTGACAAAGCAGCTAGGGCTGAACCTGCAGATTTACCTGCCACGCCGCTCGCGCGCCCACCGCGAGGCGGTGGACGGCGCCACGCCCGCGCTGGACGACCCGCGCCATGCGGCCTTCACCGCAGAAGTGAAGCTGGAACCCTTCGCCCGGGCCCTGCGCGAGACCGCACCGAACGTGTGGTTCACGGCGCTGCGCGCCACCGACACCGCCGTGCGCGCACAGATGGACCCGGTGAGCATCAACCCCGATGGCCTGATCAAGGTGGCGCCGCTGCTGCACTGGTCGTCCAAAGACCTGCACGAATACTGCGTGCAGCACGGCCTGCCCAACAACTTTGATTACGTGGACCCCACCAAGGGCGAGGACAACCGCGAGTGCGGCCTGCACCTGGCCCACTGAACCCGCCACAGATCCGACCATGAACGCCCGTACCGATGCAGCACGGCTGCAGAACAACCCCATGAGCTACCACCTCAACAACTCGCACCTCGACGCCCTGGAAGAAGAAACCATCTTCATCCTGCGCGAGGTGGCCGCCGCCTTTGAACGCCCCGCCCTGCTGTTTTCGGGCGGCAAGGATTCGCTGGTCATGCTCAAGTGCGCCGAAAAAGCCTTTGGCACCAAGGCCAGCGGCGGCGGCATTCCCTACCCGCTGCTCATGATCGACACCGGCCACAACTTCCCCGAGGTGACGGATTTCCGTGACTTCCGCGCGAAGGAACTGGGGGCCGAACTGATCGTGCGCAGCGTCGAGGACTCGATGGCGCGCGGCACCGTGCGCCTGGCGCACCCCGGCGAAAGCCGCAACGTGCACCAGTCGGTCACGCTGCTCGAAGCGATTGAAGAATTCCGCTTTGACGCGCTGATTGGCGGCGCCCGCCGCGACGAGGAAAAAGCCCGCGCCAAGGAGCGCATCTTCAGCCACCGCGACAGCTTTGGCCAATGGCAGCCCAAGGCCCAGCGCCCCGAGCTGTGGACGCTGTTCAACACCCGCCTGCAGCCCGGCGAGCACTTTCGCGTGTTCCCCATCAGCAACTGGACCGAGCTGGATGTGTGGCAGTACATCGACCGCGAGCAGATCGGCCTGCCCAGCATTTACTACACGCACAAGCGCCAGGTGGTGGACCGCCGGGGCATGCTGATGCCCGTGACCGAACTGACACCGCCGCGCGACGGCGAGACGGTGCAGACGCGCGACGTGCGCTTTCGCACCGTGGGCGACATCACCTGCACCGCACCGGTGGAAAGCACCGCCGCCACCCCGGCCGAGATCGTGATCGAGACCCTGGCCGCCGACGTGAGCGAGCGCGGCGCCACCCGCATGGACGACAAGACCAGCGACGCCTCGATGGAAAAGCGCAAGAAAGACGGTTATTTCTGATGACAAACACTATTAATTCGATAGCTACCAGCGCAATCCAGACAAGCGCTAGCGGCACAAATGACCATATTTCTGCCCTCAAGTTCATCACCTGCGGATCGGTCGATGACGGCAAGAGCACACTGATCGGCCGCCTGCTGGTGGACAGCCGCGCGGTGCTGCAAGACCACCTGGCCGGCGTGCAGCGCGGCGGCGAAACCGACCTGGCCCTGCTGACCGACGGCCTCTCCGCCGAGCGCGAGCAAGGCATCACCATCGACGTGGCCTACCGCTACTTCGCCACCGAAACGCGCAAGTTCATCATCGGCGACGCGCCCGGCCACGAGCAGTACACCCGCAACATGGTCACGGCCGCCAGCAGCGCCGACGCCGCCGTGGTGCTGGTCGATGCCACCAAGCTCGACTGGAAGAATCCGCAACTCGCCCTGCTGCCCCAAACCCGCCGCCACAGCCTGCTGGCGCATCTGCTGCGCGTGCACTCGCTGGTGTTTGCCGTGAACAAGCTCGACGCGGTGGAAGACCCCGCGCTGGCCTGGAAGCACATCCAGGGCGCACTGCAGTCCTTCGCCCAGGCGGCTGGCATTACCGTGCGCGCCACGGTGCCCGTGTCCGCCCTCAAGGGCTGGAACGTGGTGGACGCCCATCCCGGCTGGGGTGGCTACGAAGGCCCCACGCTGCTGCAGGTGCTCGAAGCATTGCCCAACACGCCTGCCGACACCGGCCTGCCGCTGGCTTTTCCGGTGCAGTGGGTCGAAAAATCCTCGTCCTCGTCGTCCGACACCTCCCAAGGCCGCCGCGTGTTCTGGGGCCGCGTGGCCGCAGGCGCCGTGGCGCCTGGCACTGCCGTGCAGATTTTCCCCAGCGGCCAGCTCGCCACCGTGGCCCAGGTGCTGGACCACGCCCGCCGCCCCAGCGATGTGCCCGCAGGCACCAGCGCCGGCATCATCCTGGACCGCGAGGTGGATGTATCGCGGGGCGACTGGATCCTGGCCGCGCCCACCGCCGCTGCAGCAGCACCTGCCGAAGACGACTTTGGCGACACGCCCGCCGCCACACCCGCCTGGCCCGCCCGCCGCGAGCTGCGCACCACCATCGCCTGGATGGACGACGAGCCCCTGGTCGCAGGCCGCGTGTACTGGGCGCTGCACGGCCACCGCTGGGTCAAGGCCAAGGTGAAAGCCGTGGTGCACAAGCTCAACATCAACACGCTGGCCGAAGAGCCAGCCACGCAACTCGACCCCAACGCCATCGGCCATGTTCAGCTCGTGCTGCAGGAGGCCATTCCGGCCGCGGCCTTCGGCAAAGCGCGCGTGCTCGGATCGCTGATCCTGGTGGACACCGCCAGCCACAAAACCGCCGGTGCCGTGCTGGTCAACTGACCTGCAACAACCCGCTGAACCCCCTGAACCCCCATTGGCCGCAGGGCCCCTTCAACCTGGTCGGTGAAAGCTTCTAAAATCGAGGGTTTTCACCGCCCCACACAACTCCTGTCATGACCCACGTCGTCTCCGAAAACTGCATCAAGTGCAAGTACACCGATTGTGTGGACGTGTGCCCCGTGGACTGCTTCCGCGAAGGCCCGAACATGCTCGTCATCGACCCCGATGAGTGCATCGACTGCGCCGTCTGCATCCCCGAGTGCCCGGCCAACGCCATCTTTGCCGAGGAAGACCTGCCGGCCGACCAGATCGCCTTCATCAAGCTCAACGCCGACCTGGCCTTTGCCGACGGCTGGAAGAGCATCACCAAGCGCAAGCCCGCGCTGCCCGACGCCGACGAATGGAACGGCAAGCCGGGCAAGGTCAACGACCTGGTCAAGTGAAATCCCCCCGGAGCCGCTTCGCGTCTTCCCCCAAGGGGGACGCCGCCAGTGGCCTGGCAAAGCCAGTTCCACGGTGGCACTGGCTCGGGCGCGCACCGGTATCGAGCGCTGAAGCGCAATGAGTGGCTCGGAAATGGCTCAAGCAACCGACGCCGTCGTCATCGGCGCGGGGCCTGTCGGGCTTTTTCAGGTGTTCCAGCTGGGCCTGCATGGCCTGCGCGCCCACGTCATCGACGCGCTGCCCCACCCCGGCGGCCAGTGCGTTGAGCTGTACGGCGACAAACCCATTTACGACATTCCCGCCATTCAAGCCTGCACCGGGCACGAACTGGTGCAGCGCCTGTGCGCGCAAATCGAGCCCTTTGCCCCCGCGTTCCACCTCGGCCAGCAGGTAAGCACCGTGCAGGCCCAACCCGGTGGCGGTTTCCTCGTCGGCACCGCGCAGGGCACCCAGCTGCTGGCGCGCACCGTGTTCATCGCCGCCGGCGTGGGCGCCTTCATGCCGCGCGCCCTCAAGCTGCCCGGCCTGGAGGCTTATGAGGGCACCCAGCTGCGCTACCGCCTGGACGAAGGCACGCACCTTGCCGGCCAGCGCGTGGTGGTGCATGGCGGCGACGAACCCGCCGTGCAGCAAGCCATTGCCTGCGCCACCGCCCCCGAGGCACTGCGCCCCGCCCGCACCACGCTGCAGCACCGCCGCGACGTGTTCGACGCACCGCCCGCCCTGCTGGAGCAACTGCAAACCCTGCGCGCCGCGGGCCGCATCGAAGTCGCCATCGGCGTGGCCAGCGGCATCATCGAAGAACAAGGGCGCCTGGCCGCGCTGGAGCTGACCACGCCCGAGGGCCAGCCCCTGCGCCTGCCGCTCGACCTGCTGCTGGTGCGCCTGGGCCTGGTGCCGCGCCTGGGCCCCATCACCGAATGGGGCCTGCAGCTAGAGCGCAAACAGCTCGTGGTCACCCCCGCCACCTTCGCCACCAGCACGCCCGGCATCCACGCCGTGGGCGACGCCATCACCTACCCCGGCAAACGCAAACTCATCCTGAGCGGCTTCCACGAAGCCACCCTCGCCGCCTTCGCCGCCGCCGAGTGGCTGGCGGGGCACAAGCTGCCGCTGGAGTACACGACGAGCAGCGAGAAGTTGCAGGGGTTGCTGGGGGTGGGGGAACTGGGGAACTGACGGCGGGGTTTTGGCCGTTGGGGGGGCGGGTTGCGAGGTTGATGACTGGAAACGACCCCAAGCCGCTATCCAGATAAAAACCGCAAAGCTGACATTCCGCAAGAGTCCAATCCTGGAAGCGTCCTCGACGCTCCCGCCTGGTTGTGCGTGCCAGCGGCTACCCGCCGCTCGTTGGCCAGCATGGCCAGAAAGCCTTCAGCCTCTTGCCGCCCCATGTCTCGCGGATGCCGCAATCCATTCCATTTCACAAACACCCTCGCCCATTTGCACATGGGCCTGCTCGGTGCGCAAGCTATAGTATTTATAACGAATTCGCTCACGCATATGACACCCGACGTCGCAACACGACTCAATGTCCTAGTGGAATCCATCAAAGCCCATCATTTCGATGTGGATGCGGAAGCGTGCCGCTTGCGGACGCCGGAAGTCTTAGCGAGTTTCGACAAGCGGCGCCCTGTCTCTTGGTGTCTTGCGGCGATGGGTGACAGCCTCGTGCGCATACGATTGCTGCTTGAGCAAAACTTTAATTTTGTCGAAACGATCGGAGTAGTCGCTGTATCAAGGTACCTGTTTGAGTTAAGTGTCTGGCTTCTCTTGTTCGAGCAAGATGAACGCTACGGGTTGGTGTACTACGGACAACTGCTTGAGACGCAGCAGAAGTACTTCGCTGACACCCTGGCCCAGATTCGCCGTGAGGTCGAGTTGCTCCGGCACTTCGAGCGGAAAGAGCAGGATTTTCAAGAGGTACTTGTGTCCAGAGCAGGACCGCCGGAGGATCGCGGAGATGGGCTCAGATTGGCAGCACGCATGATTGATGCGGAAGCGGCGCGTAAGTTCTCGCTGTACGTTGACCAAGCCAAGCGAAATGGCTACGGTTTTCAGGCCCATTTAGTCGAGAAAAAGGCTGTAACTCAGGCTGAAGCGGCGCTGAGAGAGTTGTCTGCGGAGCAGGCATTCTTCGAGGTAAACGTGCTACCTGGGATAGAGGGTCTGGTGCTTGCAAACGGAAAGAAGAAGCGTTGGGAGTGGAAGAAGATGGCCGAGCGCGTAAACCTGCTACCTGAGTACGACTACATATACGCGTTCGCCAGTAAGTTGCTTCACGCGACACCAGCCAGTATCACAACGGACCAAAAGAACCTGGAGCCTGAGGAGATGCTGATCTTTCTGAAATACATAGATGTGAAGACAACAGACATTCTCGATTTGGCCCGCAGGTATCCGCGTCATGCGGCTTAACAAGTTCGACACGGACACGCAGCGGCATTCGGGTCAAACATTGAGTGCCCGCTTCTTCGTACTGCCAACGACCGCTTCTGGCCGACAGCAGCCATCCCCACCCCCACTAAAATCCGCCCCGCACCGCCGCAAGGCACCGCACCGCCAGGGGTGCCCCGCAGCGCCAACGCTGCGCGGGCTGAGAGAGTCCCCTTGAACCTGATTGAGATCATCCTCGCGCAGGGAGGCCCGTCCGCCATTCCACGCCGTTGACCGCGCGTGGCCGGGGTCTTCCTTGCGCTGCAACGCACCGTACCGCCAAGGAACCCGCATGAGCACCCGCACCCCATCTGCCAACGAGGCGCTGACACCCGTTTCCAGCGAGCGGCGCGTGTTTGGCTGGCACGACCACGCCTCGCTGTGGTTCAGCCTGGGCGTGGGCCTGCTGGTGATGCAGGTGGGCGCGTACCTGATGCCCGCGCTCGGAACCCAAGAGGCCCTGTGGGCCATCGTGGCGGGCTCGATGCTGGGCGCTGGCTTGCTGGGCTGGGTGGCCAAGCTGGGCTGCGACAGCGGGCTGGCCAGCGCGGGCCTGATGCATGCGGTGTATGGCCGCCGCTTTGCGGGGCTGCCCATCATCCTGAACATCGTGCAGCTGGTGGGCTGGGGCACGTTCGAGCTGGTGGTGATGCGCGATGCCACGGTGGCCATCGGTCAGCAGTCGGGCAGCATGGCGGGCGCACATTGGCCGGTAGCGGCCACGCTGCTGTGGGGCGGCGTGGTGATGCTGCTGATCAGCGGCTCGATGGTGCAGCTGGTGCGCAAGGTGATTGCGCGGGTGGCGCTGCCGCTGGTGGTGCTGTCGCTGCTGTGGCTGAGCTGGCAGTTTGTGTCGCTGGCGCAGGCCCAGGGTTTTGAGGCGCTGTGGAAGCGCCAGGGTGACGGCGGCATGGGCGTGCTGCCTGCGCTCGATCTGGTGATTGCCATGCCGATCTCGTGGCTGCCGCTGGTGGCCGACTACGCCCGCCATGGCAAAAGCGGCGGCGCCGCCCTGCGCGGCACCTGGCTGGGGTATGCGTTGGCCAACATGTGGTGCTATGCCCTCGGTGTGCTGGTGGCATTGACCTTGCCCAGCAAGGACCTGGTGCAGGCCTTGCTGCTGGCCCAGGGCGGGCTGATTGCGCTGTCGCTGATATTGATTGACGAGGTGGACAACGCCTACGGCGACACCTATTCGGGCGCCGTGTCGGCGCACAGCCTGCTGCCGCGCTGGGGCGTGCGCCGCTGGGGCCTGGCCATGACCGCGCTGTGCACGGCTCTGGCGCTGGTGTTGCCCATGCACAGCCTGGAGCCGTTTTTGCTGCTGCTGAGTTCGGTGTTTGTGCCCTTGTTCGGCGTCATCCTGGGGCGCCTGGCTTTTGGGGCCAATGCGCCGGCGTTGCTGGCTGGCGCCCGCCCCGTTCATGCGGCGCCCGTGGTGCTGTGGTTGCTGGGCATTGCGGTGTATCACCTGGCGCCCAAACTGGTGCCTGGGCTGGGTTCGGCCTTGCCGACGCTGGTGTTGAGTTTTCTGCTGGCCTGGGTGACGCGTCCACGGCAGGCATGAAGCGCACCAAGGCACCTGCCTTGGCCAATGCAGATCACTACATTTTTAATAGCTGCTTGCGCTTGCTACATAAGCGCCAGAGGCCAAAAATGGTCAAACTTTCGCCATCAAGCCCCGATGGCCAGGTCAAATTCCCCCACCCTTGGCCACCCCAAATTCCCCCAGGCAGGACGGTCGGATTATGACGACTCGGGTGTGATGGCGATGCGTGCAGCGGCCTCCTTGAGGCGGTAGCTCTTGCCCTCGAACTCCAGCATCGCGCAGCGGTGCATGAGGCGATCCAGGATGGTGCTGGCCATGGTGGCGTCGCCGAGGTATTTGCCCCAGTCCTGCACCACGCGGTTGGACGTGATGAGAACAGCGCGGCGCAGCTTGTAGCGCTGGTGCACGATGGCCTGTAGGACTTCAGCGGCATGCTCGCTGATGCGTCTGGCCAGGAACAGGTCATCGAGGACGAGCAGGTCCGGCGCGACCCAGTCCTTGAGCAGCTCGGTGCGCTCTGCCGTAGTGGCCAGCGCGTAACGGGCGAACTCGGTGTCGGCTTCCAGGTAACGCACGTCATAGCCCTGCAGCGTGGCCTGGTAGGCCACGGCCTTGGCCACATGGCTCTTGCCGGTGCCCGGCTTGCCGATGATCAGCGCGTTGGCCCCCTCGCCGATGAACTTCAGGGTGTGCAACTCGAAGCAGGCGCTGCGCGGCAGCTTCGGGTTGAAACGCCAGTCGAAGTCAGCCAGCGAGGGGCGCTCATCCAGACCCGAGCGCTTGAAGCGGCGCTCGGTCAGGCGAGAGCGCCGGCGGTCCAGCTCGTCTTGCAGCATGGCGGCGAAGGTCTCCAGGAAAGGCTGCTGGGCGGCCTGGGCCTGCATCACGCGGGTGGACAGGGTCTCGGCGATGCCGGACAGGCGCAGCTCGCGCAGCGCGCGTTCGATCTCGATCATGTTCATGGCTGAACTCCCGGTGCGTTGGTGGTGTTGTTGGTGTTGGTGGTGGTGGTGGTGGTGGTGGTGGTGTTTGCCGTGGCGGCGGCGAGCGCGAAGAGATCGCTGTACTCCTCAGCGTCTCGGATGAGCTCATGCTGCTGCGTCAGCGCGTGGGCACCGGCGGCGGGTGCTTCGCCGCAGGTAGCCTCGATGGCCGCCATCGCCTGGGCAAAGAGGGCTTCGGTCAGCGCCAGCACGCGCTTGTAGCTGTAGACCCCTTGCTCCAGGGCCTGGGCGCAGGCGGCATTGATGCAGTGCGCCGGGTAACGGCGCATGAGTCCCACAATGCCCCAGAGCTTGCGCTGCCCGACACGACCCTCGATGGCAAAGAGCAGCTCACACAGCCGGCTGGCGTGCTCACCAATCTCGCCGGCCTGACGCAGGATCAGGCGGGTCTCGCGAGACGGATTGAACACCCGCTCCTCCATGGGCAGAATCACCGTGCCGGGACGCTCGGCCTTGGCGTGGGTGCGCAGCAAGGCACGGGTGTGCATGTCACGAATCTCGATGCGCTGGGCGTAGATGCGCACCAACACCTTGGAGCCGATGTTCGCCGGGCGAGCGGCGTAGCTGCTGTGATCCACCCGCACACAGCTGTCGTCGCAGACGGTGCGCACCGCCTCGTCGAAATACTGCATTCCCAGCACTGGCAGGGGTTTGAGGTGGCTGCGCTCTTCCTCGAACATGGCCTGCACCTGGCGTCGCTCGGTGCCGTGGATGCGCTTGGATGCCCAGCTCTTCTCCCAGTGCGCCAGGAACTCGTTCTGGGCCTCGATGGACTCAAAGCGCCGGCCCTTCAAGGCCGTGGCCTGGGTATGGCCGATGGCATGCTCCACCGTGCCCTTGCGGTTGGGGTCTCGCACCCGCGCCGGGTCGGCCACCACGCCGTAGTGCGCCAGGGCGGCGGCGTACACCGGGTTGAGATCGGGCTCGTACAGGTCGGGCTTGAGGACGCCTTCCTTCAGATTGTCCAGCACCACGTACTGGGGGCAGCCCCCGAAGTACCGCAGGGCCCGCTCGTGCAGCTCGGCCCAGATCTGCTGGCTGGACTTCCAGACCACGCACCGGAAACTGGCACGGGAATACCGCAAGGTGGCCACGAACAGGCGGGGCTTGCGGTACCGGTCGCTGCCGGGCACGCGGGTGGGCGCGCCCTCGCCGTAGTCCACCTGCATCTCCTCGCCGGGCAGGAAGGACAGGCGATCGAACTGCTCGGGCTCCTTGTGCCGCAACTTTGCACAGAAGCGTTTGACCGAGTTGTACTGGCCATCAAAGCCGTGCTGGTCGACCAGGTCCTGGTAGATGGCCGTGGCGTTTCGCTTCAGCCGCAGCTGGGCTTCGATGAACTCGCGCCAGGGTTCGCACAGGGAGGTGGCCACCGGCCCAGGAGCCGGTGGCCAGGGTGGGGGAATTTGACCTGCCGAGCCGGTGGCCACCCCGGGGGAATTTGACTGCAGTTGCTCCAGCCAGCGCTGGTGGTAGCTCCTGACCGTCTTGCGGTCGATGCCCGTGATGCGGGCGATCTCGCGTTGCGATGTGTTGCGCTCCAGCAGTGTCTCTATGGTGGCGCGTTGGTTGGACTTCAAGACATTCACTCCTTGGCCTTCCCTCGGGGAAGACTGGATCAATGTCCTGCCAACAGGTGCCGACGACGCCGGCGTTAAACCCCTATCCCCGATCAGTTCAGGTGGGGGAGTTTGAGGTGGCCATAGACGGGGGAATTTGGGTGGCCATCAGGGCCATCAAGCTCGCACCACCATCTGCACCACCGGCGCATACCCGTGGTTCAGCGGCCCGTGGCCCTGGCCGGTGTGCACGTCGGCCCCGGCGGCAATGGCGCCCAGGATGTAGGCGCGGGCCTTTTCCACCGCCTGCGGCAGTTCGTGGCCCTGCGCCAAAAATGCGGCAATGGCCGACGACAGCGTGCAGCCCGTGCCGTGGCCGTTGTGCGTGGCGATGCGGGCGCTTTCAAGGCGCTTGCGCAGGCCCGTTTGCATGGCCAGCAAGTCCACCACAAGCTCGCCTTTCAGATGCCCGCCCTTGAGCAGCACAGCAGGTGCACCCAGGGCCAGCAGATCGCGGGCGGCGTCGTCGAGGGCATCGATGCCTTCGATCTCGCGGCCCAGCAGCAGCGCTGCTTCGTCAAGATTGGGCGTGACCACGGTGGCCAGCGGAAACAGCTCGTTCACCAGCACCTGCACAGTTTCGCTGGCGATCAGCCGGTCGCCGCTGGTGGCCACCATCACCGGGTCAAGCACCACATGAGGAAGGCGGTGAGCGCGGATGGCCTGCGCCACCACGCGCACCACTTCGGGCGATGCCAGCATGCCGATCTTGACCGCGTCCACCCCAATGTCCTGCGCCACGGCATCGATCTGCGCGCGCAGCATGTCGGGCGGCACGCCGTGGATGCCGGTCACGCCCAGCGTGTTCTGCGCGGTGATGGCCGTGATGGCGGTCATGCCGTAGCAGCCCAGGGCGCTGAAGGTCTTGAGGTCGGCCTGGATGCCCGCGCCACCGCCGCTGTCGGAGCCGGCGATGGACAGCACGCGCACGTAGCGCGGCCGCGGCGCGGCGGAGCTGGTTGGAATAGTCATGGCAAAAATTATGGCCTATGCGCCAGGTCAATTCGGCGCACAGAGGGATATGCTGTAATTTGAGCTTACGGACGAAACAGGGGTGTCCCGCCAATGTGGCGCGCGACTGAGAAAGACCCTGGAGCCACGAAACGACAAGTTCTCACAGCGCCTCTTGGCGCTGGGCTCCGCTACCCGATCCAGGTCATGCTGGCGTGGGGAGTTTCCAGCAACGGCGCAGCCCCGTTTTGTCCATGGTTGCCTGACAGCACACGGACACACCCACGGACCTATGCCACTTCAACCCTCTTCTTTTGCCATTTTGGGCGCGGGCCTCATGGGCCGCCTGCTTGCGGTGGAACTGGCCCGCCAGGGTCACCGTGTGGACATCTACGACGCGGGTGGCCCGGCCGCTGAACATTCGGCCGCGACCGTGGCCGCCGCCATGCTGGCACCGCTGGCCGAATCGGCCATCACCGAGCCTGGCGTGGTGCGCATGGGCCAGCATGCCCTCACCCGCTGGCCGCAGCTGCTGGCAGCGCTGGCCGAGCCCGTGTTCTTCCAGCAGGCCGGCACGCTCATCGTGTGGCACCGGCAGGACGCGGCCGAAGCCCAACGGCTCACGCGCCAGCTGGAGGCCAACCAGCACCAGGTGCCCGATCTGCCCGCCCTGCAAAAGCTCGACAGCGGCGCCCTGGAACAGGTGGAGCCCGCCCTTGCGCACCGCTTCAACCAGGGCCTGTACCTGCCCGGCGAGGGCCAGCTCGACAACCGCCAGTTGCTGGCGGCCCTGGTGGTGGAGATGGGGCAGTTGGCCGTGCGCACGCACTGGCACACGCCCCAGTCGCCCGAGGCCTTTTCGCCCGGCGCCCCCGGCCAGCCCGACTGGGTGCTGGACTGCCGTGGCCTGGGCGCCAAGGGCCAGTGGAGCGCATTGCGCGGTGTGCGGGGCGAAGTTGCGCGCATCCATGCACCGGATGTCACGCTGCAGCGCCCGACACGGCTGGTGCACCCCCGCTATCCCATCTACATCGCACCCAAGCAAGACCATCTGTTCGTGATCGGTGCGACCGAGATCGAATCAAACGACCTCTCGCCCGCCAGTGTGCGATCCACACTGGAGCTGCTCAGCGCAGCCTATGCCGTGCACCCCGGCTTTGCGGAAGGCCGCATTCTGGAATTGGCCACGCAGTGCCGCCCCACGCTGCCCGACAACCTGCCCGCCATCCGCCAGCCCCGCCCGGGCGTGCTGCAGATCAATGGTCTGTACCGCCACGGCTTCATGATCTCGCCTGCCATGCTGGACGTGACCCTGGAGGTGCTGAACACGGGACAATCGGCCTTGTCCGAACGTTTTGACCTCCGGGTGGAACTGGAGCCCACCGCCCCAACCCCGACCGGCGTTGCAGCCCCCGCAATTGCATGAACATCTCGATCAACCAAGTCCCGCACGAACTGCCCGAAGGCGCCACCGTGGCCGATGCCGTGGCTGCCATGGCCGCGCGTCCACCGTTTGCCGTGGCGGTAAACACCACCTTTGTGCCCAACACCCGCTACGCCGCCCACATGCTGCAGCCCGGCGACCGCGTGGAGATCATCTCGCCCGTGACGGGTGGATGATCCGCCGCCTGAAAATTGAAGCCAAATTGGCACCTAGCGCTTGATGGATAAGCGCCAACAGCTATTAAAAGCATAGTAACAACCATGACCAATTCAACGCCTCAAGACCCGCTGGTGCTGTATGGCCAGCAGTTCGCCAGCCGCCTGCTGCTGGGCACCTCGCGCTACCCATCCCCCGCCGTGCTTGAAGCCGCCGTGGTGCGTGCCCGGCCCGCCATGGTCACCGCATCGCTGCGCCGCCAGGGCAGCAACCCGGCCGAAAGCGGCAGCAGCTTCTGGGAGCTGCTGCGCCGCCTGAATGTGCCCATCCTGCCCAACACCGCCGGCTGCCACAGCGTGCAAGAGGCCATCACCACAGCGCACATGGCGCGCGAGGTGTTCAACACCCCCTGGATCAAGCTGGAGCTGATTGGCGACGACTACACGCTGCAGCCCGACACGCTCAACCTGGTGGAAGCGGCCGCGCAGCTCATCAAGGACGGCTTTCAGGTGCTGCCCTACTGCACCGAAGACCTCGTGCTGTGCCAGCGCCTGGTGGACGTGGGCTGCCAGGCCGTGATGCCCTGGGCCGCCCCCATTGGCACCGGGCGCGGCCCCGTCAACCCCTATGCGCTGCAGCTGCTGCGCGAGCGCCTGGACGTGCCGCTGCTGGTGGACGCGGGCCTGGGCCTGCCATCGCACGCCTGCCAGGTCATGGAATGGGGTTACGACGGCGTGCTGCTAAACACCGCCGTGGCACTGGCGCAAGACCCCGTCACCATGGCCGGGGCTTTTGCCGACGCGGTGCAGGCGGGGCGAGCCGCCCGCAAGGCCGGCGCCATGGCCGCCCAGGACACCGCCCAGGCCAGCACGCCCGTGCTGGGCACCCCCTTCTGGCACCACGCCCACGAATGACGCCCATGAGTGATGTCCACACCATGCTGCAACAAATTTTGCAGCACCATGCCGCCGCGTTTCCCGGCTTTGCGGCCCAGCCCGCGCCAGCGCCCACGTCGCCAGATGCGGTGTACCAGGCGGCCCTGCAGGCATGCAGCGCCCTCGGGTTCATTGCCCACGATGCCGAGTGCGTGGCCCGCGCCTGGCAGGCCCGCAGCGTGCGCACAGGCCATTTCGCTGCGGCGCCCTGGCCCGACGAACCCCAGGATTTCGGTCTGCAAGCCCTGCCCCGGGCTCGCACCTTTGCGCCATGTCCGCAGCAGCTGGGGCTGTATGCGGTGTTGCCCGATGCCGCGTGGGTGGGGCGCATGGCGCGGGCCGGCGTGCCCACCGTGCAGCTGCGCTTCAAGTCGGACGACCCTGCCGCCGTGGCGCGCGAGGTGGCGGCAGCCGTGCAGGCGGTGCAAGACACGCCAGCGCTGCTGTTCATCAACGACCATTGGCGCCAGGCCATGGCGGCCGGCGCCTATGGCGCCCACCTCGGGCAGGAAGACCTCGACGCCCTGCAACCCAGCGAGTTGCAGACGCTGCAATCCTCCGGCCTGCGGCTGGGGGTCAGCACGCACGGCTACGCCGAAATGCTGCGCGCCGATGCCGTGGGCCCCAGCTATATCGCCATGGGAGCGGTGTTTCCCACCACGCTCAAAAAGATGGCCACGGCGCCCCAGGGCGTGGGCCGACTGGCGGCTTACGCGCGCCTCATGCGGGCGTATCCGCTGGTGGCCATTGGCGGCATTGGCGCCGATCAGTTTGGCGAAGTGCTGGGCACCGGCGTGGGCTCCATCGCCGTGGTGCGGGCGCTGGTGAACGCGCCCGACCCCGAAGATGCGGCACGCCAGCTGCTGGCTCACATGGCCGCACCACAACGCTTTCAATCATGAACAGCGCCATAACAGCACCATAAGGTAGTGCAGTAAATCAGGGGCGCTGCCACGCCAGATGGCAGCGGATGCACCACGCAGGGCAACAACAACCCAGCGGACCGGGCCACGCAGGGGGCCCGCTCAACTCACGCCTTGGGTTCTGTTTTGCGTTGTTCGAGTTCGAGGCGCGCTTCCAGCAGATCGTTGGCCACGCCAAAACCGATCGGTTGGTCAGGACGCGGCGCCGCCGTGACCGGAGCGGGCGGTAGATCGCTCAGCGTCAGATGCGGAGGATCGGACAGATCCAGGTCCAGTTCCAACTCCAGCCCGGGTGAATTCGGGTGTGCGGGGGCTTGCGAAACCACGTTCCCGGTAACACCTGCCGGCGGTACACGCTGGCCAAAATCAAACTCCAGGCTGGCCGCCAGCGAATCCAGAGGCAGATCGACAGCAGCCGCCGCAAGAGCAGGATTGCGGCTGGCAGGCGTTGACACGGGCCGGTCAAACGGCAACGCAAGCGGTGTTGTGCGCATGCGTGGGGGGGGGCGCCGCGCGCGCTGGCCGGGGTGGTCTGGGCAATGGCCAGCAGCAGCAGCAGGTCGTCAAACGCAGCCAGATCAAACGGGGCGACCGCAGCACGACCGTCCTTCAGGAACAGAAACTTTTCCAGCAACTGCAGCACGGAGGACGAGGTCCACTCTGCCTCGATGGCGGCCAGTGCGTCGATGTAATCCTCCAGGGTTCGGCCTTTATGACTGAACACTGAAAACTCCGGAATCTGCGCATTGAAGTGGTGGCAAAACTGCTTGCGCAGTTGCGCAAAGTCGTCCGAACGACCCAGCTTGTGGTAGAGCCCCAGTAGCTCCCGATAAGCCGACGACGAAGTTGCCTGGTGGGCTGCGATGTGCTTCTTCAACACTTCCACGGCCTGATCGTGTTCTCCCACAGAAACAAAAAACTCCGCCTGCTGCTGAATGTCAAAAAGCTCTTCAGGGTTGACAATTTGCGAGGGGTTTTCAAGGCGAGGAACGGTCTCTGGCACGGGTACGGGCTGCGGTGCGCGCTCTGGCGCGGAGGCTGCGGCAGCCACCGTGGAATGGAAAGGCGAAGTTTCCGAATGGAGGCCGTAGGTATCTCCGCCCAACGGAGACGAGTCTTCTGGCGCCCAGGTGTCATGGGGATGTGGCGTCAGGTCATGGGGATCACGGGGATCATGGGGGTCGTGCCGCGCGGCATCGCTGTGCCTGGCGCTCAACGCCACCGAATCGCGCCATGCCTGCATGGCCAGCCGGGAATCACGGCGCGCCCGGGTCCAGACCCAGGCGAGCAAGCCCAGCGCCAGCGCCAACGCAGCCATCAATGCATAGACCAGTCCCGAGGAAAAGCGCTGAGCCTCGATCAACGCAAGCCGCTGCTGGAGCTCGACCATCGCGGCGCGCTCGGCGGTCGATTTGGCACGCAACGCGGCCATCTCGGTCTCCAGCGCACGAACACGCTCGTCGTCTTGCGGCACCCCGCCCAGGGGCGCGTTCATCGCCTTCCAGGCTGCTGCCGCCTCCTGCCGCTGTGAGGCCGCCGCCTGCGCAGGCACGGCCCCCATGTCGGTCGAAGGCCGCAGGGCAACTGACGGTTGAGCCAATGCGTCCAGTGGCTCCATGACCAGCCGCGAGCGCTCTGATACTGGCGGCAGCGGCGGCGTGGTCGCCTTGACGGTGCGCTCTTCGCGTTCAGGGGCTTTGCGCACAACCTCCCGCGGCGCGCGCGGTGGCGCCGTGCGGGCTGTCGGCTTGGCGGCCCGCGGTTTGATGGGGGCTGAAGCAGCCGCTTCACGCTGCTCCGGGGCTACGGCCGGTGCCTGCACAATGCGGCGGCGCACGGGGGGTGGAGATGCCGGGCGGTCAGCGCCCACCCCGGAACCGCGAGCCACGGCAGGGGGAACCGACGCCAACTGCTCAATATTCACGACGCGGCCCGGCACATGCGCTGCGGGCGGGTCGGCCAAAAACGTGTAGGTGCGCGTGACCGTTCCCGAGCAACCAGCCGACATCGTGACGGTGACAACGGGCTCGTTCACCGAGCCGACCACCTGCACGCGCACGGCTGGAGAACGCCCCGGCAAGTCAGGCAATGGCGATACCCGGACCTTGGCGTCACCGACAGGAACATCACCAAACGCCACGTCTGCCGTAACGCAGGACGAAGCAATATCTGCACCCGCATCGGGCTGCACATCGAATACGAGATCGACCGGTGCACCAAGGATGACCGCGCCCCGGCTCTGCCCCAGCGAGATGGCTGCGGCACTGCCGACGGCCACCCAACATCCGACCCCAAAAATTACGTTACGTATATTCACAACAATTTCTTTTTTTGGTGTGGTCATTTTTGCACACAAGTACCTTGAAACACCAACGCCATAATGCCGCCATGAAAAATCAGTTCCCCATCGTTGGCATCGTAGGCGCAGGCGCCATGGGTCGCGGCATCGCGCAGATCGCTGCCCAGGCTGGCAGCCAGATTCTTTTGCTGGATATGCAGCCGAATGCCGCAGAATCGGCGCGCAACAGCATCCAAACCCAATGGCAGCGCCTGCTGGAAAAAGGACGCATTTCCGGTGAACAGGCCGCAGACTGGGGCAGTCGACTTCAGCCGGTTGCCGCCATCGCCGACCTGGCTTCATGCGACCTGGTGATCGAAGCCATCGTGGAGCAGCTGGACGCCAAGCAGGCACTCTTCACGCAGCTGGAGGCCGTGGTAAAGCCGCAAGCCGTGCTGGCAACCAACACCTCGTCGCTGGCGGTTACCGCCATTGGTGCCGCGTTGCAGCAGCCCGAGCGGCTGGCAGGCTTTCATTTCTTCAACCCTGTGCCGCTGATGAAGGTGGTCGAGGTGATCGCCGGACTCAAGACTGCCCCGACAGTGTGCGAGGCACTTGCCCAGTACGCACGCCAGATGGGGCACACCCCGGTGCAGGCGCAAGACACCCCGGGATTCATCGTCAACCATGCCGGGCGCGGCTTTGGCACCGAGGCCTTGCGCATCGTCAGCGAGGGCGTGGCTGATTTCGCCACCATCGACCGCATCCTGCGCGACCAGGTGGGCTTCAAGCTGGGGCCGTTCGAGCTCATGGACCTGACAGCCCTGGACGTGTCCCACCCCGTGATGGAATCCATCTACCACCAGTATTACGAAGAGCCGCGCTTTCGCCCCAGCGTCATCACGGCGCAGCGGCTGGCGGGCGGCATGGTGGGCAAGAAAGTGGGCGAGGGTTTTTATCGCTACCAGGATGGCGTGGCGCAGGTGCCTGCCGAACCGGCCACTCCCGAGGTGGCCAGCATCCCACCGGTCTGGGTTTCGCCGCGCGCAGCGCGCCGTGCCGAGCTGTACCAGTTGCTCAAGGACCTGGGCGCCACCATAGAAACCGGCGCGTCGCCCTCGCAAACGGCCATCTCGCTGGTGGCACCGCTGGGTTTCGACATCACCACCGTGGCTGTGGTGGAACGGCTCGATCCTGCCCGCACCATCGGCATCGACATGCTGATCGACGACGCTGCAACGCGGCGGCGCGTGCTGGCCACCAACCCGGCCACGCGCGTGGATATTCGCGATGCAGCCCACGCCCTCTTCGCCCGCGACGGCAAGGCGGTGAGCGTGATCCGCGACAGCGGCGGCTTTGTCACCCAGCGCGTGGTGGCCACCATCGTGAACATTGCCAGTGATATCTGCCAGCAGCAGATCTGCAGCCCGCGCGACCTGGAAACCGCAGTCACGCTGGGGCTGGGCTACCCGTTCGGGCCGCTGGCCATGGGCGACCGCTGGGGGCCCACCAACATCCTGGAAGTGCTGTTCAACATGCAGACGGTCTATGGCGACCCACGGTATCGCCCCAGCCCCTGGTTGCGCCGGCGCGGGGCCATTGGCCTGAGCCTGGCACATGTTGAAGAGCGTTGAGGACGCACTTCACCCCACGGCTTAGCTCCACCGCCCAACCCCACCGCCAGCCAAACCCCATGCCCGCACAACTTCAAGCCACCCGCGAGGGCCAGACCCTGGTTCTGACCCTCAGCAACCCGGAACTGCGCAACGCCCTGGACCCCGTCATGTACGCCGCGGGCATCGAAGCGCTCAACGTTGCCGAGAACAGCGCCGAGGTGCGCAGCGTCGTCATCACCGGCGCGGCAGGCATGTTCTGCGCGGGCGGCAACCTGCAGCGCCTGCAAGCCAACCGCCAGGCTGACCCGCAAGTGCAGGCGCAAAGCATCGAAGGCCTGCACAGCTGGATCGAGACCATTCGCACCTTTCCCAAGCCGGTCATTGCAGCGGTTGAGGGCGCTGCGGCGGGGGCCGGGTTTTCGCTGGCCCTGGCCTGTGACCTGGTGGTGGCGGCCCGCAATGCAGTGTTCGTAATGGCTTACAGCAACGTAGCCCTGTCGCCCGATGGCGGCGCCAGCTGGAGCCTGGCGCAGGCATTGCCACGCCAGCTGGCCACCGAAATCCTCATGTGCGGCGACCGCATTGCGCCAGAGCGCCTGCACGCCCTGGGTGTCGTCAACCGCCTGGCCGAACCCGGCAACGCCTTGGCGATGGCCCTGGCGCTGGCAGAGCAACTCAACGCACGGGCGCCCAACGTGCTGGTCAGCATCAAGGAGCTGGTGGGCGATGCGCCCCACAACCTGCTCTCCACGCACCTGGCAAGCGAGCGGGACCATTTCGTGAAAAACCTGCACCATGCCAACGCGGGGGCCGGCATTGCGGCATTTCTGGACAAACGCACGCCGCTTTACGAATAGCGCCCTCGCCCGTTGCCCATCCCTGTTAACCCCGGCGCCCGCAAGGCCTCGGGGTTTTTTGTTCTGCACGAACGGCAGACACGCAGGTGACAACCCTGACCGTTGGCCCCCGTCCCTCCCGCGACAATGGCCATGTTTTTAGTCACACACAAGACAGGCCATGGACGACCCGATTCTTACTATCGAAGAACGTGAAGCGATCAACTCAGGTCGCTGGTTTTCATCCCTCTCACCATCCCTTCGACACGACATCCTGCGATGTGCATACGTCAAACGCTTCAAGGATGGCGGCCTCATAGCCGCCCGCGGCGACCCGCCCGAGGAGTGGATTGCCTGCGCGCGCGGTGCAGTGCGGGTGAGCTCGACCTCCATCTCGGGCAAGCAGATCACGCTGACCTATGTGGAGCCAGGCATCTGGTTCGGCGACGTGGCGATTTTCGACGGCGACCGACGCACGCACGATGCCTATGCCCATGGGGACACCACCATCCTGTGCGTGGCCAAGGCCGATTTCAAAAAGATTCTTGCAGCACACACGGAGTTTTACGAAGCCATGCTGCGCCTGCATGCGCGGCGCATTCGCCAGCTGTACGGCCTGGTGGAAGACCTCAACACCCTGCCGCTGCGCGCACGGCTGGCCAAGCAGTTGGTGCACTTGGTTCGCAGCTACGGCATTCCCAGCCTGTCGGACGGCAGCGAGATGCGCATTGGCCTGCAGCTGGCGCAGGAAGAACTGGCGCAGCTGCTGGGCGCATCGCGCCAGCGGGTGAACCAGGAACTGAAATCCATGGAGCGCGAGGACGCCATCCGCATCGAGCCAGGCGGCCTGGTGGTTCGCGACCGCGAAGCGCTCATGCGCATTGCCGAATCCGACAACTGACTGAATGAACCTCCCCATCTTTCATGAGCAACTTTGATCATTTCGTCGGCACCCGTCCTGTTTCCGATCAGCACGCTTTTGACACACCCGCGCTGACGCAGTGGCTCACCCAAAATATGAAAGGATTCTCCGGTCCTTTGACCGTGGAGATGTTCAAAGGGGGGCAGTCCAACCCGACCTACAAACTCATCACGCCCGGCACCAGCTATGTAATGCGCGCCAAGCCCGGCCCCGTGGCCAAGCTGCTGCCCTCAGCCCATGCCATCGAGCGTGAATTTGCCGTGATGAGCGGCCTGTATGGCACCAACGTGCCCGTGCCGCGCATGCATGTGCTGTGCGAGGACGAATCGGTAATTGGCCGCGCCTTTTATGTCATGGAGTGCATGCAGGGCCGCGTGCTGTGGGACCAATCCCTGCCCGGCATGACACCTTCTGAGCGCGGCGCCATCTACAACGAGATGAACCGCGTGATTGCCGCGCTGCACACCGTGCAGTTTGCCGACCGGGGACTGGCAGGCTACGGCAAGCCCGGCAACTACTTTGACCGCCAGATTGGCCGCTGGAGCAAGCAATACGTCGCCTCCATCACCCAGCCCATTGAAGAGATGGACCGGCTGATGGAATGGCTGCCCGCGCACATGCCGGCCAGCGCGCGCGATGAAAGCAAAGTCTCCATCGTGCACGGCGACTACCGGCTGGACAACCTCATGTTCCACCCGACCGAGCCCCGCGTGGTGGCCGTGCTCGACTGGGAACTGTCCACCCTGGGCCACCCGCTGGCCGACTTCAGCTACCACTGCATGAGCTGGCACATCCCGGCGGCGCTGGGGCGCGGCATTGCGGGGCAAGACCTGACCGCGCTGGGCATCCCGGATGAAGACAGCTACATCCGCAGCTACTGCGAGCGCACCGGCATCGCCACACCCGAGGCGCTGCGGGCCGACTGGAACTTCTACCTCGCCTACAACATGTTCCGCATCGCGGCCATCTTGCAGGGCATTGCCAAGCGGGTCGAGGCGGGTACCGCCTCCAGCGCACAGGCCAAGGCCTCGGGCGACACCGCCCGGCCCATGGCGCAACTGGCCTGGTCCTTCGCCCAACGGGGCTGATCCCCCACAAAACGACACCCACCAATTTTTCACGGAGACCCCCATGGACTTTGACTACTCCCCCAAGACCAAAGAACTGCAGGCCAAGCTGCTCCAGTTCATGGATGACCACATCTATCCGAACGAGTCCGCGTACAAGGATGAGTTGGCCGCCAACACGGCAGCGGGCAAGCGCTGGTCGGCCCTGAACACCATCGAAAACCTCAAACCCAAAGCCCAGGCCGCGGGCCTTTGGAATCTTTTTCTGCCGGTGGACAGCGCCGCAGCATCAGGCTACGAAGGCGCTGGCCTGACCAACCAGGAGTACGCACCCCTGGCCGAAATCATGGGCCGCGTGCCATGGGCCAGTGAGGTATTCAACTGCTCGGCACCCGACACGGGCAACATGGAAACCATCGCCCGCTATGGCGATGAAACCAACAAGGCCCGCTGGCTCAAGCCCCTGCTGGAGGGCAAGATCCGCTCGGCCTTCGCCATGACCGAGCCCGATGTGGCATCGAGCGACGCGACCAACATCGAGACGCGCATCGAGCGCCAGGGTGATGAATACGTCATCAACGGCCGCAAATGGTGGATTTCCGGCGCAGCCGACCCCCGCTGCGCTGTGTTCGTCACCATGGGCAAGACCGACCCGGACGCCCCCAAGCACTCGCAGCAAAGCATGGTGCTGGTGCCCGCCGACACCCCCGGCATCAAGATCATTCGCCCGCTGAACGTACTGGGCTACGACGATGCCCCACACGGCCACGTCGAGATGACCTTCGACAACGTGCGTGTGCCGGTCAGCAACATCCTGCTGGGCGAGGGCCGAGGTTTCGAAATCGCCCAAGGCCGCCTGGGCCCTGGACGCATCCACCACTGCATGCGCCTGATCGGACTGGCCGAGCGCGCACTGGAGCTGATGTGCAAACGCGCATCGTCGCGCACAGCCTTCGGCAAGACCGTGTCCCAGCAAACAGTGACGCAAGAACGCATTGCCGAGGCCCGCTGCAAGATCGACATGGCCCGCCTGCTCACCCTCAAGGCTGCCTGGCTGATGGACACGGCAGGCAACAAGGTAGCGCGCACCGAAATCGCCATGATCAAGGTGGTTGCCCCCAGCATGGCCTGCCAGGTGATCGACTGGGCCATGCAGGTGCACGGCGGCGGTGGCATGTGCGACGACTTCCCGCTGGCCTACGCCTACGCCGGCGCACGCACGCTGCGCTTTGCCGACGGCCCGGACGAAGTGCACCGCAATGCGATTGCCAAGTGGGAGCTGGGCAAGTACGCAGCGCCAAAGCACGAGGTGCAGCCACCCGTCACGCGCGGCTGCTGAGCGCAAGCGGCCCGTCACGGGGCATGCGATTAGGATTGCCAGCACCATGCGCCCTTTTTGCACCGCCCTGCCCCTGAGCCGCCGCACCATGCTGTGGGGTGCAGGGGCGTGGCTGGCCGGTGCGGCATGGCCGGCGGCGCAGGCGAACCAAACGGTGGACGCAAGCGCTTTGACGCGCGCCTGGCCTACGGCCGGCACCAGCCCGAACGCCCGCCAGCTGGTGCACTGGATCGAAGGCACGGGCGACAACCAGGGCCTGCCGTTTGCGGTGGTGGACAAGCTGGCCGCCCGCATCCACGTGTTTTCGGCCCATGCCCAATGGCTGGGCACCGCCCCCGTGCTGCTGGGTGCGGCACGCGGCGACCATTCGGTGCCCGGCATCGGCCAGCGCCCGCTGGCCCAGGTCCGGCCAGAAGAACGCACCACCCCCGCCGGCCGTTTTGTGACCGAGCCCGGTCGCAACCTGCGCGGCGAAGACATCGTGTGGATTGACTACGACGCTGCGGTTTCGCTGCACCGCGTGCGCAGCGTCAGCGCGACAGAGCGGCGCCTGCAGCGCCTGGCCAGCAGCAGCACGCAAGACAAACGCATCAGCTACGGCTGCATCAACGCGCCCGTGGCTTTCTACAACCAGTGGATTGCCCCCTTGTTGGGCCGCTCCAGCGGCGTGGCCTACGTGCTGCCGGACACGGAATCTTTTGCTTCGATATTCATAGCTGCAAGCGCTTATCCATAAAGCGCTAGCGGCCTTTTTACCTCTAAATAGAGCTGCAGCACCGCACTTGTCAAGCGGAGCATGCGCGCAATCCCATGCAAGACGCCATGGCGCGGGCACCAACCGCAAGTCGTGGCGCATGCGTGCAGACCCATGCTGCAAGCGGCGGTAGCCCGCCTGCTCCCGGATGTGCGTGACATCGGCGGCATCGCGCAACCCGCCCACCAGGATCTGCCCATCCAGCGCCGCAAAAGTACGCTGCACATACAGCACAGGGCAGGTGAACACTCAACCGAGGTGCGCATTGCCTCCAGCCACCTGGAATTTCACGACGGGCGCGCTCGAATCTGCGAACGAAACTCCCAGCGCCATCTCGCCGATGCCATGCAGGATGCAGGCGTCGCGGCGCAATTGCACCGGGACATCGCTGCCCTCAAAGCGCACCCAGGTGCCAAAACTGCTCATATCGGTCAGCACGAAGCCGCTGTTGCGCCAATCGATGCGCGCATGCAGGCGTGAAACACGCGGGTCGTTGATGCACAACCGGGCATCGGTCGCGCGGCCGATATGAACAGGAACGTCGGTCGAGGTGAAGGACAAATCGATTCCGTGCCACGAAAACTGGATCTGCCCCAGGATCGAGTCCACTGGCGCGAAGTTGCTGGCCAGCGTGGCCTGCATGGTCAGCGAGTCGGGCTCTTCGTTCTCGCGCCACTCCACCTGATAGAGCATCTGCATCCCGGCCTTGCCGCGGATCTCCATCATCCCCAGCTTGCGATACCACACCGAGGGCGCGACGCCTGACAGCAGCACGGCGGTTTCCGTGGCCCAGATTTCTGCGGGCCCGGCGCGCTCGCACAATCGAGAGGCCACGTTGACGGCGTCGCCATAGCAGTCGCCATCCACATCCACCACCTCGCCGCTGGCCACGCCCACCCGGATGCCCATGCGCAGTGGCAGGGGCCATCGGCTCACCCGTTCCTGGTGTCCGCGCAGCATTGCCGCTGCGGCAGAGACGGCACTGGCCGCATCGCCAAAAATGCCCAGCACGCCATCTCCGAGGTTTTTGACGATGCGACCGTGGTGGGCCGCGATGGTGCCACCGATCCAATGGGTGACCTGGGTGACGGCATCGGTGGCGCGCTCATTGCCCAGGGTTTCATACAACGACGCGCTGCCTGAAATATCCGCAAACACGACCGTTGATAAAACACTCATGGACACAAGCCTTTCATTGCATTACCCGAACCAGTCTAGTGCATGCTGCGCGCCAGCGCACGCCCTAAATGGCATTGCGCGGTGTGCGCCGTTCGCGCACACGGGGTCAACGCCCATCGTGCGTTACCCCGCTATCGGCACGCAACAAAAAAAGACGGCGGTGTGTTGTCTTTATGCAAAAAAAGGAGCACACCCCTTGTGCTCCGCCTTGCTCCCGCGTAACTTGACCCCTCCTGCCACTCGCAAACAAGCCTGCCAAATCTTCATGCGCTGGACCAAACCCAATCTTCGCAGCAGCCTGCACGGCCTTCTGGGCCGCGATGCACCGGCGTCGACTGCATGGGTGCACAACCAGGGCCTCGAAGAAGTCCGTTACGCGATGATCCAGTGCCTGGTGGGCCTCAGTGGCAGTGAAGTCGCCCGCATGAACATGCGGCTGCGCTACGCCAGCGACATCGAAGCCCTGTGGTATCTGCGCACTGATTTGCGCACCCTGCTGGTTCCGCTGCGGGGTGAGGCCCTTGCCAATGCCACGCTGGCCCAGCTGACACCGCTGTTTCAGGGGCAGCTGCCACGCGCGCTGGGTGGGGCATCGCAGCCTGCTAACCATTGATTTGCGATCAGTGCTGGTGGCCCCAGTACAGCAGCGCATCGCGGTCTTCCACCGACAGCGACACCTTCGCCCCCACCGGCAACACCACCTTGGTCTGCACATGCCCGAAGGGCAGGTTGGTCAACACGGGCGCCTTGATCTGGCTGCGCAGCCAGTCCACCACGGATTGCAGCTTGAAGCCCTTGTCGTGGGGCGCCAGCTTGTAGTTGGTGAACTGGCCCAGCACCACTGCTTTTTGCTGCGCCAGGATGCCGGCGTGCAGCAGTTGCGTAAGCATGCGTTCGATGCGGTACGGGTGCTCGCCCACGTCTTCCACAAACAATATTCCGCCCCGCACCGCCGGCAGATAGGGCGTGCCCACCAGGCCGGTCAGCACGGCCAGGTTGCCGCCCCAGAGGGTGGCGCTCTTCACATACACATCGGGCACGGCGGGCTTGCCGTCGGCCTGCGGTTTTTCTTTCGCCATGCGCCAGCCGGCGCCCTCGCCGTGGCCCGTCAGCAGGTCATCAAAGCAGGCCAGCATGATGTCGTCGGGCTCGCCCTCGACGCCAAAGTCGCTGATGAGCCCGGGGCCGGCCCAGGTCACGGCACCGGTCTGCGCCAGCACGGCACTTTGGAACGCCGTGAAATCGCTCAGGCCGACGAACTTCATGCCGCCGTCGATGGCCTTGGCCACCGCCTTGTAGCGAATGCCCGGCAGGATGCGCGTGAGGCCGTAGGCCCCGCGCGTGATGAGCGCCACATCCGCCCCGCTGGCTGCCGCGCGGTGAATGGCGGCCAGGCGCGTGGCGTCGTCGCCGGCAAAGCGCGTGTGCACCGCCTGGGCGTCGGGGTCCACTTCCACCTCATGGCCCATGGCTTTGAGGCGTGCAATGGCGCGCTTGAAGGCGGCCTTGTCGCGGATGGAGCCGGCGGGCGAATAGATGTAGATGTGCTGAGGGCCGTGGTGGTGGCCGTGGCAGTCTTCGGTGCTGTGGTCGTGCGAGATGGACAAGATGGTATGCGTTGTTGAGGTCAATGGCCAAAGTATTGCATGGCCCGCGCGACAAGCTGCCGGGCCGCTTCGGGGCGATCAAGATCAAAAGCCCCCCAATGCGGCCCCGCCACCGCGCTGGCTCCCAAGCGCTCAAATGCACGCGGTCCGGCGCGATAACCTGCACTGGCAAACGGCACTTCATAGGCCTTGCCCTGCGGCACGGGGGCATCAAAGGCGGCGCGCGCGGACATGACCATGCCGGGCGCACCGGTTTGCTCGAGCAACACGGCATTGCGCAGATCCAGCCGAGTGAGCAACTCTTGCAGCACCTGTGCGTGCCAATCCGGGCGATGCACTATCTCCTTCTTGGGCTTGTCGCTTTTGCCAAAACCAATCAGGTCGGGCGCCACAACCCTGTGCCCCGCTGCCAGCAAGGTGGGCACTGCGTGCCGAAACAGGTAGCTCCAGGCAGGGCTCGCGTGCAGCAGCAGCCAGGTACGCGGTGCGCCGTGCGGGCCCTCGTCCAGATAGTGCATGCGCAAACCCGCCAGGCTGGGCAGGTCGCTGATGAAATGCGGCGCCCAGGGGTAACCGGGCAGATGGGCAAAGGCTGCGTCGGGCGTGCGCAAAGCATCGTCGCGCAGCGGGTGCCGCGCCAGGGCCTGGGCGCGTTGCTGGGTGCGCCGGTGGCGGAAAAACGCACTCAGCAGCGCGCCACAATCGTGTGCCAGCACCCCGCCCTGCACCTCGGTGTGGTGGTTGAGCTCGGCATGGCCGAACAGGTTGAGCACCGAACCCGCGGCGCCGGTCTTGGGATCGGTTGCGCCAAACACCACGCGCTGCAGGCGCGCGTGCAGCATGGCGCCGCTGCACATGGCGCAAGGCTCCAGCGTGACGTAGAGCGTGCAACCATCGAGCCGGTAGTTGCCCAAATGCTGCGCCGCGGCGCGCAGCGCCACGATTTCGGCATGCGCGGTGGGGTCATGCCCCCGCACCGGGGCGTTGCGGCCGGTGGCGATCACCTGGCCGTCCTTCACCACCACTGCGCCCACCGGCACCTCGCCCGCCACTGCTGCGGCCTGCGCTTGGGCCAGTGCCTGGCGCATCCAGTGCTCGTCTTGCTGCAACTGCATTGCTATATATTTAATAGCTGCTTGCGCTTTATGGATAAGCGCTACAGGCCATTTTGACTCAATATTTATTGGGAATCGTCAGGCATGGGCCGGGCCTGCTGCATCAGGCCTTCCACCTGCTGCCGGACCTGTTGCTGCACCTGCTGGCTTTGCTCGCGCACCGTGCCCGTGGGCGCCGGGGGCGCAGCACCGCCCGGCACGGCCGGCAGTTGCAGCGAGGGCACCGGCGTGCGGGTGGCCGCCAGTTGCTTCTTGGCCAGAACGCCCACAATGGCCAGCGCCACCACCAGGCCCACCAATCCAAAAACAGCACGCATCTCAGACCTCCGGGTTGCTTGCGGACTCGGGCACCATGCCCAGCCGCTCCATCCATTGCGCCAGCGCCTGGGCATCGGGATCACCCTGCAGGTACTGCGCGTACATGGCGGCATGGGATTCGGGCCGATGCTGGTTGAGCTTGAGCTTGCACTGCAGCGCTACCACCTGCAGCTCAAACGCCACGATGCCCGCCAGCATCTTGTGGGCAAACACTTCACCCAGCCCGCGCCACTGCGCGGCATAGGGCGGCTCGTGGTCGCCAATCAACTGCTTGAGCAGTGCATCCTTGGCGGTGGGCTCCTCCACCAGGCTGGCCTGCACGCGGCAGTGCACGGCCAGATAGTTCCAGGTGGGCACCCGGGCCAGATCCGGGTACACCGACGGCGAAAGATAGGCCTGCGGTCCCATGAAGGTCACCAGCGCCTCGCTCCGCGCCTGCAGGTAGCGCCAGTGCGGGTTGGGCCGGGCGCAATGGCCCAGCAGCACCAGCGTGTCGCCCCGCTCGTGCACATGCAGCGGCAGGTGGGTGACGAAGGGAAAACCTTCGTCGTCGGTAGAGACGAGGCTGGCCAGCGGGTGCGCGCGCATCAGCGCGCGGGCATGGGCCGGGTCGTGGGAATGAAACTGGGGCGGCAGATACATGGGCCCCACTGTAGTGGCAAAACCTGGGCCTTATTTGCAAGCGCCTGCCTGCGCCCTCTGCACCCCAGCCGGGCAAGGCCCGCACCAGGACGCACAGGCGCACATCCCACCCACCGCGCGATCAGTTGAGCGGCACGCGTTTGCCATCCTTGTAGGTGTACAGCGTAACGGCAGGCGTTACCAGTTCACCCTTGGGCGTGAAGCTGATGTTGGCCGTCACACCCTTGTACTGGGTTTTGTGCAGGAAGGGGCCATACACCACGGGATCAACCGAGTTGGCGCGCTTCATGGCATCCACCAGCACCATGGCGGCGTCGTAGGCATAGGGGCTGTAGATCTGGAACTGGCCAGGGAACTTGGCGTCGTAGCGCTTCTTCCACTCGGCGCCGCCCTGCATCTTGTCCACGGATGCGCCACCGGTCGCGCAGGTTACGTTCTTGACAGCGGGCGACTTGCCGGCCAGCTCGGGCAGCTTGGGCGTGCACAGTGCGTCGCCGCCGAAATACTTCACATCGCCCAGACCCAACTGCTCCATCTGGCGCAGCATGGGGCCGGCTTGTGCATCCAGGCCACCATAGAAGATGCCATCGGGCTTCTTGTTCTTGATGCCCGTGAGAATGGCCATGAAGTCGGTGGCCTTGTCGTTGGTGAACTCCTCGCCCACCACCTTCATGCCTTTTTGCAGGGCCGTGGCCTTGAACACCGAGGCCACGCCCTGGCCGTAGGCCGTGCGGTCGTCAATGATGGCCACGGTCTTGAGCTTGAGGGCATCTGCCGCAAACAAGGCCAGCGCAGCGCCCAGGGCGTTGTCGTTGGCGATAAGGCGGAAGGACGTCTTGTAACCGGGCTTGGTCAGGTCGGGGTTGGATGCCGATGCCGTGATGTGCGGCAGATCGCATTTGTTGTAGACCGACGATGCCGGAATGGAGGTGCCCGACTGCAGGTGCCCCACCACGCCCGCCACCTTCTGGTCGCACAGTTTTTGTGCCACGGCGGTGGCCTGGCGCGGGTCGCCGGCATCGTCCTCGGCGGCGATCACGAACTTGATCTTTTTGCCACCAATGACCAGGTCCTGCGTGTTCAGCTCATCCACGGCCATGCGCACACCGTTTTCGGTGTCCTTGCCGATGTGGGCAATACCGCCCGAAATCGGGCCGGCATGGCCGATCTTGACGGTTTGGACCTCTTGGGCCAGCGTGGCGCCACAGGCCACGGTCAGGGCGGCGGCAGCCGTCCATCGCAGGGAAAAACGCAGGCGGTAAGCAGACATCACGGTTTCATCTCCATCCATACAAAAAATAGGCAGCCTTCAAGACTGCGAAAAGCCCCGCATCGTACGCCCGCGTTCGGGTGCAATCATCCCATTAGCCAGCAAGCATGGTTTTTTCATAAGCATAAATTTGCCTAATGAAAAGCTCCACCGGGATAAGGGCCTGCATCTCCCCATCTGCTGCGAAAGCCGCACCCGGCGGTTGGCGCTGGGATAATCACAGCCATGTCCTTGCTGCCCCACCAGATCGAACTGCTCTCCCCCGCCCGCGACGCCAACATCGGCATCGAAGCCGTGAACCATGGCGCCGATGCCGTGTACATCGGCGGCCCCGCCTTTGGCGCCCGGGCCGGTGCGGGCAACGATATCCGCGATCTGGAACGCCTGATCGCGCATGCGCACCGCTTCAACAGCCGCATCTTCATCACCCTCAACACCATCCTGCGCGACGACGAGCTGGAAGCCGCGCGCCAGATGGCCTGGCAGGTGTATGAGGCCGGGGCCGATGCGCTCATCATCCAGGACATGGGCCTGCTCGAAATCGACCTGCCGCCCATCCAGCTGCATGCCAGCACCCAGACCGACATCCGCACGCCCGAAAAAGCGCGGTTTCTGCAGGACGCGGGCCTGTCGCAACTCGTACTGGCGCGCGAGCTCACGGTGCAGCAGATTGCCGCCGTGCACAAGGCGCTGGGGCCGGTGGATGCGCAGGGCCGCGCCAACATCGAGTTCTTCATCCACGGCGCGCTGTGCGTGGCCTACAGCGGCCAGTGCAATATCAGCCATGCGCAAACCGGCCGCAGCGCCAACCGGGGCGACTGCAGCCAGGCCTGCCGCCTGCCCTACCAGGTGACCGATGCACAGGGCCGCTTCATTGCGCACGACAAGCATGTGCTGAGCATGAAGGACAACAACCAGAGCGAGAACCTGCGCGCGCTTATCGATGCAGGCGTGCGCAGCTTCAAGATCGAAGGGCGCTACAAAGACATGGGCTATGTGAAGAACATCACCGCCCACTACCGCACCCTGCTCGACGAAATCATCGAAGAGCGCGAGGCCCAGGGCCGGCCGCTCTCCCGCTCGTCCAGCGGCAGCACCAGCTTCACCTTCACGCCCGACCCGCTACAGAACTTCAACCGCGAGTTCACCGACTACTTCGTCACCGGCCGCAAGGAAGACATCGGCGCCTTCGACACCCCCAAGAACCCGGGCCAGGCCATCGGCTGGGTGACCAAGGTGGGCCCCGACTTTGTCGAGCTGGAGGTGAGCGACCCCGCCACCGTGCTGCACAACGGCGACGGCCTGTGCTACTACGACCTGCACAAGGAACTGGTGGGCATGGCCATCAACGTGGCCGAGCCCGTGTCCGCGCGCAGCGTGGGCCAGTGGCGCGTGTATCCCAAGGACCTGATGGAGGGCTTCAAGGACCTGCGCAAGGGCACCGAGGTCAACCGCAACCGCGACATGGACTGGGTGCGCACGCTGGAGAAAAAGTCCAGCGACCGCCGCATCGGCCTGTGGGCGCACCTGAGCGAAACCGCCACCGGCTTCAGCCTGACGCTGACCGACGAAGACGGCAATGTGGGCACAGCCTGCGTGCAGCAGCCCCACCAAAGCGCCACCGATGCAGCCAAGGCTGAGGCCAGCCTGCGCGAGCAGCTGGGCCGCTTTGGCGCCACGGTGTTTGCGGTGCACGACATTGCGCTGCAGCTCTCGCAGCCCTGGTTCGTACCCGCCTCGGTGCTCAACGCGCTGCGCCGCGACGCACTGGCCGACCTGGAGGCCAACCGCACCCGCAACTTTGCCCGCCTGCCGCGCGCCACGCCGGTCGAGCCGCCAGCCCCCTACCCCGAGGACACACTGAGCTTTCTGGGCAACGTGTTCAACCACAAGGCGCACGACTTTTATGCGCGCCACGGTGTGAAGGTGATCGCTGCGACTTACGAGGCGCATGAGGAGGAAGGCGAAGTCAGCCTCATGATCACCAAGCACTGCGTGCGCTACTCCATGAGCCTGTGCCCCAAGCAAGCCAAGGGCGTGACGGGCGTGCAGGGCACCATCCGGGCCGAGCCCTTGCAGCTCATCAATGGCAAGGAAAAGCTGACCCTGCGCTTCGATTGCAAACCCTGCGAAATGCATGTCATGGGCAAGATCAAGCGTGCCGTGCTGCAGCAAGTGCCTGAGGCCCCCGTGGCCTTCTACAAGGCTCGGCCCCAGACGGCCTCCTGACACGGGCCAGTGCCGCGCGTTGCCATCGCATGACACGCTGCGAGCGGCCGGCCATGATTTTTGACGAAAATGCGGTGCAGCCCTTATCTGCAAAGCGCAGGAAGCTATATTTTGTATAGCAGAATTTCCGTGCGCAACGCTACAGTACCGCTGCGCTCCATGTCATGCAATGGGGCTATGGTTCAACAGCATCCCCCGCCAATGCACCGCACCATGCCTGAGCGCCCTCAGGCATCGTTCATGGACCCAACGGAAATACTGCATGCCGACCGATCCCATCTCCCCTGCCAGCGCCACCGCCTCTGACGCCCACCTGCGCAGCGCCCAAGAGCTCACCGCTGCGTACCGTGTCAACCCCAGCACCGGCCTGCACGATGACGAAGCCACGCAGCGCGCACTGCAGCACGGTGCCAACGAACTGCAGGACCACGCGCGGCGCGGCCCCCTGGCGCTGCTGGCCGACCAGTTCAAGGACTTCATGGTGCTGGTGCTGCTGGGCGCGGCCGTGATCTCGGGCGTGATCGGCGACCTCACCGACACGCTGGTCATCCTGGTCATCGTGGTGCTCAACGCAATCATCGGCTTCGTGCAGGCTTGGCGGGCCGACCAGGCCATGGCCGCGCTGCGCCAGCTATCCGCCGCCCATGCCACCGTGCTGCGCAGCGGCGAAGTTCAGGTGGTACCCGCCAGCGTGCTGGTGCCGGGCGACATCGTGCTGCTAGAGGCGGGCAACCAGATTCCGGCCGACCTGCGCCTGATCGAGATCGCCCAACTGCAGGTGGACGAATCGGCCCTCACCGGCGAATCGGTCACCGTGGCCAAGCAGACCGACACCCTGGCCGCCCAGGACACCAGTGCCCTGGGCGACCGCATCAACATGGCCTTCAAGGGCACCACCGCCACCCATGGCCGCGCGCGCGGCTTGGTGGTGGCCACCGGCATGCACACCGAACTGGGCAAGGTCGCCCGCCTGCTGGGCGGCGAGGACCGCAGCACCCCGCTGCAGCTGCGCCTGGCGGCCTTCGGCAAGCGCCTGGCCCTGGGGGTCATCGCCATCTGCATCGTGATCTTTGCGGTGGGCGTGCTGCGCGGGGAATCCCCCCTGCTGATGGCACTCACCGCCATCAGCCTGGCCGTGGCGGCCATCCCCGAGGCGCTGCCCGCCGTGGTGACGGTGCTGCTGGCACTGGGCGCACGCCGCATGGTGGCGATCAAGGCGCTGGTGCGCCGCCTGCCTTCGGTGGAAACGCTGGGCTCGGTCACCACCATCTGCTCGGACAAGACCGGCACCCTCACCCAGAACCACATGCACGCCGAACTGCTGCTGGCACTGGGCCAGCGCTGGGCACCTGGCGACCTGTTGCCCGGCCCCGTGCATGCAGAAGCCCTGCGCGCCGCTGCGCTGTGCAACGATGCGACACGCCACGCACGCACCGACGACGATGGCACCCCCATTTCCCCCTGCACCCCAACCGAATGGCAGGGCGACCCCACCGAAACCGCCCTGGTGCTGGCCGCCCACGCAGGCGGGCTCGACAAAGCCCAGCTCGATGCCGCCACCCCGCGCGTGCAGGAACAGCCCTTCGACTCCGACCGCAAACGCATGACCACCTTCCACCGCGGCGGCAGTGGCTTCGTGGCCTACACCAAGGGCGCCCCCGAGTCGGTGCTGCCGCGCTGCACGGCGCAGTGGACACCCGAAGGCGGGCAGCCGCTGGACACCGCCGCCGTGCTGGCCACGGCCAACCAGCTGGCCGCGCAGGGCCTGCGGGTGCTGGCCCTGGCACGGCGCGACCATGCTCGCCTGCCCGACACCAATGCCCTGGATGATGTGGAAAGCCAGCTGGAGCTGCTGGGCCTGATCGCCCTCATCGACCCACCGCGCCCCGAAGCCCAGGCCGCCGTGCGCGACTGCATCAGCGCGGGCATCACCCCCGTGATGATCACGGGCGACCACCCCGCCACGGCGCGCGCCATTGCGCACCGCCTGGGCATCGTGGCCCATGCCGATGCCACCGTGCTCACCGGCGCCGACCTGGCCCAGCTGGACGACGCAGCCCTGCGCGCACGCGTGGAACAGGTGCATGTGTATGCCCGCGTGGACCCTGCGCAGAAAATCCGCATCGTCGAGGCGCTGCAGGCCCAGGGCCATTTCGTGGCCATGACAGGCGACGGCGTGAACGACGCACCGGCCCTGAAGCGCGCCGACATCGGCGTGTCCATGGGCAAAGGCGGCACCGACGTGGCACGCGAGGCCAGCAGCCTGGTGTTGCTGGACGACAACTTCGCCACCATCGTCGCGGCCGTGCGCGAAGGCCGGCGCATCTACGACAACATCCGCAAGTTCGTGCGCTACGCCATGACGGGCAACTCGGGCGAGATCTGGACCATCTTTCTGGCCCCGCTGCTGCTGCTGCCCATTCCGCTGCTGCCCATCCATATCCTGTGGGTCAACCTCGTGACCGACGGCCTGCCCGGCCTGGCCCTGGCGGCCGAACCAGCCGAGCGCGGCATCATGCAGCGCCCGCCCCGCCCGCCGAACGAGAGCCTGTTCGCCCAGGGCATGTGGCAGCACATCCTGGGCATGGGCCTGCTGATCGCCGGCCTGTGCCTGGCCGTGCAGGCCTGGGCCTTGCACACCGGCCACGCGCACTGGCAGACCATGGTGTTCACCGTGCTCACGCTCGCGCAAATGGCCCATGTGATGGCCATCCGCTCCGAAAACGAGCCGCTGTGGCGCCTGGGGCTGGCCAGCAACCGGCCCCTGCTGGGCGCCGTGCTGCTGACGTTTGCGCTGCAGATGGCCACCATCTACGTGCCGTTTCTCAACCCCATTTTCAGAACCGAGCCGCTGAGCCTGGGCGAGCTGGGCATCTGCGTGGCAGCAGCGCTGGTGGTGTATGCCGTGGTCGAGCTAGAGAAAGCGTGGCGGCGCAAGCGCCGGGCCAGCGGCAGCGCCATCGACGACCCCGCCGCATAAGCACAGAGCCAACGACTCGATGGGGCGCCACAGCCGCCAGCGCAAGAATGTGCGCCGGCACCCCACCCATGCCAGAAAATATTGAATACTTTTCGGCTCTAGCGCTTTACCAACAAGCGCTTATAGCTATATTATTTATAGCAATTTACCGCCATAACATCCGAAGGTTGGCACTTTGTAACGCGCCCACGGGGCATTTACCGCCCCTTGGTCCTCGCGCTCAGAGCGCCTTTTTGACCAGCGCGCCTTTGAACAGGTAAGGCCGTCGCGGCCCGCGCCCCTCGGCGGCGCCACCCTTGTCCTCCACGCTGATGGCCAGCCCATGCACACCCGCCAGCGCGGCGGCAGAAGTGGGCAGTTGCAGTGTCTTGTAGGTACTGGCGATCACGCCCAGCGAGCGTGGGGGTTTGTCGCCTTCCAGGGCCCACAGCTGCATGCTGTCCTCCCGCCCTTCACGCACCTCGTTCAGGCGCTGCAGGTGCAGCACACTGCCCTGCACGTCGGCCGTCACCAGCAGGGCCGGCACTTGTTTGTCGTCCAGCAACACCGACAGGTACTGCACCTGGGCCACAACGCTCACCTTGGCCTGAAGGTGCGCTATCTGGGCCTTGAGTTGTTCGACCATGCTCGCACTGGCTGCCCAGCCGATGAACAGGGCCACCATCAAAGCAATGGCCAGTGCGCGCCACCAGGCGTTGACCCCGCTGCGGGCAATTACAGAGGGCGGCGGTGCGATGGAGGGGGTGTCGGGCATGTCGGAATCCGTGGGAGCAGCAAAGGATCGGGAGTATGCCCGCGCACATCAACAGCCGCCACGAACCAGCACGCACCGGCAAGCCTGCTCGGCACCTCGGGCGTTATCGCCGTGTACCCCAGTTTCCGTGTGATGATTCGGCCAGCAACGTGAATGGAAACACCATGGCATCCCCCACCGACAACATCAGCATGGCACTTTTTTGCGACTTCGAGAATGTCGCACTCGGAGTGCGCGACGCCAAATACGAAAAGTTCGATATCAAACCGGTTCTTGAACGCCTGCTGCTCAAGGGCTCCATCGTGGTCAAGAAAGCCTATTGCGACTGGGATCGCTACAAGGGCTTCAAGGCCACCATGCATGAAGCCAATTTTGAGCTGATCGAGATTCCCCATGTCCGCCAGTCGGGCAAGAACTCGGCCGACATCCGCCTGGTGGTGGACGCGCTGGACCTGTGCTACACCAAATCGCACGTCAACACCTTTGTCATCATCAGCGGCGATTCGGACTTCTCTCCGCTGGTTTCCAAGCTGCGCGAAAACGCCAAGCAGGTGATTGGCGTGGGCGTCAAGCAGTCCACCTCGGACCTGCTGATTGCCAATTGCGACGAATTCATTTTTTACGACGACCTGGTGCGCGAGAGCCAGCGTGCGCACGCCCGGCGCCAGCCCGCCGATGCGGCGCCCGTGGCCCGACGCTCGCCCGAGGAAGAGCGCCACCGCAAGGAGGCGCAGGAGTCGCGCCACACCCAGGGCATCGAGCTGGCCGTGGAAACCTTCGATGCACTGGTCTCCGAGCGCGGCGACAGCGGCAAGATCTGGGCGTCGGTGCTCAAGGAAGCCATCAAGCGCCGCAAACCCGATTTCAGCGAGACCTATTACGGCTTCCGGGCCTTTGGCAACCTGCTGGAAGAAGCCCAGGAGCGCGGCCTGCTGGAGTTTGGCCGCGACGAAAAATCAGGCGCCTACGTGTTTCGCAGCCATGGCAATAGCGGTGAAGGTGGCGGCGGCGCTGCCCCTGCGCGGCCCGACGCGGCACCAGAGCGGCCCACCACCAGCTACTTCCGGCAGGACGCGCCCCAACCCGCCAAAGAGCCCGGCGCTGACAGCCACGGGCCGCGCCAGCGGGGACGCGGTGGCCGGTCGCGGCAGGCATCGGACTCCGCTGCGCGCGAACTGCCGCCAACGCTTCAGGCCAGCGCTGAGAATCACCCAAACAACGACGCAGTGGTCAACGAACCGCACCGTGGCAACGACACCCGACACGCCTTTTACGAACCGGCCGATGCGCCGCGTGAAAGGCCGCTGGGCAGCTATTTCCGGCAGCAACCACCTGCCGCCGAGCTGCCTGCCGAGCTGCCCGCCCAGATGGCAGAGCCCGTGCCCCCTGCCGGACTGCAATCTGCCGAGCCTGCACCTGTTGCACGCGGCCGTGGCCGCAGCCGCAAGACGGTGTCGCCACCGGTCGACGTGGTCGCCCCACCCGCAGCCCCCGAGGCGCAGGCTGTGCCGCCAGCGGCCTCCAGCGCAGCCAGCGCATTGCCCTTGGCCCCCGCCGAAACGGATGTAGAGCAGCCCCCCAAAGCCCCAGCCCGGCCACGCCGAACGCGCAAGCCCCCGGCAGACACCGGGGCCCAGTGAAACCGGCCCGCGATTCAGAGGCTGAGAGTTTTTTGCGCGGGTCCGAGCAGCGCGCCACAACGCAGCCGATCTAGGCGCAAAGCACAGCCATAGCTCGGGCTATGGCGCGCATTTGCAACGACGAGCGGGTGCGTTTTGGCGTGATGAGCGGGCATGCGCAAAAGATTCTCAGCCTCTCAGGCCACGGCGCCTGTCGCGCGTGGGCGGGCCTGCCTCAGCCGAAGTCTTTCGCCAGCCGCACACCCGCAAACTGCCAGCGCGCCGTGGCGGGGAAAAAATTGCGGTAGCTGGCACGCGCATGGCCGGGCGGCGTGGCGCACGAGCCGCCCCGCAGCACGTACTGGTTCACCATGAACTTGCCGTTGTATTCGCCCACCGCGCCCTCGGCCACCCGAAAGCCGGGGTATGGCGCGTAGCTCGATTGCGTCCATTGCCACACCGTGCCCGCCAGCTGCTCCAGGCCTGCACCCTCCGCTGCCCGCGCTGCGCAGGGGTGCAGCATGTCGCTTCGAGCCTCGCGGCCCATGGTGTCTGAGAAAAGCGGTGCCGCGGCATGCTCCCACTCGGCCTCGGTGGGCAGGCGCGCACCCGCCCAGCGGGCATAGGCGTCCGCCTCGAAATACGACAGGTGCACCACGGGCTGCTCGCCCTGCAATGGGCGCAGCCCGGAAAGGGTGAACTCGTGCCAGGCGGCATCAACACGCTGCCAATACAGGGGCTGCTCCAGCGCCAGGGCAGCGCGCCAGTCCCAGCCTTCGGCCAGCCAGTGGGCCGGATTGCGGTAGCCACCATCGTCCACAAAGGCGGCAAACTCGGCATTGGTGGCAAGGCGCGATGCCAGCGCATACGGCTGCAGATACACCGGGTGGCGGGGGCTCTCGTTGTCAAACGCAAAGCCGGCGCCGGCATGGCCGATCTCACAGATCCCGCCGGCCAATGCATGCCAGACCAGCGGCGGTGCGGCTTCACGTTCGGCGGACACGGGCTGCGCAGGGTGATAGGCAGGATGCATCGGGTTGCACGACAGCAGGTGCTTGATGTCGGTCAGCAGCAGCTCCTGGTGCTGCTGCTCATGCTGCAGGCCCAGCTCCACCAGCGCGCACAGCGCCGCGTCGTGCGCCAGCGTGGGCCACAGGCGCAGCATGCGCGCATCCACATCGGCGCGATAAGCCAGCACCTCGGCCAGCGCGGGGCGCGTGAGCAGGCCGCGCTGCGGCCGCGGGTGGCGAGCGCCCACACCGTTGTAATACGAGTTGAACAAGACCCTGAAGGCGGGCTCAAACGGCGCAAACCCGCGCTCGTGCGCCTGCAGCACAAAGGTTTCAAAAAACCAGGTGGTGTGGGCCAGATGCCATTTGGCCGGGCTGGCGTCGGGCATGGACTGGGCGGTGCAGTCTTCGGGTGACAGGGGCGCTGCCAGGCTGGTGGTGTGGCGGCGAATGTCGAGGTAACGGGAAAGCAGGGAATTCATGGCCATACAACGCAAAAGCAGAGGGTTCAGGGGCGGGCATGGACCACAGCAAACCAGCCCTGCGCGTCCGTCCAGGCCTGCGCACGCGAAAAACCCGCCTGGGCCAGCATGGTGGTGAACACCGCAAGGGGGTATTTGTAGCTGTTTTCGGTGTGAATGCGCTCGCCCGCGGCAAACCCGCGCTCACCCGCCGGCCAGCGCACGCGGATGGGTGCCAGGGCCTCCAGGTGCATCTCGATGCGCGATTCTTGCTGGTTGAAGAAAGCACGATGGCCCCACTGGTCCTCCACAAAGTCACTGCCAATCAGGCGGTTGATGTGCGTGAGCACGTTGCGGTTGAAGGCCGCAGTCACCCCTGCGGCGTCGTCATAGGCGGCCTGCAGCACTTGCACGTCCTTGGGCAAATCAATGCCGATCAGCAGGCCGCCATCGGCGTCCACCAGGGCGCGCATGTGGCGCAACAGCTCCAGCGCGTGCGGCGGGTCGAAGTTGCCGATGGACGAGCCCGGATAAAACACCAGGCGCTGGGCCCGGGGAATGTCGGCGGGCAGCACAACGCCCTGGGTCATGTCGCCGCCCACCGCGCGCGCGTCAAGCCCTGGCATGTCCGCGCGCAGGCGCAGCACGGCCTCCTGCAAATAATCAACCGAAATGTCCACCCCCACAAAGCAGGCGGGGCGCACCCAGTGGCACAGCGCGCGGGCCTTTTCGCAACTGCCGGCGCCCAGCTCGATCACCGTGCGCACCGTGCCCAGCTGCTGCGCCATGTCGGACGCATGCGCCTGCATCAGGGCGTTCTCGGTGCGCGTGGGGTAGTACTCGGGCAGGCGCGTGATGAGTTCAAACAGTTGCGAGCCGCGCTGGTCGTAAAAATATTTGGGAGAGATGCGTGCGGGGCGCTGGCTCAGGCCGTCGGTGATGTCGTTGTGGCAGGTGGGAGGCATGGCGGTGGGCGTCTGGCAACAGGAGGGAAAGGATGCCACAGGCTACCCCCACTGCGCCCACCCTGGGTGACAGCCAGCAACGACGGAAAGTGCAGAAATACACCGAAACGGAATTGCACCGGGCAGCCTTTCATCACAAGGGCTCTCCAAAAATTCCATTATTTTTCGGCTTCAGCCCAATACCATCAAGCGCTAGTAGCTATTATTTAAGTAGCAAACCCTTCACCGCTGCGCAAAACGCGCAGTCTGCTGCACCGCTTCTGCCCAACGGGAATCGCCCAAAAAAAAGGCCGGCGCAAGCGCCAGCCCGTTCACCTTGGGGTCGTTTGACAAGGCGCCGCTCGCTCAGCGCCCTGGCATCAGAAGCGCCAGCCCAGGCCCACGCCCACCAGCACGGGATCGACCTTGAAGGTGCCCGCCTTGGCGCCGCCAGCGAACACGTCGGTCTGGATGTAGACCTTCTTGACGTCAAAGTTCAGAGACAGGTTCTTGGTCAGCGGAATGTCCACGCCGACCTGCAGGGCACCGCCCCAGCTGTTGCGGTCGATGTCCACGCCGGCGGGCAGGTTCACGCTGGAAAAGCGCGTGTAGTTGACACCGGCGCCCACATAGGGCTTGAAGCCGGGGGCATCAAAGTGGTATTGCAGCAGCAGCGAGGGTGGCAGGTGCTTGAGGCTGCCAATGTTGGTGCCGTTGGAACGCAGGTCGTGCTTTTGCGGCACTGTGAGGATCAGCTCGGCGGCCACGTTCTTGTTGAAGAAATACGTGATGTCCACTTCAGGAATCGTTTTGTTGTTGACCGACAGGCCCAGGCCCGTGCTGTCCTTGTTGGCGCTGTCCAGATGAACGGCGCGCACGCGCACCAGCCAGGGGCTTTCGGCTTGCTGCGCAAAGGCAGCGCCAGAGGTCATTGCACACAAAACGGCGACAGCCAGCAGATTTTTTTTCATACAGAACTCGATGCGGTTGAACGGGGACGACCCCCGTACCGCCATTGAGCCTGTTAGCAAAATGGTCAACCTTGCCTCAGGTCAAACTCTTGGTAGTTACCCCAAAGGGTGTTGCCGGCCCCCCCAGGCATCAATGTGCCGTGGCGCCCTTGCGCAGCCGGGTCAGCAGGGTCACACCCGCCAGCACCAGGCCACCGGCCACAATGCCGATGACCGCGTTCAGCAGGTTGGGAACCAGCACCGCCCACAGGCCGCCAACAGGCCACAGGGCCGCCGCGGCGCCCATGGCCTCCACGGCATGGTGCACCGCGGGAACCCCGTGCACCAGGATGCCGCCGCCCACCAGAAACATGGCCGCCGTGCCCGCCACCGAAAGGGCCTTCATCAGCCAGGGCGCGGAGCGCACAATGCCCGCGCCCAGCGCACGGGCTGCAGCGCCGGGCTTCTGGTTGAGCCACAGCCCCAGGTCGTCGAGCTTGACGATGCCCGCCACCAGGCCATAAACCCCCGCCGTCATCGCCAGCGCAATACCCACGAGCACGGCCACTTGCTGCACAAACGGCGCACCCGCCACCGTGCCCAGGGTGATGGCGATGATTTCCGCCGACAGGATGAAGTCGGTGCGAACGGCGCCCTTGATCTTGTCTTTTTCGAAAGCCACCAGGTCCACGGCCGGATTGGCGTTGGCCTGGACATGGCTTTCGTGCGCGGCCTCGTCCTGGTGGGGGCTGTGCAGAAACTTGTGCGCCAGCTTTTCAAACCCCTCGAAGCACAAGAAGGCGCCGCCCACCATGAGCAGCGGCGTCACCGCCCAGGGCGCGAAGGCGCTAATGAGCAGCGCCGCCGGCACCAAGATGGCCTTGTTCACCAGCGACCCCTTGGCCACGGCCCAGACCACCGGAATCTCGCGGTCGGCACGCACACCCGTGACCTGCTGGGCATTGAGCGCCAGATCGTCGCCCAGCACGCCCGCCGTTTTTTGCACCGCTACCTTGGTCATGACCGACACGTCATCGGCCATGGCAACGCTTTTTTTGGCCGCCACCTTGGTCATGAGGGCCACGTCGTCGAGGATGGTCGCAATATCGTCCAACAATGCGAGAAGGCTGCCAGCGGCCATGGAAATTCCTTGTAAAAACAGGTGAAAACGAGCGGGAGCAGGTCAAGGGCAACCGTCAGATCCGCTGCGTGGCGTGCACTATAGCAACGCACCGTGGCAACCCATGCAGCCCGCTGCCGCATGTCCCACCAACGGGCCGGGACACAGCGGGCGCCGGCAAGCGCATACTCGGCGGCTCACCCACCACTTCGGGGTCCCCTGACATGGGCTTCGCGCCCCGCCATGCCAGGCTATCTCACCAAACAGGAAAGCGTCCCGATTGCGGGCGTGGACAACCTGCTGATCCGTTCGCTGCGCGATCACCAGCAATTTTTTGACCCTCTGGGCGCGGCAGAACGCCTGGGCATCTCGTCGGCGGCCTGGCCAATATTTGGCCTGTTGTGGCCCTCAGGCGCCCAGCTGGCGGCGCGCATGGCCCTGCGCCCCTTGCGCACGAACGAGCGGGTGCTGGAAATCGGCTGCGGCCTGGGGCTGGCCAGCCTGGTGTGCCACCGCCGCGGCATCGATGTGACGGCCAGCGACTGCCACCCGCTGGCCAATCCCTTCTTGCTGGAAAACCTGCGGCTCAACGCCTTGCCGCCCATGAAATACCGCACGGGGCAATGGGGCGCGCCAGCCGCATCTGAAGACGAGGCGCCGCCAGAGGCCAGCGCCGTGCAGGGGCAGTTTGATCTGATCATGGGCAGCGATGTGCTGTATGAGCGCGATGCGCGCGCCACGCTGGCGGGTTTCATCGACCGCCACGCGGGCGTGGGTGCACAAATCTGGATCGTGGACCCCAACCGCGGCAACCGCGCGGCATTCCACAAGCAGATGGCAGCCCACCGCTTCGAAGTGGTCGAGGAGCGGCTGGACCACCCGGTGCGGGGCGATCTGCCAGCCTACAAGGGGCGCCTGCTGGTGTACCAACGCAAGGGTTAAGGTGCCCCCCTGAGCCGCTTCGCGTCTTCCCCCCAAGGGGACGCCACCCGTGGCCTGGCAAAGCCAGTTCCACGGTGGCACTGACCTGGGCCGCGCCGGTTGCATGGACTGCGGGCGGCGCGCAGCGCAATAGATTACTGAAATGACCGAACTGACCGTGTCAACCCGCCCCAAAAGCGAAAAGGCCAGGCCACGAGGACCCAGCCTTTTCGCATGGCGCGGGCCCGCAGCCCGGCCGGTCAGAAAACGATCACCCCACCCACTTGCGGGCGTTGCGCCAGATGCGCATCCAGGGGCTCAGGGCACTCGGGTCGCCACTGGTCCAGCTCATCTGCACGTTGCGGAACACGCGCTCGGGGTGCGGCATCATGGCCGTAAAGCGTCCGTCGGCCGTGGTCACCGCTGTCAGGCCGCCCGCGCTGCCGTTGGGGTTGAACGGGTACTGCTCGGTGGCCGCGCCGTGGTTGTCCACAAAACGCATGGCCGCAATGGCCTGCGCCGCGTTGCCGCGGTATTTGAAGTTGGCATAGCCCTCGCCATGCGCCACGGCGATCGGCAGGCGGCTGCCGGCCATGCCCGCAAAGAACAGGCTGGGCGATTCGAGCACCTCCACCATGGACAGGCGGGCCTCGAAGCGCTCGCTCTGGTTGGTGGTGAAGCGCGGCCAGTCTTGCGCGCCGGGGATGATGTCGGCCAGCTCGGCAAACATCTGGCAGCCGTTGCACACACCGAGGCCAAACGTGTCGGTGCGACCAAAGAAGCCCTGGAACTGCGCAGCCAGCACCGGGTTGAAGGTAATGCTGCGCGCCCAGCCAATGCCCGCGCCCAGCGTGTCGCCGTAACTGAAACCGCCACAGGCCACCACGCCCTGGAAGTCTTCGAGCTTCACGCGGCCGGTCTGCAGGTCGGTCATGTGCACGTCGTAGGCCTCAAAACCCGCCTCGGTGAAGGCGTAGGCCATCTCCACATGCGAATTAACTCCCTGCTCGCGCAGGATGGCGACCTTGGGGCGCGCGAGTTTCAGGAACGGCGCGGCAACGTTGTCGGTCGCATCGAACGTGAGGTGCAGATGCATGCCGGGGTCGGTGGGCGCGCCTGCAGCGGCGTGCTCGGCGTCTGCATTGGCGGGGTTGTCGCGCTGCTGGCAGATCTTCCAGCTCACGGCATCCCACACCTGGTGCAGGTCGGCCAGCGGCGCGCTGAACACGGCCTTGGCATCGCGCCAGACCTGCAGCTGGCCCTTGCCGGCTTCGATGCTGGACGATGCCGGACGCGTCTTGCCCACAAAGTGGCTGAACTTCGACAGACCATGCTCGCGCAGCGTCTGCATGACCGCGTTGCGCTCTGCCGTGCGCACTTGCAGCACCACGCCCAGTTCTTCGTTGAACAGGGCCTTGAGTGTGAGCTCTTCGCGGCGCGCGCTCACCTGCTGCGCCCAGTTCTTGGCGTCGCCGGTTTCCATGCGGCTGTCGCTGATGCCGTCGCCCTCGGTCACGAGCATGTCCACGTTCAGGGCCACGCCCACATGGCCGGCAAAGGCCATTTCAGCCACTGCCGCCAGCAGGCCACCATCGCTGCGGTCGTGGTAGGCCAGGATCTGGCCCTTGGCGCGCAGCGCGTTCACGGCGTTGACGAGGTTCACCAGGTCTTGCGGGTCATCCACATCGGGCGCCACATCGCCGCTCTGGTCCAGTGTCTGGCCCAGGATGCTGCCGCCCATGCGGCTTTGGCCCTTGCCCAGGTCCACCAGCACCAGCGTGGTGTCGTCTTCGGTGGCGTTGAGCTGGGGCGTGAGCGTGCCGCGCACATCGGGCAGCGAGGCAAAGGCGCTCACGATCAGGCTCACGGGTGAGGTGACCTTTTTCTTTTCGCCGCCCGAACCGGATTCGCCTTGCGGCTCAGTCCACTGCGTGCGCATCGACAGGCTGTCCTTGCCCACAGGGATCGATATGCCCAACGCCGGGCACAGCTCCATGCCCACGGCCTTGACGGTGGCGTACAGGTCGGCATCCTCGCCGGGTTCGCCACAGGCGGCCATCCAGTTGGCACTGAGCTTCACGCGCGGCAGCTCAATCGGCGCGGCCAGCAGGTTGGTCAGCGCCTCGGCCACGGCCATGCGGCCCGAGGCGGGCGCGTTGATGGCGGCCAGCGGCGTGCGTTCGCCCATGCTCATGGCCTCACCGGCGAAGCCCTTGAAATCGGCCAGCGTGACGGCGCAATCGGCCACGGGCACCTGCCAGGGGCCGACCATCTGGTCGCGGTGGCTCAGGCCACCCACGGTGCGGTCGCCAATGGTGATGAGAAAGCGCTTGGACGCCACCGTGGGGTGGGCCAGCACGTCAATCACAGCCTTTTGCAGCGGCACGCCGGTCAAGTCCATCGGTGCGAACTGGCGCTCCACGGTCTTCACATCGCGGTGCATCTTGGGCGGCTTGCCCAGCAGCACGTTCATGGGCATGTCCACGGGCAGCTTCTGGTCGTCGGCCGTGGCGGCGGGGTCGTGCAGCACCAGCTGGCGTTCTTCAGTAGCCGTGCCGATCACGGCAAACGGGCAGCGCTCGCGCTCGCAAAAGGCCTTGAACTGCTCCAGCGATTCGGGCGCAATCGCCAGCACGTAGCGCTCTTGCGACTCGTTGCTCCAGATTTCCTTGGGCGCCATGCCCGATTCTTCGAGCTGCACCGCGCGCAGGTCAAAGCGTGCGCCACGGCCTGCGTCATTGGTCAGCTCGGGGAAGGCGTTCGAGAGGCCACCCGCGCCCACGTCGTGGATGGCGAGGATGGGGTTGGCCGCGCCCTGCGCCCAGCAGTGGTTGATGACCTCTTGCGCACGGCGCTCGATCTCGGGATTGCCGCGCTGCACCGAGTCGAAGTCCAGTTCGGCGGCATTGGTGCCGGTGGCCATGGAGCTGGCGGCGCTGCCGCCCATGCCGATGCGCATGCCGGGGCCGCCCAGCTGGATCAGCAGCGAGCCCGCAGGGAATTCGATTTTTTGGGTGAGCTCGGCGTCGATGACGCCCAGGCCGCCCGCGATCATGATGGGCTTGTGGTAGCCCCGGTCCACGCCCGCCACGGTCTGCTCGTACTCACGGAAGTAGCCCAGCAGGTTGGGCCGGCCGAACTCGTTGTTGAACGCGGCGCCGCCCAGCGGACCTTCCACCATGATCTGCAAGGGGCTGGCGATATGCTCGGGCTTGCCCAGCGTGCTGCCCCAGAGCTTGGACACCGTGAACCCCGTCATGCCGGCCTTGGGCTTGGAGCCACGGCCGGTGGCGCCCTCGTCACGGATTTCACCGCCCGCTCCGGTGGAGGCGCCCGGAAACGGCGATATCGCCGTGGGGTGATTGTGCGTCTCCACCTTCATCAGCACATGGTGGGTTGCGCTACTTTTTTGATAGCTGCTAGCGCTTGATGGATAAGCGCTAGATGCCATTTTGGCTACAAACCGCTCCACCTGATGGCCTTCCATGACCGATGCGTTGTCGGAATACGCCACCACCGTGTGCTGCGGCGCCAGCTGGTGCGTGTGGCGGATCATGCCGAACAGGCTCTTGTCTTGCGCCACGCCGTCGATGGTGAACTGCGCATTGAAGATTTTGTGGCGGCAGTGCTCGCTGTTGGCCTGCGCGAACATCATCAGCTCCACATCGGTGGGGTTGCGCGCCAGGCCCGTGAAGGCGGTCACGAGGTAGTCGATTTCGTCATCGGCCAGGGCCAGGCCAAAGCGGGTGTTGGCGGCCTCCAGGGCCTTCCTGCCTTGCTCAGGGCCACCGGACAGCACATCGACATGCTCCATGGGCGCCGGCTGCAGTTCGGTGAACAACGCGGCTGCAGCCGCACGGTCGGCCACCACGGATTCAGTCATGCGGTCATGCAGCAAGGCCGCCACCTGAGCCAGTTGCTCGGCGGTCAGCTCGGGCGCCTTGCCCAGCAGACCGGCCTTGAGGCTGATGCGGTATTCGGTGATGCGCTCGACCCGGCGAATGGCCAGGCCGCAGTTGCGCGCAATGTCGGTGGCCTTGGACGCCCAGGGCGACAGCGTGCCCAGGCGGGGCGTGACGATGATCACGGCGCCGTCTTCGGATCCCGCATACGGGTCGCCATAAGTCAGCAAGGCGGCCAGGCGCTCGCGCTCGGGGGCTGTGGGCGCGGCATCGGTCGCCACCAGGTGCACGAAGCGTGCCGCAATCCCGCTGATTTTGGGGTGAATGGCCTCCAGGGCGGGCTGAAGCTGCTGTGCGCGAAAGTTGCTGAGGGCGTTGCCGCCCGCCAGCGTGGTCATGTGCAAGGTCACGGTAGCGGCCTGTTCGGAATGTGAGAGGGGGTAAGGCGCGCCGGTCCTCCTGCATCACCGGGCTCGCCCCTCCTGCAAAGGTGGTCGCTGCCCGGCCTGATGACGCAAGGGATGCTTGTAGCGCAGCCTGCCATTTTACCGGGAGCGGGGCACAGCCCATGCCCTTGACCAGCAAGGCTTGGGGGGCGATGGGATAATTGCGGCATGAGCATCACCATCAAAACCGCAGAAGACATCGCCGGCATGCGCGAAGCCTGCCGCCTGGCCTCTGAAGTGCTGGACTACATCGCACCGCACATCAAACCCGGCATCACCACCAAGGAAATCGACCGCCTGGGCGCCGAATGCATGGCCGCGCAGGGCACCATTTCTGCCACCGTGGGCTACCAGCCGCCGGGCTATCCGCCCTACCCTGGCTCGCTGTGCACCTCGGTCAACCATGTGGTGTGCCATGGCATCCCCAATGACAAGCCGCTGAAAAAGGGCGACATCGTCAATGTGGATGTCACCGTGATCACCAAGGACGGCTGGTTTGGCGACAACAGCCGCATGTACCTGATCGGCGAGTGCTCGATTGCCGCCAAGCGCCTGTCTGCGCTCACCTATGACGCGATGTGGCTGGGCATCCAGCAGGTGCGCCCCGGTGCACACCTGGGCGACATTGGCCACGCCATTCAAAAATTTGCCGAAGGGCATGGTTTTTCGGTGGTGCGCGAGTTCTGCGGCCACGGCATCGGCAAGGTGTTCCACGAAGAGCCCCAGGTGCTGCACTACGGCCGCCCCGGCACGCTGGAAGAACTCCAGCCCGGCATGGTGTTCACCATCGAGCCCATGATCAATGCCGGCCGGCGCGAGATCAAGGAGTTCGGCAACGACGGCTGGACCATCGTCACCAAGGACCACAGCCTGTCGGCCCAGTGGGAGCACACGGTGCTGGTCACCGAAACGGGCTACGAGGTGATGACGCTCTCGGCCGGATCTCCCCCGCTGCCGGCCTTTGTGACCGCCACAAAAACCTGAAGCGCCTGCGCGCACGACTCTTGCTTGTACAGGTCATGGCCCACCGCTTCCTTCATTGCCCTTGCCCATGACCGAAATTCACGCCCTGCGGAACGCCTACCGCCGCGACAAGACGGCCCTGCTCGCCTCCATGCAGGCTACCGGCGCCTCGACCCGCGGCATCCGCCTGATGCTGCGCAAGCTCTCCACCCTGGCGGGCGGGCTGCTGCAGGCACTATGGCGGCGCGCCCAGCTCCCCGCCGACCTGGCCCTGGTGGCCGTGGGCGGCTTCGGGCGGGATGAGCTGTTTCCTTATTCCGATGTCGATGTATTGCTGCTGCTGCCCGAAGGTTGCACAACAGAGTCGGGGTGCCAGTTGCGCGCCCAACTGGAGAGCTTCATTGGCAGCTGCTGGGATGCGGGCCTGGAAATTGGCTCCAGCGTGCGCACCGTGGCGGAATGCCTGGCCGAAGCGGCGCAGGATGTGACGGTGCAGACCTCGCTGCTGGAGGCCCGCCTGATTTGCGGCAATGGGGCACTGTTTGCACAGTTCCAGCAGCAATACCGCGCACAGATGAACCCGCAGGCATTTCTGGTGGCCAAGACACTGGAGATGCGCCAGCGGCACACCAAATACGAAAACACGCCGTACGCGCTGGAACCCAACTGCAAGGAGTCGCCCGGGGGCCTGCGCGACCTGCAGATGATTTTGTGGGTGGCCAGTGCCGCCGGCCTGGGCCATACCTGGAAAGAGCTGACTGCCAGCGGCCTGGCCACGGCGTTCGAAGTGCGGCAGATCGAGCGCAACGAGGCCCTGCTGTGCCTGGTGCGGGCACGCCTGCACGCCATTGCTGGGCGCCATGAAGACCGGCTGGTGTTCGACCTGCAGACAGCAGTGGCCGAATCGTTTGGCTACCGCTCGCAAGCTCCGGATGGCACGGGCCTGCCCATGCGCGCCAGCGAAGCCCTGATGCGCCGCTATTACTGGGCGGCCAAGGCCATGTCGCAACTCAGCCAGATCCTGCTGCTCAACATCGAAGAGCGCCTGAACCCCTCGACCCACGCGCCGCGCCCCATCAACGCGCGCTTTTTCGAGAAAGCCGGGCTCATCGAGGTGGCCAGCGATGACCTGTACGAGCGCGATCCACACGCGATTCTGGAAACCTTCTTGCTGCACCAGACGACTTCCGGGCTCAAGGATCTTTCAGCCCGCACCCTGCGTGCGCTCTACAACGCGCGCGGCGTGATGGATGGCGCCTTCCGGCGCGACCCGGTCAACCGCGCCGCGTTCATGCGCATCCTGCAGCAACCCTCGGGCATCACGCATGCCATGCGGCTGATGAACCAGACCTCGGTGCTGGGGCGCTATCTGTGGGCGTTTCGCGGCATCGTGGGGCAGATGCAGCACGACCTGTTCCATGTGTACACGGTGGACCAGCACATCCTGATGGTGTTGCGCAACATGCGCCGCTTCTTCATGGCTGAGCACACGCACGAGTACCCGTTTTGCTCGCAGCTTGCCGCTGGCTGGGACAAACCATGGATTCTTTATGTGGCGGCCCTTTTCCACGACATCGGCAAGGGCCGCGGCGGCGACCATTCGCAGATCGGCGCCATGGAAGTGCGGCGCTTTTGCCGACAGCATGGCGTGGACCGCGAAGATGCCCGGCTCATCGAGTTCCTGGTGCGCGAGCACCTCACCATGAGCACGGTGGCGCAAAAGCAGGACCTGAGTGATCCGGACGTGATTGCCGCCTTTGCCCAACGTGTCGGCAATGAGCGCAACCTCACGGCCATGTACCTGCTCACGGTGGCAGACATCCGTGGCACCAGCCCCAAGGTCTGGAACGCCTGGAAAGGCAAGCTGCTGGAAGACCTGTACCGCGCCACCCTGCGCACGCTGGGTGGCCGGGCCCCCGACGCAGCCGCCGAGATCGAGGCCCGCAAGCGCGAGGCGCTGGTGTTGCTGGCACTCAACGCCCTGCCCTTCGAGGCGCACAAGGCGCTGTGGGCAACGCTGGATGTGAGCTACTTCATGCGCCACGAGGCGGCCGACATTGCATGGCACACCCGCCACCTCTCTCGCCATGTCGGCGCACCCCAGCCCGTGGTGCGCGCGCGCCAGTCGCTCGCGGGCGAGGGATTGCAGGTGATGGTTTACGCGCCCGATCAGGCAGACCTGTTTGCCCGCATCTGCAGCTACTTTGACCGTGCCGGCTTCAGCATTCTGGATGCACGCGTGCACACGGCCAACAACGGCCATGCGCTCGACACCTTCCAGGTGGTGGCCTCTGCCCAGCCAGGCCATTACCGCGAACTCACGCACATGGTCGAAAGCGACCTGATGCGCGCCATCGAAACCGGTGGCCCGCTGCCCGAGCCGGCCGTGCGGCGCGTGTCACGCCGCGTCAAGAGCTTTCCGGTGGCACCAAGGGTGACCTTGCGCCCCGACGAAAAAGCCCAGCGCTGGCTGCTGGGCATCTCGGCCAGCGACCGCGCCGGTTTGCTTTATCTGGTGGCGCGCGTGCTGGCACGCCACCAGCTCAGCGTGCAACTGGCCAAGGTGAGTACGCTGGGGGAACGTGTCGAAGACACCTTTCTGATCCAGGGACCCGAGCTGCAAAGCAACGCGCGGCAGATCGAGATCGAGACCGAGTTGCTGCAGGCGCTCTCGGCCTGAGCGAGTCTGAATGTGTGCCCGGGTGTCCGCCCGCCGACGCAGTGTTGACGGGTGGGCCCAGGCATCTCCAGGCGATCACGCCGGGTGGCTGTCGCTGGCGTCGTAAGCGGTCAGCACACGGTGCGCCACCATGTCCAGAGCAGGCCGGGTGTTGCCCTGCTTGTCTGTCCAGACCCGTGGCGTAAGCCCACCGGCCAGGGCAATGGGTTCGCCCTCTCCCAGCGCCTGCAGGGCCGAGCACACAGCGGGCTCAAAACCGATCACATTCACGATCAGCGTTTCGCCATCGCCACTGGCGGCCAGCACCTTGGCCACGGCAAAGGGCTTGCCTGCCTTGTCGATGCGCTGTTCCGCCGGCCCAAAAAGCTTTCCGGCAACAAGTCCACTGATCATGAGATTTCCAATTGGGGGAATAAGAACGGTGCCACGCAGGTTGACCCTGAACGCGTGTAAAAAAGCCCAAAGCCAATTGGCCAGGGACTTTGGGTAGTTTGCCATCCACTTGCCAACCATGGCAGGCGCGGCGGGGCTCCAACTGCGCGCACACACCCAAGGCAATGCGTTGAAACAGGATTTTTGAAGTGGTCGCAGGCTTGCGGCAACGACTCCAGAAAATCAGCCCCAAACCCGCCCCAACGCGGATTCTGTCACAGATCTTCGCCCTCTTTTGCCCCCATCCAAGCCCACTTTTGTCGGGTCGGAGGGGCGCAGCGGCCAGCTGGCGAGCCGGCAAAGAGCCCCCCCGCTTCCCAAACGACTGCCCGGTAGCCATTGCTCATCGGGTCTGGCCACAGCCACACTGAAAACGGCCGCCAATCCTGGGTTCAATCGCCGGGAGCAAATCGCCTGGCATTCCGCAGCAATACACTCAAGATTATTTAATATTTCATTAATATATGAATATTAAAATCATAAGTTTTGCATAAAATTAAACACAAAATATTAACTTGTTTGCTTGACATACATCAACACAATATATATCCGCGGAAGAAATAATAATCGAAACAGAATATCAGGTAATGTTTATGTCCACACCCACACCCTCCCCTCGTCCCCAAGCCTTGAACACGCCGCAACTTGGCAAGCGCACGTTCCTGCAGGAGCTTGTGGGCATGGCCACGGCTTTTGGCTTGGCAGGTGCCGGCCACGCTGCCAGCCCTTCCGCCACCACCCAGCCCCCGCGCCGCCCTGGCATGGAGGGCAAACGCTTCGGCATGCTGGTGGACATGCGCAAGTGCATCGGCTGTCAGGCCTGCACGGTGAGCTGCTCGGTGGAAAACCTGCCACCTATCGGCCAGTTCCGCACCACGGTGCTGCAGTACGAGATCGACAAGCCCGGCGGCGCGGCACCCGCCATGGTCAGCCTGCCACGCCTGTGCAACCACTGCGACGAGCCGCCCTGCGTGCCCGTGTGTCCGGTGCAGGCCACCTTTCAGCGCACCGACGGGATCGTGCTGGTGGACAACGAGCGCTGCGTGGGCTGCGGTTATTGCGTGCAGGCCTGCCCCTACGATGCACGCTTCATCAACCACGAGACGCAAACGGCCGACAAGTGCACCTTTTGCGAGCACCGGCTGGAAGTCGGACTGCTGCCGGCCTGCGTGGAAAGCTGCGTGGGCGGCGCGCGGGTGATCGGCGACCTGAACGACCAGGACAGCGAGATCAACCGCCGCATGGCCGAGCACAAGGATGAGATCAAGGTGCTCAAGCCCGGCATGAACACGGCGCCGCGCGTGTACTACATCGGCCTGCCCGACGAGTTCGTCAACGGCGTGGACGGCCAGGCCAGCGTGCGCCTGGTGTCCGAGCACTAACGAAGGAGCCGACCATGCAGATCATCGAACTTCTGACCCCGCATTACGAAGCCGCCTGGCTGCCTTGGGCAGTGCAGTATTTCTTTCTGGCCGGTGTGGCCACGGGTGCAGCCCTGCTTACCGCCTTGTGCAGCTGGGGCTCAACCGGCAGCTCCTTGCAGCGCCTGCTGCCGGTGGCCGTGCTGACGCTTGCCGTCAGCGCCATTGCCGCGCCCGTGTCGCTGCTGGCCGACCTGCATCAGCCTGCCCGTTTTTGGCACTTCTATGCCCATTTCACGCCCTGGTCGTGGATGTCGGTGGGCGCGCTGCTGCTGCCGGTGTTTGTCATGCTGTCCGTGGCCCTGTGCGCCAGCTGGTGGCTGGGCAAGACCCACTGGATGCGCCTGCTGTCTCCGCTGCTGGTGCTCTCGGCGCTGTCCATTACGGTCTATACAGGTGCCGAAATGATGGCAGTGCGCTCACGCCCGCTGTGGAACACGATGTGGGTACCGGTCAACCTGGCGCTTACCGGCTGGCTGGCCACGGTGGGCGTGGCCTTCGTGCTGGAGCGCTTCTTGCCCGCCGCGCTGCGCCCCGGTGCCGCCGCCCTGCAGTTGCTTCGCGGCTTGGGGCTGGCACTGGCCGCTGCGCTGGTGGCCGTGGCCACGGCCTGGGCGTTGACGGGGATGAACGGTGGCAGTCCGTCCTTCGACGCAGCGCTGCGCCTGTGGAACGACTTCCCCGTCTGGCGCATGACCATGGTGGGTTCTGCCATTGGCGGCGCAGCCGTGGTGGGTGCGCTGCTGCGTGGCCGCCATCGGCTGGGTGCCAGAGGCTACACGCTGGTGCTGGGCCTGGGGCTGGCTGCCAGCGCCTGGGTCTTCCGCTGGGCACTGTTCATGGGCGTGCAGGGGGTTCCGAAGTTTGGCGCAGGCCTGTACCTGTACCACATGCCATTGGGCGGCGACGGCCTCTTGGGCATGGTCGGCGTGGCCGGACTGTGCGTGGCGCTGGTGGCGCTGGCCAGCTGGGCACTGGAGCTGTTTCCCGCCCGTCAGGCCAAGGCAGTCGCCTGACGGTGATCCTTGCCTTAGATATCCATTCAAATTGGCATAAAACCCAATGCAGACAAGCGCTAGCAGCTATATAAATAATAGCATTAGATGGCTGCTGCGCTGACCTGAAAGAGACTTCCCATGACCGACAAAAACCAACCTCCCGTTCCTCAACACGCTGGCAGCACTGACACCAGCCCCGAAATGAACCGCCGCCGCATGCTGCTGCGCGGCGGCGCCGTGGCCGGTGGCCTGGCTGCGTTTGCCGCCGGATACGGCGAGACGGTGGTCAAGGGAGCCAAGGGCCTGGTTACGGGCACATCCGGCACACCCACCAAAAGCGCCACACGCGGAAACGCACTGACACCAGAGTTCCGCATCGACCCCGTGACGGGCCAGCTCACCACCCAGCCTGGCCAGGTGGTCAGCCCCAGCAGCTGCCTGGGCTGCTGGACACAGTGCGGTATCCGTGTGCGTGTCGACACCGGGCACAACCAAATCCTGCGCGTCGCCGGCAACCCCTACCACCCGCTGGCCACCACGCACCATGCACCCATGGAAACGCCGGTGCGTGAGGTGTACGCCATGCTGGGCGGCGACAACGGCCTGGAAGGCCGCGCCACCAGCTGTGCGCGCGGCTCGGCCATGTTCGAGCACCAGACCGCACCGCATCGCGTGCTGCAGCCGCTCAAGCGGGTGGGCCCGCGCGGCTCGGGCCAATGGAAGACCATCGCGTTCGAGGATCTGGTCAAGGAAATCTGTGAAGGCGGCGACCTGTTCGGCGAAGGCCATGTGGACGGACTGCGGGCCATCCGCGATGTGCAAACGCTGATCGACCCCGAGAACCCCGAATACGGCCCAAAGGCCAACCAGCTACTGGTGACCGATGCCTCCAACGAAGGTCGCACGCCCTTGATCAACCGCTTTGCCCGCCAGTCTTTTGGCACCGTGAACGTGTCCAACCACGGCGCCTACTGCGGCCAGACCTACCGGGTGGGCACGGCAGCCGCCTTGGGCAACCTTGCCGGCATGCCCCACGGCAAGCCAGACTGGAAGTACTCGCGTTTCGGCCTGTTTATCGGCACCGCGCCGGCACAGGCTGGCAACCCCTTTCAGCGAATGGGACGTGAGCTGTCCGAGGCACGCTCGCGTGCACAGAACACGTACCAGTACGTGGTTGTCTCGCCCATCCTGCCCATGTCCTCCAGCCATGCGGCAGGTGACAACAACCGCTGGTTGCCCATCAAGCCCACCACCGATCTCGCTCTGGTCATGGGCATGATCCGCTGGATCATTGACAACGAGCGCTACGACGCCCGGTTCCTCAGCCAGCCCGGTCCGTCCGCCATGGCCGCCGCAGGCGAGGCCGCGTGGAGCAACGCCAGCCACCTGCTGATCAACGATGCGAAGCATCCGCGTTACGGGCAGTTCTTGCGCGGAGCGGACTTGGGGCTGCCCCTGCCCGAGCCGGTGGACGAGAAAACACCCGCCGAAGATGTGTATGTGGTGCAACTGGCCGACGGCAGCCTTGCCCCGCACACCGTGGCCCAGCCCGCTGAGCTGGTGGTGCAGCGCGACTTCACCCCGATCAAGGCAGCCGACGCCACCGAGGAGCCCGCGCCGATGGCCGTCTGCACATCGTTCGTCAAACTGCGCGAAGAAGCGCGGCGCCAGACGCTGCAGGAATACTCGGACAAGTGCGGCGTGCCGGTGAAGGACATTGAAGATCTGGCGCGCGAATTCACCAGCCACGGCAAGCAGGCCGTGGCCAACTCGCACGGCGGCACCATGAGCGGTGCAGGTTTTTACACCGCCTACGCCATCGCCATGCTGAACAACCTGATCGGCAACCTCAACGTCAAGGGCGGCTGGGTTCTTGATGCCGGCCCCTTCGGCCCCTTTGGCCCTGGCCCGCGCTACAACTTTGCGCAGTTCCCTGGCGCGGTCAAACCCACGGGTGTGGCCCTTTCACGCACGCGCTTCCCCTACGAAAAAACCAGCGAATTCAAACGCAAAAAGGAAGCCGGCCAGAACCCCTATCCCGCCAAGGCTCCGTGGTATCCCGCCCCCGGGGGCATGAGCAGCGAAATGCTGGCCGCCGGCCTGCTGGGCTACCCCTACCCGGTGAAGGCGTGGGTCAACCACATGAGCAACCCGGTGTATGCCATCTGCGGTTTCGAGAACACGCTGGTGGACGCCATCAAAGACCCGAAGAAGCTGCCGCTGTTCATCTCGGTGGACCCGTTCATCAACGAGACCTCGGCCCTGGCCGACTACATCGTGCCCGACACCGTGACCTACGAGAGCTGGGGCATCGGCGCCCCATGGGCCGACGTGGTTGCCAAGAGCTCTACCGTGCGCTGGCCCGTGGTCGAACCCGCCACCGCCAGGACCACCGACGGCAAGCCCGTGAGCTTTGAAAGCTTCGTGTTCGCTGTCGCCAAACAGCTGGGCCTTCCCGGCTTCGGCAAGAACGCCATGAGCACCAAAGAGGGCGAACCGCTGGACCTGGAGTCGTCCGAAGACTTCTACCTGCGTGGCATGTGCAACATTGCCTACCAGGCCGGCAAGCCTGTGCCCGAAGCCAGCGAGGACGACATCGCCATCACCGGCCTCACCCGCTGGATGCCCGATCTGGAAAAGCGCCTCAAACCCGAGGAAGTGCGCCGCGTTGCCATGGTGATGAGCCGCGGCGGGCGCTTCGACAAGATCGACGACGCCTGGAATGGCGAACAGGTCAAGGCCGCCCACAAGTTCCCGGTGCAGCTTTGGCACGAAGGCCTGGCCAAGATGCGCCACTCGATGACAGGCGAGCGCTACGTGGGCTGCCCCACCTGGTACCCCACCCGCTTTGCCAGCGGTACGAGCATGCGCGAGCATTTCCCCGAAAGCGACTGGCCGCTCACCCTGAGCTCCTACAAATCCAACCTGATGAGCTCGATGTCGATTGCGGCCTCGCGCCTGCGCCAGGTGCACCCACACAACCCCATCAGCCTCAACAGGGACGACGCGGCCCGGCTGGGCATTGCCAACGGCGACCGCATCGAGGTCAGCACCCCCGGAGCGCGTGTGCAAGGCGTGGCACTGGTGCGTGGGGGCATTGCACAGGGGGCAGTGGCCATCGAATACGGTTACGGACACAAGCAACTGGGTGCCGTGGCCCATACCGTGGATGGCAAGCTCACCGCCCACAACCCGCAGCACGGTCAGGGCGTGAATCTGAACAGCCTGGGCTTTGCCGACCCTACGCGGCCCGCCAAGGACAACGTCTGGATTGACTGGGTGTCGGGCGCGGTGGTTCGGCAGGGGCTGCCGGTCAAAGTGCGGCGCGTGTAAGGGAGGCCGGCCAGCAGGGCCGCCTTCCTACAATGCACGCACTCCCCCACAGCCGCACTCCATGCACATTCTGATCGTCGAAGACAACACCCTGGTTGCCAGCGGCATCCAGACCGGGCTGGAACTGCATGGCTTCACCAGCGACACGGCGGCCAGCGTGGCCCAGGCCAGAGCCCACATGGCCCGCCGTGACTTTGATGCCTGCGTGCTGGACCTGGGCCTGCCCGATGGCGACGGCATCGACCTGCTGCGCCACTGGCGCGCGCAGGGGCGGGATGTGCCGGTGCTCATCCTCACCGCACGCGGCACCATCGAGGACAAGATGGCCGGTTTTCAGACGGGCACCGATGACTACCTGACCAAGCCCTTCGATCTGCAGGAGCTGGTGATGCGACTGCGCGCGTTGCTGCGCCGCGCGGGCGGGCGTGCCGGCGATCTGATGATGCTGGGCGACTGCCAGGTCAACATGGCGACGGGCGAGATCTCCCGCGAAGGCAAGCCCGTGGAGATTGCGCGCCGCGAATGGGCGCTGCTGTCGGCACTGGTGCAGGCGCGCGGGCGCGTGCTGAGCCCGGCGCAGCTGCACAACAGTCTCTATGGACTGGACCTGGACGTGGGCAGCAACACCGTCAACGTGCACGTGCACCACCTGCGCAAGAAGCTGGGTGCCGACGTGATCGACACCGTGCGCGGTCAAGGTTTTCGCCTTGGCGCCCGCTACTGCGACAGCACGACATGACGCCCCTGCCGAAAAGTCTGCGCCTGCGTTTGGTGCTGGGCCTGAGCCTCACCATGTGCCTCATCTGGGGCGGCGTGGCGGCCTGGCAATTCACCAACATGCAGCGCGAACTGCGCACCATGCTGGACGATCGGCTGATCGCCTCGGCCCGAATGGTGGCAGGCATCGTGGTGCAGTTCCAACCCATGCAACTGGCCACCGCACCGCGTGCGCAAAACGATGCACTGCTCTCGGTGATAGCGCGCGATGGCGTGGCCTGCGAGGTGAGCCTGGTTCGCAGCGAGGTGGATTTTTTGCCCATCGCCAGAACCAACAATATTCCTGACATGGCGTCCGCAGGCAGCGCGGGTTTTGGCCAGATCACCAAGGGCGGAAAGCAGTGGCGCACCTATGTGCTGGAGGAAAACGGCGTGCGCGTGGCCACCGCCGACCGGCTGGACATGCGCGATCATCTGGTGCAGACCTTCCTGCGCTCGCTGGTGCTGCCTTTTGCCCTGGCGCTTGTCGGCGTCCTGCTGCTCACGTGGTGGATCTGCACGCTCAGCCTGCAGCCACTGCAGCGTTTGCGCGACGAGCTGGCTGAACGCCCGCCGCAAGACCCAACGCCCGTCAAGTCAGGCCACGACATCAAGGAACTGGCCCCGCTCGTCGACAGCCTGAACCAGCTGCTGGAGCGCATGGACGCCAGCATTGAACATGAACGCCGCTGGACCACAGATGCGGCACACGAGCTGCGCACCCCCCTCACGGCCATCAAGACCCATGTGCAAGTCGCGCAAATGGCGCTGGCTGCCAATACACCGAATGCCCCGCAGGACAGGGTGGCCAACGCCTTGCGCCAGGCGGGTGAGGGCATCGACCACATGCACGCAACGCTGGAGCAGCTACTGCAGCTGGCTCGCGTGGAAACGGCCACTGCCGGCGACACGCGCCACACAGTGGGTACCGATATTGCGCAAGCCTTTCGACTGGCCTGCCGGCAATCCCTGCACCGCGCCAAAAACGAAGGCAGCGCAGTGCCCGCCATAACGCTGGACGCGCGCGAGGTGCCGTCCGAGCCCGCGGCCTGGGAAACCGTCCAGTTGCCCCTGGCGCCGGCGCTGCTGACCTGCGCCATCACCAACCTTGTAGACAACGCACTGCGCTACCACCGTGGCCCGACATCCGTGAGCGCCACGCTGCAATGGCACGCAGGCACCGCTGGCGACGGGCAGGTGGAAATTTGCGTGCGTGACCAGGGGCCGGGCCTCACGGCAGATGAATGCGGGCAGGCGCTGAAGCGCTTTTGGCGCAAGTCTGGCAGCGATCCGGGCAGTGGACTGGGGCTGACCATCGTGCACCGCATCGCAGAAAGTGCGGGCGGCACGCTGGTGCTGGAGCCCGGCACACCCGGCCTGGTCGCCCGGCTGCGGCTGCCCACTTGCGCTGCAGATGCCGCCCCTGCGCATGGCATTGCACCAGGCTGAAAAGGACTGACGACCATGGAACGCATGCTGCATTTAGGCCCGCTGGTGCTGCCCTGGGCACTGCTCATCATGCTGGCCGGCTGGCAACTGGGCGTCTGGGTGCATGAACGCCTGTCCGTGCGCCGGGGCCTTGCGCCCGGCCCGCACGGCTGGCGAATGGCTCTTGTGGCGCTGCTGGCAGCGCGCCTGGGCTTTGTGCTGCGCTACACCGATGAATATGTCGCTGCACCCTGGTCGATCATCAACATCCGCGACGGTGGCTGGGAACCCTGGGCCGGCCTGGGTGCCGCCCTGCTCTACTGCACCGTGTTGTGGTTGCGGCGCAGCCCCTGGCGCCGGCCTGCAACGGCAGGTCTGGCCACGTTCACTGCCGTCTGGCTGGCGGGCCTGGCGCTGCTGCACGCCACGGCCCCACCACGCGTGGCAGACCTGCCACCCTGGCACGGCGTGGCACTGGATGCGCGCACCGTCTCACTGCCAGATCTGCGCGGCCAACCCGTGGTGGTGAATCTATGGGCCAGCTGGTGCCCGCCCTGCAGGCGCGAGATGCCGGTGCTGCTGCAAGCGCGCAATGCAAAGCCACAAATCCGCTTCCTGTGGGTCAACCAAGGCGAGGCGCCCGATGTCGTCTCACGCTTTGCCACCCAGCATGGCTTGCCGCATGCCGATGTGGTGCTGGACCAAGCCTCCCAGCTGGGCAGCAGCCTGGGCTACAAGGCCCTGCCCACAACGCTGTTCTATGACGGCCAGGGCCGATTGGCCGCAGTGCGCGCGGGTGAGCTGTCTGCCGCAACGCTGGCAGACAACCTGGCGCTGATCTCCAGCCCCATGATTCCCATGATTCCCGCGAGTCCCGCGAGTCCCGCCAAATGACCACAGTGGCGTGCAAATAGCCACCCGACACCCTCATCAGAAAACCTGCTGCTCGAAGCTCGCTTGAGCTTGCAGGTACCGGGTATCAAGGGTGGTGCGGTTGGCCTTGAACCGTTCACAGGCCGCCTGCCAGTTCAATCGCACCAGGTTTTATCGCTTGTGCCCACGTCAGCGTTCTACATGCGCATGCACATGCACATGCACGTGCACGTGCACGTGCATTGAGCCTTGCCAGCGGCGTAGTCTTCATGCCCACGCAACACAGCTGCGATTTCGTCGTTATCAACGCATGGGCTCACGATTCAAGCTCTCCGCTTGCATTCCGCATTCCGCATCTGGCAGCGCACATGCGCTGGTGCGTCATCACGCTCACCGTGAGCAGCGCGTGGCCCGGCGCACCTGCTTTGTGTGCCCATCCCTGGCACAAAGCAAAAAAGCCCAGAACCTTTCGGCTCTGGGCTTTTGCTATCAATGGTCGGCGTGGCGGGATTCGAACTCGCGACCCCTTGCACCCCATGCAAGTGCGCTACCTGGCTGCGCTACACGCCGACAAGACTTAAATTATATACAGAAAATTCTTCAGTTCAGGGAAAGCAATGCACGAATTTCAAATAATTCCTGGCGCACCGCATTGCTGTCGAACAAACCGCCAAGCACATCAGTGCCCGCGCCTTGGGCGATGTCTGCGCCCGTGCGCATGGACACCAATTCCGACATCAACACCGGTGGCAGCGGCGCTTCATCGTGCGCGGAAGGCACTGGATCCTGCAAGCGATTGCGCGCCCCGCTGATGGTGAAGCCCTGGTCGTACAGCAAGTCGCGGATGCGTCGGATCATCAGCACCTCGTGGTGCTGGTAATACCGGCGGTTGCCTCGCCGTTTCATGGGCCGCAACTGGGTGAATTCCTGCTCCCAATAGCGCAGGACATGTGGCTTGACGCCACACAACTCCGCAACTTCACCAATCGTGAAGTACCGCTTGGCGGGAATGGATGGAAGCTGGGTGCCCATGGGTGGTGATTCGGACGAAAAGCTGACTAGCGTACTGCAGACGCCCTGTAAACGCCAGACCGCATTGGCAATTCAGTTGCCAGTTGGATCAAAACTCACACCAAAGCCAAAGCCGGAACCGAAGCAGCAGACTGGATTTGCTCCTTGAGTTTGCTGCTGGCATGAAAAGTCACCACCCTGCGCGCCTGGATGGGAATGGCTTCACCGGTGCGCGGGTTTCGGCCCGGTCGCGGCGCCTTGGTCCGGATCTGGAAGTTGCCAAAACCCGAAAGCTTGACGTCCTTGCCGTCCACCAGGCGTTGCGCAATCAGGTCAAAGAAAGCGTCGATCATGTCCTTGGACTCGCGCTTGTTCAACCCGATCTGATCGAACAGCAGGTCGGCCAGTTGCGCCTTGGTCAGCGCAGGGGTTTCGATACTTTCTACCGCAAATTCAATCACGTAGGCGCTCCCGGTTCTACATCAAACACGCAACCGTCCACCGGTGCGGGCAACCAATTGGGCCACAACAGCCTGCACCGCAGTATCGATCTCGGCTTCCGTCAGCGTTGCCTCGGCACGCCCCAGCGTCAGGCGCACCGCCAGACTCTTCTCGCCGGCAGCCAGTCCGCCGGCGGGCGCAACTTCGCCAGCGCGCAAGGGCTTGGGTCGGTACACGTCAAACAGCACGGCGGAACGCAGCATGGTGCCGGGCACAGCCGCCGCGATGGCATCCATCACCTCGGTATGCGTCACGCGCTCGGCCACCACCACCGCCAGATCGCGCTCGACCGCCTGGTGCTTGGCGACCGGCTGGAACTGGGGCACCACGCGCTGCAGCACCGCGTCAAGCTCCAGCTCGAACATCACCGGCGCCTGGGGCAGATCCCACGACTGGCGCCACTGCGGATGCAGCTCGCCCACAAAACCGATGGCGCGGCCGTCCACCAGCACGCGTGCGCAGCGGCCGGGGTGCATCGCGGGGTGGGTGCCAGGCTCGAACGTGGCGCGCAAGGGCGCCAGCAGCGCTTGCACATCGCCCTTCACGTCGAAAAAATCAATGGCCTGCTCCTTGCGGCCCCATTGCAGCATGTCGTTGGGGCCGTAGGCCAGACCGGCAACACGCATAGGCTGGAGGAAACCTTCCACCGTGGTGTCGGTGTTGCGCACGCTGGCGTCGCGCAGGAACACGCGGCCCAGTTCGAACACGCGCACGCGCTGGGCCTTGCGGTCCAGGTTGAACTTCAAAACTTGTAGCAGAGAACCCAATAGCGTAGAGCGCATGACGCTCATCTGGCTTGCAATGGGGTTGAGCAGCTTGATGGGCTGCACATTGGCTGCCAGCTCATGTTCCCAGCGCTCTTCCACAAAGCTGAAGTTGATCGTCTCCTGGTAGCCCAGGCCCGCCAGCGAGCGGCGCACGGCAAACGGGCTGCGCGTGGCCTCGGGAGCCAGCTTGGGCGTGATGGGCGCCAGCGGCGGCGTGGTGGGCAGGTTGTTATAGCCCACCATGCGCGCAACTTCTTCGATCAGGTCTTCCTCGATGGTGATATCGAAACGGTATGCGGGGGGCGTGACCGTGAGTGTGCCCTCGCCCTGCACCACGGGCAGTCCCAGGCGCTGCAACGCATCGGCACACTGGGCTGGCGTCAGCGGCATGCCGATAACCTTAGCGGCACGCGCCACACGCAGCGTGACGGGCTGCGGCACAGGCAGGTTCATCGCCTGGTCATCCATGGGGCCGCACACCGTCTCGGGCGTACCGCAGATATCGATGACGAGTTGGGTGATGCGCTCGATGTGCTCCACAGTCAGGCTCGGGTCCACGCCGCGCTCGAAGCGGTGACCGGCATCGGTCGAGAAGTTGAAGCGGCGCGAGCGGCCTGCCACTGCCTTGGGCCACCAGAACGCGGCCTCGATGTAGATGTGCTTCGTGTCGTCGGACACCGCGGTCGCGTCACCACCCATGATGCCGGCCAGCGATTCAACCTGGTTGTCGTCGGCGATCACACCCACCTTGTCGTCCACGGTGATCGTGTTGCCATTGAGCAGCTTGAGCTGCTCACCCGGCTTGCCCCAGCGCACATGCAAGCCGCCGTGGATCTTGTCCAGGTCAAAAATGTGCGACGGGCGGCCCAATTCGAACATCACATAGTTCGAGATGTCCACCAGCGGCGACACGCCACGCTGGCCGCAGCGGGCCAGGCGGTCCAGCATCCATGGCGGCGTGGCAGCGCGTGTGTTCACGTTGCGCACGATGCGGCCGGAGAAGCGGCCACACAGGTCGGGCGCGCTCACCTTCACGGGCAGTTTGTCGGCCAACTTGGCGGCCACTGCGGGGAACGACGGCTGCTGCAGCGGCACGCCTGTGAGGGCGGACACTTCGCGCGCGATGCCATACACGCTCAGGCAATGCGCCAGATTGGGCGTCAGCTTCAGGGTGAACAGCGTGTCATCCAGGTTCAGATGCACACGAATGTCCTGGCCCACGGGCGCGGAGGTATCCAGCTCCAGCAGGCCGCCATGGTCTTCCGACAGCTTGAGCTCACGGGCAGAACACAGCATGCCCTGGCTCTCCACGCCGCGCAGCTTGCCCACCTTGATCAGGAAAGGCTTGCCGTCATCGCCAGGCGGCAGCTCGGCGCCCACCAACGCGCAAGGCACCTTGATGCCCACGCGGGCATTGGGTGCGCCACAGACGATGTTGAGCAGGGCGCCCTGCCCCACGTCCACTTGGCACACACGCAGACGGTCGGCGTCGGGGTGCTGCACGGCCTCCTTGATTTCGCCCACCACGATCTTGGTGAACGGCGGCGCCACGGGGCGCAGCTCTTCGACTTCCAGGCCCGCCATGGTGAGGGTGTCGGCCAGTTCTTGGGTGGTCAGCGGTGGGTTGCAGAATTCGCGCAACCAGGACTCGGGGAATTGCATAGTGGAGAGATTCTTTGGCGTTTGCTATAAAAAAAGCAGCTACTTGCGCTTGTCAAATATTGGTTTCAGGCTTAAATCATTCTGAAACCCAATGAAATAAAGCGCGAGCAGCTCACTTTTTTGCATTATTGGAACTGCGACAGAAAGCGGATATCGCCGTCGAAGAACAGGCGCAGGTCGTTCACGCCATAGCGCAGCATGGTCAGCCGGTCAGGCCCCATGCCGAAGGCAAAGCCGATGTACTTCTCGGGGTCGAGCCCCATGTTGCGCACCACGTTGGGGTGCACCTGGCCCGAGCCAGCCACTTCGAGCCAGCGGCCAGCCAATGGGCCCGCCTGGAACTGGATGTCGATCTCGGCGCTGGGCTCGGTGAACGGGAAGAAGCTGGGACGAAAGCGCAGCACGAGGTCGTCGCTTTCAAAGAAGGTGCGGCAGAAGGCCGTGAAGATGACCTTCAGGTCCTTGAAGCTCACGTTCTCACCAATCCACAGGCCTTCGCACTGGTGGAACATGGGCGAATGCGTGGCATCGCTGTCCACGCGGTAGGTGCGACCCGGCACGATGACGCGAATCTCGGGCATGGGCTGGCCGGCATCCAACAGTGCACGGTGGGTCTTGACGTGCTGGACCGCGTGGCGCACCTGCACCGGGCTGGTGTGGGTGCGCAGCAGGTTGGGGGCGCCGGGGGTGCCGCCCTCGACATAGAAGGTGTCGTGCATGGAACGCGCGGGATGGTCTTCCGGCGTGTTCAGTGCGGTGAAGTTAAACCAGTCGGTTTCGATCTCGGGGCCTTCGGCCACGTCGAAACCCATGGAGCCGAAGATACCCTGGATGCGTTCGAGCGTGAGCGATACCGGGTGCAGACCACCCTGCCCGCGCTGGCGGCCTGGCAGGCTCACGTCCAGCGCTTCGGCCTTGAGCTGCACCTGCAGTTCGGCGTCGGCCAATGCCTGGCGGCGCGCAGTGAGAGCTGCCTCGATGGCCTGCTTGGCCACGTTGATGGCCGCACCGCGAGACTTTTTCTCCTCGACGGACAGCTGCGCCATGCCCTTCATGAGCTCGGTCACGCGGCCCGACTTGCCCAAAAACTGCGCCTTGGCGTTTTCGAGGTCAGCAGGGGTGGCGCTTTGGGCAAACAGTTGCGTCGCGCTCTCGACCAGGGAATCCAACTCGTTCATATCGACTCTTGAAAATGAACAAGGGCTAGTGCCTTTTCAAGCCCTAGCCCTTGCTGTTATTGCGCAAGCAGCTATCAAAACGATAGCCACTCATCGTGAACTCAAGCAGCCAGCTTGGCCTTGACTTGTTCCACGATGCTGCCAAAGGCAGCCTTGTCGTGCACGGCGAGGTCGGCCAGCATCTTGCGGTCGATCTCGATGGATGCCTTCTTCAGGCCGTTGGCGAACTGGCTGTAGGTCAGGCCCAGTTCACGGGCAGCGGCGTTGATACGGGCGATCCACAACTGGCGGAACACGCGCTTCTTGGTGCGGCGGTCACGGTAGGCATATTGCCCAGCCTTCATTACCGCCTGTTTGGCGATACGGAAGACGTTACCGCGGCGACCACGGAAACCCTTTGCAAGGGCGAGAACTTTCTTGTGACGGGCACGGGCCGTTACACCACGTTTGACGCGAGGCATGTATGTACTCCTTGTTCGTCAGTTATTAAAGGCCAGCGCTGGGCAGCATTTGTGCGATCGAGCCCATATTGGTCTCATGCACATTCACTGCACCACGCAGATGGCGCTTGTTCTTGGTGGTCTTCTTGGTCAAGATGTGACGCTTGAAGGCTTGACCGCGCTTGACGGTGCCACCGGGACGAACGCGGAAACGTTTTTTCGCGCTGCTCTTGGTCTTCATTTTGGGCATGTGAATGCTCCTTTTCGTTGTGCTCGTGAGGCGTTTGCAAACCGATCTGCAAACTTGTTGGCCCCGAGCCACTTTTATCGAAAGGCTTTCGCCTTTCGCTCGACGATGCCAAAGCACCACCGACTCGAACACTGCACTCTTGCGAACGCAGTGTTCAAATTCTCAAAACCACCTCAGGCCGAAGTGCCGGAAACTGAAGCAGTTTCTGCCACCGGCTTGGCTGTAGGCTTCTTCTTGCCAGGGGCAATCATCATGATCATCTGGCGGCCTTCCAGCTTGGGAAACTGCTCAATGATGATGCTGTCAGCCAACTCATCACGAATCCGGTTCAGCAAAGCCAAACCGAGTTCTTGGTGCGTAATTTCACGGCCGCGAAACCGCAGCGTGATCTTGCACTTGTCTCCATCCGCCAAAAAACGGCGAATGTTGCGCATCTTGATGTTGTAGTCGCCATCGTCCGTACCCGGACGGAATTTGACTTCCTTGATCTCGATGACCGTCTGCTTGGCCTTGGCTTCGGCAGCACGCTTTTGTTCCTGGTACTTGAACTTGCCATAGTCCATCAGGCGGCACACTGGCGGATTCGCCGTCGCGGCGATTTCCACCAGATCCACATCCAACTCGCCCGCCATGCGCAGGGCTTCCATCAAGCTCACCACTCCCAAAGGCTCATTCTCAGGCCCGGAAAGACGGACTTCGGGGGCCATGATTTCACGGTTCAGGCGGTGCTTGCGCTCTTCACGGTGGCGACGATCACGAAATTCAGTAGCGATGGCTATCTTCCTTGAATCAAAATGCTACAAAATAAGTAGCTAACACCGCACAATGGGCGCGGGCCAGAGCATGTTTTCTATCAAAATCACACTTTGGAGGCGATGTCCTGGGCGATCAACTCTGCGAACGCTTCAACGGACATCACGCCGAGGTCTCGATTGCCCCGGCCGCGCACTGCGACGGCACCTGCTGCCTTCTCCTTGTCACCAGCGACAAGTATATAAGGCAGCTTTTGCAACGAATGCTCGCGTATTTTATACGTAATCTTCTCGTTGCGCAGGTCGAGCGCCACCCTAAGGTCTTGATGGGGCAGTGCTTTTTGCAGTTTTGCAGCCATTTCACGACAGTAATCGCCCTGCGCATCGGTGATGTTGAGCACCGCAATCTGCACCGGCGCCAGCCAGACAGGCAACGCGCCGGCATGCTGCTCGATCAGGATGCCGATGAAACGCTCCAGACTGCCCACAATGGCACGGTGCAGCATCACGGGGCGATGGCGAGCGCCGTCTTCCCCTACATACTCGGCATCCAGCCGCTCGGGCATGGAAAAGTCCACCTGGATGGTGCCGCACTGCCACTGACGGCCAATCGCGTCCTTGAGCGTGTACTCGATCTTGGGGCCATAGAACGCGCCTTCACCGGGTGAAAGCACGTATTCACAGCCAGAAGCCTCAAGGCTGTCGATGAGCGCGGCCTCGGCCTTGTCCCAAATCTCGTCGGAGCCTATACGCGCTTCGGGGCGCGTAGCGACCTTGTAAATGATGTCGGTAAAGCCGAAGTCCTGGTAGACCTTTTGCAGCAGGCGCGTGAAAGCCAGCACCTCGGGCTGAATCTGGTCTTCGGTGCAGAAAATATGCCCGTCATCCTGCGTGAAGCCGCGCACACGCATGATGCCGTGCAAGCCGCCCGTGGGCTCGTTGCGGTGGCACTGGCCGAATTCACCATAGCGCAGCGGCAGATCGCGGTAGCTCTTGATACCTTGCTTGAAGATCAGGATGTGGCCGGGGCAGTTCATCGGCTTGAGCGCATAGTCGCGCTTTTCCGATTCGGTCGTGAACATGTTGTCGCGGTATTTGTCCCAGTGACCGGTCTTCTCCCACAGCGTCTTGTCAAGCAGTTGCGGGCCCTTGACCTCCTGGTAGCCGTTGTCGCGGTAGACGCGGCGCATGTACTGCTCTACCTCCTGCCACACCGACCAGCCCTTGGGATGCCAGAACACGACGCCCGGCGCATGGTCGTCGATGTGGAACAAGTCAAGCTCACGCCCCAGCTTGCGGTGGTCGCGCTTTTCGGCCTCCTCCAGCATCGTCAAATACTGCTGCAATTCATCCTTGGTGGCCCAGGCCGTGCCATAGACCCGCTGCAGCATTTCGTTGCGGTGATCACCACGCCAGTAGGCCCCCGCCACCTTCATGAGCTTGAAGAACTTGAGCTTGCCGGTGCTGGGCACATGCGGGCCGCGACACAGATCTTCGAAATTGCCTTCGCGGTACAGGCTCACGTCTTCGTTGCTGGGGATGCTGGCAATGATTTCTGCCTTGTAGTGCTCACCCAGACCCTTGAAGTACGCCACTGCCTCATCACGCGGCAACACGCGACGTACCACAGGCTCATCCTTGGCCGCCAGTTCGGCCATGCGCTTTTCGATGGCAACCAAGTCTTCGGGCGTGAAGGGGCGCTTGTAGGCAAAGTCGTAATAAAAGCCGTTTTCGATCACCGGACCGATGGTGACCTGCGCATCTGGAAACAGTTCCTTGACGGCATAGGCCAGCAAGTGGGCGGTGGAGTGGCGGATCACGTCCAGACCATCGGCATCCTTGGCGGTAATGATGGACAGCGGACTGTCAGCCGTGATCTGGTAGCTGGTATCTACCATCTGGTCTCCGATCTTCCCCGCCAATGCGGCTTTGGCCAGACCCGAGCCAATGGAGGCTGCCACTTCGGCCACCGTGACGGGGCCCGGAAACTCGCGCTGTGAACCGTCGGGAAGCGTGATGTGAATCATGGGGGTAACTCTTTCTTTTCAATCAGTGCAATGGGTGCGGGCACGCGCCAGGCCCAGGAAACAAAAAAGCGCGGAACAGGGCCGCGCTTCTTGGAGGTGTGTGCAATCTCGTGCAGGCGCGAACAGCCAGCCTTAACGGCCGGTCAACATCTCCGATGTAGTTCGCGGTGTCATAACCAGATTGCCTTTCTCGCTCTTGTGCAGTGAATTTACCCCTATTTTAACCTTGCAGACAACAAAAAAGCCCGAAGCATTTGGACCGGGCTTTTTGGTGAGTGCATTTCGCGCCACAACCAAGCGGCGCAGAAAGCTCTCAGATCAGTGGAACTGCTCTTCTTCGGTCGAACCCGTCAGGGCCTTCACGGAAGACGAACCGCCCTGGATCACCGTGGTCACGTCGTCGAAGTAGCCTGCGCCCACTTCCTGCTGGTGCGACACGAAGGTGTAGCCCTTGTCGCGTGCTGCGAATTCAGGCTCTTGCACCATGTTCACGTAGTGCTTCATGCCTTCGCCGTTGGCGTATGCATGGGCGAACTGGAAGGTGTTGAACCAGTTGATGTGGATACCGGCCAGCGTGATGAACTGGTACTTGTAGCCCAGTGCCGACAGATCTTCCTGGAAGGACGCGATCTGCTTGTCGTCGAGGTTCTTCTTCCAGTTGAACGATGGCGAGCAGTTGTACGACAGCAGCTTGCCGGGGCAGGCGGCGTGCACGGCCTGCGCGAATTCACGGGCGAATCCGATGTCTGGCACGCCGGTTTCGCACCACACCAGGTCGGCGTAGGGAGCGTAGGCAACACCACGGCTGATGGCTTGCTCCAGGCCGTTCTTCACGCGGTAGAAGCCTTCTTGCGTGCGCTCGCCGGTCAGGAAAGGCTTGTCATTGGCATCGTGGTCGGACGTGATCAGGTTGGCGGCTTCTGCATCGGTGCGGGCCAGCACGATGGTGGACACGCCCATCACGTCAGCAGCAAAGCGTGCGGAGATCAGCTTTTCGCAGGCTTCCTGCGTAGGCACCAGCACCTTGCCACCCATGTGGCCGCACTTCTTTACAGCGGCCAGCTGGTCTTCGAAGTGCACGCCTGCTGCGCCCGACTGGATCATGTTTTTCATCAACTCGAAGGCGTTCAGCACGCCGCCGAAACCGGCTTCTGCATCCGCCACGATGGGCAGGAAATAGTCGATGAATTCCTTGTCGCCGGGGTTGATGCCACGGCCCCACTGGATTTCGTCGGCGCGCTTGAAGGTGTTGTTGATGCGTCGAACCATGGTGGGCACCGAGTCGTAGGCATACAGCGACTGGTCGGGATACATGGTTTCGCTGGTGTTGCCGTCAGCGGCGACTTGCCAGCCCGACAGGTACACGGCTTCGAGGCCTGCCTTGGCTTGCTGCATGGCCTGGCCGGCAGAGATGGCGCCGAAAGCGTTGACGTAGCCCTTCTTGGCGCCGCCGTTGATCTTGTCCCACAGCTTTTCAGCACCGCGCTTTGCCAGCGTGTGTTCGATGGGCAGCGAGCCGCGCAGGCGCACCACGTCAGCGGCGGAGTAACCGCGCTTCACACCCTTCCAGCGGGGGTTCTGGGCCCAGTCTTTTTCCAGGGCGGCAATTTGCTGTTCGCGGCTCAGTTGTTCGTTCAGGGATTGGGGCATGAGATCACTCCAGGGGGTTGGTTGAAAACGCCGGGCTGCTGTGTGCCGCCCTTGAAGACAACTTTATGTCTTCTATAAGACTTGCGCAAGCTCTTATGTCTTATATAAGATATAAATTTTTTCATTAAAAAACAATAACTTATCAACAACATTCCTCAATATGAAAATAATTTTCTCGTATTGAGAAAATTTGCGGCGATGCAGCATGTTCAGTATTTCAAATAATGAAATTGAATTTTTGTATCGTGAGAAATTCCATCGACAAATGCCCCGCTGACCTTCGTGCGTGCTGTCCGCAATGTAGACCGGGTTGGTTTCACCCATGCGACATATCCCCCCGCGTGCAACCGCGCGCTCCCTCGCGCTGGATGTTCCCATCCACCGTTTCCACCCACGAAGGCGCATCAGCCCGGAAATGGACCTCGCTTCGTCGGGCATGATGCACGCGTCCTGATTTCTCAATCTTCCAGCCCAGTGAACGCCCCAAGCCGCCCTATCGCCTATCTGTGCCTGGCCCTGAGCATGGCACTGGTGGGCAGCTATGTAGCGCTGTCCAAGCCGCTCGCAGCCGCTTTGCCTGTGTTTCTGCTGGCCTGGTTGCGTTTTGGAATTGGCGGGCTGGCCATGGTGCACTGGCTGAAGAAGCCAGCCGACGAACCGCCACTCACGCCCCAGGTACGGTGGCTGCTGTTTCTGGAGTCCTTCCTGGGCAATTTCCTGTTCACCGTCTGCATGATCTATGGCGTCAGCCTGACCAGTGCCGTGACCGCAGGCGTGATCATGGCCGCCATACCGGCGGCCGTCGCAGTGATGAGTTGGGCCTTCCTGCGCGAACGCGTGGCGCCCCGCACTTGGGTGGCGGTGGCCTGTGCGGTGGCCGGTATTGCACTGCTTTCGCTATCAAAATCAGAGCATATTGCGCATGCACCACAAGCGCTAGATGCCAAAAACACTTCAAACCTTGTCTGGCTGGGGCAATTGCTTCTGGTGGGTGCCGTGGTCTGCGAAGCGGCGTATTCGGTCATCGGCAAGAAACTTACAGGGGCACTCGGACCCAAACGCATCACCTCGCTGATCAACGTGTGGGGGTTTGCGCTTTCCACCCCGCTGGGCCTTTACATGGCCTGGGGGTTTGACTTTGCAGCGGTAGGCTGGGCCACCTGGCTGCTGCTGGTGTTTTATGCGCTGGCCGCCTGCATGTGGACCGTGTGGTTGTGGATGACAGGCCTGAAAGTCGTGCCCGCCGCGCAAGGCGGCATATTCACCGTGCTGCTGCCTGTCAGCGCCGCCCTGGTGGGTGTGCTGGTGTTGGGCGAGTCCTTCTCGGGCCTGCAGTTGCTGGCGTTCGGCATTGCGCTGGCCAGCGTGCTGCTGGCCACCCTGCCCACGCGCGCGGCCTTGCGTGTGGGCCAGCGGGAAGGCTCAGGCCAACAGTGACCGGGCACTGACCACGATACCGTCGGCATCCGCATAAAGCCAGTCGCCAGTGCGCACCCACACGCCCTGGATCTGCACCGCCACATCGCGCTGGCCTTCGTTGCGCTTTTCGGTGGGCAGGGGCATCAGGCCCAGGGCGCGTATGCCCACGGCGGCGGCGTTCAGCTCGGCAACATCGCGCACGCAGCCATCCACCACCAACCCCGCCCAACCATTGCGGGCAGCGGCGGCGGCCAGATTGCCGCCCACCAAGGCGCGGCGCAACGAGCCTCCGCCATCCACCACGAGCACGCGGCCCTGGCCGGGGGAATCCACTGCGGCCTTGACCAGGGTGTTGTCCTCGAAGCACTTCACCGTTGCCACGGCGCCGGCAAAGGCCGCCAGGCCGCCGTAGCTCTGAAATACGGGCGGCAGCACGCGAAATGTGCCGCTGCCATCGCCCTTGTGCGCATCGCAGAAATCGCAGGTGCTGAATGCCGTGGAAGAAGGGGCTGTCATGGCTGGGAAACCTTTCACGCGGGAAGTTGCAGGGAAAAAGCGGATGGCCACCTGGGCGTGGGCGCATTGTCTCGCAGCGCGCCCCGCCCCCGATGGCGCGGCAATGGACTTCTTTCATGACCCACGGCCGCACCCACAGTGCACCACAGCAACAAATCGAGGGAAAAAAAGCGCCGTCTCGCTTGGAAAGGTGTTTTTTTCCCAGTAGCATCCCTGTGCCAGTGGGAAATTCTCGCTTTCGCTGGTGAAAATTTACTTCCAACAAGGACAACCCAACATGGCAACTGCAAAAAAAGCTCCGGCAAAAGCCGCTCCCGCAGCCAAGGCGCCCGCTACCCAGGCCGCCGCGCCCGCCAAGAAGCGCACACCCAATGCCGCCTTCATGAAGGCGCTCACGCCCAGCCCCGCGCTGGCCGCCGTGGTGGGCTCGGCACCGCTGCCGCGCACGGAGATCATCAGCAAGCTGTGGGTCTACATCAAGGCCAACAACCTGCAGGATGCCGCCAACAAGCGCAACATCAATGCAGACGCCAAGCTCAAGGAACTGTTCGGCAAGCCGCAAGTGTCGATGTTCGAACTGGCCGGCCTGATCGGCAAGCACGTCAAGTAAGCAGCCCTTCCCTGGCTGTCTCAAGAAAACCGGCTTTGCCGGTTTTTTTTCGCCGGAAAGCCTGAAAACTGTGGCGCCACAACATCAATGCAAATGAGAATGACCCGCATTTGATGTAACATAAAACTGCACGACGACGCACAGCCATGTTGATCTAGCCAATGCCTCTCGCCTGCTCTTGGCGCCCCTGCGCGCCACCTGCACATCCATTCAATGACGGAGGCCTCCTTGGCAAAATCACGCGCCCAGCAGCGCAGCACACCGCTGCGTTCAAACCCTTTCCCCGCTCCCACCACGCACGCTCCCACGCTTGGCATGTCGTCGGACAAAACCCTGCTGCCCCTGGGCGCACTGATGCTGGCCGCCTCTATGGGCGCCATGGCGCAGTCCAGCACGCCGGAAGCAACCTTGTCCACCGTGACCGTGAAGGAAGCGGCTGAAGTCCAGGGCAAGGACACGCTGCTGCTCAAAAAAACCACCGTCGGCAAAGGCAAGCAGGACATCAAGGACATCCCCCAGTCCGTCACGGTGTTCACCGAAAAGCTGATGGCCGACCGCAACCAGGACGACTTTCGCGAAGTGCTGCGCACCACGGCAGGCGTCACATTCCAGGCGGGCGAAACAGGTGAAGAAGACGTGCGCCTGCGCGGTTTCTCGCTGGGCCAGGCGGGCGACATCTACAACGACGGCATGAAAGACGCCCCGCTGCTGGAGCGCGACACCTTCAACAACGACCGCGTGGAAGTGCTCAAGGGTTCCGCCTCCATGCTGTTTGGCAAGGGCTCGACCGGCGGCGTCGTCAACCAGGTGAGCAAGGCCCCGCTGCTGATTGACCAGCACGAAGCCTCGTACACCTATGGCACGGGCAACTACCACCGTGCGACGGGTGACTTCAACTTCGTGACCGGCGAGAACGCCGCTTTCCGCCTGAACGCCATGGTGCAGGATGCCGACAACTACGGCGCCAAGCAGAACAAGCGCGGCATTGCGCCCACCTTTGCCTGGGGCATTGGCACGCGTGATGAATTCTCTATCGGCCTGTACTACCTGAAAGCCGAAGGTCGCCCGATCTACAACCACCCATGGCGCCTGTCGGCCGATGGCAAGATCAACACCACCTTGCCAGCCCGCAACTACTATGGACTGGAAAGCGACTACAACAACACCGAATCAAAGTACGCCACGCTGGGCCACATCCACCGCTTTACTGACGGGGGTGAGCTGAACACCCGCCTGCGCTACGGCAACTACCAGCGCGACATGCTGGCCAGCACCATTGGCTTTCAGAACAGCGCCATCACGCTGGACCAGATCAACGCCAACACGGTTCTGACCCGCGGCTCCAAGGGCCGCATTGGCGAAAGCGACGTCCTGCAAGTCCAAAGCGACTACAGCAACACCTTCAATTGGGGCGGCAAAAAGCATGCGCTGCTGGCCGGCGTCGACTATTACGACGACGACGCCAAACGCAACCAGAACTACGCCAACACCACCACACGCCCCACCACCACCGTCGGCACGCCAGACGATGGCGCATCGGTGGCCGACGGTCGCGTCCCCGTACAGTGGAACACCTTCAAGTCGCGCAACCTGGGCCTGTATGCACAGGACACCATGTCCCTGACAGAGACACTCAAGCTTGTGGGTGGCCTGCGCTATGACGACTTCAAGGCGTCGTACCGCAACGCAGCAGGATCGATCAGCAATGAAGTGTCGGACAGCCTGTTCAGTCCGCGCGTCGGCCTGATTTTCCAGCCCGATGAGCTGTCGTCTTACTACGTGTCGTACGGCACCTCGTACAACACCTCGGGCGACACGTACCAGTACGACGTCAACCTGAGCAACACGACCAACCGCACAGCCAACACGCCACCCGAGAAGAGCCGCAACATCGAAATAGGCAGCAAGTTCGAGCTGTTCGAGCGCCGCGCCCTGCTGGGTGTGGCCGCGTTCTACAGCGAAAAGTACAACGAGCGCAACACCGACCCCGACACCGCTTCTACCCAACAGCTGCTGTCCGGCAAGCGCCACGCCACGGGCATGGAGTTCAACCTGGCCGGCCGCATTACGCCCAAGTGGGAAGTGTTCTTCAACCACACCTGGATTCCTGAAGCCAAGATCGACCGCAGCAACGTCGTGCTGGCGAGCAACGGCGGCGGCGCCCAGGTGCAGGGCGATCGCCCAGGGCTGACACCCAAGCACAGTGGCAGCGTGTGGAGCACCTACGCCATCACGTCCAAGATTCGTGCAGGCGCTGGCCTGACCTACCGTGGCAAGCAAAACCCCGAGGGCTCGCGGGCGGTGTATACCAGCGGCTTTGGCGTGATCGATGCCATGGTCGAATACGCCATCGACGACAAAACCTCCGTCAAGCTCAACGTAAGCAATCTGGCCGACAAGGTCTATGCCGACGCTCTGTACCGTGGGTTTTATATTCCTGGCGCGGCCCGCTCGGTTCAGGTCAGCCTGAAGACCCGCTTCTGATCCACCGCCTTACACCGCCAGCGCACCATGTTCCTGCACATCCAGAACGTTCTGACCCCTGAGGAAATCGCCTTTTTCAGGCAATCACTCGGCGCAGACGCCCCCTGGGTGGACGGGGAACGCAGTGCTGGCGGCCAGGCCCTGTACCAGAAGAACAACCTGCAGCTGTCGCAAGGCAGCGCGCTGTCCGCACAGCTGCAGGCCCGGGTCAAAGAAGCGCTGCACCGCAACGCCCTGTTCTTTTCGGCGGCGTTGCCGCGCCGCATCTTCAACCCGCTGTTCAATAACTACGGCGATGGCGCCAACTTCTATGGCAACCATGTCGATAGCGCCGTCATGCACTCGAAGGCAGACAACTGCTGGGTGCGCAGCGACCTGTCGTGCACGCTGTTCCTCACCCCGCCAGAGGACTACGACGGCGGTGAACTGGTCATCACCGAAGCCCTGGGCGAAAAGCGCATCAAGCTGCCTGCGGGCGACATGGTCCTGTACCCTAGCAGCACGGTGCACCAGGTGTCGCCGGTCACGCGTGGGCACCGCATCAGCAGCTTTTTCTGGGTGGAAAGCATGGTGCGCGGGCTGGAACAGCGCCAGCTACTGTTTGACATGGACATGTCGCTGCTCAAGCTGCGCCAGGCCCATGGCGAAAAGGAACCCTCGGTCATCGCGCTCTCGGGCACTTACCACAACCTGCTGCGCATGTGGGCCGACGTATGACGCTGCAATCATCCAGGCGGTTGCGCACCAGCGTCCTGACCTGATGGCATGTCCGCCCATATTTGCTCATTTTTCAATAGCACCTCGCGCTTGCTGAATAAGCGCTAGGTGCTGTTTTTGCTTGTATGACCTACATTCCTGCACGGCACACGCTTCCCCCGGACATCGTCAACCTGGCAGACCACGAACGGCAGGCACGCCAGCAGCTGGACGACAACGCCTGGGCCTACTTCAGCGGCGGCGCCGCCGACGAGATCACCCTGCGAGCCAACCGCAGCGCCTGGGATGCGCTGCCTCTGTGGCCGCGCGTGCTGCGGCCACTGGCGGGCGGCCACACCCGGGTCAAACTGCTGGGCCGCACGCTGGCGCACCCCATCCTGCTGGCGCCCGTCGCCTTCCAGCGCCTGGCCCACCCCGACGGCGAGCTGGCCATGGCCTACGCAGCGGCAGCGCTGGGCGCGGGCGTGGTGCTCAGCACCCAGGCCAGTGTGTCGCTGGAGGCCATTGCGCAAGCAGTGCTGCCCGACCCCGGGCGCGGCCCGCTGTGGTTTCAGCTTTATCTGCAGCCAGACCGGGGCTTTACCCAGGCGCTGGTGCAGCGCGCCGAAGCCGCTGGCTACGAGGCCCTGGTGCTCACGGTGGACGCGCCATCGAGTGGCGTGCGCGACCGCGAACGGCGCGCGGGCTTTCGGCTGCCACCCGGCGTGGGCCCGGTCAACCTTGCGGGCTTGCAGGCGCCGGCCTCGCCCGAATTGCGCCCCGGCCAAAGTGCGCTGTTTGACGGCCTGCTGCACCACGCCCCCACCTGGGACGACGTTGCCTGGCTGCAGTCCATCACCCGCCTGCCCGTGCTGCTCAAAGGGGTGCTACATCCGGCCGATGCGCGCCAGGCGGTGTCGGCGGGCGCGGCGGGCCTGATCGTCTCCAACCATGGCGGGCGCACGCTGGACACGGCCCCCGCCACCGCCAGCGCCCTGCCGCGCGTGGTGCAGGCCGTGGGCGGCGCGCTGCCGGTGCTGGTGGATGGCGGCATCCGGCGCGGCACCGATGTGCTCAAGGCCATGGCGCTGGGCGCATCGGCCGTGCTGGTGGGACGCCCCGCGGTCTGGGGCCTGGCCCATGCCGGCGCCGCCGGCGTGGCGCATGTGCTGCGCCTGTTGCGCGACGAACTCGAAATTGCCATGGCCCTCACCGGCTGCGCCACGCTGGCCGATGCATCACCGGCGCTGCTGGATGCAGATTTCACCGGCAACGGCTGGCGCTGAAAAATCTATCTCCCTCCGGGCAGAATTGATTTATTGCAAATACGATAGATTCGTATTTATAATCACCCCACTCACAACAGCCAGCCAAACTGCCTGCCGCCATGATCGTCTGTGTTTGCCGCCGAATTTCCGACCGTGAAATTGCCCGCCATGCGCGTGCAGGAATGAGTTTCGACGATATCCAGTTCGAGCTGGGCGTTGCCACCCAATGCGGATGCTGCGAAAGCTGCGCCCGCGATGTGGTGGCGCAATGCAGCGCAACCAGCCCGGTGGCCGCCCTGCACAACGAGGTCGCGGCGCAACCGGTCCAGCTTGCCAACTCCATTTTGGAAAGCAAGTCATGGAACTCCTCTCTACACTCGCGGGCAGCCTGATCTTCGTGGCCGGTTCGGCCTGGTGGATCTTTCGCAAGTAATCTGAATACTTTTAGGCGCTAGCGCTTACCCAGTAAGCGCATGCAGCTATCATTTTTATATGTCCCAACGAGATCGTTTTGCCGCCTCGGGCGGCGTAAGCCGCAATGCCGTGATCGTGGGTTCGGTGGTGATGCTGCATGTGGCGGGCCTGTGGGCGCTGCAGTCGGGCCTGCTGCGCCGCGCGGCAGAAGTGATCGTGCCCGCGGAACTGCTGAGCGAATTCATCGCGCCCCCGCCCCCCCCCGCACCCAAGGTGGCGCCACCGGCACCACCTGCCCCGCCGCCTCCGCCCAAGGCAGCTCCCAAGGTCCAGGCCCCGCGCCCGGCCCCCATGCCCGTGGCCATTGCCGACCCGACACCGGCCCCGAATGCCCCGGTGGGCATCACCACGCCGCAGCCGCCAGCGCCCCCCATCGAAGCACCGGTGGCGCCCCCGGCCCCGCCCGCGCCTCCAGCGCCGCCCGCCCCGCCCCGCATCGAGATGCCGTCCAGCAATGCCGCCTACCTCAACAACCCCAAACCCAGCTACCCAGCCATCAGCAAACGCATGGGCGAGCAAGGCAAGGTGGTGCTGCGCGTGCTGATCGGCACCGACGGACTGCCGCAGAAGGTGGAAATCAACCAATCCAGCGGCTATGACCGCCTGGACCGCCAGGCCCAGGAGGCCGTGATGCGCTGGCGCTTCGTGCCCGGCAAGCGCAATGGCGTGCCCGAGGCCATGTGGAACCTCGTTCCCGTCAACTTTGTTCTCGAATAATCCAATCACCGTTCAGGGAGTTTTCATGGAATCGCAATTCGGCATCGCCAACGTCTGGACGCAGGGCGACTTTGTCACCCGCGCCGTCGCCATCTTGCTGCTGGCCATGTCGCTGGCCTCGTGGATCGTCATCGTCATCAAGGCGCTGGACATCATCAAGTTCAAGAAGCACGCCCGCACGGCGCAGGACTTCTGGCACAGCGAAGACTTCGCCGCCGCCCTGACCAAGCTGGGCAACGACCCCACCAATCCCTTCCGCCACTTGGCCCTGGAAGGCCGCGAAGCCACGGCCCACCACCGCAACACCAAGGCCCACCTGCACGACAGCCTGGACGTGAGCGACTGGGTCACCCGCTGCCTGCGCAACTGCATTGACGAGTTCACGGCACGCATCCAGTCGGGCCTGGCCATCCTGGCATCGGTGGGCTCCACGGCGCCGTTCATCGGCCTGTTTGGCACCGTGTGGGGCATCTACCACGCGCTGCTGGCCATCGGCACCTCGGGCCAGTCCACCATCGACAAAGTGGCCGGCCCCATTGGTGAGGCACTCATCATGACCGCGCTGGGCCTGGCGGTGGCCATCCCGGCGGTGCTGGGCTACAACGCGCTGGTGCGTGGCAACAAGTCCATCCTGAACGGCCTCAACAGCTTTGCCCACGACCTGCACGCCTACTTTGTCACCGGCGCCCGCGTGAATGCAGGCGAACCCGGCAAGGTACTGCCCATGAAGAAAGGCAACTAAGCCATGGCCTTCGGAACCCAAGACGACGCCGATGAGGTGATGAACGAGATCAACATGACGCCGCTGGTGGACGTCATGCTGGTGCTGCTCATCATCTTCATCATCACCGTGCCGGTGATGAAACACTCGGTGAACGTGGACCTGCCCCGCGCCACCAACCAGCCCGAGCTCATCAAACCCGAAACCGTGCGCCTGTCGGTAGCCGCCGACGGCCAGTATTTCTGGAACGGCGCGCCGGTGGCCGACGAAGAACTCTTCTCGCGTCTGCAGGCCGAAGCTGCCAAAGCACCCCAGCCCGACCTGCACATCCGCGGCGACAAGGAAGTGCGCTACGAACGCGTGGCCCAGGCCATGGCCGCCGCCCAGCGCGCTGGCGTGCGCAAGATCGGCTTCGTGACCGAGCCGCAGCCATAGGCGGTTTTGAAGGGCACATGCCTTGCTGCACGCACCCATCGAGAAAAATCGCTTGACTTGCAATTGCGAATAGTTATCATTAACACATCCAATCGCAAAGCACCTGGACCATCATGCAAGCCAACTTGACCAACGCCTCACCCCTGCGCTCGACCGCTTCCGATCTGGCAGCATCGTCCCTGATGCTGACCCACCCGCTCGCGTCGCAAGCTGCCCCTGCCGCCGTCGAAAGCAGCGAACTCTTGCAGGGACAAAAAGCCGTGGCCATTCGCCACAACGGATCGGTTTACCGCCTGCAGGCCACCAAGCTGGGCAAGCTGATCTTGACCAAATAAACCAGGGTGCGCGAGCCGGCCAGCGGGGTCAGCCCCCCTACGCACCATGATCGGCCAGCGTTCCTCTTTCAGTCCTTTTCAAGGTTTCATCGTGGGGAGACTCCCGGGCTTGTCACAAGCCCGCCAGGGTCTTTTTTGCCAGCCAACGGGCGTGCCCGCGTAGCCAGGCTTTTTTCCTCGTTCCCAAGCAGCGGACGGCACAAAAAAACCGGTTCGAAGACCGGTTTTTTGTTTTGAGCACGTTTTTCCCTGATTAGCAACTTGTCTCAGATGTCTCACCCCATCCGTTCGGGCTGAGGTTCTATCGTTTGTGTCAACCCTTGACGGCCATCAGCGAGCTATCGAAGTCGCTTTGTTGCTTGAACAACGAGAAGGCTACGCGCAGGAGTTTTCGGGCAAGCACAATCAGCGCTGCGGTCGTGCTCAGTCCTTTAGCGCGCTGGGCAAGATAAAAGCCGTTCCACGTCTTTGTGCGCGCGGCTGACATGGCAGCTGCGTACAGCAGGCGCCGGATCTCCGGCCAGCCCCTCTTGGACAAGCGCCTTTGGCCCGTCTTCTTGCCGGAGTCGTTCGGGCGCGGATCCAGTCCTGTAAATGCGATCACCGCATCGGCACTGCGCTCGTGCATGCGCCCAAAGAGCATCACCAGCAACGACCCGCAGACCAGGCCCAGGCCGGGCACCGAGGTGATGTGCTCGAACGCCTGGCGGCTCGGTGGGTCAGCCTGGATGATCACTGCCAGTTGCGCGTCGATGTGTTCAATGGCTTCCTGCAATGCCTTGAGCACCGGCGCGTCCAGACTCGCGAGCATCTTATTGTGGCTGCCCGCCTGCGCCAGAGCACTGCGCTGACGCACCAAGGTTGCACGGTGGGCAATGAGCTCGCGCAACTGGGCTTGACTGGCCGTGGGCGGCTGCCACTGGCGCAGTTGCTCATGTTCGCGGCAGATATAGCGGGCCAGCACAAGCGCATCGATCCGGTCGGTCTTGCCGCGCTGACCCACCGACTGCGCGTAGCGACGCGCATCCAGGGGATTGAGAACATAAACACGCAGGCCCGCTGCATGAGCGGCCTGTGCCAGCGCCGTGTGATAGCGGCCAGTCGACTCCAGTGCCAGCACGCAGCCAGGGCGCAGTGCGCGCAGCAGTTGGCAGATGCCTTCGCGCGTATTGGCATATCGGCGCACGTTGGTGTGCCCATGCACGGCGACATCCAGATGGGCGCTTGCTACATCTACGCCAACAAATTCAGTAGCTTGTTGGGTCTTCATCGCTCAAAATACGAGTGCCGGGGTGGACGCCTGCTGTCGGCGTGAGCTTGCAAGAATTGGCGATCGAGACTGCATCGTGCAGGTGACGTCGCCAGGTTCCTTATCGACGCTCGGCGCAGGGATGGGGTAATGACTCAGTAAGTCGATCCGTTGGGTCTAAAGCAACGGCCGATGCCTGTCGATGTCCCTCCATCCCGGCTCCTCGCCCTTTCTTGAAGTTTGGTTGATGGAGACCAAACCATACAAGCTTGTCGAAGCCAGGGCGCTCCTTGCAAACAGCCCTTCGACAAGCTCAGGGCGAACGGGGTCTGAGATATGTCGCTAATCAGGCATTTTCGCCTCCAGCGCTTGATATACAAGCGCCATTAGCTACTATTTCAATAGCAATTCATCGCCAATCAAAGGCCCAACGCCGCAATGCCCGCACGTGCAATCTGCGCGTCTTCCGTGGATTTCACACCGCTCACCCCCACCGCGCCCAGGCACTGCCCGTCTTTCATGATCGGCACGCCGCCTTCGAGCAAGCCTTCGATGCCGGGTGCGCTGAGAAACGCCGTGCGGCCACCGTTGACGATGTCTTCATACACCTTGCTCTCGCGGCGGCCCAGGGCGGCCGTGTGGGCCTTGGCAGGCGCGATGTGCGACGACACCGCCGCCGCGCCGTCCAGGCGCTGCAGCCACAGCAGGTGGCCCCCGTCGTCCACGATGGCGATGGTCACGGCCCAGTGGTTCTTCAGCGCTTCGGCTTCGGCAGCCGCCGCAATCTTCTTGACGTCGGCCAGTTCGAGTTCGTGTTTGATTTTCATGGTTGTCATGCAGGGTTGAGGGGGACTGGATGGCAGGGCCCCCGGACGAAAACGGCAAGCATAGCGGCAGTCGGCCCCCTGCAAACCGCCGCCTGGGGCGAAACAATAGTGACCTAAACTGTCTGACCGGGTGCGGTTATTGCATTTGGCCAGAACACCGCCACATAGAATTCAGCGGTCTGCGTCGTGCAGGCCAACTAGGAGAGACACAAGATGAATGACCAAGTCACCACCCTGGGCCACTCTGCGGGCTATGGCATCTCGCAGGAGCAGCGCCACAAGGTGCTGCGCAACACTTACTGGCTGCTCGCCCTGAGCATGCTGCCCACCGTGCTGGGTGCATGGGTTGGCGTGGCCACGGGCATCACCCAGTCGCTGAGCGGCGGCCTGGGCCTGATTGTTTTCATGGGCGGCGCTTTTGGTTTCATGTTCGCCATCGAAAAAACCAAGAACTCGGCGGCGGGCGTGCCCGTGCTGCTGGCCTTCACCTTTTTCATGGGCCTGATGCTGTCACGCCTGATCGGCATGGTGCTGGGCTTCAAGAATGGCACCGATCTCATCATGACCGCCTTTGCCGGCACCGCAGGCGTGTTCTTCGTGATGGCCAGCCTGGCCAGCGTGATCAAGCGCGACCTCTCGGGCATGGGCAAGTGGCTCATGGTGGGCGCACTGGTGCTCATGGTGGGCGCGGTCATCAACGTGTTTGTCGGCTCTTCGGCCGGCATGATGGCGATCTCGGTCGCGGCCATCGGCATCTTCAGCGCCTACATGCTGTATGACCTCAAGCAGATCCTGGACGGCGGCGAAACCAACTACATCAGCGCCACCCTGGCCCTGTACCTGGACATCTTCAACGTGTTCCAGAGCCTGCTGGCCCTGCTGGGCATCGCGGGCGGCGAGCGCGACTGATACATGCGCTGCTGGGCATCTTGACCACCATCAAAAGGGCTCCTGACGGCCAATGCCAGACAGTTAAGCCCAAGCGAAGCTGATCTGCTCTAAAAGGGAACGTGTTCAACATGTTCCCTTTTTTGTTTTGAGCCTGCTGCAAACCACCCAGAACGAGACGCTGGAGGCGATGCCTGCCAACGCGATAGCCGAGTTGTAGCGTGCTGCGGGATCCTGCCTGGATCGAACACGCGCTGGCCGATCCGCATGGCCAAACATGAAGGGGTTGCTGCGCCGACCCGCATCAGCTTGCGTACGGCGCGCCATGCCATCGTAGGGGCGATCAACACAGTGCATCTGGTGCGCCCTGGCTCCTTGCCTGCACTCTTGCAGTGGCTGTTGGAGCAAGACCGCTGCCCACGCGAATACCCCTGCGGTCAGCACCGCACTACCGTTTCAGCACCCAGCCCAGCGCCATCAATCCACCGATCATGACCGGCTGGTGCAGCATGTAGTAGCTCAGGCTCCACCGCCCCAGCGATGCCAGTGGCCGCAAGAACGGCGGCACATCCCGCGGAACCCAGTTTGCGGATCGGGAAAGCATCCACTGCCCTGCCGCCAGCCCCCACCAAAGCACCCCCAGCCAGGGCAGCACCGGCACGTAGTCTTCCGTAAACGGCTTGCGGGACACCAGTCCGAGCCAGTTCAGTGAGCGTGCATTGAGCACCGGCGCCCACTCTGCCCACACCCCCGTCAGCAGCAGCTGCGCGCACCACGGCAGCGCCAGCGCAACCAGCCCCGCCAGCCACAGCCAGCGCCCCCAGCCCGCCGTGAAACGCACCACCAGCAGCATGACCGCCATGCCGTGCAGCACACCGAAATAAATAAAGCTCTGCGGAAACATGACAAACGAGCTGATTGTCACTAGCAGCGCACACCCAGCAATCTGCAGCCAGCGCCGCCCAAACCGGCCCCACCCCTGCCCTTGCTTCAAGGCGATGGCCTGCCCCAGACCCGCACAGAAAAGAAAAAGACTCACGATGGCGGTGCGCTGCCAAGTCCAGAAAGGATCGGCGCGAAAATTCTGTGGCCAGTAGCCGAAATGGCTGAGGTCGAAGCAAAAATGAAACACCGTCATCCACAGCATGGCAAAACCCCGAAGGGCATCCACGCTGTTGTAGCGTACGGTCAAGCTGGTGGCGATGGAGTGCGGGTGAATGACAGTCATAAGTAGCGCAGCAAGGTACTCGCCAGCATAGCTGACCGAGTTGCACCGTCCGGTTCGGTCTGACTGGATGAATATCGAACAGGATCGGCATAGGGGCCTCCAATCTTGGAGGCCCCTATGCCACACCACCCGGCATGCGGGTCGGCGAGCCCTGCGAAGTGGTCTACGTGCCGCTGGCCGACGAGAAAAAGAATGGCGACACGAACACCATCCATTACCTCGTTGTCCGGTTTGCCGGCGATCAGGTGACTGCGGTGCAGGTGGTTACGCGTCCTACCTTGGTGAGATCAGTCCAGCACCTGAGAACATCATCAACCGCGACTTCCAGGCAGCGGCACCCAATGAGAAGTGGCTTACTGACATCACCGAGTTCCAGATCCCAGCGGGCAAGGTGTACCTGTCGCCCATCATCGATTGCTTCGATGGCATGGTGGTGAGCTAGACCATCGCAACCAGTCCAGACGCTGAGCTTGTCAACACAATGCTGGATGCTGCCATCGAGACGGTGACAGAAGCCGGCGACCGACCGGTGGTCCACTCCGACCGCGGGGGCCACTACCGCTGGCCAGGCTGGCTATCAAGAATGAGCGACGCGAACCTCACCCGCTCGATGTCTCGCAAGGCATGCTCTCCTGACAACGCAGCCTGCGAGGGTTTCTTCGGCCGGCTGAAGAACGAGCTGTTCTATCCTCGGGACTGGAAGGCCACGACCATTGAGCAGTTCATTGAGGTGGTCGACGACTACATCCGCTGGTACAACGAGAAGCGGATCACAATCTCCCTTGGCTCTCTCAGCCCCATTGAATACCGGGCGAGCCTTGGACTTGCGGCATAAAACCAGTCCAAGTTTTTATCCGCATCCCCGGTGGATCAATATTCAAGCGGCGCCGACAGGATAGCTGCCCAGCGCCATGCGGCCCTCTTTTCCATCGGCATAGGTTTTCCAGAACCAGCGCTTCGACTCGGCCGGGCTCACCTCCAGGTACAGCCCCAAGACATCGGTGAAGCGGGTCCGCTTCTTGTCTGCTGGGCAGGTGGCGTTTGTGCAGTGCTTGTCGGTCAACATGGGCAGGGCCTCCAGACGGGGAACAAGGGCAGACCGGGGAACAAAATCCCGTTCCCCGGACTTTACCCCGGTTTGTTCCCCGGTTCCCCGGTTTTGCTCTGGCTGTTAGCGGACATCCGCGCACATAGGCGCACGATAACTTGATGATTCTCCAATGAAAAAGGGCGTTCGCCGGATATTGGCAAACGCCTTTGGACGTTGTAATGGTGGAGCTGGCGGGAATTGAACCCGCGTCCGCAAGCCTTCATCGAGCAGATCTACATGTTTAGCGGTCTGATTTAAGTCTCGCCGCCGGTGTCGCGCAGTCGCACGCTACACCGGCCGCCAGCACCCTATTTTCTTACCCCAGTCCAAGGTACCCGGATCAAGGCCAGCCCATGTAATTATCCTTGCAGCCGGGAGGCACTGATTGCTCAGACCCCCTTGCCCAGCCCATCGGCCAACTGTTGCAAGGCTCACTGGCAATTAAGCAGCGAGTGCGAAACGTTCGTCGTTTGCAGTTAGTTTTTTAAATCGAGATTTACGAGCGTGACTCAAGCTCGACATGCACCACACCGATTCCGAACCCACGTCGAAACCAGGACAGCCCCTAGAAGATCTATTTTAGGCCTTCCCGAGCAATTGCAAGAGCTCGGTCGGTGAATTTATTACTGCATGGGCCCCCCATTGCAGTGGATCTGCCTTCGCCCCCAGATATCCATACGTCGCAGCCACAGTGCCCATCCCAGCGGCAAGACCGGCGATGATATCCCGCTCATCGTCACCGACGTAAATACAGAACTCCGGAGCCAATTCCAGACGCGCTGCGGCTTCCAGAAGGGGCGCTGGGTGCGGCTTGGCGTGGGGTGTTGTGTCCCCGCTCACAACAGCACCGGCTGTAGTGAACAGCGGCATGGCAAGAATGAGTGGTTCAGTAAAACGGGCCGATTTATTGGTAACCACGCCCCATTGCATTTGTTTTTGCAGCAGTTGCTCAATGAGTTGACCCACTCCATCAAACACAGTGGTCAGATGGGTCATGCGTCTTTCGTAATTCACGAAAAACTCTTCACGCAACGCTTCATAGTCGGGGTGTTCTGACGTCATGCCAAACGCCTCACCCAGCATGCCCCGAGCTCCAGCACCAGCCATGGGACGGTAACGGTCCGCAGGCAAGGACGGCATACCGCGGTCTGTGCGCATCTTGTCAGCAGCTGCACCGAGATCGGGAGCGCTATCAATCAAGGTCCCATCCAGATCGAACAATACAGCGCGAATGTTGTGAAACATACTGCGCCTCACGCAGCACGACGAGTGGCAAACATGTAGTTGACACTGGTGTCATTACCAAGCCAGTAGCGGCGGGTGAGCGGATTGTGTTCAAGACCACAGGTGTGCGTGACGTTCAGTCCAGCGGCGCGGCAGCTACCTGCGAGTTCGCTCGGACGAAGCAGCTTTGCGTATTCATGCGTGCCGCGTGGCAGCATGTTCAAAATGTATTCTGCCCCCACGATGGCCAGCATGAAAGCCTTAGCGCTGCGGTTGATAGTGGAAAAAAAGACCCATCCACCAGGCTTCACGAGCCGCGAGCAGGACTGAACAACAGATGCAGGGTCTGGTACATGTTCAAGCATTTCCATGCAAGTCACCACATCGAAGCTCTCAGGCTGCTCTGCCGCCAACGCTTCGACGCTCACCTCCCTGAAATTCAGGTGGGTAGTTTGCGCCTCCAACGCATGTAGTCTGGCCACACGCAATGCCTTGGTGGACAGATCAATGCCGGTGACAGTCGCCCCTTTGCGCGCCATGGAGTCCGACAGAATGCCGCCGCCACAACCCACATCCAGCACCCGCTTTGACGACAGGTCTGCCAAGCCGTCAATCCACTCCAGACGAAGTGGGTTGATTTGGTGCAGGGGCCGGAACTCACTCTCAGGATCCCACCATCGGTGGGCTAATTCAGAAAATTTGGCCAACTCGGCAGGATCGGCATTCACAGATTCACTCATGGCATTCATTGTCCATCAAGCTTCAGGCGAGAAAAGCACAGACGTAAAAAAGGCCCCGAAATCGGGGCCCTTTTTTGAGCAATCTGAAGATTACTTGGAAGCGCGGGTGCCGACCACTTCGATTTCGACGCGACGGTTCTTTGCGCGACCTTCTTTGGTCTTGTTGTCAGCGACAGGCTGCTTTTCGCCTTTGCCTTCGGTATACACACGGTTCTTTTCGATGCCCTTGGAGACCAGATAGGCCTTCACGGCTTCGGAACGACGTACGGACAGCTTCTGGTTGTAGGCATCGGAACCAACGGAGTCGGTGTGACCCACGGCAATGATGACTTCCAGGTTGATGTCCTTGACCTTGGAGACCAGATCATCCAGCTTGGCCTTGCCTTCGGGCTTCAGAACAGACTTATCGAAGTCAAAGAAGGCGTCGGCAGCGTACGTCACCTTGGTGGCCACAGCGGGTGCTGGAGCGGGAGCGGGAGCAGGTGCAGCAGCAGCGGGAGCAGCAGCAGGTGCGGCAGCAGCCGGAGCAGCAGCCAGAGCACCGTCGCATCCTGGAGCGGCCGTTGCGGGCGTCCAGTTGGCATCGCGCCAGCAGTATTCATTGGTGCCGTTTTTCCAGACCAGCTCGTTGGAGCCATTCTTCCAGTTGTCAACGGTTTGGGCGCCAGCGGCGGTTGCGAGCGCTGCGGAGGCAAACAACATCGCCACTTTGTTCAGTTTCTTCATGGTTCTCCTCTTGGGGAAAAAGCCGCAGCCGCGCTGCGAATCAGGACGTCATCGGTGACCATCACCAAAAACGTTCAATCGATTGTGCCATACGTAACAGGGCAAGTGAGGGTGCGGCAGTTAAGGTTCCGTAGGACAAAAGCGCAATTGCCACGATGTGTTGCTAAGCCGCTACATGCACTTACCCCTAAAATGGCTCTCCTTTGCTGTCACCGCCGCCCCCAATGACCCAGTTTGCCAAAGAAACCCTGCCCATCAGCCTTGAAGAGGAGATGCGGCGCAGCTATCTCGACTACGCCATGAGCGTGATCGTGGGGCGGGCCTTGCCCGATGCGCGGGATGGCCTCAAGCCAGTCCACCGACGCGTGCTCTTTGCCATGCATGAGCTCAACAACGACTGGAACCGTCCTTACAAGAAGTCGGCCCGCATTGTGGGCGACGTGATTGGTAAATACCACCCGCACGGCGACTCGGCGGTGTACGACACCATCGTGCGCATGGCCCAGGATTTCTCACTGCGCCATATGTTGGTGGACGGCCAGGGCAACTTCGGTTCGGTGGATGGCGACAGTGCCGCCGCCATGCGGTACACCGAAATCCGCCTGGCGAAAATCGCGCACGAGATGCTCGGCGATATTGACAAGGAAACGGTTGATTTCGGCCCCAATTACGACGGCAGCGAAAAAGAACCATTGGTATTGCCCAGCAAGTTGCCCAATTTGCTGGTCAATGGCTCGGCCGGTATTGCGGTGGGCATGGCCACCAACATCCCGCCCCACAACCTCAATGAAGTGGTGGATGCCTGCCTGCACATGCTGCGCAACCCGGAAACCACCATCGACGAGTTGATGGAGATCATTCCGGCGCCCGATTTCCCAACGGCCGGCATCATCTACGGCATCAATGGCGTGAAAGACGGCTACCGCACCGGCCGCGGCAAGGTGGTGATGCGTGCGCGCTGCCACTTCGAGGACATTGACCGTGGCCAGCGCCAGTCCATCATCGTGGACGAGCTGCCCTACCAGGTCAATAAGAAGACGCTGCAGGAGCGCATGGCCGAACTGGTGCATGAGAAGAAGATCGAAGGCATCAGCCACATTCAGGACGAATCCGACAAGTCGGGCATGCGCCTGGTGATCGAACTCAAGCGCGGTGAAGTGCCTGAAGTGGTGCTGAACAACCTGTACAAGCAAACGCAGTTGCAGGACACCTTTGGCATGAACATGGTGGCGCTGATCGACGGTCAGCCGCGCCTGTGCAATCTCAAGGACCTGATCAGCGTCTTCCTGCAGCACCGCCGCGAAGTGGTGACCCGCCGCACCGTGTTCGAGCTGCGCAAGGCGCGCGACCGCGGCCATGTACTCGAAGGCCTGGCCATCGCCTTGGGGAATATTGACGATTTCATCCGCATCATCCGCGAGTCACCCACGCCACCCGTGGCCAAGGCCGAACTGATGACGCGCTCCTGGGACAGCAAGCTGGTGCGCGAGATGCTCACGCGCACGCGCGCCGACGGCGGCGTGATCAACGCCGACGACTACCGCCCCGAGGGCCTGGAAAAGGAATTCGGCATGGGCCAGGACGGCCTGTACCGCCTGTCGGACACGCAGGCCCAGGAAATCTTGCAGATGCGCCTGCAGCGCCTGACCGGTCTGGAGCAGGACAAGATCGTGGCCGAGTACAAGGAAGTCATGGCGGTCATTGAAGATCTGCTGGACATTCTGGCCAAGCCCGAGCGCGTATCGGTCATCATTGGCGACGAACTTACCGCCATCAAGCAGGAATTCGGCCAGCACAAGCTGGGCGCACGCCGCAGCGTGGTGGAGTACAGCGCCCAGGACCTCTCCACCGAAGACCTGATCACGCCCACCGACATGGTGGTTACGCTGTCTCACACCGGCTACATCAAGAGCCAGCCGCTCTCCGAATACCGCGCGCAAAAGCGTGGCGGGCGCGGCAAGCAGGCCACGGCCACCAAGGAAGACGACTGGATCGACCAGCTCTTCATCGCCAACACGCACGACTACATCCTGTGCTTCTCCAACCGCGGCCGCCTGTATTGGCTCAAGGTGTGGGAAGTGCCTGCGGGTTCGCGCGGCTCGCGCGGCCGCCCCATCGTCAATATGTTCCCGCTGCAAGAGGGCGAGAAGATCAACGTGGTGCTGGCCCTCACCGGCGACATGCGCACCTTCCCGGCCGACCGCTACGTGTTCATGGCCACCAGCATGGGCACCGTGAAAAAGACGGCGCTCGACGAGTTCAGCCACCCGCGCAAGGGCGGCATCATTGCCGTGAACCTGGACGACGGCGACTACCTGATTGGCGCAGCCCTCACCGACGGCAAGCATGACGTGATGCTGTTCAGCGACGGCGGCAAGGCCGTGCGCTTTGATGAAAACGACGTGCGGCCACTGGGGCGCGCTGCGCGTGGTGTGCGCGGCATGATGCTGGAGGAAGGCCAGAGCGTGATCGCCATGCTGGTGGCTGAAGACGAAACCCAAAGCGTGTTGACCGCTACAGAAAACGGCTACGGCAAGCGCACCAGCATCACCGAATACACCCGCCATGGCCGCGGCACCAAGGGCATGATTGCCATCCAGCAGAGCGAGCGCAACGGCAAGGTGGTGGCCGCCACACTGGTGCATGCCGACGACGAGATCATGCTGATTACCGACAAGGGCGTGCTGGTGCGCACCCGCGTCTCGGAGATCCGCGAACTGGGCCGTGCCACACAGGGCGTCACACTGATTGCCCTGGACGAAGGCTCCAAGCTCAGCGGCCTGCAGCGCATTGTCGAAAACGATGCGAACATGGCCGACGAGCAAGCCAATGGTGAATCGGGCACGGACAGTGGCGCAACCGCTGCGCCCGAAACCCCGGATACGCCAGACGCTTGATCCCCCCCGTATCGCACAATTCGCACGATTCGCACGCCACCAGCGCTATTAAAAACGAAGCTGCTCGCGCTTATCCAGTAAGCGCTAGCGGCCTTTTTTATCAAAACTCGATGACACGCCCGTACAACTTCTCGGCCGGCCCGGCCGCCATTCCCACCGAAGTCCTGGAACAGGCTGCGGCCGAAATGCTGGACTGGCAGGGCAGCGGCATGGGCGTGATGGAAATGAGCCACCGGGGCAAGGAGTTCGTATCCATTTACGAACAAGCGGAGTCCGACCTGCGCGAGTTGCTGGCGGTGCCCGCCAACTTCAAGATCCTGTTCATGCAGGGTGGCGGCCTGGCAGAAAACGCCATCGTGCCGCTGAACCTGTCGCGCGCCGGGGCCGTCGATTTCGTGGTGACCGGCAGTTGGAGCCAGAAGTCGCAAAAAGAAGCGCGCAAATATGCATCCGAAGTCAACGTGATCGCGTCCGGTGAAGACAGCGGCTTCACCACCCTGCCCGATCCTGCGGGCTGGACGGTCAGCCGGGGGGCAAGCTATCTGCATATCTGCAGCAACGAAACCATCAACGGCATCGAGTTCCACCAGTTGCCCGACCTGAAGGCGCTGGGCAGCGACGCCCCGCTGGTGATCGATTTTTCGTCCCATGTGGCTTCGCGCCCCGTGGACTGGTCGCGCGTCGGCCTGGCCTTTGGCGGTGCCCAGAAAAACCTGGGGCCCGCAGGCCTGACGCTGGTGGTGGTGCGCGAAGACCTGCTGGGCCACGCCCTGCCGGCCTGCCCCAGCGCGTTCGACTACAAAACCGTGGCCGACAACCATTCCATGTACAACACGCCGCCCACCTGGGGCATCTACGTGGCGGGTCTGACCTTCCAGTGGCTCAAGCGCCAGCGCGAGGGCAGCCACAGCGGCGTGGCGGCGATGGAGCAGCGCAACATCGCCAAGGCCCGGCTGCTGTACGACGCCATTGACCAGTCGCAGTTCTATGTCAACAAGGTGGCGGCCAACTGCCGCTCGCGCATGAACGTGCCGTTTTTCCTGCGCGACGAAAGCCGCAACGAGGCCTTCCTGGCGGGCGCCAAGGAGCGTGGACTGCTGCAACTCAAGGGCCACAAGTCGGTCGGCGGCATGCGCGCCAGCATCTACAACGCCATGCCCCTGGCAGGTGTGCAGGCGCTGGTGGACTACCTGCGAGAATTTGAACAAAAAAACGCCTGAACGCCCGTTCAGCCGCACGCTCCGCGAACGCCACAGCCATTCATGAACCATCCGCAAGCCTCCCCCAACCTCGCCAGCCTGCGCGTGCAGATCGACAACATCGACCAGCAACTGCTGACACTGCTGAACCAGCGCGCGCTGGTGGCCGAGCGGGTGGGCGAAGTCAAAAAGCGCGAAGGCACACCGTTCTTCCGCCCCGATCGCGTGGCGCAGGTGATCGAAAAGATCCAGACCGCCAACCCCGGACCGCTCAAGGGCGCCCATGTGGCGGCCATCTGGCGCGAAATCATGTCGGCCTGCCTGGCGCTCGAATCGCCCCAGCGCGTGGCCGTGCTGGGCCCGGAAGGCACGTTCTGCGAGCAGGCAGCGATTGAATTTTTCGGCGGCGCCGCCGACCTGATGTACTGCGCCAATTTCGACGAGGTGTTTCACGCCACGGCGGCGGGCAGCGCGCAGTATGGCGTGGTGGGCGTAGAAAACTCCACAGAAGGCGTGGTCACCCGCTCGCTCGATATGTTCCTGCACACGCCCACCCATGTGGTGGGCGAAGTCAGCTTGCTGATCCGGCACAACCTGCTGCGCCAGAGCAACTCGCTGGATGGCATCGAAGCCGTGCTGGCCCACCCCCAAGCCCTTGCGCAGTGCCAGGCCTGGCTGACCAAGCACTTGCCCCACGCCGAGCGCCGCCCCGTCTCCAGCAATGCCGAAGGCGCGCGGCTGGCCGCCACCAACCCGGCCTGGGCAGCCCTTTCCAGCGAGCGCGCAGCCCAGCAGTTCGGCCTGCACATCGTGGCCCATGCCATCCAGGACGATGCCTACAACCGCACGCGGTTCGCCATCATCTGCCTGCCCCACACGCTGCAGACACCGCCGCCCTCGGGCAAGGACTGCACCAGCCTCATCGTGTCCGTCCCCAACCGGCCCGGCGCCGTGCACGACCTGCTGATGCCGCTCAAGACCCATGGCGTCTCGATGACACGCTTTGAATCGCGCCCTGCCCGCACCGGCCAGTGGGAGTATTACTTCTACATCGACCTCGACGGCCATCCCGCCCAGCCCCATGTCGCACGGGCACTGGAAGAATTGCGCAGCCTGTGTGCGTTCTACAAGGTGCTGGGAACCTACCCGGTCTCAGCCTGAGGAGCCGGCATGTTTGAACAACTCGGACTGATCGGTTGCGGCCTCATGGGAGGCTCTTTTGCGCTGGCAATGAAAAAAGCCGGCCTCGTCAAACGTGTGGTCGGCTACAGCAAATCCCCCTCCACCACCGACCGTGCCCGCCAGCTGGGCGTGATCGATGTCGAGGCCCCTTCGGCCCTGCTGGCCGTGGCGGGGGCCGACATTGTGCTGCTGGCCGTGCCGGTTGCGGCCACGGAAGCCACGCTCAAGGCCATCAAGCACCTCGTCACGCCGCAGATGCTGGTGATGGACGTGGGCTCCACCAAGGCCGACGTGGTGCAGGCGGCCCGGCGCTCGCTGCGCGACCAGCTGGGCTCGTTCGTGCCCGCGCACCCGATCACCGGGCGCGAAGTATCGGGCGTGGAACACGCCGATGCCGAGCTGTACAGCGGCCGCCAGGTCATCCTCACCCCCATCGAGCGAACGCTCACAGCGCAGCTGCAAAAAGCCGAGGCGGTGTGGACGGCGCTGGGTTGCCGGGTGAGCAGCATGTCGCCTGAATCGCACGATGCGGCCTTTGCCGCAGTCAGCCACCTGCCGCACCTGCTGGCGTTTGCCATGATGAACAGCATCACCGGTCAATCGAACGGCGACGATTTCCTGTCGCTGGCGGGCCCGGGCTTTCGCGACTTCACCCGCATCGCTGCCAGCGACCCCAAGATGTGGCGCGACATCCTGCTGTCCAACCGCGAAGAATTGCTTGCCCAGTCACGCCTCTTCCAGCAGGCCCTGCACAGCTTTGAGCAGGCCATGGAAAACGGCGATGCACAGCGCCTTGAAGACATGCTCACCTTGGCCAGCGAAACCCGTGCCCACTGGCGCATGGGCGCCAAGAGAAAATAACCCCCTGAGTCGCCTGCGGCGCCTTCCCCCAAGGGAACGCCACCCGTGGCCTGGCAAAGCCAGCTCCACGGTGGCACTGGCCAAGAACACGCCGGCGCACACACCATGGGCCCAACCGAAAAACCACACCGATGTACAGCACCGCATTCTTGGATCTGCCGCCCCTGCAAGCCGCGTCCGGCGAAGTCCACCTGCCCGGCTCCAAGAGCATCTCCAACCGCGTGCTGCTGCTGGCAGCCCTGAGCGCCGGCACCACCACCGTGCACGACCTGCTGGCCTCCGACGACACCCGGGTCATGCTGGACGCCCTGCGCCAGATCGGCTGCACGGTGGATGAAACGGGTGGCAACACCGTGCGCATCACCGGCCTGGGTGGACGCGCCCCCCAATCGCCCACTCAATTGTTCATGGGCAACGCCGGCACCGCCATGCGCCCGCTGACGGCGGCGCTGGCGCTGCTGGGCGGCGAATTCGAGCTGTCCGGCGTGCCGCGCATGCACGAGCGCCCGATTGGCGACCTGGTCGATGCGCTGCGCCAGCTCGGTTGCCAGATCGACTACCTGGGCAACGACGGCTACCCGCCGCTGCGCATCGCGCACGCCCAAGGCGTTCCGGCATTGGCGCTGGCCGCACCGATCCGGGTGCGCGGCGATGTGTCCAGCCAGTTCCTCACCGCCCTGCTCATGGCACTGCCGCTGGCGGCCACGCAGGACATCGTGATCGAGGTCGTGGGCGAGCTGATCTCCCAACCCTACATCGCCATCACCCTCCAGCTGCTGGCGCGCTTTGGCATCGTGGTCGCGCACCAGAACTGGCAACGTTTCACCATCCCGGCCGGCAGCAAATACCAGTCGCCTGGCAGCATTCATGTGGAGGCCGATGCCTCATCAGCTAGCTATTTCATAGCGCTTGGCGCAATAACATCAAGCGCTAGTGGCCAAAAAGGCATCAAAATTCAGGGCGTCGGCCTGGATTCGATCCAGGGCGACATCCGCTTTGTCGAAGCAGCCCGCGCCATGGGCGCCGTGGTCACGGGCGGCCCCAACTGGCTGCAGATCGAACGCAGTGCATGGCCCCTCCAGGCCATCGACCTGGACTGCAACCACATTCCAGATGCCGCCATGACATTGGCCGTGATGGCGCTGTACGCCGAAGGCACCACCACGCTGCGCAACATTGCCAGCTGGCGCGTGAAAGAAACCGACCGCATCGCCGCCATGGCGACCGAGCTGCGCAAACTGGGCGCCACCGTGGAGGACGGTGCGGACTTCATCCGCATCACCCCGCCGGCACGCGGAGAAGATTGGAAAGCCGCCAGCATCCACACCTATGACGACCACCGCGTCGCCATGTGCTTCTCGCTGGCGGCATTCAATCCGGCAGGCCTGCCCGTGCGCATCGAGGACCCGAAGTGCGTCGCCAAGACCTTTCCGGACTATTTCGAGGCCCTGTTCTCGGTGGCCCAGGTTGCCAGCACACGCATTCCGGTGATCTGCATCGACGGCCCCACCGCCTCGGGCAAGGGCACGGTGGCGGCGGCCGTGGCGCAGCGGCTGGGGTACCGATTCCTGGACTCTGGCGCCATGTACCGCATCACCGCGCTGGCCGCATTGCGGGCTGGCCTGGCCATCGATGCGGACCACGAAGCGCGCATTGCCGCCATGGCCCAGACCCTGCCCGTGCGCTTTGAAAGTGACCGCGTGTGGCTCGGCAGCGACGACGTGACCGATGCCATCCGCACCGAAGAAGCCGGCATGAACGCGTCCCGCGTGTCCGCCTTGCCGGCCGTGCGCGCCGCTCTGGTGGATCTGCAACACAGCTTTCGGCGCCTGCCAGGGCTGGTAGCCGATGGCCGCGACATGGGCACCGTGATCTTCCCGGACGCCCCTTTGAAGGTGTATCTGACGGCCAGCGCCGCCTGCCGCGCCGAGCGCCGTTACAAACAATTGATTTCAAAGGGTTTTTCGGCTAATATCGAAGACCTTCGCGCAGATCTTGAAGCGCGCGACGCAAAGGATACTTCCCGCAGCGTCGCACCCCTCAAGCCCGCGCAAGACGCTCTGGTCCTGGACAACTCCACCTTGACGATTGATGAAGCCGTCAATCAGGTGTTGTCTTGGTGGCAAGAGCGCCAGCCTTTCGCAGCCTCTGCGCAAGGCTGAAACGTGCGGGGCCCTTATTAAAATTTTGGCCCCCGGGCAAAGCCGAAAGGCGCTGCCACAGGCCCATGCAACCCTTCTCGCGCGCCAGCGCACAGGTTGCCTGGATCGATAACCTAACCCGCGGTGCTACCGCAAAAACCACCGCAAGCAGCTATAAAAACGACAGCAACGGTGCTGCCGGAATCCTGTTTGTGGCAAGGAAACACATGTCCGAATCTTTTGCCGCCCTTTTTGAAGAATCCTTGCAGCGCACGGAAATGCGCCCAGGCGAAGTCATCACCGCTGAAGTCGTGCGCGTCGAGCACAACTTCGTGGTCGTGAACGCTGGCCTCAAGTCCGAAGCCTACGTGCCGCTGGAAGAGTTCAAGAACGACAAGGGCGAAGTCGAAGTCCAAGTGGGTGACTTCGTCTCGGTGGCCATTGGCTCCATCGAAAACGGCTACGGCGACACCATCCTGTCGCGCGACACCGCCAAGCGTCTGGCTTCCTGGATGAGCCTGGAAAAGGCCCTGGAATCCGGCGAATTCGTCACTGGCACGACCAGCGGCAAGGTCAAGGGCGGCCTGACCGTTCTGGTCAACGGCATCCGCGCCTTCCTGCCCGGTTCGCTGATCGATACCCGTCCGATCAAGGATCTGACGCCGTACGAAAACAAGACCCTGGAATTCAAGGTCATCAAGCTCGATCGCAAGCGCAACAACGTAGTGCTGAGCCGCCGCGCTGTGGTCGAAGCCTCCATGGGCGAAGAGCGCGCCAAGCTGATGGAAACCCTCAAGGAAGGCTCCATCGTTCAAGGCGTGGTCAAGAACATCACCGAATACGGTGCGTTCGTGGACCTGGGCGGCATCGACGGCCTGCTGCACATCACCGACATGGCATGGCGCCGCGTGCGTCACCCCTCCGAAGTGGTGACGGCTGGCCAGGAAATCACGGCCAAGATCCTCAAGTTCGACACCGAAAAGAACCGTGTCTCGCTGGGTCTGAAGCAAATGGGCGACGACCCATGGATGGGCGTGAACCGCCGCTACCCGCAATCGACCCGCCTGTTCGGCAAGATCACGAACATTGCCGACTACGGCGCGTTCGTCGAACTCGAACCCGGCATCGAAGGCCTGGTGCACGTGTCTGAAATGGACTGGACCAACAAGAACATCGCTCCTTCCAAGCTGGTCACGCTGGGCGACGAAGTCGAAGTCATGGTCCTCGAAATCGACGAAGACAAGCGCCGTATCAGCCTGGGCATGAAGCAGTGCAAGGCCAACCCATGGCAGGAATTCGCCCAGGAAACCAAGCGCGGCGACCGCGTCAAGGGTCCTATCAAGTCGATCACCGACTTTGGCGTGTTCGTGGGCCTGGCTGCCGGCATCGATGGCCTGGTGCACCTGTCCGACCTCTCGTGGAACGAAACCGGCGAAGCCGCGGTTCGCAACTACAAGAAGGGCCAGGAAGTGGAAGCCATCGTGCTGGCCGTGGACGTGGACCGCGAACGCATCTCGCTCGGTATCAAGCAGCTCGACGGCGACCCGTTCACCACCTTCGTGACCGTGAACGACAAGGGCCAGACGGTGACCGGCAAGGTCAAGACCGTGGACGCCCGTGGCGCTGAAATCGACCTCGGCGAAGACATCGTGGGCTACCTGCGCGCTTCGGAAATCTCCCGCGACCGCGTGGAAGATGCCCGCAACGTGCTCAAGGAAGGCGACGAAGTCACCGCTGTGGTGGTCAATGTGGATCGCAAGACCCGCAACATCCAGCTGTCGATCAAGCAAAAGGACATGGCTGACGAACAAGGCGCCATGGCCAACCTGAGCCAGCAGTCGAGCCGCGAAAGCGCCGGCACGACCAGCCTGGGCGCCCTGCTGCGCGCCAAGCTGGACAACTCGGAAAAGTAAAGCGCTGACCCGTTAAACGGTCAGACAGCGGGCGCCTTGTGCGCCCGCTTTTCTTTGAGAAGCCTATGCCCCAAGACTCCATGACCCGCTCAGACCTTGTTGAAGAACTGGCCGCCCGCTTTGGTCAACTCACCCACCGCGATGCCGAATTCGCCGTCAAGACCATTCTGGACGCCGTGGGCGATGCCTTGGTGCGCGGGCACCGCATCGAAATCCGGGGCTTTGGCAGTTTCTCGGTGAACCACCGCCCACCCCGCATGGGTCGAAATCCGCGCAGCGGTGAAGCGGTAGCCATTCCAGAAAAGCGCGTGCCGCATTTCAAACCAGGAAAGGCCCTCCGGGAAGCCGTGGACCAGCGAACGACAGAGCTGGAAAAGGGTCTTTGAAGATAGTCGCTTCAATTTTGATAGCTGCCAGCGTTTTAAAAACAACGAGCAGCGGCGTCAAGCAAACGTGACCAGCAAATGACCTGCGCCACGCACTCCTGCGTCCGGGTTCTGTGGCCAAGCTCTTAGAATCTTTCCACCACCGGGGAGCACCATGAAATACCTCCTGTGGCTGCTCAAGGCAGCCATTTTTTTTACGCTGTTTGCGTTTGCGCTGAACAACCAGCAAGACGCCACCGTGCATTTTTTCTTTGGCACGCAGTGGCGGGCGCCGTTGGTGCTGGTGGTGCTGACCGCCTTTGCTGCCGGCCTGGCGGTGGGCGTTCTGGGCATGGTGCCCCGCTGGTGGAAGCACCGCCGGGCCGCGCGCCGCGCCGATGTATCCGCAAAACTGTCGCCCACACCCGCAGCGCCCGCGCCTGCCGCCCCGCCATCCCCCGCCGAAATACTGCCCCCTCATGGAATTTGATATCAGCTGGATCCTGCTGGGCTTGCCCCTGGCCTTTGTGCTTGGCTGGCTGGCGTCGCGCTTTGACCTGCGCCAGCTGCGTGCGGAAAACCGCCGGGCCCCCAAGGCCTATTTCAAGGGGCTGAACTTTCTGCTCAACGAGCAGCAGGACCAGGCCATCGATGCCTTCATCGAAGCGGTACAGAACGACCCCGACACCTCTGAACTGCACTTTGCCCTGGGCAACCTGTTTCGCCGCCGGGGCGAATACGACCGTGCGGTGCGGGTGCACGAACACCTGCTGTCGCGCGGCGACCTGTCCCGCGCCGACCGGGAGCGCGCCCAATACGCGCTGGCGCTCGACTTTCTGAAAGCCGGCCTGCTCGACCGGGCCGAAGCGGCGCTGAGCCAGCTGGAAGGCACACCGTTCGAGAGCCAGGCCCGGCTTGCCTTGCTGGCCATCTACGAGCGTTCGCGCGACTGGCCCCAGGCGGCAGGCATTGCCCGCAAGATGCACGATGCCCGGCAAGGAGACTTCAGCACCCGGCAGGCGCATTACCTGTGCGAACAGGCGCAAACCTGCATTGCCAACGACGACCGCACCGGCGCGCTGGCCTTGCTGAACCAGGCCGTGGAGACGGCGCCCGACGCAGCACGCGCCCGCATCGACCTCGCCCGGCTGCAGCAGCGGATGGGCGACAGTCGTGCGGCCCTGGGCACACTGCAGGCACTCAGCCGGCAGTCTCCGGTCGCGCTGCCCCTGGCCGCCCCCTTGATGGTGGAGGCGGCCATCGCAGCGGGCACGGTGCCAGAGATGCAGGCACTGTTGCAAGCGCATTACGCCGAGGCGCCTTCGCTGGATGTTCTGGAAGGCATCGTGGCCTTGCAGGCCCTCGATACCCAGGCCCCAGCCACAGCGCGGCAGTGGTATGTCCGGCATCTGGACAAGGAAAAATCCCTGGTGGCGGCCGCCAAATGGCTGGCAGGAGAAAAACTGGAGCACGAAGAGTTCCATCCCCAGGTGCAGCGGGCACTGGACCATGCCGTCAAGCCGCTCACGCGCTACCGCTGCGCGGCCTGCGGCTTCGAGGCCCGCCAGCATTTTTGGCAATGCCCGGGCTGCCAGACCTGGGACAGCTACCCCGCGCGCCGGGTGGAAGAGCTCTGAACCGGGCAGGCAGGTCGGGGGTGATTGCTATGATGACCGCGCGGCGTCATCGTGCCGTTTCATCCATCAGGAGTTCATTCATGCTGAAAAAATTTCTGGCCATTGTTGCCATGCTGTATGCCGCTGCCTCGTTTGCAGCGGTCGATGTGAACAAGGCCACCGCCGCTGAGCTGGACGGCATCAAGGGTATCGGGCCAGGCCTGTCCGGCAAGATCATTGATGAACGCAAGCAAGGCGCTTTCAAGGACTGGAACGACTTCATCCAGCGGGTGCGCGGTGTGGGCGACGCGAACGCCAGCAAATTTTCTGCCGAAGGCATGACGGTGAATGGCCGCAGTTTCAATGCCTCAACTGCAGCTCCCACGCCAGCTGCCCCAGGCGCTCCCAAAAAATAAGCGCTCCAGGCACACGCCAAGCCCGCTGCGGCGGGTTTTCTTTTTGGCACTCGCTCGGCGGGCAAAAGCCCGAGCCCGAATGGTCTTTTCCCATGACGGCAGCAGACCGGCCCGTAAAATTATTGGCGCATGCCCCTGATCACCCTCATTCTTCTTCCCTTCATGGGCAGCTTCCTTGCTGCGGTATTGCCTTCGAATGCCCGCAACACCGAATCGACCGTGGCGGGGCTGATTGCCCTGTTCTGCACCGTGCAGACCGCGCTCTACTTTCCCCAGATCGCCAACGGCGGCGTGCTGCGCCAGGAGATCGAATGGCTGCCTGCACTGGGGCTGAACCTGGTCATCCGCATGGATGGCTTTGCCTGGATGTTCTGCATGCTGGTGCTGGGCATCGGCGCACTGGTGGTGCTGTATGCGCGCTACTACCTGTCGCCCGCCGACCCGGTGCCGCGCTTCTTCGCGTTTTTTCTGGCTTTCATGGGCGCGATGACCGGTGTGGTGCTGGCGGGCAACATCATCCAGCTGGCGTTCTTCTGGGAGCTGACCAGCCTGTTCTCGTTCCTGCTGATCGGCTACTGGCACCACCGGCGCGACGCACGGCGCGGCGCACGCATGGCGCTCACCGTGACCGGCACGGGCGGCCTGTGCCTGCTGGGCGGCATGCTGGTCATCGGCCACATCGTGGGCAGCTACGACCTCGATCATGTGCTCGCAGCCGGCGAGCAGGTGCGCAACCATCCGCTGTACCTCACGGCCCTTGTTTTGCTGCTGCTGGGCGCCTTCACCAAGAGCGCGCAGTTTCCATTTCACTTCTGGCTGCCCAATGCCATGGCCGCGCCCACGCCCGTTTCGGCCTATCTGCACTCGGCCACCATGGTGAAGGCCGGGGTGTTTCTGCTGGCCCGCATGTGGCCCGTGATGGGTGGCACCGAGCCCTGGTTCTGGCTGGTGGGCGGCGCGGGCCTGGCCACGCTGCTGGTGGGCGGTTATGCGGCGATGTTCCAGAACGACCTCAAGGGCCTGCTCGCCTATTCGACCATTTCGCATCTGGGCCTCATCACCCTGCTGCTGGGCCTGAACAGCCCGCTGGCCGCCGTGGCCGCTGTCTTTCACATCATGAACCACGCCACCTTCAAGGCGTCGCTGTTCATGGCCGCCGGCATCGTGGACCATGAAAGCGGCACGCGCGACATCCGGCGCCTGTCCGGGCTGCGCACCATGATGCCGGTCACTGCCACGCTGGCCATGGTGGCCAGCGCCGCGATGGCAGGCGTGCCGCTGCTCAACGGTTTCCTGTCCAAAGAGATGTTCTTCGCCGAGACGGTGTTTGTGGACGCCACGCCGCTGGTGGGTTTCGTGCTGCCCATTGCCGCCACCGTGGCGGGCATGTTCAGCGTGGCGTATTCGCTGCGCTTCACGGTCGATGTGTTCTTTGGCCCACCGGCTACCGACCTGCCTCGCACGCCGCACGAGCCACCGCACTGGATGCGCGTGCCGGTCGAATTGCTGGTGCTGGCCTGCCTTGTGGTGGGCACGCTGCCGGCGTGGTCCGTGGGCCGCTTTCTGGATGCGGCGGCAAGGCCCGTGGTGGGCGGAGAGCTGCCGGCCTTCAGCCTCGCGGTGTGGCACGGCTTCAACACGCCCTTCGTCATGAGCCTGCTGGCCCTGGGCGGAGGCATCGTGCTGTATCTGGCGCTGCGGGCGCTGCGCTCCGCCGGCCAGGTGGATGCGCCGCCGCTCATGCACCACATCCAGGGGCGGCGCCTGTTTGACGGGGGCCTGGCCCTTTTCACGCACATGGGGCGCAACGGCCGGCGCATGCTGTCCACCCAGCGTCTGCAGTGGCAGATGCTGTGGCTGGTGAGCGCGGCGCTGGCCGCTGGCGCCTTGCCGCTGTGGAGCCAGGGTGTGCAGCTGGGCCAGCGCAGCATGCTGCCGCTGTCGCCCGCGTTCGTGCTGCTCTGGGCCGTGGGCATGGTCTGCGCGGTGGCGGCCGCCTGGCAGGCCAAATACCACCGCCTGGCAGCGCTCACACTGGCGGGGGGAGCAGGGCTTTGCACCTGCATCACCTTTTTGTGGTTTTCGGCACCCGACCTGGCACTGACACAGATCGTGGTCGAGATCGTGACCACGGTGCTCATCCTGCTGGGCCTGCGCTGGTTGCCCAAACGCGACGAAACCCTGCGTATTGCCACCTCTGCCGAGCAGGCCACCACCCGCTGGCGCCGCCAGCGCGACATGGCGCTGGCGCTGGCAGCCGGCGGCGGCATGGCCTGGCTGGCCTTTGCCATGATGAGCCGCCCCTTTCCCGACAGTACGTCCACCTTCTTCCTGGAAAACGCCTTGAGCCAGGGCGGCGGCACCAACGTGGTCAACGTGATGCTGGTGGATTTTCGCGGCTTCGACACCTTTGGCGAAATCGTGGTGCTGGGCGTGGTGGCCCTCACCGTGTATGCGCTGCTGCGGCGCTTTCGCCCCGCGCGTGAAACGATGGACCTGCCCGAGCAGCAGCGCAATTTGCCCGCCGACCTGCAGACCGACCTGCTCAATCCACGCCATGCCACCGACACCGCCGTGGGCTACCTGATGGTGCCGGCCGTGCTGGTGCGCCTGCTGCTGCCCTTTGCCACCGTGGTGGCGTTCTACCTGTTCATGCGCGGGCACAACGAGCCCGGTGGTGGTTTTGTGGCGGGGCTAGTGGTAGCGGTGGCGCTGCTGCTGCAATACATCATCTCGGGCACGCACTGGGTCGAGGCCCATATGCCGCTGCTGCCCCGGCGCTGGATCGGCACCGGCCTGCTGTTCGCCCTGGCCACGGGGCTCGGCGCGATCGTGGTGGGCTACCCGTTTCTCACCAGCCACACCTTCCACCTCACGTTGCCGCTGCTGGGAGATATCCATGTCGCCAGCGCCATGTTCTTTGACATCGGCGTGTTCACGCTGGTGGTGGGATCCACCTTGCTCATCCTCACGGCCATTGCCCACCAATCGGTGCGCGGCCACCGCTACCACGCCCGCCTGGCCGAAGAAGCGGCCGAGCGCGATGCAGCCCACACACCCCCACAGGAGGCCACCCGCTGATGGAAATCGTTCTGGTCATCGCCATCGGCGTGCTCACGGGTTCGGGCGTGTGGCTGCTGCTGCGCCCACGCACCTTCCAGGTCATCATGGGGCTGTCGCTGCTGTCGTATGCCGTCAACCTGTTCATCTTCAGCATGGGCCGCCTGGGCCTGGCGATCGACAAGGAGCCGGTGCTGCGGCCCGGCCTGCCGCACGATCTGGCGCACTATGCCGACCCCATGCCGCAGGCGCTGGTTCTCACCGCCATCGTGATCGGCTTTGCCATGACGGCCCTGTTCCTGGTGGTGCTGCTGGCCTCGCGCGGCATGTCGGGCACCGACCATGTGGACGGCAGCAGCGCCCGCGAACTGCAGGAGATGCCATGAGCACACTGCTGCATTCCCCGCACGCTCGGCGCCCTGCCCGCGCCGCCGCGCCACGCACCGGGGCCGCCCCATGACCGAAGGCCTGACCGCACTGGTGGTGCAAGCAACCTCGGCACTGATGCCGCACCTGATGCTTGCACCCATCGCCCTGCCCCTGTTCACGGCCGCACTCATGCTGCTGATGCGGGAGGAGCAGCAGCGCCTGAAGCTCACCCTCAGCGTGCTGTCCACCGCGCTCGGGCTGCTGGTGGCGCTGGCCCTGTTGCTGTGGTCCGACCAGCCCGGTGCCACCAGCAGCATGGGCGTGTACCTGGCGGCCAACTGGCAGGCGCCGTTCGGCATCGTGCTGGCCCTGGACCGTCTCTCGGCCATGATGCTGGTGCTGACCAGCGTGGTTGCCCTGGCCTCCATCGTGTTTGCGGGGGCCCGCTGGCACCGTGCGGGGGTGCATTTCCATCCGCTGTTCCAGTTCCAGCTCATGGGCCTGGCGGGCGCCTTTCTCACAGCCGATCTGTTTAACCTCTTCGTGTTCTTCGAGATCATGCTGGCCGCGTCCTACGGCCTGCTGCTGCATGGCTCGGGCCGGCCGCGTGTGCAGGCGGGGCTGCACTACATCGCCATCAACCTGGCAGCGTCCTCGCTGTTCCTGGTGGGCGTGTCGATGCTGTACGGCATCACCGGCACGCTGAACATGGCCGATCTGGCGCAGACCATTCCGCTGGTGGCCGCGGCCGACCGCGGCCTGCTGCACGCGGCCGCCGCCATCCTGGCCACGGCATTTCTCATCAAGGCCGCCGTGTGGCCGCTCAACTTCTGGCTCGTGCCGGCCTACAGCGCCGCCACAGCGCCGGTGGGCGCGCTGTTTGCTCTGATGACCAAGGTGGGCATCTACACCATCCTGCGGCTGTGGACGCTGTTGTTCAGTAGCGAGGCCGGCGCCTCGGCCCTGTTCGGCAGCCTGTGGCTGATCGTCGGCGGCATGCTGACCATGGGCTTTGGTGCCGTGGGCATGCTGGGCTCGCAGCGCCTGACGCACCTGGCCGGGTTTGCGGCCATCCTGTCGTCCGGCACCCTGCTGGCCGCGGCGGGCTTTGGCCAGAACCTGCTCACGGCCGGGCTGCTGTACTACCTGCCCAGTTCCACGCTGGCCGTAAGCGCCCTGTTCCTGACTGCTGACCTCATTGACCGCTGGCGCAACGACGGCGCCAGCTACGCGCCGTTCGAGCGAAGCGACAACGCCCCCTTCCTCAACGCCGAGCTGGTTCCCACCGAGGGGCTGAACCTCGACGAGGACGAAGAAGTGCTGATCGGCCGTGTGATCCCCGCCGCCGCCGCCCTGCTGGGCCTGGCCTTTCTTGTCTGCACGCTGGTGATTGCCGGCCTGCCACCGCTGTCGGGCTTTGTCGGCAAGTTCGCCATGCTCAGCGCCCTGCTCAACCCGCTGGGCCTGGCCTCTTCGGCAGGAACGCAGCCGGGCGCGCCGGGTTGGATACTGTTTGCCCTGATGATTGCCACCGGCCTGCTGGCGCTCATTGCCCTCTCGCGGGCCGGCATCCGCCATTTCTGGGCCACCCATGAACGCGTTGCACCACAGCTGCGTGTGCTGGAGGGCCTGCCCATCGCCGCCCTGCTGGCCCTGTGCATTGCACTGACCGTGATGGCCGGGCCCGTGATGCGGTTCACCCAGGCCACGGCCGACGCCCTGCACTCGCCGGGCACCTACATCCGCGCCGTGATGCAAGCAAAGCCCGTTCCCGGCCCAGTCACACCGGACCGTGCCAATCGGCCCCAGGAGGCCCCATGAAGCGCCTGTTGCCCGCCCCTCTGCTGTCGGTTGCACTGTTCTTGCTGTGGCTGCTGCTCAACCAGTCGCTCAGCCCCGGCAACCTGGTGCTGGCGCTGTTGCTGGCTTGGCTGATTCCGCTGTTCACGCGCGGGCTGCGGCCGTTGCCGGTGCGCATCCGCCGCCCCGGCACCGTGCTGCGGCTGGGCTTCACTGTGATGGCCGACACGGTGGCATCAAACATTGCCGTGGCGCGCCTGCTGCTTTCTCCACGGCCACCGCGCCATGGCGCCAACTTTGTGCTTATTCCGCTCGAACTGCGCGACCCCAATGCGCTGGCCGTGCTGGCCATGATTGTCTGCATCACCCCCGGCACGGCCTGGGCCGAGCTCTCGCTGGACCGCTCCATGCTGATGCTGCACGCACTGGAGGTGGACGACCCGCAGACACTGATCGACCACGTCAAGCAGTGCTACGAGCGGCCGTTGATGGAGATTTTTGAATGAACCACCCCGTTCTTTCCTGGGCGCTGCCCATTGCCCTGTGCATGCTGGTGCTGGCCATGGTGTTTGCCCTGGTGCGGCTGCTCAAGGGCCCCTCGGCACAAGACCGCGTGCTGGCACTCGACTGCATGTACCTCAACGGCATGCTGCTGGCGCTGGTGCTGGGCATTCACTATGGCAGCAGCGCGTATTTTGAGGGGGCGCTGCTGATCGCGCTGTTCAGCTTCGTGGGCACCACGGCCATGGCCAAATTTCTGCTGCGCGGCGAGGTGATCGAATGACCGACGCTGCGCTGCCGCTGTGGGCAGAAATCACCATTGCAGTGCTGGTGCTGGCGGGAGCGGCGATTGCGCTGCTGGGCTCGTGGGGGTTGCTGCGCCTGAAAACCTATTTCGAGCGCGTGCACGCACCATCCATCATTGCCACCATGGGCTGCTGGTGCATCATGCACGGCACCATCGTGTACTTTTCCCTGCAAGGAGAGGGCCTGGCACTGCACGCCCTGCTGATCGCGCTGTTCGTGGCCATCACGGTGCCCGTGACCAACATCTTCCTCATGCGCGCCGCCCTGTTCCGCGCGCGGCGCGCGGGCAGCAATGTGCCCCCCAGCCTGAGCCGCAGCACGGCATCGGTCGAGCGAGATTCGTGATGGATTATTGGGCACATTCGCGCCCGTGTTCACTCCTGAATTTATAGCTTCTAGCGCTTTACCATCAAGCGCTAGCGGCACATTTCATTCATATTTTTCTCACGCCATACCAAACCCGCCGCCACCCGGTGTGTGGATCTCGAACACATCGCCCGGCTGCATCTCGGCCTGGCCGATGTGGCCGAGCAACTCCACACGACCATCGGCGCGCACCACCTTGTTGACGCCGGGCATTCCGGCCGTGCCACCGGCCATGCCGAACGCGCCGTTTTGGCGGCCGTTCGACAGGATGCTGGCCGTCATCGGCTCCAGAAAACGGATGCGCCGCACCCCGCCATTGCCACCCGCCCAGCGGCCGCCGCCACCCGAGTTGGCGCGAATGGCATAGCTTTCCAGCCGCACCGGAAATCGGAACTCAAGAACCTCGGGGTCGGTCAGGCGCGAATTGGTCATGTGGGTCTGCACCACGCTGGTACCGCCAAAACCGCCCACCAGGGCACCCGCGGCATCGAACACACCGCCCGCGCCACTGCCACCCGCAATGGTTTCGTAATACTGGTGGCGGGCGTTGCCGAACGTGAAGTTGTTCATGGTGCACTGCCCCGCCGCCATCAGGCCTAAAGCGCCATACAGCGCGTTGGTGATGCAGGTGGAGGTCTCCACATTGCCCGCCACCACTGAGGCTGGCGGGTTCGGGTTGAGCATGCTGCCCGGCGGGATGATGACGTTGAGCGGCTTCAGGCACCCGGCGTTGAGCGGAATGTCGTCGTCCACCAGCGTGCGGAACACATACAGCACCGCCGCCATGCACACTGCCGTGGGCGCGTTGAAGTTGTTGGTTTGCTGCGGGCTGGTGCCAGTGAAGTCGATGGTGGCACTGCGGCTCTTGGCATCCACCTTCACGGCCACGCTGATCTGCGCGCCGTTGTCCAGAGGCAGGGTGAACTGCCCGTCCTTCAGGCGCGTGATGACCCGGCGTACCGATTCTTCGGCGTTGTCCTGCACATGGCGCATGTAGGCCTGCACCACGTCCAGGCCAAACTCGGCCACCATGCGGCGCAGCTCTTGCTGGCCTTTTTCGTTGGCGGCGATCTGCGCGCGCAGATCGGCCATGTTCTGCTGCGGGTTGCGGCTGGGGTATTCGCCGCTTTCGAGCAGCGCAATCATCTCGCGTTCACGTAAGGTGCCGCGCTCGACCAGCTTCACGTTGTTGATCTGCACGCCCTCTTCCTCGATGCGCGTGGAGAACGGTGGCATGGAGCCCGGCGTGGTGCCGCCCACATCGGCATGGTGGCCCCGGCTGCCCACATAGAACGTGGGCTCGGCCTCGTCGGCGATGTAGACCGGCGTGATGACGGTGATGTCCGGCAGGTGCGTGCCACCGTGGTACGGGTCGTTGAGCACGAACACGTCGCCGGGCTGCATGCGGCCCGCGTTCTCGCGGATCACGGTCTTGATGCTCTCGCCCATCGAGCCCAGGTGCACGGGCATGTGGGGCGCGTTGGCAATCAGGTTGCCCTCGGCATCGAACAGCGCGCAGCTGAAGTCCAGCCGCTCCTTGATGTTCACCGAGTAGGCCGTGTTCTGCAGCTGCAGGCCCATTTGCTCGGCAATGTTCATGAACAGGTTGTTGAACACCTCCAGCAGCACCGGGTCCACCGTGGTGCCCACGGCATGCTGCACGGCGCGCGCCACGCGGCGGTTGAGCAGCAGATGGTCCAGGTCGGTCAGCTGCGCCCCCCAGCCGGGCTCGACGATGGTGGTGGCGTTTTTCTCGGCAATGATGGCCGGGCCGGAAATCACATCGCCGGGGCGCAAATCTTCGCGCACCACAAGGGCAGCGTCGTGCCACGCGGCAACGCCGTCCACGCCGCCGGTGTACATGCGCACGGTGCTGCGGCGCGGCACTTCGCGCGCGGGCTGCAGCGTGTGGCGTGGTTCCACCGGCGCATCGCCGGGCACCACGGCCTCGACCGATACGGCCTCCACCACCAGGCCCTTGCCCTGCATCAGGAAGGCAAAGCGCTGGCGGTAGGCAGCCTCGAACCCTGCGGTGATTTCAGCCAGCGAGCCAAACGGCACGATGAGGGCCGAATCGCTGCCCTCGTAGCGCACATGCACGCGGCGGTGCACCACGGCTGTGCCCGCACCCACCTGCTGGCGCTCCAGCTCAGTGCGTGCGGTGGTGGCCAGTTGGTCCAGCGTCGCTTGGATGCCCGCGAGTGCGTCGGGCACCAGCGGGGTTTCGACCGCCTGCTCGCGGATCACATTCTGGTCGGCCAGGCCCATGCCGTAAGCGCTGAGCACGCCCGCCAACGGGTGCACAAACACGCGCGTCATGCCCAGCGCATCGGCCACCAAACACGCGTGCTGGCCACCCGCGCCGCCAAAACACTGCAGCGTGTAGCGCGTCACGTCATAGCCGCGCGCCACGCTGATTTTCTTGATGGCATTGGCCATCTGCTGCACGGCGATCTGGATAAAACCGTGGGCCACGTCTTCGGCGCTGCGGCCGGTCTGGGTGGCGAGGTCGCCAAACTTCTGCGCCACGGCGTCGCCATCGAGTGCCTCATTGGCTGCATGGCCAAACACTTTGGGGAAGTGCGCAGGCTGGATCTTGCCCACCATCACGTTCGCATCCGTCACAGCCAGCGGGCCGCCCCGGCGGTAGCTGGCGGGGCCGGGGTTGGCGCCTGCGCTCTCGGGGCCAACCCGGAAACGCGCGCCGTCAAACCCGAGGATGGAGCCGCCACCGGCCGCCACGGTGTGGATGCTCATCATGGGCGCGCGCATGCGCACGCCCGCCACCTGGGTCTCGAACTCGCGCTCGAACGCGCCCGCGTAGTGGCTCACGTCGGTGCTGGTGCCGCCCATGTCAAAACCGATGACCTTGTCGTGGCCCGCGAGCCCGGCGGTGCGTGCCATGCCAACGATGCCGCCCGCCGGGCCGCTCAAGATCGCGTCTTTGCCCTGGAACACCTGCGCGTCCGTGAGGCCGCCGGAGGACTGCATGAAGAACAGTTTCACGCCCGGCATCTCGCTCGCCACCTGGTCCACATAACGGCGCAGGATGGGCGACAGGTACGCATCGACCACCGTGGTGTCGCCCCGGCTCACCAGCTTCATCATGGGGCTGGTGGCGTGCGAGGCGCTCACCTGCGTAAAGCCGATTTCGCGCGCAATGCGGGCCGCAGCCTCCTCGTGCGCGGTGTACCGGTAGCCGTGCATGAACACGATGGCCGCGCTGCGCAGGCCCGCATCGAAGGCCGCCCACAGGCGCTCCTTGAGGTGGGCCTCGTCCAGCGGCTCGATCACCTCGCCGTGCGCGCCCATGCGTTCCTGCGCCTCGATCACGCGGCTGTACAGCAGCTCGGGCAGCACGATGTGCCGGTCAAACAGGCGCGGGCGGTTCTGGTAGGCGATGCGCAGCGCGTCCTTGAAGCCCTTGGTGGTAATGAGCAGGGTGGGCTCGCCCTTGCGCTCCAAGAGCGCGTTGGTGGCCACCGTGGTGCCCATCTTCACGCACTCCACCAGCTCGGGCGTCACGGGTTCGCCGGGCTTCAAACCGAGCAGGTGGCGGATGCCTGCGACAGCCGCGTCCTTGTACTGCTCGGGGTTCTCCGACAACAGCTTGTGCGTGACCAGCGTGCCGTCAGGCCGCTTTCCCACCACGTCGGTGAAGGTGCCGCCCCGGTCGATCCAGAACTGCCAGCGGGGAGAAAAAGACGTTTGAACGGGCATTGCTTGCTACTCAATTTATAGCTAATAGCGCTTTACACATAAGCGCCACAGCCATTTTTAACCAAAATTCAACCACCGCAATGCGGCAGCGCACATTGCCTGGTCGTACCTGCCCGAGAGCACACGCAGTAAACGGGCCAACTCGTCGATGTCGCGCTTGGGTGCGTCGCCGGCATGGAGCGGACCCATCAGGCAATGTCCGCGAATCTCACGGTAGCGCTGCACGGTTGGTGTCCGCATCGGCAGCGGCGAAGCTGCGTTCTTCTCTATTTTTTGCGAGGTTACAACACCGAAGGCCTGCCAGTTTCTGAGCGCTTCGTTCAGCAGCTGCGCTGACGAAACGACGGGGGCCGACGCATTGTTTGCACCGCCCGCAGACTTGCAGGAAAGCGCCTTGCAGCCTCCCATGGCACGGGATATGCATGCAGATTTTGCGGGCAAGTCGAAGGTGATTTTTCGACGTTCAGGCAAAACACTTACCCCCAAAGCCATCTACGTTCGATAGAGTGAATCCTCATATTTTTCAACATCCAACCCTGCGGAGCTAACCCATGAAGCGTCGAATCTTCCCCGTGACCGCACTCGCCCTCGCACTGACCGCGGGCTTTGCCGCCACTTCCGCCTTTGCGCAAACGAAATGGGATCTGGCCGCCGCCTACCCCGCCACCAACTTCCACACCGAAAACATGGTGCAACTGGCCAGCGACGTGGACAAGGCCACGGGTGGCAAGCTCAAGATCACGGTGCACGCCAACGCCGCGCTGTTCAAGGCCCCCGAAATCAAGCGCGCCGTGCAAGGCGGCCAGGCGCAGATGGGCGAAATCCTGCTCGCCAACTTCCAGAACGAATGGCAGCTGTTTGGCGTGGATGGTCTGCCCTTCCTGGCGGACAGCTATGACGCCTCCAAGAAGCTCTACGCTGCGCAAAAGCCCTTCCTGGAAAAGAAGCTGGCTGAACAAGGAATGATGCTGCTGTACGCGGTGGCCTGGCCTCCGCAAGGCATCTACACCAAGAAGCCGCTGGCTTCTGCAGCGGACCTCAAGGGCATCAAGTGGCGCGCCTACAGCCCCGCCACCGCACGCATCGCCGAACTGGTGGGTGCGCAGCCTGTGACGGTGCAAGCCGCCGAGTTCTCGCAGGCCCTGGCCACGGGCGTGGTCGAATCGACGATGACGTCGGGCGCCACCGGTGTGGACAGCAAGCTCTACGAGCAACTCAAGTACTACTACGACACCCAGGCCTGGCTGCCCAAGAACGCCATCCTGGTGAACAAGAAGGCGTTTGATGCGCTGGACAAACCCCTGCAGCAAGCCCTGCTCAAGGCGGGTGCCGACGCCGAAGCGCGCGGCTGGGCCAACAGCTCCAAGGTGAACACCGACACCGTGGCCAAGCTCAAGGCCAACGGCATGAACGTGGAAGCACCGCCTGCCGCGCTGAAGGCCGACATGGCCAAGGTGGGCGACACCATGCTCAAGGAATGGCTCGACAAGGCTGGCCCCGAAGGCAAGGCCCTGATCGACGCCTACCGCAAGTAAGCCCAGGCGCCCACACAAATGCGTCGTCTGCTGGACTTTCTGTACGACAGCGCCGCCGCCCTGGCGGCGCTTTTCATGGTCGGCTTGTTGGGGATGGTGCTGCTGTCCATTGCCAGCCGACAGTTCAACTTCCACGTGCCGGGCACGGACGCCTATGCGGGCTACCTGATGGCCGCAACGGGCTTCCTGGCGCTCGCCCACACCTTGAAGCGCGGCGAACACATCCGCGTCACGCTGCTGCTCAACTTTTTGAAGGGCGGCGCCAAGAAGGCGTTCGAGATCTGGGCACTGGCCATTGCCACCCTGCTGGCGCTGCTGTTTGCGGTGTACAGCTGCAAGCTGGCCTGGCAGTCGCACGAGTTCCACGACATCTCCACCAGCAACGACGCCACGCCGCTGTGGATTCCGCAAATCGCCATGGCTGTTGGCACCGTCATTTTGGCGATCGCATTCGTGGACGAACTGGTGCTGGAGATGATGGGCAAGCGCGTGGATGCCCCATCCGGCGAAGCATTGCGCAATGAATAAACCCGGCTCGACCTACCACCATGAGTGATCTCACCATAACCGGCCTGCTCATGCTGTCGCTGTTCCTGATTCTGGGCAGCGGCGTATGGATCGGGCTCACCCTCTCCGGCGTCGCCTGGATCGCCATGCAGCTGTTCTCGGCGCGCCCGGCGGGCGATGCGATGGCGGTGACCATCTGGGGCAGCGCCTCCAGCTGGACCCTCACGGCCCTGCCGCTGTTCATCTGGATGGGCGAAATCCTGTTCCGCACCCGGCTGTCGCAAGACATGTTCAAGGGCCTGGCCCCCTGGGTGCAGGCGCTGCCGGGCCGGCTGCTGCACACCAACGTGGTGGGCTGCACCATCTTTGCCGCCGTGTCGGGGTCGAGTGCCGCTACCTGCGCCACCATCGGCAAGATGACGCTGCCCGAGCTGACGCGCCGCGGCTACCCCGAGCACATGGTGGTGGGCACGCTGGCTGGGGCCAGCACGCTGGGCCTGTTGATCCCGCCGTCGATCATCATGATCGTGTACGGCGTGTCGGCCGAGGTATCGATCTCGCAGCTGTTCATTGCGGGCGTGCTGCCGGGCATTTTGCTGGCGGCACTGTTCTCGGGCTACATCATGCTGTGGGCACTGCGCCACCCCGAGCAGGTGCCTGCCGCCGACGTGCGCATGACCTTCATGCAAAAGCTGTCCGAATCGCGCAGCCTGATCCCCGTGGTGCTGCTGATCGCGGCCGTGCTGGGCAGCATTTACACCGGCTTTGCCACCGCCACCGAGGCAGCGGCTGTGGGTGTGGTGGGCTCGCTGGTGCTGTCGGCCGTGCAGGGCTCGATGACCTGGGGCACGTTCAAGGACTCGCTGATGGGCGCCACGCGCCTGTACTGCATGATCGCGCTGATCCTCGCAGGCGCCGCCTTCCTTACGCTGGCCATGGGCTACATCGGCCTGCCGCGCCATCTGGCCGAATGGATTGCGTCGCTGGGCCTGAACCAGGCCCAGCTCATCGTGGCGCTGGCGGTTTTCTACATCATCCTGGGCTGCTTTCTGGACGGCATCTCGATGGTGGTGCTGACCATGGGCGTGCTCATGCCCACGGTGCAGGCCGCCGGCATCGACACCATCTGGTTCGGCATCTTCATCGTGCTGGTGGTCGAGATGGCGCAGATCACGCCACCCGTGGGCTTCAACCTGTTCGTGCTGCAGGGCATGACGGGGCGCCAGCTGCCCTGGATCGCCAAGGTGGCCATGCCCATGTTCCTGCTGATGTGTGGCGCCGTGGCGTTGATCTATGTCTTCCCCGGCATCGTGACCTGGCTGCCGCAGCAGATGTCTGCCCGCTGAACGCCGGGCGCGGCCCACCGGATGTGGACAATGGCGCCATGCTGCATGTTCTGTCCATCTGTATCGGCGCCAGCCTCGGCGCGCTGGCCCGCTGGCGGCTGGGGCTGTGGCTCAGCGGCCCCGGCGCACTGCTGCCATGGGGCACGCTGGCGGCCAATCTGGTGGGCGGCTACCTCATCGGTGTGTGCGTGGCGGCCTTCCAGGCCCTGCCCCAGATCGACCCCGCCTGGCGCCTGGCGCTGGTCACCGGTTTTTTGGGGGCGCTGACCACGTTTTCCAGTTTCTCGGCCGAGGTGGTGACCATGCTGCAGCAGCAGCGCTACCTGCTGGCGGGCGGCACCACCGCACTGCACCTGGGGGGCTCGCTGCTCATGACCCTGCTGGGCCTGCAGACGGTGGCACTGGCGTTGACCAGCCGGCCCTGACGCGTTCGCCTGCCGGCGGTTTTTTCGGACTTACCGGGCCTTGATTCACTATCTTTTTCATAGCTTTCAGCGCAATGCTGCAAAGCGTAACAGCGCCTTTTGACTATAAAATCCGCTGGAGCCCGCAATGCAATGCTCGGGCCATGTCAACACCCCACTGTCACAGTCCGGCACCCGCCGCGACGTCCGAAATCCCATGGAAGCCACCACCCAACTCAACGAACGCCGCCTGGCCGATGCCTGGGCCGAACTGCACGCGCACGCCAACAACGACAACCCCTTGCACGCCGATGCCTATCGGCTGGCGTTTGCCGACCCCGAATTTCTGTTCCGCCGTGAAACGCGCGGCATCCGGTTCCAGCTGGAAATGCTCAAGCCCGACCTGGGCCAGGCCGAGCAAGGCATCGAGAACACGGTGGTGGTGTATGGCAGCGCCCGCTTTGTGGCGCCCGACGAGGCGGCGGCCCAGTTGAGCGCCGCCGAAGCCAGCGGAGACGCAGCACAACTGCAGCGTGCACGGCAGGCCGTGCGCAACGCCCGCTATTACGACCTGGCGCGCCAATTCGCCGGCCTCGTGGCCAACTACAGCGAGCGCCAGCGCCCCGCCGACCGCATCTACATCTGCACCGGCGGCGGCCCCGGCATCATGGAGGCGGCCAACCGCGGGGCCCACGAAGCCGGCGCGCTGAACGTGGGCCTGAACATCGGCCTGCCGCACGAGCAAAGCGGCAACCGCTTCATCTCGCCCTCGCTGAGCTTCAAGTTCCACTACTTTGCCCTGCGCAAGATGCATTTCATGATGCGCGCCAAGGCACTGGTGGCGTTCCCCGGCGGGTTTGGCACGCTCGACGAACTGTTCGAAGTGCTCACCCTGGTGCAGACCGGCAAGGCCAAGCCGGTGCCCATCGTGCTGTTTGGCGTGGACTACTGGAAGCGCCTGATCAACTTTGACGTAATGGTCGAAGAAGGCACCATTGCGGCCAAGGACCTGCAGCTGTTCCACTTCACGGACGACCCGCAGGAAGCCTGGGGGCTAATCAAGGCTTTCTACAAGCTCTGATCCGATTTCACAACCAGGCAACCACGCGCGCCAGCGCCCGGTTCACGGCAGGTCGTCCTCAAGGTCCAGGCCGGGTAGAGCCGAGGGGCTGGCGCCAGCCAGCGGCACGGCAGTGTCGGGCGCGGGCAGGTCCTGCACATCGCGCAGCTTGCGCTGGATGGCGCGGGTGCGCACGCCCACCTCGTCAAACTTCTTGGCGGCAGCGTCGATGGATTTCTTGGTGGCCTCGACCACGTCGCCAAACTTGGCGAACTCGGTCTTGACCATGCCCAAGAGGCTCCACACCTCGGACGAGCGCTTTTCGATCGCCAGCGTCTTGAAGCCCATCTGCAGGCTGTTGAGCATGGCGGCCAGGTTGGCCGGGCCGGTGATCATCACGCGGCAGTCGTTCTGCACGGCCTCGACCAGGCCGGGGCGGCGCATCACCTCGGCAAACAGGCCTTCGGTGGGCAAATACAGCACGGCAAAATCGGTGGTGTGCGGGGGCGAGACGTATTTGGCAAAGATCTTCTTGGCTTCGAGCTTGATCGAGGTCTCGAACGCGTTGCCTGCCGATGCGATGGCGGCCTTGTCGGCGGCGTCCTGCGCGTCCATCAGGCGCTGGTATTGCTCCACGGGATACTTGGAGTCGATGGGCAGCCACACGGGGTGCTCGTCGTTCTTGCCGGGCAGGCGGATGGCGAACTCGACCAGCTCGTCGCTGCCCGGCACGGTCTTGACGTTGCGCGCAAACTGGTCGGGCGTGAGCACGTTGTCGATGATGGCGCCCAGCTGCATTTCGCCCCAGGTGCCGCGCGACTTCACGTTGGTCATCACACGCTTCAAGTCGCCCACGCTGCCAGCCAGCGTTTGCATCTCGCCCAGGCCCTTGTGCACCTGTTCGAGCCGGTCGCTCACCAGCTTGAACGATTCACCCAGGCGCTGCTCCAGCGTGGCGTGGAGCTTTTCGTCCACCGTGCGGCGCATTTCTTCAAGCTTGGTGGCGTTGTCCATCTGGATGGCGCCGAGCCGCTCGTTGAGCGCGGTGCGCAGCTGCTCGGCGTTGTGCTGGCTGCCCTGCACCAGGCCGGTGAGCTGCTGCGAGACGGCGTCTTGCAACACCGCAAACTGGTTCTTGATCTGGTAGCTGTTGCCTTCGAGCTGGTCCTTGAGCGCTTGCGACATGACTCCCAGCTGCGATTGGGTGTCGCTCTTGAGCGAATCGAGCGTGAGACGCGTGGCCGCGTCCAGTGCCGTGAGGCGCTGCTCCAGCCGTGCCTCGAACACGCCAAAGGCCGCCAGCAGCTCGGCGCGGCCGTTGCGCGATTCAGCCACCGTTTGCGTCAAGCGCTCATCGACCGCGTGGCGCAGGGTTTCGAGCGTGGTTTGCGTGGCCTGCGTGAAGCCGCTGAGCTGTTGGGCCAGCGCATCCATGGCGCCATCGTTCTTGGCCACGGCCAGTTGCGTGGCCTGTGCGGTGCCTTCTAGCACCTGCAGGCGCGCCAGCCATTCGGGCGGCAAATCAACACGGGGGCGGCGCACCAGCAACAGCACCAAAAGCAGCAACACCAGGGCCAGCGCGGCCAGCAAAACGAGCGTGTCAGTAGTCAAGGAATTCACTATCTTTTATATAGCTTCTAGCGCTTATCTCATAAGCGCTAGAAGCCGATTTCATTCAAAACTCAGGCCAATCGCACTGCAGCCGGCTGGTTCACCGGCGTGAGCGGCCCGCGCCCGCCAAAAAAGGCGATCAGGTTATCGGCCGCCAGGTGGGCCATGGCCAGGCGCGTGGGCACGGTGGCGCTGGCGATGTGCGGCGTGAGCACCACATTGGGCACGGTGAGCAGGTCGGGGTGCACGCTGGGCTCGCCCTCGAACACATCCAGGCCCGCCGCCGCAATGCGCCGCTCGCGCAGCGCCACGGCCAGGGCCGCGTCATCCACGATGCCGCCGCGTGCAATGTTGACCAGCGTGGCCGTGGGCTTCATCAGCGCCAGCTCGGCAGCGCCAATGGTGTGGTGCGATGCCGGGGTGTAGGGCAGCACCAGCACCACATGGTCGGCCGTGCGCAGCAGCTCGTCCTTTTCGACATAGCGGGCCTTGCATTCGGCCTCCAGCGCGGCCGACAGGCGCGAGCGGTTGTGATAGACCACGTTCATGCCAAAGCCGTGCGCGCCGCGCTTGGCAATGCCCTGCCCGATGCGGCCCATGCCGATGATGCCGAGCGTGCTGCCGTGGATGTCGCTGCCGGCAAACATGTCATAGCGCCAGGTGGTCCACTTGCCGGCGCGCAGGTAATGCTCGCTCTCGGTCATGCGCCGGGCCGTGGCCATGAGCAGCGCAAAGCCGAAGTCGGCCGTGGTTTCGGTCAGCACATCGGGGGTGTTGGTGCCCTGCACGCCAGCGGCGGTCATGGCGTCCACGTCGAAGTTGTTGTAGCCCACGGCCATGTTGGCCACGATTTTCAGGCGCGGCGCGGCGGCGATCAGGGCAGCGTCGATGCGCTGGCTGCCCGTGGTGAAGGCGCCGTCCTTGTCGGCCAGCCTCGCGGCCAGCTCCTCGGGCGACCAGATCACGTCATCGGCGTTGGCCTCGACCTCGAAATGCTGCGCCAGGCGCTCCACCACTTCAGGGAAGATCGCACGGGCGACCAGGATGCGGGGTTTGCTCATATCAGGAAGTCTCCAATCAACGGAACCATATGAAGGTCATCACCACGAACAGCGGCACCAGAATGCCGAAGGACCACAGCATGTAGCCAAAGAAGCTGGGCATCTTCACGCCACGGTCTTCGGCAATGGCCTTGACCATCAGGTTGGGCGCGTTGCCGATGTAGGTGTTGGCGCCCATGAACACGGCGCCCGCCGATATGGCCGCCAGCGTGGGGGCCAGCATGGTCATGAGCACGGCAGGGTCGCCCCCGGCGGTGTTAAAGAACACGAGGTAGGTGGGGGCGTTGTCCAGAAACGAAGACAGCACCCCGGTGGCCCAGAAATACATGGCCGGGTCGGGCGATCCGTCGGGCCGGGTGACGGCGGCGACGATGGCACCAAACGGCCCGTTGACGCCTGCCTTGAGCATGGCAATCACGGGAATGATCGTCAGGAAGATGCCCGCAAACAGCTTGGCCACCTCCTGCATGGGGCCCCAGCCGAACTGGTTGTCGGCGTGCACCTTGGTGGGCGTGAGCCAGAGTGAGGCCAGCGTGACGAGGACCAGGCCCACATCGCGCACGATGCCGGGCAAGCCGACCTCGGTGCCCGCAATGTTGAACACCACGGGCGATTTCCAGAAGCCGCTGAGCAGCACCAGCGCCACCACCGCACCCAGCAGGGCAAAGTTGACCTTGCCATCAAAGCCGATGGCACGGGGGTCGCGGGTATCGGGGGTCGGGTCTTGCGGTTTCACCTCTTTGTTGCGGTGGAAATACCAGCTGTCGAGCGCATAAAACAGCACCAGCAGCACGCCCACCAGGAACAGCGTCTCCTGGAAGATATGGGACACCGTCCAGAAAAAATCCACGCCCTTCAAAAAGCCCAGGAACAGCGGCGGATCACCCAGCGGCGTGAGCGAGCCGCCCGCATTCGACACGATGAAGATGAAGAACACCACGACATGCGCCACATGCTTGCGGTTGTCGTTGGCGCGGATCAGCGGGCGAATCAGCAGCATGGATGCCCCCGTGGTGCCCATGAAACTGGCCAGCACGGCGCCAATGGCCAGGATGGCCGTGTTGAGCCCCGGGCTGCCATGCAGGTTGCCGCGGATGTAGATGCCGCCCGACACCGCAAACAGCGCCGTGAGCAAAATGACGAAGGGGATGTATTCGGCCAGCAGCGCATGCACGAAGCTCGCGCCTGCCACTGCCGGGCCAAACACCACGGCAAACGGCAGCAAAAACGCCAGCCCCCAGGCCGCCGCCACCTTGCCGAAATGGTGGTGCCAGAAAATCGGCGCCAGCAGGGGCATGAGCGCAATCGACAGCAAAATGCCGGCAAACGGCACGCCCCACAGCATCGAGAGGCGGCTGCCATCCACATCGGCGGCACAGGCCAGGCCGGGCAGCGCACACAGGGCGGCTGCGGTCAGCCAGCGGGAAATCGTCATGGGTTTGTCTCCTTCTTGTCGAGGGTTGGGCTGGATGGGCGCGGGCCCGGCGCATGGCGCGGGCAGCGTTATCGGTGCAGTCAGGGCACCGAGGGAATCTCGAACACCTGGCGCAGATAGGCCAGGTATTTCTCGTCATCGCACATGCCCTTGCCGGGCGTGTCAGACACCTTGGCCACGGGCTGGTCGTTGCATCGCGTCATCTTGATGACCACCTGCAGCGGCTCGTAACCCAGATCGTTGGTGAGGTTGGTGCCAATGCCGAACGCCAGCTGGCAGCGCCCCCTGAATTGCTTGTACAGCTCGATGGTGCGCGGGACGGTGAGCGCGTCGCTGAAGATCAGCGTCTTGGTGAGTGGATCGACGCGGTTCTTGCGGTAGTGGTCGAGCAGACGCTCGCCCCAGGCAAACGGGTCGCCGCTGTCGTGGCGGGCGCCATCAAAAAGCTTGCAGAAATACAGGTCGAAATCGCGCAGGAAAGCACTCATGCCGTACACGTCGGACAGCGCAATGCCCAGGTCGCCCCGGTATTCCTTGGCCCACATTTCAAAGCCGAACACCTGGCTGTCGCGCAGGCGCGGGCCCAGCGCCTGGCAGGCCTGCAGGTATTCGTGCGCCATGGTGCCGAGCGGCGTCACTCCGAGCTTCATGGCATAGAGCACATTGCTGGTGCCGGCAAACTGGCCGGGGCCGGGCGGCGCGCCCGGGCGGCAGTCGCCGGTGCCCAGGCGGGCCACCAGCACGCGCAGCAGCTCTTCGTGCCACGCGCGGCTGAAGCGCCGGCGCGTGCCGTAGTCGGCGATCTTGAGGTCGGCCAGGCCATCGGCCTGCAGCAGCGCCATCTTGTCGTCCAGGCGCCGGCGCCCCTCGGGGAAATCGGGCACCTTCTGCGTGTTGCGAAAGTACACCTCGTTCACGATGGCCAGCACCGGAATCTCGAACAGGATGGTGTGCAGCCAGGGCCCACGGATGGTGATGTCGATCTCGCCCGAGGGCTGCGGCGTGACGGTGATGTATTTCTCGTTCAGCCGGAACAGGCCGAGAAAATCGACAAAGTCGCTCTTGATGAAGCGCAGCGAGCGCAGGTAATCGAGCTCGTCGTCCTGGAACTGCAGGCTGCACAGCGAGCGGATTTCCGAGCGAATTTCAGCCACATAAGGCGCCAGCTGCGCGCCGGGGTTGCGGCATTTGAATTTGTATTCGACCTGCGCACCCGGAAACTGGTGCAGCACCACCTGCATCATGGTGAACTTGTACAGGTCGGTGTCGAGCAGACTGGTGATGATCATGGTGAGGCGGGGCCACGGCAGGGCGGCCTGGGGATGCAAAAACCATCGCTGGCGAAGCCAGGGGCTCCAGAGTGTAGGCCATCAGGCGCATGCAGCCACTGTCCAAAGGCCCAGAACATTCCCGGTTGCAAAATATATGTCAAATATGGCTCTAGTGCTTACGCATAAAGCGCAAGTAGCTATATTTTATATAGCAAAATACTCACCCACCCACCACCAGCGCCTGCAGCACGGCACGCAAGGGCTCAGGCACCGGCACGGGCCGGCGCGTGGCGCGGTCCACGTACACATGGACGAAATGCCCGGCGGCGGCGCACAGCGGCTCGCCCTGGGCAAACAAACCCACCTCGTAACGCACGCTGGAGCCACCCAGCCGCGCCACGCGAATGCCCGCCTCCACGGTCTGCGGAAACGCCAGCGGGGCAAAATAATTGCACTGGGTTTCGATCACCAGGCCGATGGTTTCACCGGTGTGGATATCGAGCACGCCGTGCTCGATCAGGTGCGCGTTCACAGCCGTGTCGAACCAGCTGTAGTAAACGACGTTGTTCACATGGCCATAGACATCGTTGTCGGCCCAGCGGGTGCTGATGGGGCGGAAGGCCCGGTAGGCGCTGCGCGGCTGCGGCGCGGGGCGCGCTGCTGACTGGGTGGGTTGGGCGGGCTGGTCAGCCTGGGAAGTGGTGGCAGTGGCGGCAGTGGTCATGGCCGAGCATTCTGCCAGCGCGCATGGTATTGCTGCGCCACCCGCCAGGTCGTCAGCTGCGCCTGCAGTGTGTCGGCCATGTCACGGCCATAGCCCCCGGCCATGGTGAAGGCCAGCGGCACGCGGCGCTGCCAGGCCCAGTCGAACACCCGGCGGTCACGCGCCTCCAGGCCGTCGTGGCTCAGCGCGAGGCGGCCCAGCCGGTCGCCCACATGCGGGTCGGCGCCCGCCAAATACAGCACCAGCCCGGGCGCAAAGCGCTGGTCCAGCGTGTCCAGCGCCTGCTCCAACGCATGCAAATATTCGTCGTCCGCGCAGCCGTCGGGCAACTCCACATCCAGATCGCTGGCCTCCTTGCGGAACGGAAAGTTGCGAGCCCCGTGCAGTGACAGCGTGAACACACTGGCATCGCTGCGAAAGATATGTGCCGTGCCATTGCCCTGGTGCACATCCAGATCGATCACCGCCACCCGCAGCGGCTGCCCCGTGCCACCGTCGAGATCAGGCGCCCTTTCGGCCTGCATGAGACGCGCAGCCACGGCGATGTCGTTGAACACGCAAAACCCGCTGCCCTTGTCGGCATAGGCGTGGTGCGTGCCACCCGCCAGATTGCCCGCCAGCCCTTCCCGCAGGGCCACGCGGCATGCCGCGATGCTGGCCCCCACGGAGCGCCGCGCACGCTCGGCCATCGCCTCGCTCCACGGAAAGCCAATCTCCCGCTGCGCGGCTGCAGGCAGGGTGCCAGAAGCTATCGCCTGGATGTAGCCCGGCGTGTGCGCCAGGGCCAGTTCGCCGTCGAATGCCGTTGGGGCCACCTGCAGCAGCACCTGGGGCAACTGCTGCGCCAGAAGGTCACGCAAAAGCCGGTATTTCGCCATGGGAAAACGGTGCCCCTCAGGAAGGGGCAACACAAAATGGTCCGCGTAATAGCCATGCATGACCGGATTGTGGCAATCCCTACAGCCGCTGGGGAGTCGCCCCTAATATGCTGCATTGCAACAAAAACTGCTTGCAATTGAACTCCAACTCCCTAGAATTCAATCCATGCTGCACTGCAACATGACTTTACCGAGTCAAGGTCAGCGCAGATGTCCGTAAGCCACCTTGACCCATCCGGGTTCCATTTTTTAGGAGATATGACATGTCGCTGACCGCAGAACAAATCCTGGCATCCCACAAAGCCAACATCGAAACCCTGTTCGGCCTGACCACCAAGGCCTTCGAAGGCGTGGAAAAGCTGGTTGAACTGAACGTGACCGCTACGCGCGCTGCCCTGTCGGAAGCCGCCCAGCACACCCAGGCAGTCCTGGGCGTGAAGGACGCACAAGAACTGCTTGCCCTGCAAGCGGGCCTGTTCCAGCCCCTGGCTGAAAAGACCGCCGCCTACAGCCGTCACCTGTATGACATCGCCTCGGGCACGGGCGCCGAATTTGGCAAGGCTCTGGAAACCCAGACCACCGATGCACAAAAGGCATTCGCCAACCTGGTGGACAGCGCCGCCAAGAACGCACCCGCCGGTTCCGAAACCGCCGTTGCCGTGATGAAGAGCGCCGTAGCCGCTGCCAACAATGCGTTTGAATCCGTGCAAAAGGCTGTCAAGCAAGCCTCTGACGTGGCCGAAGCCAACTTCAACGCCGTCGCCAGCACCGCTGCCGACGCCGCCAAGTCGGCCGCTCCCCGCAAGCGCTAAGCCACGCACTGCGCTGGCATTGGAGCTGAAACCCTAGCCAGCAATCAGGGATTACCCTGATGATCAACCCATCATCCCGAATCAGGGACTACCGGTTGTCTCCTTGGATCCTCTCGAAACCCCCCGTTTCAGGGATCCCTTTAAAGCCCAATCTCAGGATTGGGCTTTTTTTTTGGCCATGCCCCCATTACGTATTGCGAAGCCTGCCCCAGGGCTTCCTGCAAGCAATGCGCAGGCGCCGATCCTTTCCCTGGAGGTGCGTCAGATGCTCACACGCCGGGCCATGGCTTCGCCCAGCTGGATGGGGCGTGCTGGCGCCCAATCGAGGTTGAACTGCAGTGGCCCTTGTGGGAACAGCATCACCACGGTAGAGCCCAGCAGAAAACGGCCCATTTCTTCGCCCTGCTGCAAGCTCACCGTGCCCGGTGCGTAGTCCCATTGCCGCAGCTGGCCCGTGCGGGGCGGATTCACCTGGCCGTGCCATACGGTGGCCATGCTGCCCACGATGGTGGCGCCCACCAGCACCAGCACAAAAGGCCCGTGGTCGGATTCGAAGACACACACCACGCGCTCATTGCGTGCAAACAGGCCCGGCACACCACGCGCCGTGGTGGGGTTCACGGAAAACAGGTCGCCCGGCACATGCACCATGCGCGTGAGCCGACCCGCGCACGGCATGTGGATGCGGTGGTAATCGCGTGGGCTCAGGTACAAGGTGGCGAAATGGCCGTGCTCAAAGCGTGCGGCCAACGTTGCATCGCCCCCAACCAGCGCAGTGGTGGAGTAGTGGTGGCCCTTGGCCTGAAAGATCTGGTCTTTGTCCAGAGGGCCGAACTGGCTGATGGCACCGTCCACCGGGCAAACCAGATCGGTTGCTGCCAGCGGGCGCGCGCCAGGCTTGAGCGCACGCGTGAAGAAGTCGTTGAAGGACGCGTAGCTGGTGATGTCGGGATTGGCCGCCTCTGCCATGTTCACGTTGTAGCGGGCCACGAAGCGGTGTATCGCCGCGGTAGTTAAACCACCCAGCTGCGCTGAGGCTAATTTTCCGGCCAGCGTGGTAAGGGCTCGTTTGGGCAAGAGGTATTGCGGCAGCACTGCCAGGCGATCGGACACGGGGGAAGCCCTCAGGGACGAAAGCGGCCGATTCTATCGGCCGCATGGTGCGAGGCATCGTGCCATGCATTTACGCATGCCTTGGCAGCGACGCAAACAGGTTCTGCGCATTCTGGCTGCAGCAAAATCCTTGTGCTGCAGAGTTCGGCAAAATCCTGGACCAGCCGGTGCTTTCCGCGCGATCTTTTTGAAAAGGGAGTGTCAGGATTGCTGTGTGGTAAGCGCAACCCGGCGCTGCTCAACCTCTGGCAGGCCATGCCGCAAGTGCAGCCCGGCTGAGCATTCTGGTCGTGTGCTGCGCTGCGGCATTACTCGCCGTGCATCAGGCAACAATGAACCGCGGATCAAGCTCCTGGTGCGCGAAATCGCGGACATGCTCGACAAACTCCGAGACGAGCATGGACGGACCTCGCCGTGCAGGTGTCAGCACGGTGAAGTCTGTCAGCATCGTCGGCTCAAACGGCAGGAAGACCACGCCGCGCTCGCCATACTCCATGGCGGAAACCGCGTCCACCACCGCCACCCCAAGACCTGCGGCGACCATCGCGATCAGCCCTGCAGAGACCTGCGTCTCGACCTGCAGCACGCGTTCGATGCCATAGGACGCGAACAAGGCGTCCAGCTTCAACCGCAAGTCGGGCTCAGGCGGATACGACAAAAAGGCTTCTCCTGCCAGATCGACCGGACGGATCACTTTGTGGCCCGCCAAACGGTGGTCCGACGGTAGCGCGCAGACGCTGCGTGTCGAGAGCAAGAGTTCGCCGTGCGCACCGATGTGCCCCATGCTCAGGATGACGAAGCCCACGTCGCAGCGCTCTCCCATGACCATGTCCATCACCGTGCGTGAGGAGTGGTTGGCCAGGGAGACGCGCACGTCCTTGTGTGCCTTCAAAAAACTGGCAATGGCGCGGGGCAGGAACGACAACGCCATCGCAGGCGCTGCGGCAATGCTCAACAAGCCACGTTGCAGCTGGCGAATGTCCTCCGCCGTGCGGGCGATCCGCTCCACCCCGATCAGCGAACGCTCCACTTCTTCGTAGAGAACCTGCGCTTCCGAGGTCGGTTGCAGTCGCCCCTTGATGCGCAAGAACAGCGGGAATCCGACGCTCTCCTCCAGGTCGGTAATCAGGCGCGTAACAGCCGGTTGCGATACATGCAGTGCGTCAGCCGCGCGCGTGACGGTCTGCCAGCGCATCACTTCGCGGAACGCTTCGAGTTGGCGGATTTTCATGAAATTAAGTATATGTTTGAATGTTATGGATGTTCCAAAAAAAATGATTATTCAAGAACGTCGACAAGCAATAATCTTCTTCCTACGAGATAAAAACTCGTAAAACCCAATTTGGTGCGCCATAACATGAGTGCATCATATTATGGAAAACACTACCTTTTTTGGTGCAAAGGACCCTTTATGAAACTCTCTTCCGTTCGTGCCACATGCATCGCGGCATTGACCTGCGCTGCCTCGATGACCGCATTCGCACAGCAGCCGACCACGCTTTACGTTGCTTCCTATGGAGGCTCCACGGAGACTGCTTTCCGGGAAAAACTCATTCCCCAGTTCGAAGCCAAGAACAACGTGAAGATTGTTTACGTTGCCGGCAACTCCACCGATACGCTCGCCAAGCTGCAGGCGCAAAAGGGCAAGCAGGAGCTCAACGTGGTGCTGATGGACGATGGTCCCATGTACCAGGCGGTGCAGTTCGGGTTTTGCGACAAATTGGGCAACATGCCCGTGCTGAAGGACCTCTACCCGGTCGCACGCATGACCGACAGTGCCGTCGGCATCGGTGTGATCGCCACCGGCCTGGCGTACAACGTCGAGGCCTTCAAGAAGGCCAACCTGCCCGCGCCGGATTCATGGGAGGCACTGACGGACAAGCGCTTCGCCCAGAAGGTCGCCATCCCCCCGATCAGCAACACCTACGGCCTGCACGTACTGCTAACCTTTGCGCGTCTTCGCGGCGGCGACTACAAGAACATCGATCCGGGCTTTACGGCCATGACGCGTGAAGTCGGCCCCAATGTGCTGGCGTGGGAACCGTCGCCGGGCAAGATGGCTGAGCTGTTCCAGAACAAGGACGTCCTCTTGGCCGCCTGGGGCAGCGGACGGGTTCAGGCGCTGAAAGACACCGGATTCCCCGTGCAATTCGTCATCCCCAAGGAAGGCGCACCCGCACTGTTGACCGCCGCTTGCCCCGTGGCCGGCAACAGCGCCCCGGCTTTGTCGCGGGCTTTCGTGCAATACCTGCTCACGCCTGAAGTGCAAACGGTGCTTGCGGATACCCAGGGTTGGGGTCCCGCCAACAGCGCCACGAAGCTGGCGCCGGCCGTGGCTGCCAAGGTGCCGTACGGCAAGGAGCAGGTCGACCGACTCTTGCCGACCGACTGGAAGACCGTCAACGAGAAGCGGGCGGAATGGACCAACCGCTGGAATCGCACGGTTGAGCGTTGAGTTTCGGAACCACGAGGAGACCCACGCATGTCCTATCTTCAAATCAAACAGCTCGGAAAAACCTTTGGCGACTTCACTGCGGTCGAAAGCATCAGCCTGAGCGTCGAGAAAGGGGAGTTCATCTCCTTGCTCGGGCCCTCAGGCTGCGGCAAGACCACCACCTTGCAAATGGTGGCCGGCTTTGTCGATCCCACACGCGGTCGCATCCTGCTGCATGGCAATGACATCACCCACACGCGCCCTGAAAAGCGCGGAATGGGCGTCGTGTTTCAGAGCTACGCGCTGTTTCCCCACATGACGGTGGCTGAGAACATCGGCTTTGGGCTGGAGATGCGTGGTGTTCAGCGTGCCGAAAGGCTGCGGCGGGTGGACGAGGCGCTCGATCTGGTTCGCCTGCCGGGCCTGGGCAAACGGTTCCCGAAAGAGCTTTCGGGTGGCCAGCGCCAACGGGTGGCCATTGCGCGTGCACTGGCCGTGCGGCCTGAGGTGCTGCTGCTGGACGAGCCCATGTCCAACCTGGATGCCAAGCTGCGCGAGAACATGCATGTGGAGCTGCGGTCCATTCAGCAGCACCTGGGCATCACGACGATCCTGGTCACACACGACCAGGTGGAAGCCATGACGATGAGCGACCGCATCGCACTGATGCACGGTGGGCGGATTGTCCAGCTGGCCACGCCGTATGAGGCGTACGAGCAGCCCAATTGCTCATTCGCATCGACGTTCCTTGGCAAAACGAATGTCTTCGGCGGCACGGTGGAGTCGAGCAACGACCGGTTCTGGGGCGTGCGCGTGGGACAGACGCTGATGGAGGTGCCGAGCGACGCGCGCCAGATCGGCAAGGACGTCAACGTGTACTTGCGACCCGAAAAAGTGACGCTGGCCGAGGCCGGGCAAGGTGTGCCCGCAACGGTGCGCACACGCCTGTTCCTGGGCAACCACTGGTTGCTTGAGCTCGATAGCGAAATCGGCCCCTTGAGTGTGAGCCACATCAATATCGGCGCGGCACCGCCGGCCGTCGGCGCAGCGGTGGGGGTGAGCTGGTTGCAAAGCGACCTGCGCATTCTGGATACGGAGGCAGCCCATGGCTGACGCAATGACAGTCCGTGCACCCCTGACGCCGCCAGGTTCTGGCCCGAAACGCGGCGCTGGTGCGCCCTGGCTCCTGAGTGCGCCTGCGCTGCTCCTGCTGCTGGGCCTGCTGGTCATCCCGCTGGCGCTCACCGCGGTCCTTTCCTTCAACGCGTTTGACGGAACGCGCGGCATCCTGCCGCAGATGACGCTCGCCAACTACGCCGAGGTACTGGGAGACGGTTACTACCACGAGATTTTCCTGCGCACCGCAGGGCTGGCATTGGCAGTGACGCTGCTGTCGGCGCTCTTCGGGGTGCCTGAAACCATCATCCTGTCCCGCATGAAAGCGCCATGGCGCGGCATCTTCCTCATCGTGATCCTCGGGCCGCTGCTGGTGTCGGTCGTGGTGCGCACGTTGGGCTGGGCCATCTTCATGGGGAACAACGGCCTGATCAACGAAGCGCTCACGGCACTGGGCGTGATTGATTCGCCGGTGCGCATGCTGTTCTCCATGACCGGTGTGGTGATCGCACTCACCCATGTGCTGATGCCATTCATGGTGATCTCCGTGTGGGCGTCACTGCAGAAGCTCGATCCGCAGGTGGAGAACGCGGGCCTTTCGTTCGGCGCATCGCCGTTCACGGTGTTCCGCCGGGTGATCCTGCCCCAGATCGTGCCCGGGATCCTGTCGGGTGGAATCATCGTCTTCGCGCTTGCGGCATCGGCCTTTGCAACGCCATCGATCATCGGCGGCCGGCGCCTGAAGGTCGTGGCCACCGCCGCCTATGACGAATTCCTGAGCACGTTGAACTGGCCGCTTGGCGCGGCGATCGCCGTGCTGCTGCTGATCGCCAACATCCTGGTCATCGTCGCGTTCAACCGTTGGCTTGAGCGGCGCTACCGCCAAGTCTTTGATCTTTAAGGCTGGGGAACCCCATGCGTAAAAACGGCTTTCTCTCCCTTCTTTATCACACGCTGTTCATTGCGTTCATCGTTGCGCCGCTGCTGGTCGTGGTGCTCGTCTCGTTCACCAGCAAGGGCTATATCTCCCTGCCCACGGATGGGCTGTCGCTGCGGTGGTTCCGTGCCATCGGTGGCGCCAACGAGATCGTCAATGCGTTCTGGCTGTCCCTGTGGCTCGGGCTCACCAGCGCGACGGTGGCCGTGCTGTTGTCTGTGCCTGCAGCGCTGGCGCTGGTGCGCTATCGCTTTACCGGCCGTGGCGCCCTGACGGCGTTCTTCATGTCGCCACTGATGATTCCGCACGTAGTGCTTGGTGTCGCCTTCTTGCGCTTCTTCGGAACGGTGGGCGTGACGGGCTCGTTCTTCTGGCTGTGCCTCACCCACGTCGTCGTGGTGATGCCTTACGCACTGCGCCTGGTGCTGGCATCGGCGACCGGCCTGGAGCAAGACGCGGAGCGCGCCGCACTGTCGTTGGGGGCCAGCCGCTTCACGGCGTTCCGCCGCATCGTGCTTCCCATGATCCTGCCGGGTGTCGTGGGGGGCTGGATGCTCGCCTTCATCCAGAGCTTCGATGAGCTGACGATGACCATCTTCGTCGCCACGCCGGGCACCACCACGCTGCCCGTCGCCATGTACAACCAGATCGCCCAGACCATCGACCCGCTCGTGGCGTCTGTGTCGACCGTACTCATTGTCGGCACGTTCGTTCTGATGCTCTTGCTCGACAGGATCGTGGGCCTGGACCGTGTGCTGATCGGCAAGGGTTGACTCCTGCGAGAACACCATGAAAACCAATGATCTGATTGTGGTGGGTGGCGGGCTCGTGGGTGCGTCCGTGGCCTATGGGGCCGCCCGCCTGGGGTCGCGCGTTCTGATCCTGGATGAAGGCGACACGGCATTCCGGGCTTCCCGGGGTAACTTTGGCCTGGTCTGGGTACAGGGCAAAGGGTTCGGCATGGCGCCCTACGCGCAGTGGACCTGCCAGTCCGCCGCGCAGTGGCCCAAGCTGGCCGAAGAGCTGCTCAGCGAGACGGGCGTCGATGTGAGCCTGCGCCAGCGCGGTGGATTCCATCTTTGCTTCTCCGACGAAGAGATGGAAGCACGGCGCCAGCGGATGCAGTCGATCCAGGACGATCTGGGCGGCAACTACCCGTTCGAGATGCTCCGGCACGCGGCGCTGAAAGAGCGTCTGCCGCTGATCGGCCCCGAGGTCGCCGGGGCGAGCTACACGCCGATGGATGGACACGTCAACCCGCTGAAGTTGTTGCGGGCCCTGCACACCGCCTGCATCAAGCGCGGCGTGGCGCTCAAGACGGGGCACCGGACGGAGCGCGTGCACAAACTGCCGGGTGGCGGTTTTGAGGTGCTGGCCGCAGGCGAGCGATTCCACGCTGCGCGCGTCGTGTTCGCCGCCGGGCTGGGCAACCGTGCGCTGGCGCCGCTGGTCGGCCTGCACGCGCCGGTCGTGCCCAACCGGGGCCAGGTGCTGGTGAGCGAGCGCACGGAAAAATTCCTCGATCAGCTGACCACATTCATACGCCAAACCGATGAGGGCACGGTCCAGCTGGGCGACTCCATGGAGGATGTCGGCCTCAATGACGGCACCACGGCTGACGTTCTGGCATCGATTGCGCGCCGGGGCGTGCGCTCCTTCCCGGCACTGGCGGGGTTGCGGCTGGTGCGTGCGTGGGGCGCACTGCGTGTTCTGTCCCCTGATGGTTTCCCCATCTACCAAGAATCCACCGACCAACCGGGCGCCTTCGTCGTGACCTGCCACAGCGGGGTCACGCTGGCGGCGAATCACGTCTTCAGCATCGCTCCCTGGCTCGTCGGCAATGAGGCCCCTGAAGGCGTTGACGCGTTCTCAGGAGACCGCTTCCTCGACCCCGAAAAGGAATTCACCCATGGCCACTAATTCGCACTTCCGCTCTCTTGCGAACCCCGATGAAGGCGCACCAGTGACCTTCAGCTTCGACGGTCGCACATGCACAGCCCCGTTGGGCACCACCGTGGCGGCAGCGCTGCTGGCCAGCGGTGTCTCGACGTTTCGCAGCACGCCCGTCAGCGGTGCGCCGCGTGCCCCCTATTGCATGATGGGCGCGTGCTTCGATTGCCTCGTCGACATCGACGGGCAGCCCAACCGCCAAAGCTGCATGGTGGTCGTGCAAGAAGGCATGAGCGTTCGCACGCAGAAGGGTGCCCGTTCCCTCGGCGTCACGCACCAGGAGGTGTCGCATGCCCACTGAACGCTTTGATGTCGCGGTGATCGGTGCCGGGCCCGCAGGCATGTCGGCGGCCACGACGGCCGCACGCCATGGAGCCCGCGTTGTCTTGCTCGACGAGCAGCCGGCGGTGGGCGGGCAGATATACCGCGCGGTGAGCCAGGTGTCCGATCGCCGCCGCAATCTGCTGGGGCCGGACTACGCGGCCGGGCTGGGGATTGCCGCCAGTTTCCAGGCCAGCAGCGCGTTGCATCTGAATGATGCCGCCGTCTGGCAGGTGACGCCGGGTGGGGAAGTCCACTACATCCGCCAAGGCAAGGCGGCGATGGTGTCGGCCGAGCACGTCATCCTGTGTACCGGCGCGATGGAGCGCCCCTTCCCCATCCCCGGCTGGACGCTGCCTGGCGCCATGACGGCAGGTGCTGCCCAGATCCTCTTGAAGACCGCGGGCGTCGTTCCGGCGGAGCCGGTCGTTCTCGCCGGATGCGGGCCGCTGCTGTACTTGCTCGGTTGGCAGTATGTGCGGGCTGGCGTGCCTATCCGTGCGCTGGTCGACACCACGGCATTTGAAGACTACCGCCGTGCGGCCGTCCACCTCGGGGGGGCGCTCAGGGGCTGGCGCTACCTGCGCAAGGGCCTGGCACTCATGCGCGAGCTCAAGCGTGCAGGCGTACCGTTCCATACCGGCGCTTGCGACCTGGCGGTGCAAGGCGTGGATGGCGTGGAGGCCTTGACCTTCAACGCTGGCGGCAAGGCCCACCGCATCGACACGTCAACCCTGTTGCTGCACCAGGGCGTCGTGCCGAACACGCAGTTCACCTGGTCCTTGCGCGCCCAGCACCATTGGGATGATGTGCAGCTGTGCTGGCAGCCGGATGTCGACGAATGGGGCGCACTGAGTGTTCCCGGGGTTTCCATTGCGGGCGACGGCGCGCGCATTGGCGGGGCAGTCGCCGCGGCATTGCAGGGCGAACTGGCGGCCCTGGGGGCGCTGCACACCATGGGCAAGCTGCCACTGGCGCAGCGGGATCGGCTTGCGGCGCCCCAGCGCGACGAGCTCCAGCGCAACTTGCAGATTCGCCCGTTTCTTGACGCGCTTTACCGGCCCAAGAAAAGCAACCGTGTTCCTGCGGACCATGTGATCGTTTGCCGGTGCGAGGAAGTCAGCGCGGGGGCCATCCGCAACTTTGTCGGGCTGGGTTGCCAGGGGCCGAACCAGGCCAAGGCGTTCGGTCGATGTGGCATGGGTCCATGCCAGGGACGGCAATGCGGTCTGACGGTCACCGAAGTCATGGCGGACGCGCGCGGGGTGTCGCCGCAAGAGGTGGGCTACTACCGCATTCGCCCCCCATCAAACCGATCTCTTTGGGCGAGCTCGCCGCCCTCGAATAAGAGTCCATTTTTTTAACCCTCAAGGAAGGATTTTCCCCATGTCAGAAATCAAACGCTACGACTCGAACGCGCGCCTCTCGCGCGTCGTGGTACACAACGGCGTGGCCTACATCGCGGGCGTGACGGCCAGCAACACCAGCGGCGATGCCAAGGCCCAGACCCTCGACATCCTCGCCAAGATCGACGGCTACCTTGCCAGCGTCAACATCGACAAGACGCGCATGCTGACGGTTCAAATCTGGCTCAAGGACATTGATCGCGACTTTGCCTTGATGAACGAAGCGTGGGCCGAATGGGCACCCAAGGACGCGCTGCCCACGCGCGCGACCGGTGAAAGCCGACTGGCGACTCCCGATCTGCTGGTCGAGATCATCGTCACGGCAGCGATCTGAGCAACCGCCACCCGCTCCAACCAAAGAGGCCGCATTCGCGGCCTCTTTTTTTAATCCCGCAACCTGCTCGGTTGCGTGACGAGCGCAGGGCAGCTCAAAGGACTGCTGCGGTGACGACCACCTCGATGCGCCAATCCGGGCGCGCAAGCAGGGCTTGTACCGTGGCGCGGGGCGGGGCATTGGACTGATCCACCCATGCATCCCAGACGGCGTTCATCCCATCGAAATCGGCCAGGTCCGCCAGGTAGATGGTGGCCATCAGAATCTGTGACTTGCTGCTGCCAGCCTCGATCAGCAGGCGATCGACCATGGCCAGCACTTCTTCGGTCTGGCCGGCGATGTCCTTGCTCGCGTCGTCGGCGACTTGTCCCGCCAGGTAGACGGTGCCGTTGTGCACGGCTGTCTCGGACAGGCGTTTTCCCACATGAAAGCGTTGTACGTTACTCATTTGATGGACTCCTATTGTGATGAAGTTAACTGTTTGCGGCGGCCGGTGAGGCAGCGCCTGCATAGACCCGCGGGACGCGCTTGACGTTGCACAGCAGCTCATAGGCGATGGTTCCGGCGCTGGCTGCCACCTGGTTCACATCCACGGTCGCGCCCCACAGCTCTACTTCGCTGCCGATGCCGGCCTCCGGCAGATCCGTGAGATCGACGGTCAGCATATCCATGGAAACGCGCCCGATCAGGCGTGCGATTTGACCATCTACAGCCACTGCAGTGCCGGTGGGTGCCGTGCGCGGGTAGCCATCAGCGTACCCGATGGCCACCAGGCCCACCCGGGTGCGGCGCTCCGCGACAAACCCGCCGCCATAACCCAGCGGTGCGCCCGGCTCCAGCCAGCGTTCGGCAAAGACCCGGCTCTGCAACGCCATGACGGGTTGCAGGCCGCTCTTTGGATGGTGCGCGGCCAGCGGATCGGCACCATACAGCATGATGCCGGACCGGCCGTAGTGCTGGCGGGCGCCTGACCAGCCCAGGATGCCGGCAGAATTCGCCAGGCTCCGAGGGGCGTCCAGGCCGCTGCAGGCCGCATTGAACGTCGCGATCTGCTGCGCGGTGATCGGCACGTCCAACTCGTCGGCCCGCGCGAAATGGCTCATGAGCACGATGCTCCCAACGGCACTGCACGCCTGCAGCCGCGCGTAGCTGCCGGCCATGGCGGCAGGCGCGAAGCCTGCGCGGCCCATGCCCGAATCCATCTTGAGCCACACGTTGAGTGCGCCCGCATCGTTCGACATCTGCTCGATCCATTGCAGCTGCGCTTCCTGGTGAACGACGATCCACAGCGCGTGCGATGCGGCCGCATGCAGTTCAGCCGCGTCGAACGCCCCTTCGAGCACAAGTATCGGTGCGGTGATGCCCGCCTCGCGAAGCTCCAGCGCTTCTGACAGGAATGCGACGGCAAACCCGTCCGCGATGTCCGCCAGTGCCGCAGCGCAGCGCACGGCGCCATGGCCGTAGGCGTTGGCTTTGAGGACCGCGAGGACTTTTTCGCCATGCAGCTCCCGGGCGGTGCGGTAGTTGTGGCGCAGGGCTTGAAGGTCGATGCGCGCCAGGCTGGGCCGGTTCATGCCGCCACGGCCGTGTGTGCCGGTGGGGCGCGACGGGCCGCCGCGGTGGTGTACCGGTCCAGGCCCAGCCCTTCGGTGTTGATTTCTGGGCGCTGACCCGTCACCAGATCGGCCACGATGCGCCCGGAGCCGCAGGCCATGGTCCAACCCAGCGTGCCGTGACCGGTATTCAGGAACAGGTTGGAATAGCGCGTGGCTCCCACAATCGGCGTGCCGTCGGGCGTCATGGGGCGCAGGCCCGTCCAGAACGTGGCGCGCGGTACATCGCCGCCCGGGAACAGGTCGTTGACGACCATCTCCAGCGTCGCACGACGCTGCGGATTCAGGCGCATGTCAAAGCCACCGAGTTCGGCCATGCCGCCGACGCGGATGCGGTCATCGAAACGGGTGATGGCGATTTTGTACGTCTCGTCCAGCACGGTCGATTGTGGGGCGCGATCTGCATCCAGCAAAGGAATGGTCAACGAATAGCCCTTGACGGGGTAGATGGGAAGCTGCAGATCCAAGGGGCGGAGCATGGCACGCGAGAAGCTGCCCAGCGCCATCACGTAGGCGTCCGCCGTGAACAGTTCGCCGTTGGCGCGAATGCCCTGGATGCGGTCGGCTTGCGCTTCGACCCCTTCGATATCCGTTCCGTAAATGAACCGCACCCCCAGGTCTTGGGCCATGCGGGCGAGTTCTGTCGTGAACAGCTGGCAATCGCCCGTCTCGTCGCCGGGAAGCCGGAGGCCGCCGGTGAGGCGGTCCTTGGCATAGGCCAGCGCAGGTTCGGCCAGCGCGAGTGCATCGCGGTCGAGAAGCTGGTATGCGACCCCGCACTCTTTCAGCACCTCGATGTCGCGCTGCACTGCATCCATCTGCGCCTGGCTGCGAAAGAGTTGCAGTGTGCCGCCGGTGCGCTGCTCGTATTGAATGCCGGTGTCGGCACGCAGCGTGCGCAGGCAGTCGCGGCTGTATTCGGCGATGCGCATCATGCGTTCCTTGTTCACCGCGTAGCGCGCCTGCGTGCAGTTGCGCAGCATCTGGGCGATCCACTGCAGTTGCCAAAGGCTGCCATCGGCCCCGATGGCCAGGTCAAATTCCCCCACCCTTGGCCACCCCAAATTCCCCCAGGCAGGACGGTCGGATTATGACGACTCGGGTGTGATGGCGATGCGTGCAGCGGCCTCCTTGAGGCGGTAGCTCTTGCCCTCGAACTCCAGCATCGCGCAGCGGTGCATGAGGCGATCCAGGATGGTGCTGGCCATGGTGGCGTCGCCGAGGTATTTGCCCCAGTCCTGCACCACGCGGTTGGACGTGATGAGAACAGCGCGGCGCAGCTTGTAGCGCTGGTGCACGATGGCCTGTAGGACTTCAGCGGCATGCTCGCTGATGCGTCTGGCCAGGAACAGGTCATCGAGGACGAGCAGGTCCGGCGCGACCCAGTCCTTGAGCAGCTCGGTGCGCTCTGCCGTAGTGGCCAGCGCGTAACGGGCGAACTCGGTGTCGGCTTCCAGGTAACGCACGTCATAGCCCTGCAGCGTGGCCTGGTAGGCCACGGCCTTGGCCACATGGCTCTTGCCGGTGCCCGGCTTGCCGATGATCAGCGCGTTGGCCCCCTCGCCGATGAACTTCAGGGTGTGCAACTCGAAGCAGGCGCTGCGCGGCAGCTTCGGGTTGAAACGCCAGTCGAAGTCAGCCAGCGAGGGGCGCTCATCCAGACCCGAGCGCTTGAAGCGGCGCTCGGTCAGGCGAGAGCGCCGGCGGTCCAGCTCGTCTTGCAGCATGGCGGCGAAGGTCTCCAGGAAAGGCTGCTGGGCGGCCTGGGCCTGCATCACGCGGGTGGACAGGGTCTCGGCGATGCCGGACAGGCGCAGCTCGCGCAGCGCGCGTTCGATCTCGATCATGTTCATGGCTGAACTCCCGGTGCGTTGGTGGTGTTGTTGGTGGTGGTGGTGGTGGTGGTGGTGGTGTTTGCCGTGGCGGCGGCGAGCGCGAAGAGATCGCTGTACTCCTCAGCGTCTCGGATGAGCTCATGCTGCTGCGTCAGCGCGTGGGCACCGGCGGCGGGTGCTTCGCCGCAGGTAGCCTCGATGGCCGCCATCGCCTGGGCAAAGAGGGCTTCGGTCAGCGCCAGCACGCGCTTGTAGCTGTAGACCCCTTGCTCCAGGGCCTGGGCGCAGGCGGCATTGATGCAGTGCGCCGGGTAACGGCGCATGAGTCCCACAATGCCCCAGAGCTTGCGCTGCCCGACACGACCCTCGATGGCAAAGAGCAGCTCACACAGCCGGCTGGCGTGCTCACCAATCTCGCCGGCCTGACGCAGGATCAGGCGGGTCTCGCGAGACGGATTGAACACCCGCTCCTCCATGGGCAGAATCACCGTGCCGGGACGCTCGGCCTTGGCGTGGGTGCGCAGCAAGGCACGGGTGTGCATGTCACGAATCTCGATGCGCTGGGCGTAGATGCGCACCAACACCTTGGAGCCGATGTTCGCCGGGCGAGCGGCGTAGCTGCTGTGATCCACCCGCACACAGCTGTCGTCGCAGACGGTGCGCACCGCCTCGTCGAAATACTGCATTCCCAGCACTGGCAGGGGTTTGAGGTGGCTGCGCTCTTCCTCGAACATGGCCTGCACCTGGCGTCGCTCGGTGCCGTGGATGCGCTTGGATGCCCAGCTCTTCTCCCAGTGCGCCAGGAACTCGTTCTGGGCCTCGATGGACTCAAAGCGCCGGCCCTTCAAGGCCGTGGCCTGGGTATGGCCGATGGCATGCTCCACCGTGCCCTTGCGGTTGGGGTCTCGCACCCGCGCCGGGTCGGCCACCACGCCGTAGTGCGCCAGGGCGGCGGCGTACACCGGGTTGAGATCGGGCTCGTACAGGTCGGGCTTGAGGACGCCTTCCTTCAGATTGTCCAGCACCACGTACTGGGGGCAGCCCCCGAAGTACCGCAGGGCCCGCTCGTGCAGCTCGGCCCAGATCTGCTGGCTGGACTTCCAGACCACGCACCGGAAACTGGCACGGGAATACCGCAAGGTGGCCACGAACAGGCGGGGCTTGCGGTACCGGTCGCTGCCGGGCACGCGGGTGGGCGCGCCCTCGCCGTAGTCCACCTGCATCTCCTCGCCGGGCAGGAAGGACAGGCGATCGAACTGCTCGGGCTCCTTGTGCCGCAACTTTGCACAGAAGCGTTTGACCGAGTTGTACTGGCCATCAAAGCCGTGCTGGTCGACCAGGTCCTGGTAGATGGCCGTGGCGTTTCGCTTCAGCCGCAGCTGGGCTTCGATGAACTCGCGCCAGGGTTCGCACAGGGAGGTGGCCACCGGCCCAGGAGCCGGTGGCCAGGGTGGGGGAATTTGACCTGCCGAGCCGGTGGCCACCCCGGGGGAATTTGACTGCAGTTGCTCCAGCCAGCGCTGGTGGTAGCTCCTGACCGTCTTGCGGTCGATGCCCGTGATGCGGGCGATCTCGCGTTGCGATGTGTTGCGCTCCAGCAGTGTCTCTATGGTGGCGCGTTGGTTGGACTTCAAGACATTCACTCCTTGGCCTTCCCTCGGGGAAGACTGGATCAATGTCCTGCCAACAGGTGCCGACGACGCCGGCGTTAAACCCCTATCCCCGATCAGTTCAGGTGGGGGAGTTTGAGGTGGCCATAGACGGGGGAATTTGGGTGGCCATCAGGGCCATCGGCGCGCACCGCCAGTGGCGCATGCTTTTGGAACATCCACTTAATGGCTTTCAGCGGAATGCCAGGCGCGGCCCAGGGCGTCGAGTAGCCTGGAGATACCTGGCCAGCATTGGCAAAGCTGGTTTCCAGCGCGGGGCCGGGCTGGCGGTCGATGACGGTGACCTGCGCGCCGGACTTGGCGAGGTAGTACGCGGTTGCGGTTCCGACAACGCCGCTGCCTGCAACAATGACTTTCATGGAATACTCGATGGGTGACGGTGAAGTCATCAAGTCTAGAAAAGCATGTGCAGTTGATTTCACTGTTTTTATTTTGATTGCCAAGGCAATCCACTGTTTTTTAAGTGCACCACGGGGTTCGACAGAAAAATGTTCCAAGCCGACAGAATTGACCTGGCCATCCTGGATGCCCTGCAGCGCCAGGGACGCATTTCTATGACAGAACTGGCAGAGAAGGTGGGCCTGTCGGCATCGCCCTGTACCGAGCGGGTGCGAAGGATGGAGCGCGAGGGCGTCATCGAGGGCTACCACGCACGCCTGTCATCGGAGGCGCTGGGCCGGACGCTGCTTGTGTTCGTGGAAATCAAACTGTCCGCGAAGTCCGGGGACGTTTTCGACAAGGTGAAGAAGGAACTGTCGCAGATGCCTGAAGTGATGGAAGCCCACCTGGTTTCCGGCGACTACGACTATCTGGTCAAGTTCAGGCTGCGCGGCATGGGCGAATACCGGCACTTGCTAGGAAACATTCTGAAGAAGCTACCCGTTACAGCAGAGTCGCGCAGCGTGGTGGTAATGGAAGAAGTCAAGGAAACGCTCAGCCTTCCGTTGGACCGGTAGCTGTTACGGGCCTCACGCAGCGACAGGCCGATGCCGTATTCGAACGTTCCCGGATCACGTATCTGCCTGCACGCTGGCATATTCTCGATTTTTTGAATCCACCCCTTCTGGAGCGATCCGAGAAGATCGCTATTTCACTCCCACTCGATCATCAACGAGCCATCTAAGCTGTTGATTTCAAAGTGGTTCCAAGTAGCGTGGTCGACTTTTACCGTCATTTTTACCGTCAAAGTGTCAGGCACCAGCATTGGCGCGGGTTTCCGGGCGATTCGACGAAAAGTGACCTTTCGACATCTATCGGGGTCTATCGACTCCAAAGACGCTTCTCCACATTATCGATGTGCGCCCAAACCGGTCCAGGCAACGTCGGAATCGGCATCACCATCAAGTGCCCTAAGTCATTGTCTCACTTCACTTTTTCACTCGTTCTTTTACCGTCACGATGCCGACGGACTGGGCCGATGCTGCGTTCGAACGGGTAGGCTCCAAACTGCCTCCGTCTCGATCACCTCAATGAAGCGCTCTGCGCTGAACCCGTCAGGATACAAAGTCCAGGCAGAGCGGCTCGTATCGGCTTCAATGGACTGGTCCGCTCGGTAGTTCCCGGCGAGCAGACCTTCGGGGTCGTTCAGGAGGTGACGATCATCCCGAAGTGCGATCAACAGCTCCTCGACTGAGATCTTCAGAAAGCCAGCGAAGCGCTGGTGGTCGCATTCGATCGATGTGTCGGCGATCCAACCGCGATGGCGAGTTGGGACCCGATCATTGTTCAGGTCGAGCAAGGCGCAAAGCTCGGGATCCGAGGCGATTGACCGCAACACCGCTTCGACCTTGCGGCGAACCTGAAGGCCTGCCTTCCGAAGCGTGCTGGTGGAGTGCAGCCATGCCTCCCGCTGAGATCGTCGCAAGAACGTCGACTTCACCTCGATGACGAACAGATGTTGGCCGAGGCTGGCGATCAGGTCCACCTCGCCGGGATCGTCCACGTCGCGCGGTGGCTTCCAGTTGAGCAGCGTCTTGAATCCACGCGTCTCGAAAAGCTGTGCCAGGCCAGCCTCAATCCTTCGCGCCTCGTCCCGAGCTTGCCCGCGTCGGGCACCGAGTCGCCTTAGATTGTTGATCGCAGCTGAGCTGTTGTTCTGCAGTCCGACGATCCATGGCAACTGAACCAGCGTCGCTCCGAACTTGAGAACCGGTCGCTCAAACGGATGGGGCTGCAGACCAGGTTCATTGCGCTGGAGGCGTTCTGCCATCGCGACCATGTCGTAGGTCCAGAAGTCCAGGATCGCGGATGCCATTCGGGCGTTGCCTCTGGGCTCAGCTGACGTGACGGTCCACCCAGTGATGTTGGACACCTTCGAGTCCCGATCCGACCAGGTGAGCGGCAGCCGGTTCTGCAGCCCTTCGCGTAGGCCGTCCATGGTCAGACGCTGCAGCGCTGCGATCCAGTCCCCCGATCCATCAAGGCGATCCGCAAATGCTGCCAGGAAGTCCCGCTGGAAGAAGGCCGACATCAAATCCAGCGACAACAGCGCCCGGAAGAGATCGACGGTGTCTCCGGACTCCGAAGTCACCTCGTCGGCGACACCATATGCCTCGCGCAAGCGAAGCTGCGCTTGCAGCGCTCGCAACCAGGCCAAACGATTGGCGTCCGCATTCTCCGGGCGACCGATCTCCCACCTGCCCGGATCGGACGCAACGTATTCGACGAACGCTTCGATCGCACGATGGAACCAGTAGCCATGCAGGCGTTCAAGCTTCCGCCCGTCGTTGTGCCACACAACCCGCGCTGCCGGATCCACCTCCGCGATCTCGAGCCGATCGCCCCGCCGCTCGAACCGAATGCCGTCGTCGTAGCAGAACGCTTCGGCCGACCTGGAGATGAACTCGTTCAACTCGATCTGCGCGTCCATCAGCGCGTGAAAGGTGCGCAGATTCCTGTCGGCCTGGCTGGAGCTCGCCATACCAGATTCGAACAAGATCGGGCGAAGATGCAGTGCGACCGACCTCCCAATGCTGTCGTCAGTCAGCTTCAGAGCCACGATGTCGGCGCCTGCGAGTTTCCACGCGAGCAGATCGCCGAGAGCATCCCAGGCGAGATGGAGATCAGCGCCTGCGGGGGGTATGGGTGACTTTGCCTTGAAGTCCCTTGGAACCAGAACTTCGAACGCGTAGAGGCTCGCGTAGATCAAGAGATCGAAGACCGATAGCTCCGCCAGCCTCGCCTTCTGCGTCTCCAGGGCCGCGACCCGATCTCGATGCGCCAGCGCAAACAGGTCGAGCACGCGGCACAGCTCGGCCACGGCCTCGCTTTCGGACGCGGCTTGGTCCAGTTCAGCTCGTCGCAGAGAGTGTGATTTCAGGACGAGCGCGGAGTACCTGACCGCGCGAATCAACGCGTCAGGCGCTTCGCGCGCCACGCGAGTCACCAATCCTTCAGCAGCGACAGGCTCTTGGCCGAGGTATCGCGCCAAGGCGAGCATCATGGCCTCCGAGTTCCACGAGTCTGGCGGGCACTCTTTCACCACACTGCTGGACCAGAAGTGGTTGTCGCGATCCTTCTTCGTGAGCTTTTTCTTGCCGACCGGCAACGGCTTCCCGTCCAGGTAGGCGTCCGCGACTCGCTCGACCGCGACCGCAGGCGGGGCACCGTGACCGATTGAGCGGCTAAACAGGTGGTCGAAGTAGTTCGAAGAGCGTGTGAGCATAGGAGGATGCCTGCAAACCTGGCATCTAAACCCGAGGGCGCTTCATTTAGCAGTGGGCCAGACCAAGGCAGACTCTTTCACGACCCTGGATCCGAACTGAAGGTCCACGGTATCCAACAAGTCGTTGAGCGCAGACATCGCCGAGCGTCGCCAACTCGTGAGGGCTTCAATGTCAAACGCTCCATCCGGAGACTCTGATTTGAGGTTGCAGCGGTTCAGAGAACGAAGCACCTCCCAGTCGCGAAGCAGCCTGAAGCTGCCTACGGCGCCGGTGATCCCGACGATTGCTCGCCGCGACTGTGTCGCCACATCGGTCACTCTGCTCGACACGTCGACCACCATCATCGGATCGTCAAGGCCATCGACGGCGCAAACCGTTCCAGCGAGACGCTCCGCCTGATGCAGTGCCTTCTCAAGCAGCGGATGCCCTATGCCCATCAAGTCCGCCTGACTCGGCGCCTTCCGATCGAAGACCAGGTTGTCGTAGGACTTGCGAATGGCGTGGCTGGTGAGCCAGTCCTCGGGAGTTCTGAAGGACAGTGCGGCGCCTTCCACCTTCGGTCGGCGGCGGTTCAGGGTCAGAACGTTCTGGAAGAACGGCATGAGGTCTGGCAGATCAACTGGCGGGACGTCCTTCAGATCCGATAGGTCGAAGCTCTCCGCATGGCCTATGAGGTCGCGAACCGTCTGTATTGCCGACTCTCCACCAAGCGTTCCAGTGGTGTTGTCAAACCACGCGTCCAGCTTCTCACGCTTAACGCTGATCGCACCGGAGAAGAGGTCGTCGAACAGGCCCTCGCCACTCATGCCCAAGACGAGTTGCATCAGATCCTCAGGCTCGTCCATCGCAGACCCGAGCGCACGCATGATGCTATTGAGCTTTTGCTCGAGCTTCTGCCAGATCATGGCTTCGACCGTGTCCGGGTTCCTGAGGGACACCACTTCGACTGGGCGCTGCTGCCCATAGCGGTTGAGTCGGCCGACACGTTGGTGCAGCCGCATGGGGTTCCAGGGCAAGTCGACGTGGATCAATGCACTACACCGCTCCTGCAAGTCGATGCCCTCGCCGCCAGCCTCCGTCGACACCAGGAATCGAATGCGACCGGCATTGAAGGCATCGCACATGTCTTCACGGCGTCCCGCCAACTGGGTCAGGCGGCCGTCTGGCAGCCTGATGCCTTCCAGGCGGTCGTCCCCATTCATGAATCCCACCGCGCCCTGGCCAAACTCCGCCATCAAGGCACTGATGACAAGCGCCTGGGTCCGCTTGTACTCGGTGAAGAGCAACACGGGCTCATTGCCAAACCGTTGCTTGATGACCTCGATGATTCGGACGATGCGAGTCTCTGAAGTCACCCGATCCGCTGCGGCAATGAGGTCTGAAAGGTATCGACCCTCATCTTCCATCAGGCGAAGTCGAGCCTGCTTCTCATCCCGCAGCCAGCGCTGCAAGGCCTGTTGGGCCTCGTCCCCCTCACCTTCATCAATGGCTGCAAGCTCCGACTTGGACTTTGCGGCCTCCGCCCCGAGACGTTTGATCCGCGTCTGCAGCGCGGCGACAACCGCCGCAATGGAACTCGAAGCGAGCTTCTGAAGCGCAATGAGCACAAGCATCACTTGCCCTCCCTCAGTTCGACTGAGGGACGTCGCGTATGCCTTGCCCGCCAGGATGAACTCGGACATCAGCTCATAGAAGGTCTCTTCTGGTGGCGAGTAGGTGAATGTCTCGGGGTGCTGGACCACTGGCTTGAACAGCCGCTGACCCTTCATGTCAGTTGCCTTCTGTTTGGCGTTCCGGATCAGGAATCTCGGAAGGGCCTGGAGCATGCCGCCTTCGTTCTTCTTGGGGCCGAAGACGTCGGCATCGAGCAGACTCATCAGCGACCAGAACCCAAAGTTCTTCCCTCGATGCGGCGTGCCCGTGAAAAGCACGCAGGAGGTCACCTTGCCAGCCCTGTTCAGCTTTTCAACCAGCTCGAAGCCGAGTGTCTTTCCGGTCTCCTCGTCAGCGTTGAGGTGATGGGCCTCGTCGATGACCACCATGTCCCAGACAGGCGCATCAAGCAGGCGATCGTGCCGGCCGTTGCGGTCCGCGCGCAGGGTCGGCAATGACGCGACGACGATCTGGTGAATGCCCCAGAAGTCGGTTCGATCTGTGTCCAGATCCGTGTGATACGTCGCCGCCCGGATGTCGAACATCCGTTTCAGTCGCATCTGCCACTGCCCGACCAGCTTGGCCGGGCAAAAGATCAACACCCGCTGGACCTTCCTGCTGGCAAGCAAGGGCCAGAGCAGCAGACCGGCTTCGATCGTCTTTCCCATGCCGACGTCGTCAGCGATGAGCAGACGCATCGGCCAGGAACGTAGTGCACGGTGGCAAACCCAAAGCTGATGTGGAAGCAGCGAAATACGCGACCTCGTGAACACGCCCCAAGCCGCATTGACTGATGTGATCACCTCGGCCTGGACTCGCGCAGCCACTTCAAGCGAAGGCGCCAGCTGCCCTTTTGTCAGCGCTTCGGATACTGAGGCGACCGGCGTCAACTCTTTCGTGAAGACCTGCTCGATGCCGTGAGCAAATCGTACGACGGTCGTGTCTCCATCCGTGAGCAGCACGGTGCCTTGTCCATGCCGTGCGTGAAGCACCAAGGCGTTCGGCTGATAGGTCTTGCCGTTGGTCGTCACAGTTGCTCCTCCTGCTCTGCGGTTTCGTCGGACTCCATGAACGATCCGTGCTCTGCCCATCGCTCAGCTTCGCGGCGCGCCGCCTCGTTGGTCGCTATGAGTTGAAGCGGAATGTCATACGCCCCCGAGAAACATGCCGCCTCCTCGCCCAGCTCTGATATCAGGACACGGTAGATGTCGCTGCTGGACCTGAGATCGGTGTGCCCAAGTCGAGCCATCAGCTCGAGCACCGCACTTCTTGGAGCAAAGGCAAGCTCGCGCGCAACATCGGAGGACAGGATCTCGAGACGAAGCAACTCACGAATGACCAGGTGCTGACCCAGCCGAAGCATGCCGCTCAAGGTGGGCGCCTCGATACCTGAGCCACTGAGGCTGGGGTCCGACGCTGGCGACAGCAGAAATTTGGCCAGCTTCGAGTCGCGGCGATCCAGCGTCTGAAACAGATGAACGTAGGTGTCGAGCCATCGGGCGATCCGATACAGCCTCGGAAAGCTGTCCATCCACAGCTCGAAGAGCGTGTCGGTCTGCTGCCCCTCGCCGTAGGCCCGAAGAATATCCATCCAAGCCTCGGCGCCGACGTCGGGATGCACTTCGCAGATCGTCTGCCACCAGCCCTTGCTACCCAGAAAATCGAGGAAGCCACGATGCTGCTGGTCCGTGACGCGACCGTACCGGCGGAACAAGCCCATGCTGAACAGCGTCATCCAAGCGGTTCTATCGTGAGGCTCTTCCTCTTTGAGTGCACTTCGATCGACGCTCGCTGGCCAGAATTTGCGATCGAACTCGGCCAGCCACTTCATGCCGTTCTCAGACCACCAGCCATGAATCGAGGCCAGGTCGAGACTCGGCGACAGGTCCGGAAAGTCTTCCTCGTCGGTTGCCGCCAGCCCGAGTTTGGTCAGCAGTAGTCGCCTCTCTTCTGTAGACAACCCACCCAAGGCAAGTGAATCCTCTTTCAACGCGAACAGCCATCCGCCCAGGTGACTCCGCGCTCGAAGCAGTTCAATGACCGGCCCGTAAATATTGCGTGCCAGCCATGTGGCGGCCGCGGACTGCGGGTCATCGCCAGTGGCGGACATACACCAGCCCGCGAGCATGGATGGGTCATCGCTCCAGACGGGCAGGTATTGCTCGACGAAACGAAATGCCGGGGAATCAGCCACGTAGTCGTTGTGCAGAACAGCCTTGTCGGGCGCGAATCTGCTCAGGAGTTGGTCCTCTGGACCATGCCCTCGAATCAACGCCTTTGCGGGAACCCAGGTGCCGGCACGGGAGCGCAGCGAAAGCGAAGCCATCTCGGCACGCCACCTATAGGGCTCGCCAAGATTGCTCGGCCAGACACGAATGACCTCCGCCAGGTTGGCTACCTCAGCCGGTGGCAAGTGACCGCAATCGAAAGCTCCCACGACCTGAGCCAAGCCGAGCGCAGGAACGCTCTCTTCCTCTGCCAAACCGCAGCGCTGCAGCCACCCACGAACCTGATCGGCGCACCATCCTTCAACGGGGAACTTGTCGACGAACAGGTCCCACCGGAGCAATGCAGGGGCGACGTTCGCCAGGTAGTTCAGATTGACCGACAAGCAGAGACTTTCGACGTCTGCCAAGGCCGCATCGTCCCCTTTTAGACCGTTTGGAATCCGACCCGTCCGATCAACGACATTGCGGACAACGCTGCACCCGAATGTGTCGAGCAGCCGCACGTCCATCGCTGAATCCTGCTCAGGTGGCTCTCCAAGGAGCTTCTCCCACAGACCGTACCAAAAGCCGGCCGGCGACACCGACTGCGAGCATCCCATCGCGGCGGCCAGGACAGGCCAGTTCGATTCCGACTCGGTTTGCAAGTCAATCAGGACCGGTGAGACTTCGTCCGCGAGTGTCTTCGTCAGGGTCGTGTTGATGAGGGTGGCAGACTTTCCGAGCGCCAGCGTCGCGCGTCCCGTGTCGATCTGAAAGGGCGCGTTCAATAGAACGCCACGGGCGGCTGTTCCGCGGGTCGGCGCTGTCACCCAGGTGGCTGGAACAGCAGGCTGGGCTTTGCGGTCGAATTCCTCGATACCGCCTGCTCCAATCCGAAGAACGACACTGCCCGAAGCGGCTCTGAACACCAGGATCCCGGAGTGGACGCGCCCGCCGTCGACGGGAAGCGCCACAGATCCGATCTCGATCTGCCTGCCGCTGCCCAGCCGAACGATCCGGGGTTGCCAAGTGTGAGGCTCCTCACCCACCACGACACAACGAAGCTTCCGCGCGAAGACCGGCAGAAGCCCAGCAAGTCCGGCGAAACGCTCGGTCACCTCAGAAGCAGCGCCCCGCGAATCGAGCGGCAATTCGATCAGCGTTCCACGCAGCGCGCGCTGACTGGGTGTCTGCACCGCTTGCTGGAACTGTTTCGTTGCCGGACTCGCCTTCCACTTGCGCGGAAGGCATCCCGCCACCACATCAAAGCACAGGTCACCGCTCCAGACGCGAGGTGTGCTCGATGCGAGCAGCACGCTCTTGAATCCAAGTCCGAACTTTCCGGTGACTCCCTCGTCTTCGTCCTTCGCCGACGCTCCCAGCATCAACATGCGCTCGAGATCGTTCGCGAACTCCGCCTTGTAGCTGGCCAAACGACCAGCGTAATTGATAGGGCGACCCCAGTGGGCGAAGCGGATCATCCGGTCCGACGACTGCATGACGAAGCGGCCGATGGCCTCCGCGTCGAACTCCAGGCGGCCGTCGGCCTTCTGCAGATGCTGCATCTCGATGACGGCGTCATCGGCGTTCTGAAAGACCTCGAACGGGATGCTGGCTACTTCGTACTGGTTGTGCGTGACCCGAGCCTTGATGCCAGCCAGCACAGCGCCCTGCACTTCTTCGTCGGATTCGACCAGCACGGCAAGGTCTGCGAGGGCACTTTCAAGACTTGCAGCTGCGCCAGCACTGCTCCGGCCCGCCCGCTTGGCGCTGGCCGCACCGCGTCTGGCTTCGTCCAGGCTCGCCAACGCCTTCGCCAGCTTCTTGTTCTTTCCGATACCGGGCAATGAACGCAAGGACTGGGGAAGCCCTTCCAGTATCAGGCCGCGAGCCACGTCCAGCGTGACCTGATCCGCCTCGTCGGCAAGGGCAAAAAGCTCGGAGAGGTTGGCGTGCTGCTGGTTGTAGAGATCCTTGAGCAGTGATTCTCCCGTCCGCATCAGGATGTCTCGCTGCTGCTGGGGCTCTTTGTCCAGGAGCGCGGTCGCAGGGCGCATATGCACCCGACACGTGAAACCCTGCCAGCGGTCCGTCATGACGAACAAGGTCTGGAGCTCATCAACAGGTGCTATCCGAACCTGAACTGCGGCGCCAGTCAATGACTTCGCGCTCACGTGGTTGCCGCTCAAAACGGCAACACGAATGGTCAGCGTCCTGAGCGCCTGCGCCAGCGTCTTGTTACCCATCCACTTGACCCGCCGGTCAAAGCCATCCTCTTGGCCCGGGTCTCGCCAACCAAGTTTGGCGAGATAGTCCTCGTATGCGATGGGGTCGAGCCAACTCTTCGCGAGAGAGGCGACCCGCTCTCCGAAAAGACCGATGACGGCACCCGCAGCAGGCTTGACGCTGCTGGACACCAAAGGCTCGAAGTACTCCTCTAGCGACTGCAGCAGTTGCTCCTGCGCAGCGCCGCCCTCTTCACCCGGCAAGTCAGCCGGCTCGAGTGTTGGCGTCGAACGGTTGTCAACAGCGATTCCGCCCAAGGATTCGAGCTGTCTGTCGTTCACGACAAGCTCAGGTATCACGCCATGCACGCCAGCCACGAGGTCGGCGGCGGGCACCCAGGTTCCGGCCTTGCTCAGCAGCCGGAGTTCCGAAAGCGACTTGCGGAGTTCTGGCTCGGAAGCGCTGGCGCGCCACTCGCTCAAGTAAATGCCGAAGACCTCGCGCACGGGCGCACTCAGTCCCAGCTCGGGAATCTGGGTCAAAGTTCTCCGGCAGATGTCCGCAGACAGCTGTTTGGCGACCTCGGGAACCAGATGCTTCTCGACCGCATCGATCGAGGTTGCGACCGTCGCCCGCTCAAGAATTCCCCATGCGGGCAGCAGGTCGATGGAGACCAAGGTGGACATGTATTGCTGCAAATCACGATAGCCGGTGCGTGCTGCCCGACCGATCGAAAGGCCGGCCTCAGACATCAACTGCCCCAGAACCGGTAACGCTTCTTCCCCGCTGCTGACTTGAGCCAGCAGTGCCGGGAAGGCGGGGTGAGCCCGGAGTTCGGCGGACAAGTCGTCCGGGCCGGCGTATGCATAGTCACATCGGCGTGCAAGGCCTCTGATTTCAGCGTCGAGATTGCTGATGCGGATGAGACTGTTCAACGCGATTGCTTCACCGGTTTCCAGCGGCAACCATGTCGTTTCACTCCAGGCCTGCGGCAGTCGATCAGCAAGAGTTCGATGTGCGCCCAACAGGTCCATCAGGTAGCGCCAATGCTGAACAGGGCTCGCTGCTCTCAAGACGACTGACGCGGCGGTCGTCGCGTCCCAGGTCCGCAGGAATCGCTTCTGCTGCCGCTTATGGTCATCATCGACGGATGGTTCTACGAACCGAACGCCAATACTCAGGCCATCAGGGAGCTCCGGGTCTCGGCCCAAGAAACATTCACCCTGCACCACACCGCGGTGACCGCTGAAGTCCCTGTGAAGCGGCAGGCGCATCCAAGCGTGCTCCTCCACCACCCTGCCGAGCAGCAGATCGATCTCCTCGGAAGTGAATTCAGTCGCGTCGACCCGGCTGAAATCGTTGCATACGCGAAGTCGATTGAGCACGGAGGTCTCATCAACGGCTTTGACGTTGAGTGGTTGTGCACACTTGTCCGGTATGGAACTGCACAGGTTGTCGGCCAGCACGCGCCACGGCGCCTCATCGACCATTCGCCATAGCCTGACCCAGGGTGACTTCTGACCAACCGGATCCTTCCACAGCACATCGCTACCAAGATAGTGGTCCGGCGATCCGTGCAGCAGGTATCGAACGCCTCGGATGACGATTGGATCGTCGAGTTTCGCGGTTGCGACCAGCGTGAGGAGGTCGGCGCGCTGCAAGTTGTCGCCAAGCAGCGGCGGCGTCGCCTGTGCACCCGCTGCACGCAACACTGCCTCGGGATCTTCCGAGCTGGGTATCCTGCCAAGGCCATCCTCTCTCACCCCATCCACATAAGACGCGACGGTCGAGCGAACCACGAACACTCGGAACTCGGGGAGGGCGCGAGCCAGCTTCTGGACGAATCCCAAAGGCCGATTGGGATCGGAAACCTTGAAGACCCACCCTCGGCCATGGGACTCGGTCAATTCGGCCAGGGATACGCCCTCGATATCGCCATCCGCACCTTTGTAGGCACGAAGCACCTTGAGGCGGCTGCACTGGCGCAGCAGCGATATTTGCCTGGTCTCGTCGCCAGCTGCTCGAATGACGCGCTCTGAAGCATCAAGAAGCTGAGCCTTGGTAACGCCGCCTGAGTGCGATTCGCTCAAGTCGTGCCGCGTCATGGCATCCAGCCAGGCACCGAGGTCTGCATCGCTCGTGATCGCAGTAACGCCGTCCGGACCGAGATCACCAGGTACCGGCAGCGCGCGGGTCGAAGCGCTCAAAAGCGTTCGATAGAGTGCCTCAGGTATTGCCCCTTTGGCCGCATGATCCTGCGGACCGAACGCGAATATCCGGTCGGGCGACAACAGTTGAACGATGCGCTTGAAAAGCTTCCTGTGCTGGCGAACATCGACCAAACGTACTGCCTGCAGGCACGTTCGCAAGAGGGCGACCAATGCATCTTGGATGTCGCTAGTACGGACGTACCGCGCAGCCTCCATCTCCAGGAAGTTGGCGAGATATTCGAGGTCCGTCCCGCTCTTCAGTATCTGCGCATCGATGCCCTTCAAGGCACGAATCAGAAGACCCGGCTCCCAGGTGGCGTGGCCGATCGCAAGACTGGGGGCCGCGGCATCAGCAAACGCATACCCGTTCAAAACTGCCAGGCCAGGCATCGCTCGCCACGGTCTCTCTGCATCGTGCAGGGGTGGAGCTGGCAAGGACAACACCGGTTCAACGGCCGGCTCGACGAGCTCCCAACGCGACCCTGACATCGTCAGCCGTCGAATCCAGGCAAAGCGTTTGCATATGAATTGCTGAAACGTCGGATAAAACGCGACGCGCGACCCCGCATCGCCCGCCGCAGCGCACTCCACGATGGCGCGGGTCAGCGCAGCAGTCTCGTCGTCTTTCAGTCCAGCGGCTTTGACGTACTCCGAGAGTCCCGGTAGGAACTCCGGCAGCACGGCCTGCTGCGCCAATGACTGGTTCCATTGCTTCAGCACTACGTGCTGCGATGGGCTTTCTGGCAAGACCTCACAAGGCTTGTCCAAAGCGTCCATGTCGGCAATACCCCGACGACCGGCATCAACGAAGAATTGCCCGTGCAGGACGATTCGATACTCCCGGGAAGACCCTGGTATCCAGGCTTCGTAGCTGAAGCGCTGCTCCTCGGCCGGAAGGAAAACGGCCCACTGCAGGTCCAGTCGACCGGCACGCTTGTCTGCATGAGCAAACATCACGGCTGCTTCGGCGACCGCCTTGTCGGGTCTCGGCTCGCGGGTCCCAGCCTCCGTGATGACCATAGACGTCGGCCAGCTCTTGGCCGCACGCAGCGCGCCGAAAGGCAGAACGGCACCTGGCACGCGCTGGCGAACCAGGAAGTGCATGTGCTCAGAGCGCGGGCGATCATCCCTGACAGTGCCGGAGATCTGAACGTCGTCAGTCTCGTGATCCAGCCGTTGATCCGAAGGGTGCGACTCCAGAGTCACCGTGAACGGTTCACGCATGTCCGCCCCGGCAAACCTCACCTGTTTCAGGTTTCTCAGAAGCGGCAACAGTCCCCCGATGCGTTGATCGGTGCGGGGGTCTGAGAAGAAGTCGAGGTCCTCTGCGGGGTTCTCACCGGGATACCGCTCGATGATTGCCGCCATGGGTCGTTCGCCTGATCGGGGAACATGCGACTGCTGACGCAGAGGAACCCACAACAGGAACCAATCTCGGCCGCTGGATGCCTCGGGCTGTGCTCGCGCCACCGCCTCCAGGCAGCCCAAGTCTTGGTCTGTGACGGTCTCCCACTGCTGGTGCATCTCCGAGCAGTCATAGTCTTCAGCGCGCCACGGGTTCAGAAAGTCTTGACTGAGTTCTCCCCCATGGCTTGCCAAGTAGAAGAAGCTCTCACAGAGGTGGAAGACGCTCTTCATGCCGAGGCCGAACTTTCCGATCGCCCCGGAATCACCCGCCTTGGCGTTCAGTCCAAACGAGCGAATTGCGCGGCGATCGCTTGCCTTGAACCTCCCGTCATTCAGCACCCAAAGAGCCGGGCCCTTGAGCAGCATGTGGTCGGCTGCCGCACCATGACCAGGGTGAAACCCGAACGCCAGGGACTTTGCTCCCGCGTCGTCTGCGTTCTGCACGAGTTCCTTCAGGATCGGGAAGCCGCTCCTGTAGCGATCGCGCAGATTGATCGCAATCTGATTGACGTAGTCGGTGGTGAATCCAGTCACTTCTTGCGTCCCCCGCAAAGCTCTCGACTACGTATGGATATCTTCCGGCCGAGCGACAAAACCGCCAGGCTCGATTTCGACAAGCTAGGCACGCCAGCCTCAGCCCGGTTGAGCGGCGGCCGGCTCATACCGTGTCGCCTTCCGAGTCCGTCGGCAGCCATTCGCACAGCGCCGAGCCGGGGATCAACGAGACGCAGATGCCCGAGGTCTTGCCGACGGGCACGCGAGGAGGCCAGTCCAGTAGGTCCAGGTCCATGCCCGCAAAGTAGTCCGCCAATGGCTGCGCTGCGGCCTGGCCGAACGTGTCAAACCACTCGCCAAGGTCAGCGACGACCAGGACCCCAATGGTGCTCGCGTGAGCATGGGTAGCAGTCTTCACCGCGGCACGCAGTTGCTCCAGGCCGGTTTTCAAGCTGCCCTTGCTTGCACTGGCCTTGACTTCGAGGAGCACAGTGACCCCGTTGCCGGTCTCAAAAACGCCGTCGAGCTCGCGAAACCGGACCACGTAGCGGTTGCGCAGGTCCACCTGCTCCCACCGCAGGACTCGGAACCGGGTTGCCGAAAACCGTAGCTGCATCTCCTGCCGAACGCGCTCCTCCACGAGTTGCGTGAGTTCAAGTCTGGAGTCGGGTGTCTTGGTTCCCGAATTCACCTTGGCCAGGAAAGTGTGGTGCGCCATGTGGCGGCGGTAGCTCTCTGCATCCAGAGGTAGCAGCATTACGCCCTTGATCGATGCCATTTGCCTCCCGCGCTTGCGCACTGCATTCATAGGGAAGGACCGCGCGCAGCGTGGTCCAGTCAACCTTGAATGCTGACGGCCGACAAGCTCACCAGATGAGCCTGCTGACACTAATCGACGGAGAATCGCCGAAAATGTGCGAGCAGGCCCAGGCCGGCAAGCGCGTAGTTCGGATCGAGCCGTAGTCGGGGCATCGCGCATGTAGAGGCACTCGATCGACATGTCCGCTACCCGATGCCGGCGAGCAGCCGGTCGATGAGGTCACTGGCCTGGCGCTGCCGGAGCACCCTGGCCTCGCGGAGTTCGGCGTCCGGCCCTTCACCAAGCTCGAACTTGGCCACCGAAACCGGCCCGTCCTTGCGGTAGCCCTCGGTCGCCTCGTCATTGGCGAATCGGCGCCTCAGGACATCGAGTCCCTCCCGGATGACGGCTGAATGCGAGCCGGCCATCGCATGGCCAAAGGCTGCGACGACGGCGCCGAGCCCGTCTGGGGCATGCTCGATGCAATAGACCAAATCATGGGCGTCCTTGCGCTCGAAGCGCTGGTCGAACGCGAAGGCCTTCAGGCACGTGAAGCTGACGATGTCCGCATGCTTGACGCGTTCGGTGGCCACGCCGTTCTCGCCCAGCAGCTCCGCGCGGATCTCGGTGACCTGATGCAGGTCGAAAACAATGGACGAGTGCGGAATGTTGAGCGCCGAGATCGTGCCTTCCGTCGGCAACGGCTGCACGCGGCCCCCGGCGATCTGGGGCGCATCGGCCAAGAGCTCCAGCACCATCAGCGCCCCGTGCTCGGTGCGCGTCTGCCATCGCCACGAAAGCTTCAACCCCTGTTCGTTGACAGCGCGCTCGAAGCCCATGCGCTTCAGGTTGTCCTCCAGCGAGTGGTACGCGTCGGTGTCGGCCAGGAGCTGCAGATCGATGACGATGTCGACATCCAGCGTGCCGGCGTGCGCAGGCACGTCGGGTGGACGCTGGGGCACCAGATAGCGCGGCGTCAGACCTCCGACCAGGAAGACCGACTCCTTCCATGGCCCGAGCCCGCGCAACAGCGTGACGAGGACACGCTCACAGTCCACGGTGTAGGCATCGCTGTATCCGCCGAAGTGCGAAGGTTTGACCATCAGAAGCCGATCCTTTCCTTGCGCAGGTGCTCGGCCAATTCCTTGGCGCGCCCCTCGGCGCGCACCAGGTCCAGGTAGGTGTGGATCGGGCTGGCCAGCCAGACACCGTCCACCCGCTGCCTGAACAGCAGATCCCCTGGCGACTTGGTGACGATGATGACCAGATTCGCGCCCTCACTGACGGGGCGGGCGCCCAGCTCACCCAGCGCAGCCTCGGTGGCCGAACCGGCCGCCATGCGAATGCGAACCTGGGAGACGTTCGACAGAAATGGGGCATAGCGCTGGGCAGCCGCTTCGTGGGTGACCGCGTAGTCGATCCCATGCGAAGAACACACATCGTCGAGTCCTGCGGCCAGGGCGTCGACCTTCATGGAAGGAACGAAGAACCTGCGCATCGCCGCAGCCGGTTGCTGCCGCAGGCTCGTGGCCCAGGCATCCAGGAGTGCCGCAGGCTGACTCACGCGCCGCTGCTTGCCCGGCCCCTGCCCCCGTGAATCCAGCCAGTCGAGTCGTTCCAGTTCGGTCAAGACCATCGACACGGTCGACGGGGATGCCGAGACATCCTCGGCCAGCTCGGTGACACCCAGCCAGTCCTCGCGACGCATCAGCAGGCCGTGCAACACATGAGCGCGGCGCCCGGAAAACAGCGAACGGATGGCCCGAGAGGTCGACTTCGACGGCGGCTTGTCCACGAAGAAGAGCGCCCCTGGTGCGGGGAGGTACAGGCTGCCCCCGGCGTCGAAATAACCGACCCGTTCCGCTTTCAGTAAGTCTTTGGCGCCTGGGGAAATCGATTCAGCCGCGAGCAGCGGCACGGCGCCTTCTGCGACGGCATCGCCACTGCGTCGCGACGCCGCATCACGGATCTGCCAAAGTGCCTGCCGGACATCCCGCGGATAGAGCGCCTTTCGGATCCCGACCAGCAGCGCCAAGGGACGCCCGGCAACCTCCATCGAGACCGACACGTCGTTCAATGCGGCCTGTACGCCAGAGTCGCCCTGGCACGCGAGATCGGCCGTCACGTCCGGGAGGGCCCGCAGGGCTTCCAGGAGTTCGGCGATCAACGCGCTCTCGACTTCAGATGTGTTCACGACCATGCCTCATGGGTTATTCGCTGTACAGCGAATGATGGAACTGTATAGAATATTCCGTAAGAAGGCAATATTTGCTGCACAGCAAAATTGACTCTAGATCAGCTCAGTCGACCCAAAGACCGTCACGACACCTTCGAAGGGAGTGCGCCGACCATGACCTCACGCAAGCCGCCAAGGACCCGCACAGGGGCTGCCGACGACCCCGGCCTGCAAGCTCTGCTGGCCCTCTCGCCGGGAGAGCGACGGGACGCCGTGGCCAAGGATGTACGCCGACGAGCGCCGCAGTTCAGCGCCATCCCCGCCCATGATCTGGCAGATGCACTGGACGTCCCGGAGCACTGGCGGCCGGGCAGCGAATGGTCGTTCACCCGCTATGCGCCGATCGTCAGCGTCGAGGAACATGCCCGGTACAACTCCCCGGCTTCCGAACTCGTCTACTTGATCGAAGAGGCCGTCTCGGCCGAGCGGTTCCAGCAACTTCTGACGCATTCCGAGCCGCTGGACGAATCCGACGACCCGAGCTTTGCGTTCTTGACCAAGGGCGAACGCAGCCGCCTGGAGGATGCGATCGCCGAGAAGCAGATGGAAGCCAACGAGTCGAACGGCATGAACTGCATCGCTACATGCTCGGTCGAGAGCGACTCTGGGGCGGTTCTGGAATTCGAAGGAGACGTCGAGGACGACGGTGCCTGCATCAATCTGCGCACGCCTTACGACAAGCGCGCCAAGCGATTCACAGACCTCTCTCGTTGCCTCACGTCGGGCTGGTAGTGGTCGTCGAGTCCGAAATCCTTGTCGAAAGAGCGGCGCAGCCATGAACCCAGCGACTCCGACATCGCCAGCCAGGGGCAGGCGCCCGAGCGACATCTTCAACGGCGCCGCGGTCAAGCGGAAGTTCGTCGAGGAAGTGCTCGACATCATCCGCAAGACCGCCACCTCGCATCAGACCTTCATCGAGGGAACCATGGTTTCGTCGTCCGAGCGCAACGAGTGGACGCTGCCCACCGGCAAGGCAGTGAAGACCGCTCCGTTCTGGGGTCGCCCGAGTTCTCTTTACGTCGACGATGAACAGGCTCGTGCGCGGATCATGCAAGCCATGGGCATCGACCTCAAGAACAGCCATACCTACCGGAAGTACCTGTAGCACCGACCCCGGTCGACCTACAGGTGCTTCTTGTAGAACGCCCATTGCTGGCGCGCCAGCCAGGCAGTGAGGATGACGATCAACCCAGCGCAAAGCTCCCAGGCAACAGGCCCCGGCCAGACCAACAGCGCGACCCCGCCCAGCCCCAGTGCCACCATCTGCAGGTACTTCGCCCGGTGGTACAGGCTGGCTGACTCTCGCCCTCCGCAGGACCTGCGAATCGCGCGCTCTGTCAGTCCGTCGGCTGCGCCCACCGCATACAGGAGCAGCAGCAGCGGGAGGAATCGCATGAACGTTGCGAATCGCACGCCCAGCAACTGCGTTCCGACCATCGCGGTCTCGATGGCCTCGCGATTGGCCAGGTAGCTGCGACGCACCACCGTATCCGGGATCGACAAGGCCGATGGTTCAGCGAAGCGCAGCCCCATGTCATGGATGCCGGTGACCTCGAACACCAAGCCATACAGAAGATTCGCCGGCCCGGTGATCTCGCCAGCCCCCCGGCCCTGGCGTGCCGCCAGCGAGATGCCGTGCCCAAGATCTGCTGCCAGCAGACTGTGCAACCGGTCCACACCATCGGGCCTGACCCGCGACACGAACATCCAGTCGATGCTCCATGCGACCAGCAGGGTCGCCACCAATCCCAGCCCCACCGAGAACGCCAGCTTCAGCGGGCTCAGCAGCACACCGGCCAAGGGACCCTCGTGAAACGACGTGTTCTTACTCGCCAAGTCCGGCCTCCACTTCCGCGGCCTGAACCAGGTCTTCCTGCGGCCGATTCCATGGGCCGTCCAGTCGGCTGCGCAACGCCTGCCCGATCGCCGTCAGGCCCTCGGGCATCAGCGGATCGTGTTCGGCACTGGGCAGCGGCATCCGGATCTTGTGCAACCGGCCACCATGGATCAATGCAAAGGCCTGGCCCTTGGGCAACTGCACCAGATCGGTCGGCTCCAGCATGCGCACGCTCTCCGGGGCGATGCGGTCCTCATTGCGGCTGGCGAAATCGGTGAACTCGCCCGGATCGTTGGTGTCCGAAACCGACGACGACACGATGGTCGACACCACATGAACCTCAGGCAACTGGTCTGTCAGCAACTCGGCCGTGGCCACCTCCTTCACCCGCAACATGATCAGCGTGTTGAAGTTGCCTGCGATCTGACCGGCTTTGGCGGGTGAGCCGATGCGAGCTTCCACGTCCGACCAGGTCTGCGTATACGCCGTCACCTGGAAACCCGCCCCGCCCGCCTTGTTCAGCAGCGGGATGAATTCGTCGCCGATCAACTCGTTGAACTCGTCGGCATGGATGGCGATGCGCCGCGGTCGGATCTCGCCCGGCAGTCCGCGCCCTGGGCCGAACTTGTAGAGGCTGCCAGCCACGCTGGTGAGATCCGCGAACATGGAATTGCCCACCGCGCCCGCCACCTCGTAGTCGGACAGCGCATCGAGCCCGACATAGACGATCCCGCCCAAATTGATCACCGAGGTCCAGTCGAACACCGGCCGCCAGTCGGTCGGATCATCGAGCGCCGGCGACAGCAACGCTGCCGTGCGGCCGGTGGTGAGCTTTTCCATCAAGGGCAGCAATGACGCCACCAGCTTGTCGAAGTGGCTCTTCTCGTAGTTCAGGGTCGAGGCCAACGCATGGGCGATCGGGTCGTAGAGCTTGCGGCGACGGGCGTACTCGACCAGGCTGACCGCACGCGCACCGCGCGACTGCAGCCCCTTGTCCAGGCTCTTCTTGTCGATCGCCATGGCCTGCAATGCCTCACGCCAACCGGCGGCAGCCGGCTCCTGGTCGAACCAGTGCTCGAAGTAGTCGACCAGCAAGGGCTCGACATCGGAGGCGTAGCGGTTGATCTCCTGGTAATCGGGCTTGCGGCCCAAGGCCACCAGCGCGCGCGCCATCACGTTGACGAAGCGCCAGACGAATTCCTTGAACGCGGCCGACTGTCCCTCCGAGGGCAACTGGCCGGCGATGCGCGTGGCCACCTCGGTAATGCGCGAGAAGCTGCCCACCGGGTTGTAGCGCGCCGAGATCTCCGGGTGTCCGAGGTGGAACATGAAGAACTCGTCCGCGCGCCCTGCCCGCTGGCTTTCAGCATAGATGCGACGCAGCAGGTCGATGTCACCCTTGGGGTCGAACACGATGACCACCTCACCGCGACGGATGTCCTGGGTGATCAGCAGTTCCGCCAGGCGCGTCTTGCCCACCCGCGTGGTACCCAGCACCAGCGTGTGACCAACCCGGTCGGCGATGTCCATCCAGATGTCGGCTTCACCCGGCTCGACCCCGTGGATTGCGGGATCGCCGCCCAGGCCGACGGGTGCGACTAACTGCGGACGCAGGCGCCCGAACAGTTCAACGAGCAAACCTCGCTGCAACAGCGGCTGGTTCTCGGGCCGACGAGCCTCGAACAGGCGCTGGGTGTGACGCTGGTCCCACTGGAAGCCCCGCCCCAGAAACAGCCGCTCAGCCGACCACGGGATCTCGGTCGAGGTCACCTCGTAACGGCGTTGACGTCTCAGGTTGGCACGGTAGCGCAGGGTTTGCAGGCCGGCAGTACCTCGCCAGGCCGCGTGCGCCACCAATGCGCCGGCCAGCAGCCAGTCCCACGGTCGGCTCAGCAGGAACAGGCCCGGCGCACCGATCACCACGCCCGCGCCGAGCGCCGACACACAGGCAGAACGCAGCTCATGCGCCGGCCGCAGCAGGACTTCGAGCGGGTAAGCCATCAGGTCGGCACGCTCGCGCCTTCCACCACGCGCACCAGCGCCGAATCGATGGCGGGCAGTGCCTGGATGAATCGCTGCGGCTCGCGGATCACGATGCCGTTGATCCGCGTACTGCCACGGTCGGACCGCTTGCGCTCGTAGCAGAGGATGTTCACGCCGCGATCGGCACGCAGGTGCCACCCCTCGCGCAAGACCTCGCGTTGCACGCGCTTGGCCGCATCGGCAGCGGACTCTGGCACCCCGACTTGCTGTTTGGCGAACTCCCGGAAGATGCGTGGCGAGGCAAGCAACAAGCCTTCAGCCACCACATGCACGAGCGCATCAGGCTCGTTCACCGATAACCTGCCATCGAGCATGCCCTGGCTCAGCCACGCCATGAACTGACGAGCAAGCGCGGATTCGTCAGGCGACACATCCTCCAGGAATTCAGACGGATCCACGGCGAGGACGCTCTGCGTCTCGGGTGAACTGACCGCGACGACGGGTGTCGCTGCCGGAACCACGGGCGCAACGCTGACCGCCTGGGCTTTACCCGGCGGCCTTCTGGGCGCATCACTTTCCACCAACTCGCTGAGGACGCCGTCCGGATCGGCATTGCCACTCAGGCACGCTCGCAGTTCGGCCACCAATGCAGGATCCTCCCTGAGCCAATCCTGGATGGCAGCCGGCACACAGCGCTCAAAAAGCTCCCAGGCCATTGCCGCGTCGACCGGATCCGGCACCACCCCAGGCGGCAAGGACTCGACGACATACCCGAGCGCGCCGCAGGACCGCATCGAGCCCGCCGCTGGGTTCCATGCACGAGGAACGCCGGTGCCCATTGCCATCCACACCCGCATCCCATCGCTGACATAAGGCAAGTCGCGCAGCAATGCCGCCACGAACACCGCGTAGGTCCATCGATGCGCCTGTGCGCCGATGACCTCGGGGGCGGCACCACGCGGCAGGATCTGGCCGCGTCGCCGATCGAGCGAGCGCAGCGCTGTCGCAAGCGCCCTGTGAAGTTGTCCTCCAGCCCGCCCAAGCTGTCCCGAGCCCGACACGGGCAGCATCTGGACGAACGCGGCATGGCCCTCGATCAGCGGCTGCGCTGCCAACGCAAACACCTCCGCCGGGAAGGCCAGCTTGATGCGCAGGCACCGAATCGCATTGCCGAGTCCGAGGCGATCGATCAGCGACTGAGCGGCCAGCACAGGCTGTTCGACACCCACACCAGAAGGCATCCCGCGCGACGCGATAGGCGCCTGCATACGGTCGCCGATGTCGGCTCCAAAGCGGGGCTCGCGCCTGTCTTCAAGTTGAGGCATCCGGGCAGTATTCCGCGCGCGCGAGTCACCGACAGCAATGACCGCGGCGCGGACAAAGCCCTGAATCGGCCTTGACGCCGCCCTCGCGCAGCATCCCGCAAGCGGTGCGCCCGGGCCACACGAAAGGCCTCCGAAGAGAGCGCCACTCGACCCACTGGAGTCGCCCGCTTTTCAGGGGGAAATCGGGCCTTCAGCGAGGCCCCGATTGACCCTGTTTCAAGGACCTTGCCTGCCTACGATGACCTCGAAATGCGCTGTGCTGACCGCGGCCAGCGCCCGTGCCAACGTGTGAGGAGGTCCTGTTGCCCAAGTCGATGAGCCGGCGTCCCCAGGTGGGGTTGATCGTCGCGATCAGCCTGATTGCGACGTTCCCCGCACACGCCTGCTGGGAGCAGGCCGGCGAACGCTACGGCGTCAGCCCCGAGTTGCTCTACGCCATCGCCCGCACGGAATCCGGCCTCGATCCGCAGGCCGTCGGCCGCAACCGCAACGGCTCCCGCGACATCGGCCTCATGCAGATCAACTCCGCCTGGCTGCCACGCCTCTCTGCCCACGGCATCGCAGAGCGCGACCTGTTCGACCCCTGCACCAGCATCCATGTCGGCGCCTGGATCCTCGCCGGCAACGTCCGGCGGCTGGGCTACACCTGGGAGGCCGTCGGTGCCTACAACGCCGCGAGTCCCACGCTGCGGAGGGCCTACGCCGAGCGGGTCTACCGCCAGGTGACCGCGTCCCGAGCGCCGCCCCGGCCCGGGCCGCCCTCCGCCCCCTCCCTCCGACCGCTACTCACGGCGAGCGCGCAGTAGCGGCTGCGCATGCCCGCCTCCATCCCCCGACCGCTGCCTCCCCACAGAAAGGACTTCCCCATGAACCCATCCCGCCGCATCGCCCTCATCGCGCCCGTGGCAATCGTCCTGGCGCTCGGCGCCACCTCGGCCTTCGCCGGTACCACTGGGACCGAGTTCCAGACGATGTACACGACGCTGCTGAACTGGGCGACCGGTTATCTCGGCAAGGCCATCGCCGTGGCCGCGTTCATCCTCGGCGCGGGCATCGGCGTGGCCCGTTCCTCGCCGGTCCCGGCCCTGGCCGGCGTGGTGTTCGCACTGTTCATGGTCTACGTGCCGACCATCATCGACTCGATCATGACGGCGACGATCTGACGCGACGCGGCCATGACTGACGCCTCGCTCGACATCCCGCGCCGCCTGAACGATGCACCCCGCATGTTCTGGTGGGAGATCGACGTCGCCCTGATCTTCCTGGGGGCGGTGTTGATCGGGATGGTGGCCGGCTTCTTCATGACCGGCTGCGCCCTGGGCGTGCTGCTAGCCTGGAGCTTCGGCAAGGCCAAGTCGGGCGAACATCCCGCCTTCGCGCTGCACCTGCTGTATTGGCACCTGCCAGCGCAGATCTCGGGGCTCAAGCGCACGCCACCCTCCCACCAGCGAGACCTGCTGGGATGAAGCTGGAATGGCTGCGCGCCGACATCGCGAGTGCCCGGCGGGCCACGACCTTTCTGGCCGTGCTGCTCACCGGCTCGCTGCTCGTCAACGTCGTGCTCGCCTTCCTCACGGTGCGCCTGTCCGACCGTGAACGGGTGGTGCTGGTGCCACCGACGATCAACAAGACCTTCTGGGTCGAGTCCGAGCGGGTCAGCGCCGAGTACCTGCAGCAGATGGCGTATTTCCTGATGCAGCTCACGCTCGACGTCACGCCGCACAGCGTGGATCACCAGGCCAGCGTGCTGATGCAGTACGCCGCACCGGCGTCCTTCGGAGAGTTGCGCACGGCCATGGCCGCCACCGCCGATCGACTCAAGCGCGACGGAGCCTCGACGGTATTCAGCGCACGCGACCTGGTCGTCGACGAGGCCACGCAGCGCGTCGGCGTGCGCGGCCAACTCACCACCTACGTCAGCGACCGCCGCGTCTCGGAAGTCTCGAAGGGCTACGCCATCGAGCTGCAGTACGCCGGCGGCCGAGTCTTCCTCAAGGCATTCCGCGAGACCAATCCCAATGACCCCCTGGAAACCCAGTCTCATCCTGCTACCGCTGCTGCTGCTCGTTGATCCCGCCCACGCGCTCCAGATCGTGGATGCGCAGGACGGGCAGACAGCGCTCGGCAAGGTCTCGCGCAAGGAGGTCACCCGCATCGCCTTCGAGCGCGGTCGTGTGCGCAAGGTCACTGGCAGCGCGGGTGAGTTCGTCCTGGAGAAGGACGACGAGAAGGGCCAGATCTTCGTGCGGCCCACCGACCCGCAAAGCACCAAGCCGATCAACCTCTTCCTCACATCCGATCGCGGCACGGTTGCGTTGCTTCTGCAGCCGGTCGACACCCCGAGCGACTCGATCGTGATCCGCGAGCCGCGCGAGCGCAGCGCGGCGCCCACCCGCCTTGAGGCCAGTGGCCGACATGTCCGCACGCTCAAGAACCTGCTGCTCGCGTTGGCCGAAGACGCCCTGCCCGACGACATGGAGGTCAAGGAGCCTGCACGCGACATCGCCCTGTGGCTGGGCACCCGCCTCACGTTGCAGCGGGTGCTGCTGGGGTCTGGCGTGGTGGGCGAGAAGTACCAGCTGACCAACATCGGCAACACGACCTTGGAGCTGGCGGAGGCCGAACTCTTCAAGCCCGGCGTGATGGCTGTCAGCTTGGAGCACCCCAGCCTGCGACCGGGCGAGGCCACCAACCTCTTCGTGATCCGGGAGCGCAAGAACGATGACTGAGTCCGTCCCCAGTTCGGTGGCCGTCAAGCGCCGCCAGTACCTGCTGCTGGCAGGAGTCGGCGCGGTGATCGTCATCGGCACGGTCTTCTCGGTGTCGCTCACTGGCTCGAAGCCCGCCACCGAACGCCAGTCCAAGCCCAAGTCGACCAACATCCTGGCGCCCGGCGCCCAGGTCGATCCGCGCGATGCCTGGCGTGGGCAAGCCGACGCCCAACTGCGCGCGATCGAGCAGAAGTCGCGCGAGCTCGCCCAACGCGACAGCGAAATGGAAGGCCAGAGCCGCGAGATGATCGAGCGGCTGCGCAAGCTCGAAGGCAGTGGCGCTGCGGGCTCCGCAAACGGTGGACTCACCGCCCTGCCTCCGCCTCCGATCGCGGCACCGGCCACCCGTCCGAGCTTTGGTCCCGACGCGGCCAATGGGGCGCAAACCGGCAGCGGGCAGCAACGCGCTGCGGCCCTCCCGCAGCTCCCGCCCCCTCCACCCCCACAGCCGAACCGTGCCGGCAGCTTCGGCCCGATGCCGGCACCCGGCTCGAATGGCCTGCAGGCCGCCCCGCTGTCGGGAATCGTGAGCATCACGCTGGCCGATACGGCCTCGGGCCAGGCCGCGAAGCCCGGCACCGACCCCGCGGTCAAAACCGCCGCACCACGCGACACCCGCCGCTACATCCCGAGTGGTGCCTTCACCCGCGCGCTGCTGCTCGGCGGTCTCGATGCCCCCACCGGCGGGCAGGCCCAGCGCAACCCGCAGCCCGTGCTGCTGCGCCTGATGGACAACGCGGTGCTGCCCAACCAGTTCCGCTCCAAGGTCAAGGAATGCTTCGTGGTGGGCGCCGGCTACGGCGACGTCAGTTCCGAGCGTGCCTACATCCGTACCGAGTCACTGTCGTGCATCACGCGCGACGGGACAGCCATCGACGTCCCGGTCAAAGGCTATGTCGCCGGCGAAGACGGCAAGGCCGGCATGCGCGGCCGCCTCGTCTCCAAGCAGGGCCAGATCCTGGCCAACGCGCTGTTGGCAGGTGTCGCCAGTGGCATCGGCCAGGCCTTCACGCAGAGCGCGACCACGATGTCGATCTCGCCGCTGGGCACCACCAGCACCGTCGACCCGGCCAAGCAACTCCAGGCGGGCCTGGGAACCGGCGTGGGCAAGGCCCTGGATCGGCTCGCCCAGTACTACATCACCCTCGCCGAGAAGGTCTTCCCGGTGATCGAGATCGACGCCGGACGCACCGTCGACGTCGTGCTCACCCAGGGCATCGCCCTGCAGGGATCACTGGACGCCGCCACACAGGACGCCGAGACCTATCCGCGACTCGCAGCCCGAGCCAACCAACGAAGGAGTTCCGAAGATGACGATGAATGAGCCGCGCACGCGGGCCACACGTGCCTGGCGCGCACTGAGCTTCACCCCCGTTTTCGCGGGCCTGCTGGCCGCCGCGATCGCGCTGCCCTCTGCGGCTGAATCGGCGAACCCGGCGGCCACCGCGACGGCGACTGCAGCATCCAACACCACGGCCGCCGCGATCGCGATGGGCACACGCCTGCAGGCGCTCTACCCGTCCACCCGTTTCGGTGCGGTCAACCCGACACCCTGGCCCGGGGTCTTCGAGGTGGTGATGGGCGCCAACCTGGCCTACGTCGACCAGAGCGGCCAGTACTTCCTGTTCGGTCACCTCTACGACATGAAGTCGCAGCGGGATCTGACCGCCGAGCGCAAGGACACGCTGGCACGCATCGACTTCGACGCGCTACCGCTGGCCGACGCGATGAAGGAAGTACGCGGCAACGGCTCACGCGTGCTGGCGATCTTCAGCGACCCCGACTGCCCGTACTGCCAGAAACTCGAAACCGACCTTCGTGCCCTGACCAACGTCACGATCTACACCTTCCTGATGCCGCTGGTGTCCCTGCACCCGGCAGCGCACAGCAAGGCCGTATCTGTTTGGTGCGCCAAGGATCGCACCGCCGCCTGGCACGCCACGATGTGGCGTGGTGAAGCCGTACCCCAGGCCGACTGCCCGCATCCGGTGGATCGCAACGTGGCGCTGGGCGAGCGGCTGGGCATCAACGGTACGCCCACGCTGATCGCTGCGGATGGCCGGATGCTGCCGGGCGCGGCGAGCAAGGAGCAGATCGAGGCCTGGCTGGCTCGATCGGCGGCCAGTGCCCAAGGCGACGTCAAGTCGGAGGTCGTCCCCCGATGAACTCGACCGCGCGGGTCGCGCCGGTGAGCCTGGCGGTAGTGACCACCATCGTACTGAGCGGCTGCGCCTCTTCCCTGTCAGGCGTCGGGAGCACGGAGAACTACGCCTGCAAGGCTCCCATCGGTGCCCAGTGCACTTCCGTCTCCGGTGTCTACGCCAACGCCAACCCCCTGGCAGCGCGCGCCGTGCATGAGGCCCCACTGCCACCGCAAAGCCTCCTCGCGTCGATGGCAGGCGCCGCTCCTGCCCGTCAAGCCAAACCCGCTTCGCCGACCGGAACCTCGATGGTCCCACCATCCGGCGCCTCGGCCGGTGCCGCGACGGCGCCCAGCCCTGCGGCACTGCGCTCGGCCCCTCGCGTGATGCGACTGTGGATCGCGCCGTGGGAAGACGCCGATGGCGACCTGCACGACGCGTCCTTCGTGCACGTCGTGATCGACACCGGGCGGTGGCTGATCGAGCGGGTCCGCCCGGCATCGCGCACGAAGCTCGACATCGCCACGCCGCCACTGACGCCTCCCGCCTCGTTGGCCCCTGCCCCGGCCCCGGAGACGAGGTCGCCGGCCGACCTCGCTCCCACCGAGCCCTGAACATGCTGCGCAACCTGATCAACGATCTCGAATCGGCCCTCGCGAATGTTCGCGCCACCGATCTGCTGCCAGGCTCGCGCACCGGTCGAGCGCCGGCTCTCGACGACAGCGCCAGCCTGTCTCGATGGTTACCGTACCGGGCCTACCTCGAGGACCACCAGATCTTCGTCAACCGGGACGCGCTGGGCTTCTGCCTGGAAGTTCGCCCGCAATCCGGGGCCGACGAGGACATGGCGCGGGTGCTCACCGCGCTCTATGCCGCATCCCCTGCCGGCACCGGTATCCAGTTCCACCTGCTGGCCAGCCCCGACATCCGCGGCACGCTCGGCCGCTACGCCGACCTGCGATTGCCCGATGAAGTCGTGCCTGAGTTCGACGAGCTCGGACGTCCTGGCCGACACGGCAATATCCACCGCACCATGGCGCGCCGTCGCGTCGGGCACTACCTGGCAGGCGCCCGCCAATCGCTGCTGCCCAACCAGAGCTACCTATTCCGGAATTTCCGGCTGGTCGTCAGTGTCTCGCTGCCGGGCAGCCCGGAGAACCTGAGTCGTATCGACGAGCTGCTGCTGCTGCGCGACGGACACCGCGCCACGCTGCACGCAGCGGGTTTTCCGTCGCGACCCTGGACCGCGACCGAACTCATCAACTGGGTGTCCGCGCTGGTCGATCCGCACCGCCAGAGCGGCGAGGGCCTGCCATTGACCTACGACCCGGGCAGGGAACTGCGCGATCAGGTGGTCGACCGCTCGACCCGACTCTTCATCCGCCAGACCGGCATCGAGCTCAGCAACCCAGCCAAGGCCGAAGGCCGCGAGCTGCGCCTGCTGTCCGTGCGTTCCTTCCCGCCGCGCTTCGCGCTGTGGAACATGGGCAGCCTGATCGGCGACCTCTACCAGGCCACCCTGCAGTACCCCTGCCCTTTCATGATCACGCTCGGCGTGCATGTGCTCGACCCCGAGGCCACGCGCAACTGGGCCTATCTCAAAGCGGCCCGCGCCACCACCAACGCCACGAGCTACATGGCGCGCTTCCTGCCCGACATGCAGGAGCGCAAGGCCGACTGGGACATCGTGCTCAAGGCCATGGACGACGGCCAGCAACTCGTCGACCTCCATCACCAGGTGGCGCTCTTCGCACCCCTGCGCGACATGGCTCGCGCCGAGCAGTCGGCCCGCTCAGTCTTCCGTGCGCGTGGATTCGAGCTCTCGCGCGACACCATGATGATGACCCAGGGCCTGATCGGCTCGCTGCCGATGACGATGTCGCCCGCCTTCCATGGCGACCTCGGCCGCATGAAGCGCGTGACCACCAAGACCTCGGCCAACGCGGTGCACCTCGCACCTCTGGTCGCGGAGTGGCAAGGCACCGGCACGCCAGTGCTGCTGCTGGGCGGCCGACGCGGCCAGGTGATGCAGCTCGACGTCTACGACAACCCGGCCGGCAACTACAACGTCGCGATCGCCGGGACCTCGGGATCCGGCAAGTCGCTGCTGCTCAACGAGATCGCCGCCGCCTATCTCGGCACCGGCGCTCGCGTCTGGATCATCGACGTCGGCCGCTCGTACGAGAAGGCCTGTCGAAACTTTGGCGGCAGCTTCATCGAGTTCACCGAGAACGCCGGCCTGTCGCTGAACCCGTTCACCTTCGTCGACGACATCGACGAGGACATGGAGCTGTTGCAGCCCCTGCTCGCCCAGATGGTCTCGCCACGCGAACCGCTGGAGGGCTTTCAGTATTCGACGCTCGGGGCGGCGATCAAGAAGGTCTGGCGTGCCAAGGGACGTGAGATGACCGTCACCGACATCCACGATCTGCTCGCCACCGGCCGACTCGACGACCCCAAGGACAGCGACCTGGACGGCAATGCCCCCGTCGCAGAGGGCGACCGGCGCCTGAAGGACCTGGCCGCCATGCTGCAGCCCTACACACGAGACGGCACCTACGGCAAGTACTTCGACTCGCACGCCACCATCGACTTCAGCAGCGACTTCATCGTGCTGGAGCTCGAAGAGCTCAAGGCCAAGAAGGACCTGCAGACCGTGGTGCTGCTGATCGTGATGTACCGCATCACCCGTGAGATGTACTTCTCACGTGATCGCAAGAAGATCGTGATCATCGACGAGGCCTGGGACCTGCTGTCGGGTGGCGCCACGGCCGAGTTCATCGAGGCCGGCTACCGCCGAGCGCGCAAGTACAAGGGCGCCTTCATGTCGGCCACCCAGGGCGTGGACGACTACTACCGCAACCCGGCGGCGAAAGCGGCACTGGACAACTCCGACTGGATGTTCCTGCTGCGCCAGAAACCCGAGTCCATCGAGATGATGGACAAGCTCGGCCAGCTCACCATGGACGACGCGATGAAGCGGCTCCTGCAGTCGCTGCGCACCGAACACGGCGCGTTCTCCGAGGTCTTCATCCACTCACCGGCCGGCAACGGCATCGGCCGGTTGATCGTCGACCCCTACAGCCTGCTGCTCTTCAGCAGCCGGGCCGAGGACTTCGGCGCCATCAATGCCAAACGGGCGACAGGCATGGACGTGTCGCAGGCCATTGATGCCGTGCTGCGCGACAGGGCGGCCGCATGACTCGACGCGACGCGGCGCTGCTGATCGCCATCAACGCCTTGCTCAGCCTGGCCATGGTGGGGGGCGTCTCGGCGTGGTTGCTGCGCGCCCAGAAGCCCACCTTCGGCACGCTGGACGTCGCCGAGCTCTATCGCCTCAAGGAGAGCCAGGTCGCCGCGATGCTCGTCAAGCGCGACACCAGCGACACCGAGCGCGCCATGGCGATCCAGCGCGTTGCGGCCTTCGGGGGCGAGGTCAGCAAGCTGATCGAGTCGCTGCCCGAGGAGTGCGGCTGCCTGGTGCTCACCCGCGGTGCGGTGCTGGGTTCCGGCGCCCAACTGATCGATCTGACGCCGGATGTGCGCCGGCGGCTCGGCTTGTAGGAGCGCTCGTGAACGACCATCCACCCGCCCCAACCTCCACACCAGCTGCCTCGGCACTCGCCCGCCACTTCCCGGCGATCGCCGCCTTCACGCCGCAAGCCCTCGTCCGGCGCTTCGACCGCGCGGCTTTTCGCGAGCGGCTGATCCGGCACTTCAAACGCTGGACCCTCGTCTACCTGTTGGCAGCGCTGGCCGCCGCGTGGTTCGATGCGCACTTCACGGTGGCACTCAACGTCACGGAGAGCCTGCCGGTCCGGCTCTTCCTGATCCACCGTGGTGAGCAGCCCGGCAGGGGCGACTACGTGGCTTTTCGTTGGCTCGGTGGCGGCCCCTACCCGGCCGGCGTCACGTTCATCAAAGAGATCGCCGGCATGTCCGGCGACGTGGTGACCCAGGTGGAGCGTGACTACTTCGTCAATGGCCACGCCGTGGGCCGAGCCAAGCCTCTCAGCCGACAAGGACTGACGCTCGAACCCGGGCCCACCGGCACGCTGCCGGATGGCGCCTATTACGTGCGTTCCCCGCACCCGGACAGCCTGGATTCCAGGTACGGGCTCACCGGCTGGGTGTCGCAGGCCCAGATCATCGGTCGCGCCCATGCGCTGTTCTGAGCCCAGGTTCCGCCCGCCAGCCATGGTGATCACGGCCATCGCAGCGGTCGCGGTGCTCGCCAGCCACTGCGCGCACGCCCGGGACCTCGGTGTGATCGGTCCGGTCTACGCCATTGCGGAGCCCAGCCTGCTCGAGGTGATCCAGACCAAGCTGCGCCAGATGCAAGCCAACGGCGACTTGTCCCGCCTGCAGCGCGAGAGTCAGGCGCGCATCCAGCGCGAGGTCGAGCAGCCAGCGCCGGTGCCCGGCATCACCAAGACCACCCGTGCGCGGAGCTTTCACTTCGACCCGAGCATCGAGGTGCCTTACCCCATCACCGACGCCGAGGGCCGGGTCATCGTGGCGCCCGGCACGCGGGTCAATCCGCTCGACACCGTGTCGCTGTCGCGTCCCCTGCTGTTCATCGATGCCCGCGACACCACCCAACTCGACCAGGCGCAGCGCCTGCTCGGCGAACGCAAGGGCCAAGTGAAGCTGATCCTGACCGGCGGCTCCTATCTCGACCTGATGCGGCGCTGGAAGCTGGCTGTGTTCTACGACCAGCAAGGTCACCTCACCACCCAGCTCGGGATCCGCCACGTGCCCGCGCTCGTCACGCAGGACGGCAAGAGGCTGCGCATCGATGAACTGCTGTAGCTCCGCACTGACCCGTCTGCGCCGCCGGATCGTCGCCACCTTGGCGGTGCTGGCCAGCCTGGCCGGCCTGGCCACGCCTGTTGCCGCCGGGCCGACGTGCCACGGCCAGTTCATGAACCCGATCACCGACATCTGCTGGAGCTGCATGTTTCCGTTGACCCTCGGTTCGGCCACCCTCGTCTCGGACGGCCAACCCGACATCTCCAACCCGTCATCACCGGTGTGCTTCTGCAGCAACCCACCGCGCATCGGCGTGGCGATCGGCTTCTGGGAGCCGGTGCGCCTGGTCGACGTCACGCGCACACCCTTCTGCATGGTCGGCCTCGGCGGCCTGGCCATCGATCCCGGCATCGAAGTGCCGCGCGGCGCGCAGGTGGGCCACGACAGCCAGACCCGCAACAGCTTCTACCAGGTGCACTGGTACGCCAACCCGATCCTCAGCTGGCTGGAAGTGCTGCTCGACTTCCCCTGCCTGGAAAAGGGCCCGCTGGATCTGGCCTACCTGACTGAAGTCGACCCGCTGTGGGCCGACGACGAACTGGCAGCGATCCTGAACCCCGAGGCGGTTCTGTTCGCCAACGTCGTTGCCAAGGCGGCCTGTGCGGCCGACTGTGTCGCCGCCAGCGCAGGTATGCCCTTGGCCAGCCTGTTCTGGTGTGCAGGCTGCCAAGGGTCGATCTATCCGATGACCGGCCATGTCAGTGCTCATGTGGGTGACGTACAGGCCTCGGTGCTGCTGGCTGAGCGCATGACGGCCAAGATGCATCGCCAGCTCACCACCTTCGACGGTGCCGGCAGTCAGGGTCTTTGCGGCTACTACCCGCTGCCGATCATGGACAAGACCCACTACAAGCTGCAGATGGTCTATCCGGTGCCGGCCACCGCCAAGGAGGGCGGCCAGTGCTGTCAGCCGTACGGACGCACCACCATGATCTGGGGCTCCGGCAAGGCCTATCCGGTGAGCGGCGAAGACTTCGCTTACCAGATCTTTCGCAAGAGGAACTGCTGTGCCGGCGCCTACTGAGCGATCGCGTGGCCACTGGCGCTGGCTCGCGGCCGCCGTCCTCGTGCCGTGCGTCGCGCTCGGCCAGTCGGCACCTCCATCGCAATCGTCCCGGCCATCACCCCAGTGGCCAAGTCCGGACGACATGGCGCGGGCCCTCAAGGCCCAACCGCTTCCGACGCCAGATCGCCTGACCACCCAGCCCACGCGCGCGATCCCCCGCATCGCACCCGATGCGGCCACCCCACCCGCAGCGGGCATCATCGATATCGCGGCGATGGCCAGGCAGGGTGCAGCACTCACCGCGCCGCCCCCGGCCACGAGTGGCATCAGTGCGCTGCGCATCTTCATCACCCTCGACATGCCGCGCGGCAGCCTGCAGCGGCTGGTCGACCAGGCTGCCCGATCGGGTGCCACCTTGGTGCTGCGCGGGCTCAAGGCCCAATCGATGCGCCAGACCCTGGAGGCGGTGGGCGAGCTGATCGAGACCCGCCGTGTGTCGTGGGTGATCGACCCCGACGCCTTCACGCGCTTCCAGGTCAGCGCCGCTCCGACGTTCGTGCTGACCCTGGCCGACGAGCCCAGGCCGGGCACACCGGGCTTCGGCTCGGTGCCCGAGCTGCCCCGATGCTCTGGCACGGGCTGCGCAGCACCGGCATCTCAAGCCAACTTCTTGTCAGTCTCGGGTGACGTGAGCTTGGACTACGCACTGGACGCGATGCTGCGCGCAAGCCCCGAAGCCACGCCGCGCGCGAGCACGATCTTGCAGAGGCTGCGCAAGTCATGAGCCTGCAAACCACCGCCGCACTGCTGATCGCAGCGCTGAGCCTATCGGTCCAGGCCCAAACCCTGTCCGATGCCTTCAACCAGGGCGCGGCGCTCGGCCGCAGCGGCAACACCGCGGGCCGCAGCCAGATCAATGGCAACACCGCCCAATCCAGCGTGCCCGGCTACACCACCAACCCGCCGCAGACGTCCTACTTCGGCAGCCCGGGCATCTCAGCACCTGCAGCGGCAGCGGCGAATGCCTGCACGGGACCGGGCAACAGCGGTGGCTATGCCGCGCAGGCCTGCAACGCGGTCAACTTCTCGCAGACCAACCCCACCCGCCGGCCGAGCTTCAGCATCGCGCCGAACGATCCGCTGCTGACCGCCGCCAAGACCATCACCGCGGATCCGCAGGCCATCGCCGGCAACATCGCCGGCACCTACAGCGGCTGCACGGCGCAGACCACCACCACGCCGGACCGCTTCGAGACCGCGCTGTGTCATCAGTACCGGACGACGGACACGCTGTCCTGCGACAAGGTGCTCATCGTCACCCCGGTGCAGACGCCTGGCTGTTCGGACGGGCAGTTCCTGACCCGCGTCACGGCCGATCCCTGCCCGGCCTGCGTCGACTACCTGGCCTTCGATTTCAGCTGCGGATCCAACAGCTACCTGATGCACGTCTTCACCCTCGACAAGGGCAGCGGCCAGGTCTACATGGACCTCGGATCGCAGAACGTGCCCGGCACGCTCAACGCGCAGATCCCCCAGACCCCAGGGCCATCACGCATCGACGGCTACTTCTGCTACCAGACCTACTACAGCCAGTCCTGCACGGGCGCGAACTGCTCCATCGGCGCCTGGTTCTCCAACCCGTGCCAGGGCACCAGTTACTACGGTGTGAGCACCTTCGCCATGCCCACCACGGTGACCTTCACCGACACCTGGGACAACCAGTGCGCGGCGCTGGAGGCTCGCGCGCAATGACCGCCATGAAGCCGTCTCGAATTCCCTCGCGGCCGTGGGTGTCGACCATTTCGGCGATCGCGGCTACCGTGATGTTTGCCGCCATGTCGTCAGCGCATGCTGCCGATTGCGTCAAGAACACCGAGGTCTGCGTCGAAGGGCCGGCCACCCGCGACATCGGCGGCTTTCCGGTCTATCGGGACTGCTGGCGCACCACCTCCGAGTACAGCTGCCTCTCGCAGAACTCGACCGACGATTGCCAGCCACTGCGCGACCGAGGCTGCAGCCAAGTCGGGTCGAGCTGCGTGGAGACCAACCCGCAGGGCGCCTGCATGGTGTTCGAGCAAACCTGGCAGTGCCGTGTCGCCTCCGGCACCACTTCTACTGTGACGAACTGCGGCAGCCAGCAGTTCTGCATCGATGGCCAGTGCTTCGACACCTCACACGCCCCCGACCCCGACTTCGCCCGCGCCGTCACCGGGCTGGAGGTGCAGCGCGAAGCCGGTCGCTACCTCGACCCCAACACGCTGGAAATCTTCAAGGGCTACGACAACCGCTGCCGCAAGAAGCTCTTCGGCCTGGTCAACTGTTGCAAGGGTGGTGGCACCAGCGGCTCGTTGTTCAGCACCATGAGTCTGATCAGCGGGGCCGGCGGCCAGGCCATCGGTGCCATCGGTTCGAGCTACACCTACGACGCCCTCTTCGCGTCCGACGCGCCCGACCTGGTGATCGCCGGCTTCGAAGGGCTCTTCGGTGCCGGCGGCGGTTCGTCCGCGCTGGCCGGCCTGATCGCAGGTGACCTGTCGGTGAGTTCCTTCATCACCTCGTTGGTGCCCGGGCCCTGGACCATTGCGATGTTGGCCATCCAGCTCTCCGGCCTGCTGTCGTGCGAGCAGGCCGAGCAGATCCTGGCCATGAAGAACGACAACCGCCTGTGCCACAGCGTGGGCAGCTATTGCTCGATCAAGATCCCGATCATCGGCACCTGCGTCGAGACGACGCAGACCTATTGCTGCTTCAACTCCAAGCTCGCCCGCATCCTGAACGAACAGGGGCGCGCCCAACTCGCCCGCAGCTGGGGCGGCGCGAAGAGCCCCGACTGCAGCGGTTTCACCGTCGCCCAGCTCCAGTCTCTGGACTTCTCTCGCATGGACCTCACGGAGTTCTACGCCGAGATCGCGCCCAAGATGCCCGACGTCGGGGCGCTGCAGCAGCAGGCCCAGCAGCGTGTCAACAGCTACTTCGGGCCCTGAATGAGCTGCGCCCCATGACCCGCCATCCCACCACCCACAAGACACGAGTGCTCCCGGTCGCCATGGCAGCGTTGGCCATCGCATGCAGCACCGTGCAGCCCACCGTTGCCGCTGCCATCGAGAGGATCGCCGTCAGCGAGATCAAGCCGCTGCTGATACGCGCCGCGGAACAGGGCGTTGCCTACGGCGTCCTGGGTGGCACGGGCGCCGCCTACGTGCAGCGCAGGTTCGACACGACGAGCCCGATCGAAATCGACGTGCGGCGCCTGCGCGCCCTGCCCCAAGCCGGCTGCGGCCGCCTGGAAGTGACGACGCGCCAGCGTGCCGTACTGGTCGCTGGCCAACGCCAGAACCAGGAACTGGTCTACCAGCTGAGCTACTGCGCCGACGGGCGTTTTCCGGAGGAGCGATAGATGCCCAGAGCGCTGCTCCGAAACTCACTCGCCCAGCCACTGGCCATCGCCGCCGGTCTGGCGCTGTGCCTGTCGGTGGCCTGCGTCGCTCAGGCAGCCCTTGCCGCCCAGACGCTGGCTGACGACATCCCGGCAGTCGATCCCATGCCGGTTTCAGACGCGCCGGACGTGGCCATGACCTACTGGCGCCAGCACCGCGAAGGCTGGTTCTGGTACCGCGATCCGTTGCCGCCCAAACCCCGTCCGCCCTCGATCACTCCGAAGAAGCCCAAGGACCTGGCTGACTTCGAATCCCTGCAACAGCGCCTGGAAGAGCTCAAGCGGGTGGCGGTGATGAACCCGAGCGACACCAACCTGCTGGCCTACATGCGATTCCAGCGCATGGTGATGGACAAATCCCAGGTGTTTGCCGACCGATGGCAGCGCCTGGTCTGGAGCGCGCCCGATCTGGACTACGGACTGAGCGGGCGGCCGACCAACGCGATGGCAATCAACGTCTTCGACGATCAGCAGCGCGACCGCGATGCCCAGACCGTGCGCACCCTGGCCGCCACCCACGGGCTCATCTTCGTGTTCCGCAGCGACTGCCCCTTCTGCCACCGCTTCGCGCCCATCCTCAAGCGCTTCGAGCAGGACTACGGCATGACCGTGCTGGCCATCAGCCTGGACGGCGGCACCCTGCCCGACTACCCCGACGCCCGCCCCGACAACGGCATGGCCGCACGGCTCAACGCCACTGCCGTGCCGGCGCTCTACCTCACCGCCCCAGCCCGGCGCGAGATCCGCCCGGTGGGCTTCGGCCTGATGTCGATGTCCGATCTGCTGGAGCGCGTCGCCGCCCTGGCGCGCGACCGCACCGATGCCGCCACAAACCCAGGGAGGACCCTGCGATGACCCCGCGATCCGTTCCCCTCACGCGCCGCCTGATCGTCGGCCTGTTGTCGGTGACCCTGGCGGTGACACCGATCGCCGCACTACCGGCCGATCTCAACACCGAGATGCAATCGATGTTCAACGACCTCGGGGCGCTCGGCAACGTGACCAGCCCCGGTGCCTTTCGCGGCCAGGCCATGAACCTCTACACCGGCGGCAGCCTGATGATGCGCGCGCCGGGTCGCAACTACCCCTTGGTCAACGCCCAATTGCCCAGCCTGCGCGCCGGCTGCGGCGGCATCGACATCTACGGCGGTGCGTTCTCGTTCATCAACAAGCAGCAGTTCATTGCCATGCTGCAGAACATCGGCTCCAACGCCGTGGGCTACGCCTTCAAGCTGGCCCTGCAGTCGATCTCGCCCGACATCGACAAGCTGCTCACCGAGCTGCAGGACCAGATGAACAAGATCAACGCGATGAACATCAACTCCTGCGAAGCCGCGCAGGCGCTGGTGAACGGCGTAGTGGGCGAGTACGACAGCTCGGTGCAGAGCGGTTGCGCCAATATCTCGCAGTACCTGGGCAGCGTGTCCGATCGCGCGGAGGCGCGCATGACCTGCGCCACCAACGCGCCCGCGGTGGTCAAGACAGCCGCCAACTCCGCCGACCCGAACGTGCGCAACGCCGCGTTCATCAAGGGCAACGTCACGTGGCTCGCGCTGAACCAGGTGGGCGGCAACATCAGTCAGCAGGAGCGCGAGCTGATCATGAGCCTGATCGGCACAGTCATCCTCACGCCGCCGGCCGACGACGGCAGCGGTGCCAGCCCGCGCTATGCCGAGCCCACCATCACCGGCCTGCGTGACCTGCTGCTCGGCCGCGCCGAGTCCAACACGCAAGGCAACGTCGATGTCGACGTCTACGTGTGCGACGAACCCGCCGAGTGCATGAACCCGGTGCGCACCACGGTCTCGGTCAAGCCGTTCACGCAACTCGTGACCGAGCGGCTGCGCCGCATGTCCGACAACATCGTCACACGCAGCCCGCAGACCGCCGCCGACATCGGCTTCATCAACAACACCAGCGAGCCGGTCTACCGGATGCTGGCCGTGGCCAACGCCGTGCCGGGCTCCGGCACCGCCGAGACGCTGATCGAGACCTACAAGGACGTCATCGCACTCGACTACGCCGAGACCTTCCTCAGCCGCTCCCTCACCCAGGCCATGGGCGCCTTGTCGCAGGCCCTGCGCCGCAGCGAGGTCGAGCAGAAATACCTCGACCAGATTCGCAGCCACGCCCAGCAGGCCAGAGCCCAGCTCCTCGCGGAAAAGCAGACCGCCTACGCCAAGGTGCGCTCGGTATCGTCGATGACCCAGGACCTGCAGACCCTGGAGCGCCAGCTCTGGAGTGCCATGCCGCCGGCCGTGAAGGCGATGCTGGATTTCAGCGCCAACGCCGGCCCCCGCGGCTCCTGACAACCCGCGCCGGCTGAGCACGGATGTTCGAGATCTATGCCTACGGCAATGTCGACACCCTGACCGGGGTCTTCAACGCGATCGCCGCCATCATGGGCGGCGCGGACTATTTCGGTTTGATCCAGACGGTGGCGATCACCGGCGTGCTGGTGGCCGCTTTCGCAGGGCTCTTCACGCCGGGGCGGTTCGCAGGCTGGGGTTGGTTCATCGGCTTCATGCTGGTCTACAACGCCATGTTCCTGCCCAAGGTCGATGTGGTGGTGGTCGACAAGCTGGGCAGCCAGCCGCCGGTGGCGGTGGGCAACGTGCCGATCGGTGTGGCCTTCTTCGGCCACTACACCAGCCGGGTTGGCGACGTCATGACCCGGTTCTTCGAGACGGCCTTCCAGGTGATCCCGGACACCAACGCGCAGTTGCCGGCCGAGCTGACGTACCAGAAGAACGGCGTGATGTTCGGCAACCGGCTGATCCAGGCCTCGCGTGCGGCCACCATCGGGGACCCGCAACTGCGCACCGACCTGATCGCCTACGTCTACAACTGCACCGTCTATGACCTGCAGGACGGCACCATCGATCCCGCTGCCTTCTCCCAGAGCACCGACATCTGGTCGCTGATGGGCAACCCCAACCCGGCACGCTTCTCGACCTGGGGCACACCGGTCCAGGTCGACACCTGCCCCAACGTCTACACCCAGCTCGCCAACCGACTGCCACCGGAAATCGCCAGAGCCCGCGCCCTGCTCGCGTTCCAGCTCAACCCCTCGATGGACCCAGCGCTGGCGCCGGGCGTGATCGATGGCCAGATCGAGCAGGCCTACACCAAGACCAAGATCGCCGTCGCGGCCCAGGGCGCCGCCGACCTGCTGCGCCAGAACATCATGATCAACCTGGTGCAGGACACCAACAGCCTGGCCGGGCTCAAGCTCAACGACCCCGCAGCGACCATGCTCGCCACCGCCCGCGCCAACGCCACCGCATCCACCAACGCGTCCTTTCTGACGATGGGCCGCATCGCAGCCGAGGCGCTGCCCATGGTGCGCAACGTGATCGAGGCGGTGGTCTACGCCGTCTTCCCCTTCGTCTTCCTGCTGTTCCTGCTGGCCCAGGGTCGCGGCCTGGCCATGGCCATCAAGAGCTTCGTGATGAGCCTGGTGTGGATCCAGCTCTGGCCACCGCTCTATGCCATCCTGAACTACGTCGGCACGCTGGCCAGCGCCCGAAATCTCGCAGCGGCCGCCCGCATGGGCTCGGGAGGCCAAGGCCTGACGCTGGACACCGCGGCCGCCATCTACCAAGGCGCCATCTCCGACCAGGCGATCGCCGGCTACATGGTGGTGTCGATCCCCATCATCGCCACCGCCATCATCAAGGGCGGCGAAGTCGCCTTCCAAGCGGTGACCGCCACCAGCGCCATCCAGTCGGCAGCGTCGAGCGAAGCAGCCGGCGCCACCAAGGGCCTGGTCACGCAAGATTCGGTCTCCTTCGACCAACAGCAGCTCGCGCCGACTCGCACCTCGGCCTTCATGGCCAGCACCACCGACGCCCGCGGCACCACCATCCAGGGCAGCGGCCCAGACGCCGGCGTGTTCCGCTACCAGGCCACCCTCAGCCGCCTGGCCAGCACCTTCACCGTCACCGAGCGCCAGGCCACCGCGGTGGGCGAGAGCGCTCGCGAGGCCGAGTCCTTCGCCACCACGCAACGCGAAGCCATGCAGCGCAGCCAGGCCACCGCGATGACCCACGCGCTGGGTATCCAGGACAGCTACGAGAAATCCCAGCAGCGCACCGGTGCCACCAGCACCTCCGAGGGCGGCTCGACCAACACCCAGTTCCAGACCCTGAATTCAGTCGCGCGCGACGTCAATCGTCGACTTGGCCTGAGCGACGATTCCACCGTCGGAAAGACGATTGCTGCATCGGCTTCCATCGGCGCGAAGATTCCGCTGACCGAGATCGGCGCCGACGCCAAGGCAGAGGGCCGTGCCGTCGATCAGCAGACCCTTCAGAGCGCCTACGACTACGCCCGCAAGGCCGCTGAAAGCGCTCAGATCTCGGACGCCAGTGCCCTGGTCAAGGACTTCCGATCGTCCGACGCCTACCAGTGGGCCCGCAGCAACCGCACCAGCGCCACCGCCGGCTACGACTCGTCGTCGCGCGAAGCCAGCGAACGGCAGTCCTCAAGCGACAGCGCCTATGGCCGTGCCAAGGAACTGGCGCGCACCGCGCAATTCATGCGCGAATGGGGCAGCGGCACCCAAACCGACTTCACCAACTACGCGGCCCAGCGACTGGCCGAGCGCGGCCTCCTGCGCGAAGAAGACCCAATCAAGATGCAGCGGGCAGTGGCCGAGATCGCGTACTCGTACGCCCGTGGCGGCAGCGCCGCCAGCGGCTACGTCCCCACCGACAGCCCGCTTGGCCCCAGCCAACCGCTTCCTCAGTCGATGGGCTGGTCGTCCCCATTGCGCGACCAGTACGACAGCCAGGTTCGCGTAGCAGACGGCAGCGCGATCACCGACCAGGCCAATCGCAACGACGCCGACGTCCGAGCCCGTCAATCCGGGGCGCGAGTGCAGCCGGGCAAGGTTGTCGGAAACGACGTCTCAGGCCGGGTCAATCAGGGCCAGCGCGACACAGCAGGCGCCATCGAGAAGGGGCGCCGTCAGGTGTCGGCGGACGCTGGCACGCTCAGCGAAAACTACAGCGGCACCGTGCGCGCCGGCAAGGTCAGCCCGAACCACGGTGGCAACCGGGCGGTCTGGGACACGGTGGGCGCCAATGCCGGCACCCCCGAGATCGGCACACCGCCCAAACGGCAGCCTATCGGCGAATGGCACTTCGGGAGAGACGGCGTGCCCGTCGCAGGCCCGGAGCCCAAGCCCGCGGACTCGACAGCCCTGCCCAGGCCCGGCGGAAAGCCGGAGCGCTGAACTACTCGCCGATGCGCGACCGGCCGGCGCCGATGTCCAGACTGCCGAGCCCGTTTCTGGTCTGATGACCCGCGTAGTCGTCCAACGAACGAATCGCACGGCGCGTCGACTGATCGCCAGCGGTGGCGTTGTGCCCAGAGCCTGAGCGGGATTCGTTCTCTTCGGGCAGCCCGACGACCAGCGCCGCGCGAACCTGCGTCCACACGCTGGCGAGGAATCCAGACCACTTGTCAGTGAACGAACTGGCGTCGGCACTCATGGCGTAAGCGTAAACGATTGGGGTCCAAATGGGTTGGCGGCCGCGCGATCCCAAACGCGGTATCTTGGAGGTTCTATACAATTGGGGTTGTGCGTTGCAGCGCGTTTTATTATCCTACGCATCACCCCACCCCACAAACAAGGCCATGATCCGCTGCAATCTCTCCACCCTGATGGGGCGAGACAAGCTCCGCATCTCTGATGTCGTGCGAGAGACCGGGCTCAATCGCAGCACGATCACAGCGCTCTACAAAGAGACCGCCACCCGGGTCGATCTGCCGGCGATTGACCTGCTGTGCCGCCTCTTCCGCTGCCAGGTGGGCGAACTCTTTGAACACCTGCCAGAAGCCGCCGAGGAACGTCCATGAGCCTCAGCGCCGCCCGTTGGCACGTCATCGCCGAGTCCAACTTCGCGTGGGAACGCGAAGCGCTGGACTGGCTGCGCAGCAACCTGCCCGACCGCGATTCCTGGCACGTCTGGACGAACTTTGAGTTCATCGACGATGAAGGCAAGGTCAGCGAGGTCGACGCGCTGGTGCTTTCTCCGGCCGGCCTGTTCCTGGTCGAGATCAAGAGCCGTCCTGGCGTGCTGCGGGGCGATGCGCACAGCTGGACCTGGACCACCGACGGGCGCTCCAGCACCTACGACAACCCGGTCATCCTGGCCAACCGCAAAGCCAAGCGGCTGGCCAGCCTGCTGCGCCGCCAGCCCGCCATCACCAAGGCAAAGATCCGGCTCCCCTTCGTCGAGCCGGCAATCTTTCTGTCGTCCAGCAGCCTGTCATGCCAGCTGGAAGGCCTGGCCAGGACGGCCACCTTCCAGCACGGGCGGCCGGGCACTGTGGACGACCCCGGCATCGTCGGCGCCTTGGCCAATGGCATCACCAACCGGGCGACCACGTCGGTGGACGCCGCCCAGGCGCGCGCCATCGCCCGTGGCCTGGCCGAGGCGGGCATCCGCCCGTCCAACAAGCACCGCCAGGTGGGCGACTACCGGCTCACCAAGTTGCTCGCCGAGGGCGAGGGATTTCAGGACTGGGAAGCCAGCCACGTCAGCATCGACACGGTGCACCGGCGCGTGCGCATCTACACGGTGGCCACCGCGTCCAGCCCCGAGATCCGGGCGACGCGGGTTCGCCAGGCGCGCCGTGAATTCGAGATCCTCGAAGGTATCGACCATCCGGGCATCCTGAAGGTCAAGGACTACAAGGAAACCGAACTCGGGCCCGCACTGATCTTCGATCACGACCCGAAGGCCGTGCGCCTGGACCACCTGCTGCGCGAGCGCGGCAAGACCCTCACCGTCACCCAGCGGCTTCAGCTCGTCCGCGACATCGCGGAAACGCTCAAGTACGCGCACTCCAAGCGCCTGTATCACCGCGCCCTTGGGCCACAGAGCATCCTCGTCAACGACCTGGATGGAGCCGTGATGCACGTCCGGCTGATGAACTGGCAGACGGCATCGCGCAATGTCGGCGATCTGGCCTCACCCAACACCGTCCATCGCACGACCGGCACCCGCCACGTCGAGGACTACGTCGAAGACCCCGGACTGATCTACCTGGCGCCCGAAACCACTCGGGCCGACCCGGCGCAGGGCCCCAGTCTCGATGTCTTCTCCCTCGGTTGCATCGCCTACTACCTCTTCAGCGGCCAGCCGCCGGCCGAGTCGGTGCTGGATCTGGCTGAGAAGCTGCGGGTCGGCCAAGGTCTGCGCCTGTCTGACACCATGGACGGTTGCGGCGCGCGGCAGCAGGAGTTGATCCAGTTCGCCACCTACCCCGACCTGCTGGCGCGCTACGACTCAATCCAGGGCTTCCTCGACGACCTGGACCGGGTTGAAGATGAACTGACCACCCCCGATCCGGAAGCCACCGTCGACCCCAGCATCGCCAGTACCGGCGACCGGCTGGAGGGCGGATTCACCGTCGTCAAGCGCGTGGGGCGCGGCTCGTCGAGCGACGCCCTGCTGGTGCGCAGGGACGGCAGCGAAGAAGAGCACATCCTCAAGGTGGCCTGCGACATCGCGCACAACGACCGCCTGGTTGCCGAAGGCGAAGTGCTCGCCCGGCTGCACCACCAGAACATCGTCGCCCACCGCGAAACGCTCACCGTCGCGGGCCGCACTGCCCTGCTACTCAAGAGCGCTGGCGCAAGGACATTGGCCGAGAAGATCAAAGACGAAGGCCGGCTGTCGCTCGACATGCTGCAGCGCTTCGGTGAAGAGCTGATGGAGGCTGTGAACCACCTCGAGTCGGAGGGTGTCGCCCACCGCGACATCAAGCCCGAGAACATTGGCATCGCCGAAAACCGCACCGGCAAGCTGCAGCTTGTGCTGTTCGACTTCTCGCTGTGCCGCACGCCGGCCGACAACATCACGGCCGGCACGCACCCCTACCTCGACCCCTTTCTGTCGATGCGCCGGCCGCCGCGCTGGGATCTGTATGCCGAGCGGTTTGCGCTCGCCGTCACCCTGTACGAGATGGCGGTGGGCCAGCCCCCCGTCTGGGGAGACGGAAACACCTCGCCGGCCATGCTCGACGTCGAAGCCAGCATCGAGAGCGATGTCTTCGACCCCGTCACGCGCGAGGGCTTCACGACCTTCTTCGCCAAGGCGCTCAGGCGCGACTACAAGGAACGCTTCGACAACGCCGAGGAAATGCTGCGCGCCTGGCGCGCCATCTTCACGGCCAGGCAAACCGTCCATCCCGGCCAAGCGGGTGACAGCACTGCAGACAGTGGCTTCGGCGCGATCGCGCTGACTGCAACCCCGCTCACCACCATGGCTGAGCTGGGCTACAGCCTGGAGGCTCAAGACGTCCTGGAACGCATGGGCATCCACAACGCGCGTGAACTGCTCGCGGTGGATCGCATCCGCTTTCGCTACCTGCGCGGTGTGGGTGACAAGATTCGCAAGGAGATCCGACTCACGGCGAAGGATCTGGCACGCCGCCGTCCGGACCTGACCCAGGGCCGCGCTGCGGCGCACGACGACGAAGATGCCGACGGCGCCGTCAGCATCAACGAGCTGGCCGCGCAATTGCTGCCGCGCCGCCCGGCCGGCGACGACCGCCCGGAAGAAGCCGCACTCGCCCACTACCTGGGGCTGGACGACGCCGTGAAGGCCGGTGTGTGGCCCAGCCTGGGTGATTCCGCGCAGGCCGGCGAAGTGGACCGCACCACCCTCACCGCCGCCCTGATCAAGGCCCGCGAGCGCTGGCTGAAGAACCCCGCCTTCACCGAACTGCGCCAGCAGATCGATTCACTGCTGCGCAGCCAAGGGCAGGTGATGAGCGCTGCGGAAGGCGCCATGGCCTTGCTGGCCCTGCGCGGCTGTGCAGCGCAAGACGACGTCGAGCGCCTGCGCCAGGCCACCGCGGTGTTGCGGGCTGCCGTGGAAGCCGAAGCCCACCTTGACCAGCCCCGCTTCGAGGCCTTTGACCATCAGCCCTCGATGCTGATCGCCAGCGCGTCGGCCTGGGCCGACTACGCGCGCCAGCTGGGCGCCGCGGCCGATGCCTGCGCGTTGGCCGACCCGCTGCTGCCGCCTTCGCGCGTGCTTGAAACGCTGGAAGGCGTGCCACTGCCTCAGTCGTCAACCGCAACGCTGGCTGCCGGCGCCCTGCCAATCGGCCCGCTCACACCCACGCGGTTGCTGCGCCTGGCCGCCTCGGCGTCGCGCAAAGCGGCAGTGTCGAGCAGACAAGAAATCTACCCACGCGGCATGGCGCCGCTGCAAGCCCTCAAGCAGTCACTGGGTGCCTTGGTGGGTGCGCCTGAGCTGACCGTGGCAGACATTCAGGGGCGTGTGCAAGGTCGCTACCCCGAAGCGGCAGGCCTGCCCCAGCGCCCCGAGCTCGATCGCCTGCTCGAAGAGTCTGGCGCACCGCTGGCCTGGGACGCCACAGCGGCCGATGGCCGTGGCGCCTTCCGCCTGGCCACGCTGGGGCGGGCGCAAACCGCCGGAACCACTACGCAGTTCTCGCGCCACGCCACGCTGCTCACGGCGCATGCATCGGGCGACAACGATGTGGTCCAGGCCGCCGCAGTGGAAGACCGCCTGGTGCGCGGTCTGCAGCAAGGCGGCATGCTCGTGCTCACCGTCCACCCGCGCATCGCCCGCCATGCCGAGGCCGAGCTGCTCCACCGCTTCGGCACGCCGGGCGTGCTGCCTGCTCCGCTTCAGCGGGTCAACTTCGACGCGCTGCTGCTGGCCGCCCTGCGCGACCAGGCCAAGACGGCCGGTGTCGATTGGAACGTCGTGCTTCAAGCCGACGCCGCTGACCGCGGCAGCCGCCACTGGATCAACCTGCAGCGCCTGGTTCAACGCACCTTGCCAGCGCTTCGGTCTGCGCTGCTCAACAGCCCTGCGCCTGTGTTGCTGGTCAGCGTCGGCCTGCTGGCCAGGTACGACCTGATGGGGCTGATCACAGAGTTGGAAGAGAACGCCGGCCGCCCCGGCCACACCCCCAGCGTGTGGGTGCTGCTGCCTACCAGCCACCAAGGCTTGCCGGTCATCGACGGCGTGGCCGTGCCGATGGTGAACAACATCCACAACACCCGTGCCCTGGCTTTGCCGCAGGCCTGGATCGAAAACAAGCACCGCGCAAAGACCGCGACCGCAGGAAGAGCCACCACGTGATCAAAGCCCCCCAACTCCTTGCGGATCTCACCCGGCTGCTCAAGCGCCTGGAAGAAGACTTGCTGCGTCGCATCGACGAAGTCACTGAGCTCAAGACCAGCCTGCAAGCCGAGTGGCAGGCCGCACGCGACGCCGACCGCACAGCCGAGACCTTCGAGACCTGGGTCGACCAGGTCATCACCCAGGCCGGCGTGCATTGGCTGCTGTCCTGCGTGTTCCTGCGCTTCATCGAAGACAACAAGCTGGTTGACCGCCCCTGGCTGGGCGGCACGCCTGAATCGGGCAACCTGGCCCTGGCGCGCGATCGCCACGAGGCCTACTTCCGTGCCAACCCGCTGCACAGCGACCGTGAATACCTGCTGGCTTCGTTTCGAGAGGCCGGCACGCTGCCGGGGCTGCACACCTTCTTCGACGAGGGCCACAACCCCGTGTTCCGGCTCGGCATCAGCGGTGATGCGGCCATGGCCGTGCGCCAGTTCTGGCAGCAGGTGGACCCGAACACCGGCGCGCTGGCGCACGACTTCACCGACCCGACCTGGAACACCCGTTTCCTGGGCGACCTGTACCAGGACCTGAGCGAAGCCACCCGCAAGCGCTATGCGCTGCTGCAGACGCCCGAGTTCGTCGAAGAATTCATCCTCGACCGCACGCTGACGCCCGCCATCCGCGAGTTCGGCTACCGCACGGCGAGCCTGATCGACCCCACCTGCGGTTCAGGCCACTTCTTGTTGGGCGCGTTCCACCGCTTCGTGGACGAATGGCAGCGCGCCGAGCCTTCTCGCAACCGACGCGACATCGCCCAGAAGGCGCTGGACGCCGTGGCGGGTGTGGACTTGAACCCGTTTGCGGTAGCGATTTCGCGCTTCCGGCTGCTGGTGGCGGCGCTGCTGGCCAGCGACGTGCACAAGCTGAGCGAAGCACCGGACTTCCACATCCATGTGGCCATCGGCGACAGCCTGCTGCACGGCAAGCGCTTCGGTCTGACAGCCACGGAGGGTATGTTCGAGGGTGCTGAGCATTACGCCGGAACAGGTTTGGCGCATGCGTATGCAAGCGAAGATTTGGCTGACGTTCAGCGCATCCTCGGTCGCCAGTACCACGCGGTTGTAGGCAATCCTCCGTACATCGTCGTCAAAGACGCAACGCTCAATGCCGCATATAGGAATCGATACATAAGTTGCCACCGCCAATACTCCCTGGGCTGCCCGTTTACCGAACGGTTTTTTGAACTCGCGCTCACGGGACGAAAAGGTTCCTTCGCAGGCTTCGTCGGGCTAATCACCACGAATTCATTTATGAAGCGTGAGTTCGGCAGCAAACTAGTCGAGGAGGTACTCCCGCGACTTGACTTATCACATGTCATTGACAGTTCGGGCGCGTGGATACCTGGTCACAACAGAGACGGCACTGCGACAGTAATCCTCTTCGGTCGGCACCGAAGTCCGGTAGATGCCGTCGTGCGGACAGTGATGGGCAAAAAGGCGGACTCAGGAATACCAGCTGATCCTGCACATGGGCCAGTTTGGTCCGCAATCACAGGGAACGTCGACCACCCTGATGCAAACAGCGAATTTGTCAGTGTTGCCGATATAGCGAGGTCTGTCTTCGGCAAGCATCCTTGGAGTATTGGAGGGGGAGGAGCTGCTGAATTGAAGGAGGCGATTGAGCTGGGCTCCATTTCGCGCTTGAATGCCAAGACGGAGGCAATGGGATTCTTTCAAGACACTCATGCGGATGACATATTTGTTCAACCGAGCAGCTTCTTTGAGCGTGTCCAAGGCAAACAGTTTTCCCGGACTTGCGTTCGCGGTGACGGCGTTCGCGATTGGGAATCTATCGCCAATGAAGGAATATTTTTCCCTTACGACGAACAGATCGAACAGTGGAAGAGCGTCGAGTACCAACCACCTCTTCAATGGCTTTGGAACTATCGCACTACCCTTTGGAGCCGTTCTGTTTTCGGTGGCCAAACCTATAGAGAAGCTGGACGACCATGGTGGGACTATCACCAATTTCCGCGCGACCGTGCCCGCGCAGAACTACTGATCGCCTACGGCGAAATTACTACTCATAACCATTTTTCTCTTGCCCCGCGCGGTCGAGTATTCAATCGCACCGCTCCCGTGATAAAGCTGAGCGCAGGCAAGAGCGAAGAAGAGCATCTCGGCCTTATCGGTCTGCTGAACTCTTCGGTGGCGTGTTTTTGGCTGAAGCAGGTTTGCTTTCCGAAAGACGGCCAGGGCCAGATGTGGGAAGAGCGTTTCGCCTTCAACGCCACCAACGTCGCCGAGTTCCCTTTGAGCAAGGGCCGGCCGTTGGACAGTGCCTGCCGAATGGACGCGCTGGTCCAGCAGCTCAGCACGCTTCAGCCCGCCGCCTTGCTGGCCTCAAGCCCAGCGCCCACCCGCGCCAGCCTGGATGCGGCTCACGCGCGCGCCGCACAAGTTCGGCAGCACATGATTGGCGAGCAGGAGGAGCTGGATTGGCACTGCTACCGTCTGTACGAGCTCCTACCTGCTGGCGTCTCCGTCGAAGAGGTGGAGCACAGCACCCCAGTTGAAGTGGAGCTCGGTGAGCGGGCCTTCGAGATTGTGCTGGCCCGTCGAGTTGCTGCCGGCAAGGAAACCACCAACTGGTTCGACCGCCACGGGTCGACACCCACCGCCGAGATTCCGGCACGCTGGCCAGAAACCTATCGACGCGTCGTGCAGCGTCGAATTGAACTGATCGAACGCGACCCCACGCTGCGGCTCTTGGAGCAGCCGCTCTACAAGCGGCGTTGGAATTCACCCAAGTGGGCAGACCTGGAACAGGCAGCGCTGCGTGACTGGCTGCTGGCCCGCCTGGAGTCGAAGGCGCTCTGGGTTGCCAGCACCGATCAACCGCCGCAGATCAACACCACCAGCCGGCTGGCTGACACGGTCCAGCGCGACGCCGAGTTCATGCAGATCGCCGCGCTGTATGCGGGCCACGCTGACTTCGACGTGGCACAACTGGTGGCTGGCTTGGTCACGGCAGAGTCCGTTCCCTTTCTGCCTGCCCTGCGCTACTCCGACACGGGCCTTCGCAAGCGCGCGCAATGGGAAGACACCTGGGCACTGCAGCGGCGCGAAGACAAGGGCGAGAGCGTCGGCAGCATTCCCGTCCCGCCCAAGTACAAGAAGGAAGACTTTCTCAAGGTCACGTTCTGGGATCTGCGTGGCGGGCTGGACGTACCCAAGGAACGTTGGGTCAGCTACCCCGGTTGCGAACGCGGCGCCGATGGCAGCCTGCCCATCGCATGGGCCGGCTGGGACCATCTGCAGCAGGCCACCGCACTGGCCGCCTACTACCTTGAAATGAAGGAAAGCGAAGGCTGGGAGGCAGCGCGCCTGCAACCCCTGCTGGCGGGCCTGCTGGAACTGGTGCCCTGGCTGGAGCAATGGCACAACGAGGTGGACCCGGTCTACGGCGAGCGCATGGGCGCGTACTACAAGGGCTTCGTGTCCGAAGAAGCGCGCTCGCATGGCTTCACGCTGGACGACCTGCGAGCTTGGAAGCCGGCTGCCGGCCCGGTACGACGCGGCCGCCGCCGGGCCACCTGAGCGCGCAAAGAGACTCCGCACATGTCTGATTCCGCTTCGCTGCCCTTGCCGAACCCCGAACCGTTGTTCACGCTCGATCTGGGCCACAACGGCGGTCGTCTTGCGCCGACGAATGTGCTGGAGCTCACCCAGTGGATCCAGAAGGAGCAGCAGTTCTGGTCGTGGGCTAACCAGCGCAACTATGGCAATCATGAACAGGGCTTCCGCCAAGCGTTCGATCAGTTCAACCACGCGCTGAACAACGCCAACCAGTCACAGCAGTACGTGGCGTCGAATCCGCAGCAGGCCCAGAACAGCCTGGAAAGCAGCAAGACCCAAATCCAGGAAGCATTGGTCAGGCGCAAGCTGCCCCACAGCTCAACACCACTGGCCAAACGCATCGACGCCTACCGGCAGGATGTCGGAGACCAAGCAGCGAGCTTCTTGCTCGCTGTCCATGTTCCGCCAGATCAGGGACATCAATTCCAGCCCAATGACCTGAACGCATGGCGCGGTCTGGTTGATGGCCTGGTGGACCGGTTCCAGCCCGCACCGTCGGCCGCAAAGGGCAAGAAGCAAGCCGCCGAACAGTCCTTCGAGCAGCTTCGTGTGAAGGCGGAGGAACTCGTCGCCGACAAGACCGAGAAGTACGACGCGCTTCACCGCAGTTACGCCCAACTGGCCGATGGTGTGCAGGCCACGTCGACCGCTCAATCGACACAGTTCACCGATGCGCAAGATGAGCGCGCCAAGGCCTTTGAGGCGCTGTTGAACGAACACAAATCGGGCATGGAGGCGCTGCGCAAGCTCTACCGCGAGGAGATGGGGCTCAAGGCGCCCGCCGAGTATTGGGAGACCAAGCGCGCTGGCCACACCCGGCTGACATGGATCACCGGCGGCCTGTCCTTCGCCGGTATCGCTGGCGCTGCGCTTGGCCTGGGATGGCAGATACACGATCTGCTTGTGGCAACGCCCAAGGGCAGCGCACCGGAATCCTGGCGGATCGCAGTCTTGGTGCTGATCGGCTTGTTTGCTGTGTGGGGCGTGCGCCTGGTGGTTCGCATGTTCTTGAGCAACATGCACCTGATGGCCGACGCCGCTGAACGGGTGGTGATGGTCAAGACCTACTTGTCATTGCTTGAAGGCGACCGCCTGTCGAGCGCCGAGGATCGGCAGTTGATCCTGCAGGCCCTGTTCAGGCCAGCCTCGGACGGCATCGTGAAGGACGAAGGTATTCCTGCCTCCTTCTTTGAACTGTTGACCCGGAATCCAAAGCCGTGACCAAAGCAAATATCGCCCTGGGAGCCCACGCATGCCGCTGCTGAAAGACCTCATCTCCATCCCTGAGCGGGTGCACCAGGGCGACTTCGTCCTTCAACTGTCCAAGGGCGTCACCGAGCCCGAGCAGACGCTGCGCGACTATGTCGTCACACCGCAGTTGGTGGATGCCTTCAGCAACGCCATGGGCTTCATCCAGCAGGCGGTGCAGACCGGCGGCAGCAAGGCGGCCTACCTGCACGGCAGTTTCGGATCAGGCAAGAGCCACTTCATGGCGGTGCTGAACCTTCTGCTGGCCGGCAATACGCAGGCCCGCGCCACGCCAGAACTGGCCGACGTGGTGGCGCGCCACAGCTGGACCGACGGGCGCAAGTTCCTGCTGGTGCCGTACCACATGATTGGCGCGCGCGACATGGAGTCGGCCATCCTCGGCCAATACGCCGACTTCGTGCGCAAGAAGCACCCCGACGCGCCGGTACCCGGCTTCTACCTCGCAGAAGGCCTGTTCAAGGATGCCCGCGACCTGCGCGCGCAGATCGGTGACGGGCCCTTCTTCACCAAGCTGAACGAAGGGGCTACCGGTGGTGGAGGTGGCGGCGGCGGTGGTGGTGGCGGTTGGGGCGAGTTCGACAGCGGCTGGGACGCGGTCAGCTTTGAAGCCGCCATGCTGGAGCCACCCAACGGCGAAGAGCGCTCGCGGCTGGTGGGCGACCTGATCACGCAGTTCTTCTCGGCCTACCGCACGCTGGCGGGCAGCGGCGAGTCGTTCGTGTCGCTGGACGATGGCCTGAGCATCATGAGCCGCCACGCCAAGGCCCTGGGCTACGACGCCGTCATCCTGTTCCTGGACGAACTGGTGTTGTGGCTGGCCAGCCATGCGGCCGACGTCAACTTCGTCAGCCGTGAGGGCACCAAGCTGGTCAAGCTGGTGGAGGCCACCAACGCCGACCGACCCATCCCGCTGGTCAGCTTTGTGGCGCGGCAGCGTGACCTGCGCGACCTGGTGGGTGAAAACCTGGCGGGCTCGGTGCAGGTGCAGTTCAGCGACGTGCTCAAGCACTGGGAGGCGCGCTTCCACCGCATCACGCTGGAAGACCGCAACCTGCCCGCCATTGCCGAGCGGCGCGTGCTGCGCCCGATCGACGAAGCGGCCCGGCAGACGCTGCAGGGCACCTTCGACGATGTGATGAAGATGCGCAAGGACGTGCTCGACACCTTGCTCACCACCACGGCCGACCGCGACATGTTCCGCAAGGTCTACCCGTTCACGCCGGCATTGGTTCAGACCTTGATTGCCGTGTCGGCCGCGCTGCAGCGCGAGCGCACGGCCTTGAAACTGATGCTTCAGTTGCTCGTGGACCGGCGTGCCGATCTGGAGCTGGGCCAGCTGATTCCCGTGGGGGATTTGTACGACGCGATTGCCGAGGGCGACGAGCCGTTCTCCGAAGGCATGCGCCTGCATTTCGAGAACGCCAAGCGCCTGTACAACCAGCGGCTGCTGCCCATGCTGGAGCGGCAGCACAGCGTGACCTGGGAGGCCATCAAGCTCGGCCAGGCCGACGCCACCGCCGCCAAGAACCTGCGCAACGACGCCCGCCTGCTCAAGACGCTGCTGCTGGGCGCCTTGGTACCCGAGGTGGAGTCACTGAAGGGTCTGACCGCGCAACGACTGGCCGCGCTCAACCACGGCACGTTCCGCTCTCCCATCCCGGGCCGAGAGGCGCAGGACGTGCTGCGCAAGTGCCGCGACTGGGCCAGCGAGATCGGCGAGATCAAGATCACCGAAGACCAGAACCCGATCATCTCCATCCAGGTGACGGGCGTAGACATCGAACCCATCCTGCGGGCGGCCGAGGCGAACGACAACGCCGGCAACCGGCGCAAGCGGATCCGCGAAGCACTGTTCAAGGAACTCGAGATTCCGGACACCGGTGGCCTGTTCACCACCTACGAATTCAATTGGCGCGGCACCCGGCGCGAGGTGGAGCTGCTGTACGAGAACGTGCGCGAGATGACCGACGACCGGCTGCGCGGCCGCTCAGGCGCCTGGACGGTGGTGCTGGACTTTCCGTTTGACGATGCGAACTTCGGCCCCGCCGACGATCTGGCCCGCCTGGCGGAGTACCGCGGCGGCGACACCAAGACGCTGGTGTGGCTGCCCTCGTTCCTGAGCAACAAGGCGCTGGCCGACCTGGGGCGGCTGGTGGTGCTGGACTACATCCTGCAGGGTGAGCGCTTTGACAACTACGCCGCCCACCTGTCGTTCGTCGACCGGGTACAAGCCAAGGCCCTGGCGCGCAACCAACTGGACCAGCTGCGCATCAAGCTGCGGTCGCAGCTGGAAGTGGCCTACGGCATCAGCACCGAGCCGCGTGATGCCGTGAGCAACCCGCTGACAGCGGATCAGCAGTTCAAGTCGCTGGACCCGACGCTGTCGCCGCGGCCACCGGTGGGGGCAGAATTCAAGTCGGCTTTCGAGAGCCTGCTGGGGCAGTTGTTTGCCCACCAGTACCCTGCCCACCCGGAGTTCGACACCGAGATCAAGCCCAGCGTCATCAAGAAGGTGTGGCCTGAAGTGCAGAAGGCCATCGAGGCGCCTGGCCAACGCGGGTTGGTGCAAGACACCTCTACCCGCAAGCTGGTGCGTGCGGTGGTCAACCCCTGCCAGTTGGGGCAGATGGGTGAGACCCATTTGCTGATCGAGCCGCACTGGCAATCGCGCTTCTCGCAAAGCCATGCGCGGGACGGTGGCGGCGCCATCACCGTGGCGAAACTGAGGCAGTGGATCGACACGCCTGCGCCGATGGGCCTGCCCATCGAGCTGCAGAACCTGATCATCCTGGCCTTTGCGGCATCGACCAACCGCCGATTCACGATGCGCGGCGGGCCGTACGAGCCCACGATCGACAGCCTGCCCGATGAGCTGGAGCTCAAGGAGCAGGCGCTCCCGAACACGGCAGACTGGGAGACCGCGCTGATGCGCGCGTCCAGCTTGTTCGGCCTGACGCTCGGCCAAACGCTCAATGCGGCGAATGTCGGCAAGTTGGTCGATGAGGTTCGGCAGAAGGCGGCAGACAAGCGCGAGGCGGTGGCCCGCCTGGTGTCGCAGGTGCGCGACCGTTCGGCGCGCTATGCGCCCGGTGTCACCGGGGCACGCCAGCAGTCTGCAGAGTCTGCCCAGGCGCTCCTGGCCTCACTGGCACAAGCGGCAGAGGGCGACGTGGTGACGACGCTGGCCAATGCCAGCCTGCAGACGTCCGAGGCGGCGGTCAGCCGCAGCCTGGGGCAAGCGCAGGTCTGCGCCGATGCCTTGGGCAGTGGAAACTGGCAATTGTTCGATGTGGTTCGCGACCTGGTGGACCACCGCCGCGACGCGGCGCTGCTGATCATGAGCCGCCTGACCGAGGCACTGACCAGTGACGAACATGTAGTGGCCTTGAAGCCGCGGCTTGAAGAGCTGGCACGGGATGCGATGCGTCTGCTGGCAGCGGCAGCGCCGGCACCAGTGACGCCTCCACCCGCCGCACCCACGCCGCCCGGTGCCGGGCCGGCGCCGGCGCCGCCGCCCGTGGTGATGCCCCCTGCCCCGCCCGCCAACGGGCCGGAGGTGGCGGACGAGAAGCAGCAGTTGCACCTGAGTGGCGCTGCTGCGGTGACCGCGCTGGACGAACTGAAGACGCTGGTCACCAGTGAACGCGACCTCGAGCTGACGCTCAGCTGGCGGGTGCAGCGCAAGGGCACGAAGCTATGAGTTTGTCGACGCCGCAGATCGCGGCCCAACTCGAACGCGTGCTGGCCAGCGATCCGGCCGCAGTTGCCGTTGCGATCCGGGCCAACGCGAAGCAGCCCTGGCCCGACTCCTTGAAGCAGCAGGGGCGGGATTTCCAGCTTCGGTGGTGCGACTCGTCGCTGGCCATTCGCGAAGCCTTGTGTGATGTCGAGCAGCATGACCCGACGACATCCGGACTGGTGGTGATCACGCCGCTGGCCACCCACGAGGTGGCCGAGGACATCGCCGCCCGTCTGGCCAGGGCGCGGGTGTTTCAACCCGAGGGCTGGGACATCGTTCGACAGTTGTTCCAGGCCAAGGAAACAGACGCGCGCCTGGGGCGCTATGTGTGGATGCCGCAGACCTTGATCGACGGCGCGTCGCAGGGCACTTACCCGCCCGTGGCCAATGGCTTCCTCGACCTTGAAACCGCATGGCGGGAAGTGCTGGATCGATTCCTGGGCATTGAGGCAGCGCGCCCCGACGCGGTGGCGCTGCTGCTCTGGGCGATGAACCCGGCCGCCGACCCCAGGCTTGCCCAGTTGCCGGCGCCGGCCCGCATCGACGTGATGCGCTGGCTGGGCGAGACGGCGGGAGTTGCCGGGGAGATGGTGCTGGGCTGCGTCGACGCGGGTCGAACGGCCGATGCATTGCCACTGGGCCTGGTCTGCGGCGTGGTCTTTGCCCAGGACGGTGAGGGTCAAGCCAGTCTCGGCCAGGCAGCGATCCGCCTGGAGCGCTTCGTCAACGGCAAGCACGTCGGTGTTGCCGAGGGGCGCGCCTGGGCGCGCGCCGCAGAGCAAGTCGTTCGACTGACCGGGCTGGACGCGTCCCGTGCGGTGCTCGACCGGGCCGATGCACTGCTGCGCGACCTGCGCGTCATCGATTTTGCGCACCTCAGCGACGTGCTGCCGGCCGCGCTGGATCAGCGACTGGAAGACTTTGCGCTGGCACTGACCGCCCATGTGGCAGAGCCCTCGGAAACCAATCTTGCCCAGGTTGAGCTGCAGGCCGACCGCGCGCTCCGGCACACATTGGTGGCGGCTCAAAAGCCTCGCATGGAACGCGTCGAGATGGCGCGCCGATTGGCACGCTGGCTGATGAACGCCACGCCGACCGCTTCATCCTTGCAGACTGCCGTGGCCTGGCAGTCTGACCAAGGCGCCTTCGTCGACTGGGCGCGCTTTCGGCTGCTAGGAGGCGACGAGCTGCCGGACTTGTCACAGGCCTACAGCGCCTGCCGCGAAGCCGTCATCGCGCGCCGAAATGCTTTCGCCAAGCCATTCGCACAGGCGCTGGTGCAATGGAACGCCCAGAAGCCGGCGCCTGAGGGTCGGATCATCCCGCTGGAGTCGGTGCTTGAGCATGTGCTGGCACCGATCGCCGCCGCCCACCCCACCCTGCTGCTGGTGATGGATGGTTTGAGCACCAGCATCTTCCGGGAGTTGTTCGCCCGGATTGCCAGCCATGGCTGGGCCGAGATGGTGCCTTCCAGCCTGGGACAGCCGCTGGCTGGTGTGGCTGCACTGCCAACGATCACCGAGGTCAGCCGCGCCAGCCTGCTGTGTGGGCGTCTGACCGTCGGCGCTTCAGCGCAAGAGAAGACCGGCTTTGCGACAAACGCTGCCCTGCTGGCACACAGCCGCGCGGACGCCCCGCCCCGGCTGTTCCACAAGGGTGACTTGGCGGATGCGACCAACCTGGCGCCCGAGGTGCGCGCCGCCATCGCGAGCACCCAGCAACGTGTGGTGGGCGTGGTCTACAACGCGGTGGACGACCATTTGAGCGGCCCGGATCAGTTGCATCAACGCTGGGCACTGGAGGACCTGCGGCTGCTGCTGCCTTTGCTGCGCGAGGCGCGCGAAGCGCGTCGGGTGGTGGTGATCACGGCCGACCATGGGCATCTGCTCGAAGACGGCACTACGCAGTTGCCCGGTGGCGAGAGCGACCGTTGGCGCCCGGGCAAGAACGCCGAGACGCCCAACGAACTGGCGGTCAGCGGGGGGCGCGTGGTCACCTCCGACGGATCGAACGCGGTGGTGTGCCTGTGGGGCGAGAGCACACGGTATGCGGGTCGCAAGAACGGGTATCACGGTGGGCTGTCGCCCCAGGAAGTCACGGTGCCCTTGAGCGTGATCGTGCCGCTCGGATTCAACCTGGCCGACTGGACCCCGGCACCGCCGGCCCCACCGGAGTGGTGGGAACTGCCGCCCATGCCGAAGTCGTCAGGTGTGCAATCGGCAGCCGCTGCAGCACCAAAACCAACGCGGCGCAAACCGACAGCACAACAAGGGCAGCCCCAGTTGTTCGAGCCGGTCGATCTGCCGCCACCAGAGGCTGCAACCCCGCCCGTAGCTTTGGACTGGATCGGCGCCTTGCTGGGCAGCCCGATCTATGCGTCTCAGCGGCAGTTGGCCGCGCGCGTGGCGCCGCCCGACGACAAGATGCGACTGCTCCTGACTTCCTTGTCCGAGCGTGGTGGCAAGCTGTCCCGGGCAGCTCTGGCGACCCGACTGTCGTTGCCTGAGGTTCGGATCGGTGGCTTGCTCAGCGCAGTCAGGCGGCTGTTGAACGTCGACCAGGCGTCGGTGCTGACCGTCGACGAAACCGCGGGTACGGTTGAACTCAACGTGGTGCTGCTACACCAGCAATTCCGGCTGCCCGGCCAGGGAGGCCAACGATGATCAGTTCCGCACGCCGGGAAGACATCGTGAGCGCCCTGCGACGCGGCACGGTACCGAGCAGCGGGCTGGATGCGCTGGCCGTCGGGATCGATACGTTCGCGCCGACCCTTGACGACGAGCTCGAATCGGTCAGCGCCGGCCGCGGCGGCTTCAAGGCGGTCCGAGGTGAGTACGGCACCGGCAAGACCTTCTTTGGCCGCTGGCTGCAGGAGCGGGCTCGTACGCGCGGCTTCGCAGCCACTGAAGTGCAGATCAACGAGACCGAGACACCGTTGCACCGCCTGGAAACGGTCTACCGCCGCCTGGTCGAACACCTCGGCACCGCCGACACGGCAAGTGGCGCATTTCGGGGCGTGATCGACGGCTGGTTCTATGCCCTGGAGCAGGATGTGCTGGCAGACGCTTCGGTGGACGCCAGCGACGCGGAGGGGCTTCTGCTGCGCACGAACGCGCTGATGGAGGCCAGGCTGGGCGCCATCAGCAAGACGGCGCCGGCTTTCTCTGCAGTGCTGCGAACCTATCGCCGCGCCCTGGCAGCCGGGGACGGCATGTTGGCGGATGGGCTGATCAGTTGGCTGGCAGGACAGCCGAACGTGGCCGCGAGCATCAAGCGTGCGGCGGGCATCAAGGGTGACCTCGATCACTTCGGCGCCACCAACTTTCTCGTCGGCCTGCTGACCATCCTGCGCGACAGCGGCTTCTCTGGCCTGGTGATGGTGCTCGACGAGGTGGAAACGCTGCAGCGCATGCGTACCGACACCCGCGAAAAGGGGCTGAACGCCTTGCGTCAGTGGATCGACGAGATCGACGCTGGCCGCTATCCGGGGCTGTACCTGGTAATCACGGGAACGCCCGCGTTCTATGACGGCCCGCAAGGGGTGCAGAGGCTCGCCCCGCTGGCGCAACGGCTGCATGTGGACTTCGGCACCGACCGGCGATTCGACAACCCGAGAGCGGTCCAGATCCGCTTGGCAGCCTTCGACCACACCTCGCTGCTCGCGGTTGGACGCCGGGTACGAGACATCTATGCAGATGGGCGTCCTAACGAGCAGCGCCTTCGGGCGGTGGTGGACGACAGCTATCTGGACGCCCTTGCACGCGCGGTGGCCGGCGGGCTGGGTGGCAAGGTCGGTGTCGCGCCCCGGCTGTTCCTCAAGAAGCTGGTGTCGGATGTGCTGGACCGCGTGGACCTGCACGAAGACTTCGACCCCCGCAAGCACTACACCCTCACGCTGGCCGAGACCGAGATGTCTGCGACGGAGCGGGCTGCGGCGAGTGCGGCGTCCGTGGACGATATCGAGCTGTGAACGAGTTCGAGCAGCTGCACCCATCGCTGCAGTACCACGTTGTCAACACGCTGGGCTGGAGCACGCTGCGACCGACGCAACTGGCAGCCATTGCGCCCATTCATGCGGGCTCACACTGTTTGCTGCTCGCACCGACCGCCGGGGGGAAGACGGAAGCCGCTGCGATTCCGATGCTGTCGAGGATGCTGACCGAGGCCTGGCCCGGGACGAGCGTCTTGTACATCTGCCCGATCAAGGCGCTGCTGAACAACCTGGAGCATCGGCTCACCCACTACGCCGGGCTGGTGGGTCGGCGTGTGGAGGTGTGGCATGGCGACATCTCGCAGTCCCGCAAGAACCGGGCGCTTCGAGATGCGCCCGACATCCTGTTGACGACACCCGAATCCATCGAGGCCATGCTGATTTCGGTGCGGGTCGATCGGCCAGCATGGTTCGGCAACCTGCGTGCCGTGATCGTCGATGAACTGCATGCGTTCGCGGCGGACGACAGAGGGTGGCACATGCGCTCTGTGCTGCATCGGCTCGACCAGTATCTGGAACGACCGCTGCAACGCATCGGTCTGTCGGCAACGGTCAGCAACCCCACCGAGTTGCTGGCCTGGTTCGCACCCAGCGGTACTCGCGCCGTGGTGGGCAGTGCATCGGTGAGCACGGAGGCCGACGTCACGATCGATCATGTGGCATCGCTCGAAAACGCAGCCACAGTGATCTCACGCCTGCATCGGGGCGAGAAGCGGCTGGTCTTCTGCGATTCACGAAGCAGCGCCGAGCAGTTGAGCAGCATGCTGCGCGCCAAGGAGATGCGCACCTTCGTGAGCCACGCCTCCCTCAGCGTTTCCGAACGCAGGCAAGCCGAGGCGGCATTCACGGAGGAGAAGGACTGCGCCATCGTCGCCACCTCAACACTGGAGCTGGGCATAGATGTCGGTGACCTCGACCGCGTGATCCAGATCGATTCGCCGTCGAGCGTGTCGTCGTTCCTGCAGCGCATGGGCAGAACCGGCCGACGCGCAGGCGCCCTACGGAACTGCCTGTTCCTGACGACCAATGACGACGCGTTCATGCTGGCCCTGGGTGTCACCAAGAAGTGGTCGGAAGCATGGGTCGAAGCGGCGGTGCCACCGGCCGAGCCCTGGCCCATCCTCGCGCAGCAAGCACTGGTTCTGGTGTTGGAGCGCGGCGAGGTTCCAACGCTGGAAGTGGTCCAGCTGCTTCACGGATCGTTTCCAGAGCTGGCGACGGACGACATCACGGCGCTGGTTGAGCACATGGTGGAGAAGCAGTTTCTAGACCGTTCCGAGGGCGTGGTCAGGGTCGGACCTGAGACCGAGCGCGTGTATGCACGCGGCCACTACCGCGACTTGCTCGCCTCGTTCAGCGGATCCATGTTGCTGACTGGTCGGCATGGGTCGAGCGAGGTGGGCTACATCGATCCGACCGTTTTGACGGGTGAGCAGGACAACCGGCTCCTGTTGCTGGCGGGTCGCAGCTGGCGTGTCACCGAGGTGGAGTGGTCCAAACGAATCGTGTGGCTGGAGCCGGCACGGGAAGGTGGCAAGGCGCGCTGGATGGGCGGGGCGCGCAGCCTAAGCCGCGATGTTTGCCAGGCTATTCGAACGGTGCTCGCCACAGGCGCCCCGCCAATCGTCACCTTGTCGCAGCGTGCAAGGGCGGCCCTTAGTTCGCTAACCGACGAGCTGCCAATGACGGTGGGAACGCACTTCGTGATGGCGCGATCTGATGCTGCACCCGTACGTACCTGGACCTTTGCCGGCACGCGCGCCAACCGCACGTGGGCGCACCAGGCTTCGGTCGGTGGTCAGAAGGTTCGATTCGATGCCATGAGCGTTCACGCGCCAGCATCGCTGCTGGCCGATGCAGTGCCGGGGCAGTTGACCTTGACAGACGCTGAGATTGCCACCTTCGCCGAGTCGGTCAAGTTCGCCGAATGCGTGCCACGAGGTCTGCTCACCCGCACGATTGTCGCGAGGAACTTCGAATCACCGATTCGATGGGAGCCGGCGGCGTAAAGTAGAATTTGGGCACATTTGGAATTGGGTCGACGCCCATGCCAACCTGCCTTCCCGGGCAAGGTGGAAACGCGAAAGCGGATGCGGCTCCTACTGGAGCAACGAAGCGGGTACAGCGTCGGCCCTCCCACAACGGAGGGCTTTTTTGTTGTTCGAATCAATCATCGACGCTGGCACCGTGCAGGCCTTTCGGGAGACCGAGTACAGGGTGCATGGCGACGAACCGTTCACCCTGAAAGTGGGCGAAACCTGCTCGGCGTTGGCCGCCGCGCACAAGCGCCACCGGGTCGAATGCAGCGCGTACATCACGGCCTGCAACCCCTTCAGCCAGATCCTCGACGACGAAGCCAATGCCGAACGGCATGCCGCCCTGGGACGCGAAATCAGCCAGCGCAGCCTTGCCAGCATCGAGGGAATCGGCCAGCACCCGTCCAATCAGTGGCCCGGTGAAGCGAGCCATCTGATCTTCGGCTTGACCTTGGAGGCGGCCAAGGCGCTGGGGACACGGCTGGAGCAGAACGCGATCGTCTGGGCGGGTGGCGACGCCGTACCGCAACTGATCTTGCTGCGATGAAATCACGGGCTGGTCAGCCCACCTTCAAGGTGAACGACCGGGGGGATTTGATCCAGATTGCCGCCCCCGACACATGTCAAAGCGGCTAAACAGGAGAAGTACATGCGTTCACTCATCCAGGCCACCCCGGCCTACGAGCTCTCGATCGACATCACCACCTCGGCGCACGGCCACAGCCTCCGGCTGATCAGCTTTGTGCCAACGGCTCGGCGCCCCGAGGATCAGGTCAAGTTCCAGGGCGTGTTCAGCACCGCGGAGCTCAAGTCACTTCGCGACGCATTGGACCAAGCACTGACCCCGGAAGCTGACAGGCTCATCCAGTGAGCTTGTCGATGTACAGAATGATCTTCAGCACCCGCGGGTTGGTCAAGGTGCGCCGCGCTGGCGCATCGAAGCACAGGAGTTGCCCTCCTGAACGGCCGAGCAGGGGCAGGTTTTGATCGGGGAGAAACCATGTTTTGGAACAAGAAGGATGAACCCAGCCCACTAGGCGTGCCGCTCGGCGATCTGATGGTGATGCTGCAACCTACGTCGATCAAGGCAAGCCTGAAGGGCAATACCCTCACGGCCCGCCATGAGCACTACACGATCCGCATCGAGGTTGTGCCGCCCGAAACCCGAGAGTCGGAGAACGGGCCGATCCGCGCGGTGGTGCGCATGATCACCGAGTTGCCCAAGCCAATCTTGACCCTCTTCCAGGGCAAGGAGGCAGAGGCCACGGCGGCCTACAACGCGTTCGCCGCGTTGGGGTCCCTGTGCGCAGATCGCGGCAACGTCTACATCGGATCCAGGCTGACGATCTACGAAGCCGAGGACTCTTGGCGAACGCTGCACCTGCCGCTTCTGATGTTCACCACGATCTGTGGCACCGAGGCGATTCTCGGCGCGCTGCGCCGGACCATGACCAACGAAGGACAGCGAGGCGGCACATCGAAGTGGACTGAGCGCGACTTCGCGCAAGTCGAGGGATATCTCTCACAGATGTGCCTGTGCACCACCGGAGGCTTGGGTCTGACGGCCGAGTTCGGCTTGAACGAAGGCGCAGTGAGTGCGGCGGCCGGAGACCACAAGACCGCCTTGTTCCAGCTCATGGCCGATCAGCCACACCCAGAGCTGGGCGGCGGTTTGTTCTGCCTGCTGCAGATGCCGCACCAGCTGCAAGACGAGCACCGCCTCGAGCAGGTGTGCCTGCAGCTCAACAAGATGGAAATGGCCGCCCATGACCTGCCGCCGCACTTCGGGGCCTGGTGTCCAGGCAAGTTGGGCAACAACCCGGCCTACATCAGCTTCCTCCCGAACCCGCTGTACGCGGCCTCAGGTATCGCCGTCAACTCGGCCTTCTGGGCGATGAACCGCGCACAATGGGCAAACGCCATGTTGGCGTCACTCGGAGTGCGGGCATGACAGCGCAGATCGCTGAGAAGCTCCGCTACGAGGGTAAGGATGTGGCTATGTGCACCAACCCCCTCAGCGACTACTTCGCCATGGGCGGGGTCAATCCGCGCTTCGAATCGAATTGCACGGCGCTGTGGCGGGGCTACGTTGGTCGATGGGAAATCATCGATGGCCGGCTCTATCTGGTCGAGCTGCACGGCACCCTGGAGAGCGGAGACGAAGCATCGGTTGCCACCATCTTTCCGGAATTTCCGGACAGAGTTTTCGCCCACTGGTACTCGGGCACGATCCGCATCCCGCAGGGCAAGCAGCTCGAGTACGTTCACATGGGCTACGGCAGCACCTTCGAGCGAGACCTGTTTCTAGACCTGGAGCGTGGCGTCGTCAAGCACACCCGCGTACGCCACAACGGAACGGCAGAGTCCGAGAGCGCACCTGAAGGCTATGACGTTGGTGCCATGACAGTGTTTCCTCGGGCCAAGAAGGACGATGGGGAGGCCCCGTGATCTACCTGTATTGGTACCTGGGGATCGGCGCTGCGGTGCTTGCCGTTGTCTTTGGTGCGCACCGGCTGACAAAGAAGGACGAGCCGGAATCGCTTCATGACCTTCTCGACGCGGTCAACCCTGACCGCAAGAAGCTCTCGTACCGAATCCTGAATGACGTGGTGGCTCCGGTGCTCGCTGCCGTTGCCGTCGTAGTCGTCTGGCCCGCTGCTCTCTACATGAAGGGCAAGGAGATCTTCGGGAAAAAGAGCGTGTCTGCGCTGGACGAAGAGGGTGAGTTTGCGGTGGAGCGCAGTCACCTGCAGGAGCGTCTGCCTGTTCTTCAGATCGAGGCTCGCGAGGCGGTCACAGACCCGTTGGGTGCGGTCCCGGACCTGCCGTTCGGCCACCTGAATGCTGCTTGGAAGACCTTCGCTGAAAGCGTCGGAGCGGACGATGAGCTTTGGTCATTCACGGCGCCCTGGCAGACGACTTGGGGGCGCAGGGAAATCAGAACTGGATATGTCGTCGTGCGTGGCGGTGTCCCGGCCGCCCACTTTCTGAATATGTGGAAGGAGATCGAGGACGAGCCCGTCGACGGCCAGGCTCCAAATGCAGTCGGTGCCGACGGAACAAGGTTGTCAAGGTAGCAGGAAGGATTTGGGTATGCACGACATTGAGATGCACGAGATGACGGAAGCCTTCTTTCCGTGCTGGAAGGCGGCCGGCATCCACCTGAGCGATCAAGTAGACGGCGGAATCCAGTCCTGGCTGCGCGCACATCCCTACCCGCCGTTTCTGGAACACCTGTCGTTTCGCCTCGGCAATCAGCTGTACTTTGTCCGCATCGAGGACGCAGACGGCAAGGCTCAGGGCCCAGGCAGCATGCGCGGGCTTGCCGCCGCTGCCAGGGACGCCAACGGACACGCCTGCATCCTGCCGATGAAGAAGAAGCTCTTCGGTGGCTCATGGGTGGCAGACATGCCGGGCTGGGGCTTATTGAATGCAGAGACCAGAAAGCCGATCGACCCGGTATCCCTGGTCACGGACGAGAAGATCGAGATGTCGCCATGGGAGGTACATGACATGGCAGTTCAGGTGGTCAGGGACTTCCTGCAGAAGGAAGGCTTCGAGTTGATGTCCTGGCAAGGCAACCCTGAGGTCGATCCGTCGATCTGGTTCGTCGGCAAGACCAGAAGGCCTGAGTGGGTCGTCGTGCGGTCGGCCAAGTTTCCGGCCAGCAACGCCAATCGCCCGACCAACTGGGCTGCCATTGCAGATGGGTGCGCAAAGCTGAGTACCACTGGGCACTTCGCGTCGGTCGCTGTCGTCAGCGTGAACCAGCCCTTCGAGTCCAGTGAGGAGGTACCCGTACCCTTGTGGCGCGGGCACGGGATGCACATCCGCTTCGAAGGCTTGGAATGACACCGCCTAGCTCCATCGTTGCGGGGCCCGCTGCCAAAGGTAAAGAGGTCATGGTGAAGATCAGGGAGAAGCGCATCCGCTCCGAGAACGCGGTCGACTATTGATGCCGATGCAGGCAACTGGAAGCGAAGAACGAACACCGTGTACGTGATCGACACTCGACACTACCTCGACGACAAGGGCGACATCGGACCCGAGAAGGGGCCCGCCCGCAAGATGGCCGACTTCATCACTTCAGTGATCGCCCATGCGTCCGACTTCGACCGACCGGAAAGCACGCCCGGACCAGTCTGCTTCAAGTGCCGCAAGCGCGACAACCGCCGCGTGGACACCAGCATGACTGACGACGACTCGGTAGCCTGGCACTGCCCTGCTTGCGGCACCGAGGGACGTATCTCGAATTGGCAGGGGACGTTCTGGGACCTCAGCCACGGTATGCCGTCCGACTGACCGGGACTTTCGCCACCGTGACCATGCCACCCAAGCCGGCCGACGATCTTGAGTCTTTCCTGAAGTGCCAGGACCCATCGACGCTGGTGGCCGTTCTGATCGAACTGGCCAATGACCACGAGGCTGTGCAGGCGCGGCTCGCGCGGCTGCAGCTGGCCGACCGGCCGGACAAGCTCGCGGCCGGTTTTCGGAAGACGCTGACCGCCTGGCGCCGTTCGTCCAAGTTCTTCAGCTACCGCGAGGCTGGCGAGTTCGGGCGCACGCTGGAAGCCTGGCTGGACCAGGTCGATCGCGAGCTGTTGCCGAAGGATCCCGCCGCCGCACTGGCGCTGTTCGAATCGTTCATCGAGGCCGACGGTGCCTTCTTCGAGCGTGCCGACGATTCCGACGGCTGCATCGGCGACGCGGTGCGCGCCGCATGTCGGCATTGGCTGCAAGCCGCCTCCCAGTGCGAGGCACCCGCGAGCGAGTGGCCAGGCCGGCTTGTGCGGCTGGTCAGCGACGACCAGTACGGCGCTCGCGAAGAACTGCTGCGCCGCGCGGAGCTGCTGCTCGACGAGACAGCGCTGCGCGCACTGGTGGCGCAGTTCGAGTCCCGCATGGCCAGCGCCCTTGCCGCCCCCGCAAGCGGCGACGGTCCTGCGTACGAGGTGTTCAAGATTTCGGCCGCTTTGTCGCTGCTGGCCGAGGCCCTGCATGACCCAGACGTCAAGGTGCGCGCCGTGCTGAGCTACAGCCCGCAACCCAACGCGATTCAGCAGAAGGACTTCGCCGAGGCCTACCTCGAGGCCGACCGTCCGACCGATGCGTTGACCTGGCTTCAAGGGCCATGGGGGCACATGGAGGACACCCGGCAGAGCCTGGAATCCGACGCTCTGGGCCGCCTCGGCCGGTACGGCGAGAGCTCTGCCATCCGGCAGCGCCTGTTCGAGCGATCGATCTCCGTGTTCGACCTGCACCGCTGGCTCGAACACCTACCCGAAGCGTCCAGGCACCAGGCACTGGAGCGAGCCCGTGAGCTGGCGCTGGGACACGACGACCCGGCGGCGGCGGCCACGCTGCTGATGGACATCGGCGACGATGAAGCGGCCGAGGCGATGCTGCTGGCCGAACCGGCCCGCATACGCGGCGACAACTATGGTGCGCTGGTGCCGCTGGCGAAGGCGTTGCAGGCCCACCAGCGCTTGCGTGGCGAAACCGCCATCTACAGGGCGCTGCTCACGGCCATCCTCACCCGGGCCTATGCCCGTGCCTACGGGCATGCTGCCCGCTACTGGGCGCGGCTGCGGGAGATCGCCGCCACAGGCATTGGCTTGTTGCCGCTGGAATCGCACGACGACTTCGAGGCCGCGATCCGGTCGCGACACGCGCGCAAGTCCGCGTTCTGGGCGCACGTGAACGGCAAGCGCAGCGACCGCGCCGATGAGGACGAGCACGGCAGCGACGCATAGCGGACCGGCGATCGAAAGCGCTTATCCACGGCCGCGCGATCGGCGCCTCACACGCAAGACTCGCGCGGCGGTGGGTAAGCCGTCTGGCCCGCCACTGCGGTACCCGCTGTCAGCCGTGCTGACGGCCCTGTAGCAATGGGCTTGCCAATCTGGCAGCCGGAGACGGCCGCCGCGTTGGCTGCTGTTGCAGTCCGCATGATGTTGGCGCAGCATCGGTCCGTTTGATTTCTCGCTAGCTGAGTCAGCCCGGTTGATGCCCGTCACCGCATCGCCCATGCCCGCTCACGCGGGCGCGATCGCCGGCCTCATCTCCTGAAACCCGGCAGCCGAAAGGCGTGGAGATACGCGTCAGGCTTCGGGCACGACAGGCGCCCGCCCTGCCCCAACCGGCATCCCTGCCGCGCCCGCCGGCCCGCTGCGCTGCCGAAACCAGTCGGCCAGACCGAAGCGGCGACAGCCGATGTCCAGCTGCTGCAACCTCGCCAGCGCCCTGCTGCTGATACCCGCTGCGCCAACCGCGTCGTCACTACGCGGCGCCAGCCAGTAGTGACGACGCGCACGCTGCCCCAGCGCCCCAGGGCTGATGCCGAGCAGCCGCAAGTGATGGCCCCAAGTGATGGGCTCACCGCGCATCAGAACCGCAGAGCGTGCAACGCGATCTGCCCCGCCCGCTCCCCGCGGGCCATGTCAGCCACGGCGCCACCCGGCGCACCCAGAGCCTTGGGGAATGGCTCAACTCGATGGAGGGACTTGCAGCAGCAAGCGCCATCGAAGCCAATGCCGCGTGCCGCGGCGGCCAGCAGCAAGACCTCGGCACAAGACGGGAGTGGTGTCCCGTGTCCCTCGTAGTTCCCGCAGCGCTCAGGCGTTCGGGACGGACAGAAACACTTACCTGACCTGAACACACCAGCGACAACGAGCGGATACCCCGGGGCAACTGACAGACCAAAGGATGACAAACCGAGAGACAGCGAATGCGGGATCTGAACTATGAGCTGAAGCAGCTGTGCCGGCGCAACCGCGACGGCAGCTATGCGACCCAACGCGATCGCGAGCGCGTGCTCGACCTGGTGGCGGGCCAGCTTCAAGAACTCGGCTACCGGCACATGGCTGCAGCAAGCCTCAAGCCCAAGCACGTCGAGGGGCTGGTCGAGCGATGGCAGGCTGAGGGCCTGGCGGTCGGCACCATCAAGAACCGGATGGCCGAACTGCGCTGGTGGGCCGAGAAGGTCGGCAAACAAAACGTCATCGCGCGCGACAACGACCACTATGGCATCGGCAACCGGCAGTACGTCACCAACGTCAGCAAGGCGCGCGAGCTGTCCGGCACCGAGCTCGGCCGCATTACCGACCCCTACACCGCGATGTCCCTGCGGCTGCAGGCCGCATTCGGCCTGCGGCGAGGAGAGTCGATCAAGATCCGGCCAGAGTGGGCAGACCGGGGCAACAAGCTTGCGCTGAAGGACACCTGGACCAAGGGCGGCCGCGCCCGCGAGATCCCGATCCGCAACGACGAGCAGCGCCTGGTGCTCGATGAAGCCAAGGCACTGGCAGGCAGGGGCAGCCTCATTCCTGCAGACCGAAGCTACGTCGAGCAACTGCGGCGCTTCGAACACCAGTGCGCAACGGCAGGCGTGCACCGCATCCACGGGCATCGACACCAGTACGCGCAGGTCCGCTACCGGGAACTCACGGGATGGACGGCACCGGCAGCCGGTGGCCCGAGGTCCAAGGATCTGACAGCTGAACAGCGCGAACTGGACCGGGAGGCTCGGCTCACGATCAGCGCAGAGCTGGGGCATGAGAGGGAGCAGATCACGGCGGTGTATCTCGGCCGGTAGGTACCGATATTGCCGCCGGTCTGGGTCATCCGACGCCCAGGATCCAGCCCTCCACGCCGGCCACCATGCGCTCCGGCAGCGTCAGGTTCGGTTGCAGAAACCGCTCGAGCTGGCCAGACCGGTCGGCTTCACTGAGCCACGACGCCACGGCAAACGCGTCGTGCTGGTCGGGCGTGCGGTCATCGGCCGGGAAGGCGTGCTTCCAGAGCGACGGGTAGACCTCGACGACGGCAGACTTCCCCGAGGGGACTGACCAACCATCGAATGGCCAGAAATGTAGTCGGCTGCCGAGTTGCCTGCGCAGGTACAGCAGCCAGGGGATGCCGGCATGGGTCGATTTGGCTACCGAGCCCTGGACATCGAAATGGAACACCGACTTGGCCGAGCCGGCACGTTGTTCGGTCATCCTGCGCCAGCGGGTGTTGCCGGCGCGCGCTGCGCCGTTGCCAGCCAGGCCGTCGCGCACGAAATCGACATAGGTGTGCTCGGCATCCGTGGGCCAGTGGCGCTGAAAGTCCTCCAGGAACTTGGGCCAGTCCGGCTCCAGCCGGTGCACTTCGAAATAGCGCAGCGGAAACGAAAACCCGTGGTCGATGCCGACGATCGTAGCGACATCCTCGGCCAGGCGGTCCGCGAGCCACTCGGCGATGCCGCGTCGCGTCCAGTACTTGCGCGGACTCGGTGGCGGCACCACTTCTTGCGCTGCGGCAGCGCCATCGGCGCAATAGACCCGGAGCCCCTTCAGGCTGGACTCCGGCGTCTGCGCACCGGAATAGTCGATGCCGATGTACCGGGTGAAGGCAGTGGTCATCGGCGTGCTGGCTCGACGCTCAGGCCAGTACTTTGAGACCGTGCTTTTCGACGACGGCCAGCAGCTTGAGTGCCATGCCGCTCGGCCGTTTGGTTCCGGCCTCCCATTTCTGCACCGTGGATTCGCTGGTGTTCAGAAAGCGCGCAAACACCGGCTGGCTGACGTGTGCGCCCTCCCGAATTCGCTTGATCGCCTCAGGTGCGATCTCCACCGGCGACGCGAGGCAGGACTCGTCGAAATCACGCATGGTCGCCTTGTCGATGGTGCCGGCCCGGTGCAGCCCCTGCGCAGCGCTGTAGATAGCCTCGAAGGCGTCACTCTTGAACTTGGCTTTACGCGTCATGGAAAAGCTCCTGTAAGTCACCTTGACTCAGTGCGGATGCCAACTCGGCATCCGTCATGCGACCGTAGGCCTGCGCGAGCTTCCTGAAAGCAGCGAGCTCGTCGGGATCGATATTGGCCCGATCTTTCTTGGCAAAGAGATACGCGAAGACCCAGTGCTGGCCACCCTTTGCCAAGACGATGGAGCGGTGCATGTTCTCGTTGAGCCGCTTCTTGAATACGCCACCGCCCAAATCATCCGCCTGACCCCGCATGACCTCCAAAATCGCAGCCATCAACGTCGGATCACCAATCCGCGCCTTCTTGGCAGCCTTGCCGAACCAGGCAGTCTTGAATGCTCTCGCGGAAGACTTTCTTGGCATGACGAAGTATAGCACCCAGTCCTACTTAAAACATCAACCGACGTCGTTACGTCGACCCGGCCAAGGGGCCCACGCGCGTCAGCACTGCTGACAGCCAAAAAATGCCCGGGCAACCGTGAGGTTGCGCCGGGCGAGGGGGAGGAAATCGATCGAGGGCAGGCGCCGGGCAACACCGTCTTGGACGGTGCTCCCGGCGTTTCATGCAGCGTGGGCCAGGCCCTTCCACTCGGTTGGAGCCAGCTCGATGAGCTTGCCCCCCAACGCCTCGAACTCGGTGGCTCGGTCGTAATCCTCGACGTCCTGCGAGTAGTGCGTGACGGCGTTGACCAGCCCGTACCCTGACAAATCGCCTTCGATGATGAGATGCCGCAGAACACCGGCACGCTCGGTGTCGTTGAGCGTGTAGCGGTTGGCCAGCACCTCGACTGTCTTCACGGGATCGCCGGTCAGGCGAATGTCACGGGTCTTCTGCAGCTTCATGGCGACCTGGCGGAAAGTGGCTTCCGAGACGGCCGCTTCAACCACGTCGCGCACCTTCAGGAAAAAGGCCCGATCATCCGCGGCCAGGGTGTCATCCCTGAACACGGTGACCGACTCCTCCTCTGACGACAGGGAGCGCCCGACATGGGTCTTGCGCAACGCATGGTCCGACGCGATCAGCCCGTTCTTGCACACCAGCCTGTAGATGAGCGGCTGCACCGACAAAGTGCCGCAACCCACTTCAGAGTTGGTGATGACGATGCCGGCTTGCACGATGTCGCCAGGGGCGACTTCGAACTCGACACGCGGCGTGATCACCTTCAGGTACATCTTCGTGTCGGTCAGTTCGACCGACTCGAAGCGAGCACCCGCCAGTCGCTGCAGGATGGGCAGGACGTTTTCAGCGAGGTCGAAGTTGTCCAGTCGCCGGTAGCGATCGGACAGCACCGCCCTCACCTGACCATCGAGCGTGCGGATCATCCGGCGGTCGCCTTCAGTCTGCAGCCAGGTGTTGACGTTGCGGTCGAGCAAGTCCGGCTGGCCTGCGCGCATGCGCTCGAAGTAGGTGAACGGAATCTTCAGCTTGTCGGCGAGTTGGCGTCGCGCGAGGCTGGTGATGCCGTATTCGCCGCCGCCCTTGATGCCACCGCTCGCGAGGTGGTTCCCGGCATCGACGATCAGTTTCAGGTTGCCGCCCTCATCGGTACGGCACTGCAACAAGGACGAGGGAAGGACCAGGTCCTGCTTGGTGGCGATCTGGCGCTCCAGTTCTTGTGCCAGGTCGACGAGGGTACGTCCGCTTTTCATGGTGATGACTCCAATGGAAATGCGGAGACGGCTGTCCCCAGGCCGGGGATGCACATCCCCGCTGGGGTAACGAAAACCGGACCGAAGGATTTCGATCCGGACATGGGACGCGACAGGTGTCGCGTCAACTCATCGGGCGCTCAGCCAAGGACGGGCCTTGGATGTCGCACCACGAATGCCTACAGCAAACCGCGCTCTGCGAACGACACGACGCCGTTGCCGGCGACGATGAAGTGGTCGAGTACACGGGCGTCGATCAGAGCCAATGCCTCACGCAACGTTCGCGTCAGAAACTCGTCGGCCCGGCTGGGCTCGGCGACGCCGGACGGATGGTTATGCGCAAGGATCACAGCCGCGGCGTTGTGTGCCAGAGCGCGCTTGACGACTTCGCGTGGGTACACGCTGGTCTGGGTCAAGGTGCCCCGGAACATCTCTTCCGAAGCGATGACCCGGTTCTGCGCGTCCAGGAACAGCACCATGAAGACCTCGTGGTCTCGCTTGGCCAACGTGACGCGCAGGAAGGTTCGAACTTCAGCGGGTGAGGCCAGCACATCCTTGTGCGCGATGGCCTCGACCAAGGAACGACGGACCAACTCGGCGGCTGCCTTCAGCTTCGAGGCGACCCGGGGCTGTGCGTACTCGACCGGCAACGGCTCGTGCAGCAACTGGGACAGGCTGCCACTGGAATCCCTCAACAGATGGACTGCATGGCGAGGGCCGACCAACACGCCAAGCAAGTCGGTATCTGACAACGATTCGATCTTCGGACACATGGAACTCTCCTCATCAAGAAATCGGAGAGCTCCGCCCCTTGGGGAGAAGACTCCCCAAGGGATGGAACGACGACGAACGTCGCGCGGTCAGAACGGAACGCTGTCGCGCTCCAAGGGCCGGGCGGGCTGCGGCACATCGATGGACTCGCCGTTGACCTTGGCGAACTTGATGCGCAGCAGACGCCCCTTGATGGCGACGCCAGGGTGCCCCTTCCTTTCACCCTTTCCGAAGGTGAACATTTCGGGGTAGATGTCAGCGATCCTGAAACCGATGATCACGGCCTTGTCGGCCATGACATCAGCTTCCAACCGCTTGACGACTTCCTGGGCGTCAGCACCGCTGACACGGCAGTCGAACTTCGTGTAGCTGACATCACTGTCGCTGCCACGGAGGGCGGCGACGGTGCAGGCCAGGAACTCCTGACCTTTCTTCGGCTTGATCGTGCGAACACGATTGAGATAGCCGACGCCTTCAACGTGCAGATTGAAGAAGGACGACGGGCTGCTGGCTTGAGATGACTCGGACATGATGGCCTCCTATGGACATGGAACACATGGAAAAGGAGAGACCACCCCCAGTGCGGGGATGGGACTCCCCGACTGGGTTGAAGCGACTGACAACATCTCCGAGCCTTGCGGCTCCCGGTTTTCAGGAGATCTGACCGGATTCGGGCGATGCGTGACGCGCATCAAACGGGCTGACACAGCCAACGAGAGACTCGGTTCGGCGCGACGCCGAAGCGTGCGTCCAATCGAAGCTGATGTGGAATGCTGAACCCGGAATCGGGTGCGATGCAACTGCAATGAAAAGTCGATCCAGCACACCTCCGACGCCGGTGGCGCGCAAGGTCAGAACGATTAGCGGATGGCCATCGTCGGCCCTGCCGATGCGCCTGGTTTCGATGCTGTAGCCATGAAACGCAGTGCGGTCTGCGCCCCGCTGCCAGGCGTCGCAGATCGACTGGCGCGCGACGGCACCGAGCATCCGCAGCTCGGGCCTGCTGGGCTGGTATCCGACCGACGCTGGTGTGCTGGTCACAGCAGCTGTCCCGTAGGCGGGGTCGCTGGCTCGGGCTGCGCGGCGATGCTCAGCGACGCCTGCCTCAGCAGCCGCAGCTCGGCTGCGGTGGGTGTGATCCGTCGCTGCGAATGTCTCGGCGCGTCGTCGCCGGTGAAGACCGCACGCGGCACCTCACCAAACAGCGTCACCGCAATGTGCATCCGCTGCCGCGCCAGGTCATCGGCGCCGGGAAGGAAGTCGCTCCGGCTCAAGGGCAGCATTTCCTCGCGTAACAGGAGGCGCTCCCAGCGGATCGGCTCCAGGAACAGCGCGCGCAGACCACGTCCGACTTCGCGGATGGCTGCACGACCATCACCGTCGCTGAGACGGTCTTTAAGTACCAGCGTCTTGACCATCCGCACGTGGTAGTCGAATTCCACGATCGCCTCCGCGGTGGCGTACCCGTACGGACTGCGAAAACCCAATGCGACGGTGGCCGGGCTGCGTGAGCTCAGCACCGACAGGCTGAGCCCCTTGCGGCGCAGCCCTTCGAATTCGGCCTCGCGCACGCAGATGGCCTGCGCCATCTGCGCCCGGATGGTGACGAGCGACTGGTACACGCGGATCAGGATCCAGTCGGCATATGGGTTGTCATTGGCCGACAGGTACCAGATCGATTTGAGTACGGCGGCGAACCGCCGGCCGCCCGGAATGGCGGGCGCCTTGGTCTGCGAATCGGCAGCCCGTCCCGTGAACATCCGGAAGGCGTCCTGGGTGTGCAGCGTCATGACGTCGGGCGTCTCGTCCGCCAGTTGGCCCAAAGTGGTCGCCGTCGACAATGCGAGCGGCGTGGGTAGCGTCGGTAAGCTGGGCAATGAAGCAGTGTCTGGCGTAGGCATGGAGATCTCCTTGAGTTGGGATGAAATGCGGCTGATCGATGGGACGGCGGGTTTCATTCATCGCGGCCGGCCCGGGCCCATGCGCTGCTTCATGTCCTCGAGCAACCTGCTGATCTTTTCGCGCTGGGCACGGGTCCTGGCCTGGTACTCGGGCGTGGCACGCTCGGCCTCCAGCCGCCGTTCCTCGATCTCGCGCTCACGGCGCTGTTCAGCGGCCTTCTGACGCTGTCGGCGCTCAGCTGCGATGCGAGGGGCGAGTTCCGGCACGAAGCTGCCGGCGGCGGCTCGGTTGATGAGGCCGCGCAGATAGGCCACCGGGCTGCTGCGCACACCATTGGTCTGCAGCCGCCCGGCCAGTTCGTCGAGGAGCACCTGGGCCTGTTCGCCGCTCTGGCGCAGCAGCAGGCGGGCCGCAGCACACTCATCCGGCAGCATCCGGTCAGGAAAGATCAGGTCACCACCACCGGCCGTCAGGCTTGGCGCATTCGCTTCGCGCGACGTGCTTTGTGGTTGTTGTACTGATTCACATGTACTGTGTTCAATTAGAGGAGTGGCGCTTTCGTCGACACAGTGATGGCGGATTGGGTGAATCAGGGATGGCGGTTTCGGCGAGGCAACGATGTGGGGATGCCACAGGCTTGATTCGCCCTTCTGTGCAAGGCTGACTGTGGCGTCCACGCAGACTTGCCTTGCTTCCCGAGCGGCGCCAAACGCGGTCGCTTGCGCACCATCCGTCAGCAACGACAGCAGGCAGTCCAGCCGGACACGAGCAACCAGGCTGGGCGGTATGCCCCGCAGTGTTTCTTCCCAGACGCCTGCGCGGCCCAGGTCGCGACGGGCCGTCTCCTGTTCGCGGCGAGTCAGCCCGATTTCCTCGGACCACCGAGCGGCGGAGTTGCAGACCCAGGCATCGAGCTGGCGTCGGTGTTGCAGCCGCGTGAGGTACAGCGCCCGCGACAGCATGAGCCCGGCATGCACGCCGCCGGCGATGCCCGCCAGCGCGCGGTGGTAGGCCACCGACGGCCCCAGCATCTCGGCCACCATCACCATGTCATTCCAGTCGGCAGTGCGCGGATCGACAGCGATCCGTTCGGCGAGGAGGCTGCCCAACTGCTCCGTGTTGAGTCGGAAGTGCAGGCGGGCAGGAATCCCAAGGAGACGTTCATCGACCAGGTCGAGCACCTTCAGCGCACCCCTTGCACTGCTCTGCTCCTTGGCCGACAAGCCGGTTTCCCAGGACCACTGCTCGGTGGTCTTGTGGAACCACCCGCCGTTGCGGGCGATGTCCCTTCCACGACGCGTCCAGTAGATCGACTGCGACAGCAGCAACGCCGCCTTGACGTTGTCGGTCAGGTCGACCAGACGCCGGTGAAACGCGATATGGCGCCCGAGCAGCGACCAGATGACGGACAGCGGCGCGGTACGGTTGGATGGCTCCCATGCCGACGGGTCGAACGAAGCGTTGCCCGGTTGATCAGCCACGGCCAGCCCCCTCCATCGTCACCGTCCCCCTCGGTCGACGCTCGCCTGGAGGGCGTGCAAGAGAACGTCGGCACACACCCGAAACCAGAGCTTTGCCGGCATGCCCAGGCGTCGCTCTTCCAGCAGACCGGCCCGCCGCAGAGCACGCCTTGCCGTCTCCTGTTCCCAGCGCGACAGGCCGGTCTCCTGCGTCCATTGCTCCTGTGACCGCATGAACCAACCGCCCGCCGAGGGCTCAAGTGCCTGGCTGGTCCAGATGGCCTGAGACAGCATCAGTGCCGGCGTCACGCCGCCGGCCACCGGCACGAGGCAACGATGGAAGCTGACCGGAATGTCGAAGACCTCCAGCAGCAGCTCGGTGGTGATGCCGCGGGATTCGATGCGTGCGTTCATGCGTCCGCCTCGAAATCGCGGATGACCACCTCCAACACGGCGATCGGCAGGTGCGTGAAGGCCTGGTGCAACTGGTAGTAGCGGATGCGCGGCGCCGGGTCGCCGATCGTTCGCCAGACCTGATAGATGCGTTCGCGCGTGGCGTAATCCGGCAGAGGCACACGCCCTGAAGGCCGGCGAACGTCGAGATCTCGGCGGAACTTCAAGGTGAGCTTGCGGCGAATCTTGAAGAGCGCGCTCATCAGCTGGGTCGACGCGCCGTGGCGGATGAAATACGCCTCCAGCGCCTTGGCCTCCTTCACGAGGGCGACAGTGCGCAAGCCGGCCTGCAAAGCCTCCCCATCCAGGGCGATGCCGATGGTCAGCGTGCGCATGGCTGCCAGCCGATTGAGATCGAGCGCAGACAGTTGACGCAGGCGATCGAGCTGCTCGTTGGCAATGCCGACGGCATCCAGTTCGTCGGGCCTCGCGTCTGCCAGGCGCAGGGTGACGTGGTTGAGCAGAACGAGGCGAACCTGCGTGTCGTGAAGCGGAAGCATCAAGCCTCCCCCCGGGTCAGCGCTGCGTTGCCTCCGGCATCTGGTCCGCCGGTCGGACGATGCGTCCGCCTGAGGCATGCCAGCACCTCCCAGAACGCTGTGGCCGATGCATCGGCCGGGTCGACCAGCCAGAGCAGGAAGGTCTGATCGAGAGATACAGAAGCAAGCGCCTCGCTGTCGACCTGGCCACTGACACCTGCGAGCAGCCCCCAAGCACGTTGCCGCGCCGGTGCTGCTGCGCCAGGATCTGGAATCGGAGCGAGCCGGAAGCCGGCGGACGACATTGGCGCCGGCTGAACACAGTCGCTGAGACCCACGACATCGGCGAAGGCGCGCGCGCGCCGCAGCAGATCGTCGCGTTCAGGCGGCGGGGCATCGGCGTGCACAGTGGGCGCCACCGTTTCGACGATGGATGGCGTGGCCGTCGCCTCGGTCCGATGTGCAGGAGGCTCACCCTGCCCTCCACGCGCCGATGCCGGGCGGAGTCCTTCGCGCAGCGTATCGACTGGTTCGCCAAGGTACGCGGCCATTGCCGCTTCGCACGCCTCGCAGGTGGCGGCGACGCTGAACTCGCCGGTATGCGGGTACTTGTCGGCGATGCGCCTGAATACGGGCTCGAAGACCGTGTCGTACAGCGCATCCTCGGACGATGACTGCCTGGCCAGTGCGTACCGCTTGATCGCGTTGAGCCTGGGCTGCAGGGTCTTGACGTCCAGACCAGCCAGGCCGGCCACGGCCTCACCGAGGGTACGGAGCCGTTCAGTGGCAAACAGATACAGCCCGAGCGTCGCCGTGTTGACCGCGAGACCAAGGGCATGGAGTGCATCCTCCAGCGGGCGCAGGGTCAGCAGCCGTCCCTGCTCTGTTTCCAGTCGGTGCTTGAGCGCCACGATGCCGGTGGCCTTGTCCCAGAAGCTCATCTCACCGCGCTGCTCGTTTTCGATGAGGTGGGCGGTGAGGACGTGGCTCTCCGACTTCCATGGCCGAAACAGCACCACGAGCTGGCGGAATCGAGGGTCCCGCGTCTCTGACCACAGTTGCTGCAGCGCAAGCAGCCTGGTGTTGCCACCGGCTTCGACGATGAAGTGAGACTCCCCTGGTCGTTGCGTCACCGTCAACGGCGACCTCAGTCCGCCGGTGCGGATCGACTCCTTGATGTCGTCGAACTTGACGTTCGCCGATCGGCGCGGGTTGTTCTCGTAAGGCCGGATGTCATCGACCGTCAGCTCGATCTGGTGTTCGAACTGATCGTGGGACGCGCGCGCATCGGCAACACCTGGGAGGTCACGCGCGTTGTTGCCCGGGTTGCCCACCTGCAGAGACTGCGCCACGAGCCGGCGGCGCTCATCGACGGAAACCTTGTGGCTCATGACGACGGCTCCTCCACTTGAGGCTCGTCGGCGAGTACGCCCTGCAGGCTTGGGATGAGTTCCCACGCGAGTTGGTGCATGACGGTGCTGGCACTCGGCATCACGCCATCGCGGCGGCGTTCATGGCGATGCACCGGTATGCGCAGCGTCGCGGCTTCCTTGTAGGCCTTGGCATGCGGCACCACGGTGTCGAGCACCGACACCCGACCCTTCAGACGGATGAAGTCTTCACGGATCCCGCTGGCGATCAAGCGGGCATCCGAGGTGCGGTCCTGTCGATAGATCACCGCCTTGACCGGCCCCAGCGTGGCGCCGAGCGCACTGCCAGGCTCCAGTCTGTCGAGCAACTCCATCGTGCCGTCCTTGAACTCGCGCGCCGACAGGATTTCCGGGGTGATCGGCGAGACGAGGATGTCGGCAGCCATGACGGCGGCGTCCTGCAACGGACCGATCGCGCCTTGCGTGTCGATCAGCACGCAGTCGTAGTGGCCAGCCACCGCCGGCGATTGCAGCGCGAAGCGAAGGCGAAATCCGCGGTCGATGCGGTTGAGCAGCCAGTTGGGCAGATGACCCTCCGGGTCATCCGAGACCACGATGTGCAGGTTCGGAAACACGGTCGGCGTGATGCACGCGGCCGTCACCTGGCCACGGACGATGACCTCGGTCAACCCGGCCGCCGGCTGCGGCGCTGCCAGGGGAAAGTACTTCGACAGCGACGGCTGGACATCCGCGTCGATCAGCAGGACGCGCAGGCCCATGTCGGCCAGCAGCGCCCCCAGATTGGCGGTGAGCGTCGTCTTGCCGACACCCCCTTTGGTACTGGTGATGGTGAACTTGATCATCGATTCCGCGCCTATTCAGGTCCCTGATCAGGCTTACGGAATCGCCTCGAAAAGTGTCGGCTCAGCCCTTCAAATAGCCTCCAAGCCCATGATCCGCAAAGACCTTGCGGATCCGCTTGATCTCTTCGTAGAGGGTGCCGCGCGGTATTCGGAGCTGCTCGGCAGCCTCTTTGACCGACAGACCTTCCGCGCCGAGCATCGCGCACAAGCGCTGCTGGGCTGGCGTCAACCGCGCCATGGCACGCAGAAGATCCATGCGCAAGTGGTGGCGGTGGGTTTCGCCCATCTCGCCCGCCTGCGTGGACTCGGACGCGTCCAGCGACTCGGCCAGCGTCATGCCGTCCTCGGCGCCGTCGACCGTGGCGTCGAGTGAGACCGCACCCAGGTCACCGGCACGCTTTTCCGCGCCCTGCTCGCGCATCAAGTCGGTGAGCTTGTGGCGCACGACCTGCGCCATGTAGCCCACAGGTGGCTTGTCCGGGTCGGGTACCAGCTTCCTGCGTACCCCGATCCAGTGCAGCAGGCAGTCCTGGACCAGGTCGTCGAACTCTTCGCGCCCGAGGGTCCGTGATCGCCTTCGGAATTCACCCACCACTTTTTTCGCGACTGCAATTTCCCACTTGTCGAGACCATCCCCAGGCTTGAGCGCCATTTCGTTCCCCATCGGTTGCCGATGGGGTGAAAAGCGAACTCAGGGCGGGAATACTGAATAGGTAAATTGCAGCTATATCAACAACTTAGAGGGGACATGGCATCCGGTGCCGACACTTTCCGGCCAGATTCCGTAACCGAACACTTGAGGGCTATCGATAGATGCCGAAGGCCGGCGACCCATGGCGAACTACGCCGTCACGGTCGGCCAGAGGGCCCTCGCGGGGCCGCGGGACGCCATTGCGATGGCGGCCACGCGGGATCGAAACGGTGTGTAGAGGTCGAGCGGCAGCCTCGCCAAGGGCGGCGCGATGCCGGAGTGCCAGGTGGCGCATCGACCGAGTGCGGGGGTCAGGATGAAACGAGCGAACGAGTGCGTCGATCAGGCGCCGACGGCGGCCAGCACCACGAGCACGGTGGCGGACGCCGATGCCGATCTGAAAATGCACGGCTCGGAGCGGGCCAGGCATGCCCGCGAAGCCATCCGGGCGCGCCAGCCCAGAGGGTCGTTCGACGCCAGGGCGATCCGGGAGTTGACCCAGGCAGCGCTGACCGATCCGGCTCAGTTGCGACGCACGATCCGCCGCAGCGAGCTACGCCAGATCGTGCCGCTGGCCGACTCGACGATCTACGAGTTGGAACGACGCGGGGATTTTCCCCAGCGCTTCTTCCTCACGGCACGCTGCGTCGTATGGGACCTGGCCGAGGTCGAGGCCTGGCTCCGGAGCCGTCGGCAGTCAGGCGGTGCTGACGCTGTGAAAAAGGCGCCGATGCCGGATTTCCGGAAGAGGCAGAGCCTGCATGCCGTGGCGAAAGGCAAGCCGTGACCGCTCCATCGCTGTAGTTGTAGCGGTAGCCCGGCAATTGGCCATGGCACCAGTTTTCGAGAGCCGCCGACGGACGGGAGGGCCCGACCGCTAGATGACTGGAGGGGCTTAGGTCAGGGCAGCCTCGGCGATAGCTGCGGCCCGCACTCGACGAAGGCGCAACAGTCGTCGTAGGAAGCGAGATTCAATCTGTCCGGCTGCTACCGCCGAACCGATCAGGCTGTTCACGGCCACGATCCGTTCTTGGGGTTGAAAGCCCCCCAGCGCCTGAATGTTCTTCCAGAGATCGAACTCCTTGCTGGGCAAGACGGCGATGCGGTTGCCTTCCAACATCACCCCAGTCACGAGCTTTCGGTCTCCAGCCGCGAAGCAGCGATCTTTGTGGTGTGCAAATCCATGGCGGTGCACCACCTGCTTTGCTGCCCAAAGGAAGGCTGGCGTCGCCCCGTGTCCGGACCACGTGAGGTCATCAACGTAGCAACTGTCACGTAGGCCTGCGCTTTCGGCGAGGGCGTGCAGTTCATCGAAAAGGGGCTTCGCCGCGAAGAACGCCAGCAACTGGCTGACGCAACTTCCCGTGGGGACATGGTTCTCGAATGTGCATAGACGCGTCAGCAGTGCAGCTACATCAGGGCTACAACGCATAGTGCCAGTGAAGAACCTTGAAACCCGCGCGCCATCAACTGACGGGTAGAACTTCTTCAGGTCCAGCTTTACAAGCGGAACAGCGCCAACATGGACCTTCGCATTTGAAATGTACGAACGTCCTCGAACGCCGGAGTGGAGGTAGTCAGGCTTCTCGATTCGCTCAAGCAGATTGAAGAGGCGACGATGGATTCGCTCCAGAACGACCTTCGGAACTTCGACTTGGCGGTCCTTGTCACCCTGCTTTATCGTGAAGACACGGAAGTTGCCTTCATTGGCTGCGAGGCGCTCCAGGAACGGCAAGTCGACGTTGAAAACATCCTGTGCCAACCGCTTGCGGCTGGCGATCTTGTACAGGGGGCACTGGTCCAGCGCGTAGGTCTTGCGAGTGGCCAAACGTGTTCCTCAGACGGCGTCTTTGGCCGCCATCCAGTCCAACATCTTGACGACCTTGCCGGCAATCGCCGTGCGAACTTTCTCGCGGGCACCGCCTTCCACCTGCTCAGCAAAGAAGAGCAACGACGATAGGGGCATGCCAAACGTATCCGCGTACTTTTGCAGCAACTCCAGCGTCACCTGCTTCTTGCCGCTCTCGATTTCCGAGAGGTAGGACTTCGAAATTTGCAGTCGATCTGCCAAAGTCGTCTGGTTCATGTCGTGAAACACACGCACCAAACGAAGCGCCTCGTGTTGCATCTATTTGCCCCGTGATCCAAACATAAAAAGGCCAGAGGTCATCTCGGAATCGGTGCCAGATGCTCCAGATGTACAGCAGAGCCTTACCAGCCCCGATGACACCCTTCAGCACCACGCGATGGCGGAAAAACCACCCCCGCAGACTCTTCTTCTCCGATGCCGGCCGACGGCTTGAACGCTTACGAATTTCAGGCATTTGATGCCTCCTTCTTCAAAACGACCCTGCACCATGCAGAGCCTCTCGTCAGTTCTGAAGAAAGTGAGAGAACGTCGGCTGTTTGCACCTCTGGGCCCCTAACCGGTCCCGGTACTCGTCCGGGACCGGCTTCGCTGCAACCACCCGGACCACCGCGTACCGGCGACCGCGTGACCGCAGAGAACATCAGAGCCTTTCGGCCCCGCGAGATGCGTTCCCACATCCCCACGATTAACGAGTGCTCTCTTTAGCCCAAGCACCCGAATTATAGGAAATGTCAGTCAAGAAAGCAAGAACTTTGTTCGCTCATGGCGAACTACGACCAGTCAATCGGTTGCGACAACTTTGCATTTGAACGAGCCATCGTCGGGGTCAGTCTGTCGGCCATACATGAATCAGGCGCATGCAATCCACCCTAAGTATGGGTGGTCAGGCGAGACCGCTGGATGCGGCCGGGGTACCGTTGCTTCATATCGGCGCCGACGTCGTGACCGCCTTCATCGTCGGCGGCAACAAGGTCGGCGTGTGCGCCTCCCCCGCCACCCACGCGTCGATCATGTCGGCCCACTCCTGCAACAGGTGGCGCCGCTGCTCACCGTACTCGGCCTTGTTGTAGACACCGCGCGACGACCGACCGTCCTCGTGGGCCAGGCACTTCTCGATCCAGTCGCTGTTGAAGCCCAGTTCGTTGAGGATGGTGGAGCCCGTGCGCCGCAGGTCATGCACGGTGAACGACTCCAGAGGCAGGCGCGACTCTTTGGCCTTCGCCACGACGACCTGGGTCACACGGTTGAGGGTCGCCTTTGACATGCAGCGATCGGCGTCATAGCGCGAGGGCAGCAGGAACCGCGAGCCACCAGCACAGGTGCGAAGTGCCACCATGATGTCCAGCGCCTGCTGCGACAGGTAGACGTTGTGGGGCTTGCCCGCCTTCATGCGGCTCTTCGGGATCGTCCAGACTGCGTTCGCGAAGTCAATCTCGTTCCAGGTGGCCTCGATGAGCTCGCTCTTGCGCACGAGCGTGAGCAGAACCAGGCGTAGCGCCAGGCGAATGGTCGGCAGCGTCGCCGTGGTGTCGAGCACGCGGTGCATGACTCGGATCTCGGACGGCGACAGCGCTCGATCCTTGGCCACGAACGTCGCAATCGAAGAGGGGCCGACTTCGTCTGCGGGGTTCGGTGCCTTGTCGCCATGCAGTGCGGCGAAACTGAACACTTGCTTGACGATGTCGCGCACGTGCACAGCTGTGGCCGGGGCGCCGCGCTCCTTGACCTTTGCGCACAGGTTGCGCAAGTCTTCGGGGCCGATCTCCGCCAGCAGCCGACTGCGGAACGCCGGCATGATGTCCCGGTCGATGATGCTCTTGCGCATCGACTTGGTGCTGTCGGCCATCCTGGCCTCTTCCAGCCAGCGGTTGGTGAACTGCTCGAAGGTCTTGGCCTCGGCCATGCGACGCTTCTCGCGCTGCTTTTCCTGGCTGGGCGACTGACCTTCGGCGATAGCACGCCGCGCCTCCATGCAGCGCTCCCGCGCCATCAGCAGCGAGATGCCGTCCTTGGCACCGTAGCGGCCCACCGTGAGCGTCTCGCGCCGGCCATTGAGGCGGTAGTCCAGCCGAAACGTGATCGTGCCCTTGGGAGAGACCGTCACGTACATCCCGTCCCGGTCGGCCACCTTGTAGGCCGTGGCCTCTGGCTTGAGGCCTCTCAACGTCCCATCTGACAGCATCGTCGCACCTCCATTCGTGCGAATTTTACCGTCAAGAGAAAACGAGCGCTACAAACGACTTAAGTCGTTGTTTTTATTGCGTTTTTCTACTGAATTTTTACCGTCAATGACCGTTCGGGCCTGACGGTAAAAAATCTGCGAGGCGCAGGTCTCTATTTTTTACCGTCGGATTTACCGTCAGACTGGAGTGCATCCCCCCGATAGATGTCGATAGTCCTCGACAGACTTTTTCTATACGGGACAAGCACTTAGCATCACTTTTCGATAGATCTTGATAGACTCCGAAAGACGGCGAATCATTCCCACTCAATCGTCGCTGGCGGCTTGCTGCTCACGTCATACGTCACGCGGTTGATGCCGCGCACTTCGTTGATGATGCGGCCCGACACTTTCTTGAGCAATGCGTAGGGCAGCTCCGCCCAGTCAGCTGTCATGAAATCGCTGGTCTGCACGGCACGCAGGGCGACCACGTAGTCGTAGGTGCGGCCATCGCCCATCACGCCTACGCTCTTGACGGGCAGAAAGACGGTGAAAGCCTGGCTGGTGAGGTCGTACCAGGTCTTGCCGGTGGCGCCGTCGGTGAAGTTGCGCAGCTCTTCGATGAAGATCGCGTCGGCGCGGCGCAGCAAGTCGGCGTATTCCTTCTTCACTTCACCCAGGATGCGCACACCCAGGCCGGGGCCGGGGAAGGGGTGGCGGTAGACCATTTCGGGCGGCAGGCCCAGGGCCACGCCGAGTTCACGCACTTCGTCCTTGAACAGGTCGCGCAGGGGTTCCAGCAGCTTCAGACCCAGCTGCTCGGGCAATCCGCCCACGTTGTGGTGGCTCTTGATGGTGACGGCCTTTTTGCTCTTGGCGCCGCCGGATTCAATGACGTCGGGGTAGATGGTGCCCTGGGCCAGCCACTTGGCACCCTTCGCTCCGTCGCCCTTGAGCTTGGCGGCCTCGGCCTTGAACACATCGACAAACAGGCCCCCGATGATCTTGCGCTTTTGCTCAGGCTCGCTCACACCCGCCAGCTTGCCCAGGAAGAGATCGCTGGCATCCACCCGGATCACCTTGGCGTGCAGCTTGCCGACGAACATGTCCATGACCATGTCGCCTTCGTTCAGGCGCAGCAGGCCGTGGTCCACGAACACGCAGGTGAGCTGGTCGCCGATGGCGCGGTGGATCAGCGCCGCGGCCACGGACGAATCCACACCGCCCGAGAGGCCCAGAATCACTTCTTCATCGCCCACCTGCTGGCGGATCTGCTCCACGGCTTCGGCGATGTGGTCGCGCATGACCCAGTCGGGGCGGGTAGCGCAGATCCCGAGCACGAAGCGATCGAGCAGCGCCCTGCCCTGCACGGTGTGCGTGACTTCAGGGTGGAACTGCACGGCATAGAAGCGGCGCGCCTCGTCGGCCATGCCGGCGATGGGGCAGCTATCGGTGCTGGCCATGAGCTTGAAGCCCGGGGGCAACTCAGTGACCTTGTCGCCGTGGCTCATCCACACGTTGAGCATGCCGTGGCCTTCAGGCGTGGTGAAGTCGGCAATGTCCTTGAGCAGCGCGGTGTGGCCACGGGCGCGCACGGCCGCAAAGCCGAACTCGCGCTTGTGGCCGGTTTCCACCTTGCCGCCCAGCTGCTGCGCCATGGTCTGCATGCCGTAGCAGATACCCAGCACCGGCAGGCCCAGCTCGAACACGGCCTGCGGCGCCCGGTCGGTGGTGTCTTCGGTCACGCTGGCGTGGCTGCCCGACAGGATGATGCCCTTGAGCGAGCCATCCTTGGCGTAGTCACGCACCCATTCGTCGGTCACGTCGCAGGGGTGCACTTCGCAGTACACATTGGCTTCACGCACGCGGCGGGCGATGAGCTGGGTGACTTGCGAGCCGAAGTCGAGGATGAGGATTTTCTGGTGTTGCATGGCGATTTTTAATGAAATCGGCCTCTAGCGCTTATAAAATAAGCGCCAGCAGCTATCAAAACAGTAGCGTTTTGTAATCAGTCAGCGCGGTAGTTCGGCGCTTCCTTGGTGATCTGCACGTCGTGCACGTGGCTTTCACGGATGCCTGCGGTGGTGATCTCGACGAACTCGGCCTTGTTGTTCATGTCCTCGATCGTGGCGCAGCCGCAATAGCCCATGGCGGCACGCACACCGCCCGCCATCTGGAACACGATGGAAACCATCGAACCCTTGTAGGGAACGCGGCCTTCGATGCCTTCGGGTACCAGCTTGTCGGCATTAGGGTTGCCCGTGGTCGATTCCTGAAAATAACGGTCGGCACTGCCTTGCTGCATGGCGCCGATGGAGCCCATACCGCGATAGCTCTTGTAGCTGCGGCCCTGGAACAAGATTACTTCGCCAGGCGCCTCTTCGGTGCCGGCAAACATGCCGCCCATCATGATGGTGCTGGCCCCGGCAGCCAGGGCCTTGGCGATGTCCCCGCTAAAACGCACGCCGCCGTCAGCAATCAGCGGCACACCGGTGCCGCGAAGCGCCGTGGCCACGTTGTCGATGGCCATGATCTGGGGCACGCCCACACCGGCAACGATGCGCGTGGTGCAGATCGAGCCCGGACCAATGCCCACTTTCACGGCATCGGCACCGGCTTCGACCAGCGCCAGCGCAGCCGCACCGGTGGCGATGTTGCCGCCAATCACATCCACCTGCGGGTAGTTTTGCTTGACCCAGCGCACGCGCTCGATCACGCCCCTGCTGTGGCCGTGCGCCGTATCCACCACGATGGCGTCCACACCGGCTTTCACCAGGGCTTCGACGCGTTCTTCGGTGCCCTCGCCCACACCCACTGCAGCCCCCACGCGCAGGCGGCCCGAGGCATCGCGCGCGGCATTGGGAAAGCTGGTCTGCTTGGTGATGTCCTTGACCGTGATCAGGCCCTTGAGCACAAAGTCGTCGTTGATGACCAGCAGCCGCTCGAGCTTGTATTTGTTGAGCAGCGCCTTGGCCTCACTGGCCGTGGCCCCCTCCTTGACCGTGATGAGCTTTTCACGGGGCGTCATGATCTGGTGCACCTTGACGTCGTAGCGGGTTTCAAAGCGCAGATCGCGGCTGGTGACGATACCCACCACCTTGCCACCATCGCACACCGGAAAGCCCGAGATACCCAGTTGCTCCGACAGTTCCAGCACCTGCAGCACGGTGTGCTCGGGGGTGATGACAACAGGATCGCGCACCACGCCCGACTCGTAGCGCTTGACCTTGGCCACGTGAGCGGCCTGCTCCTGGGGCGTGAGGTTCTTGTGCACGATGCCGATGCCGCCCTCCTGGGCGATGGCGATGGCCAGCCGCGCCTCTGTCACGGTGTCCATGGCGGCGGACACCAGCGGCAGGTTCAGCTGGATGTTGCGGGAGAGTTTCGTCGCGAGGGACGTGTCCTTGGGCAGGACCTGGGAGTACGCTGGCACCAGCAACACATCGTCGAAGGTGAGCGCTTTTCCAAGAAGGCGCATGAGAAAGCTCCAAAAGACAGATTGTACCCGCGCGGCCTGTGGCGAAAACGCTGCCACGGAAATCAAGTAAACTGGCGACTGCTCAGAGCCACGGCTAAACTTGCTGCCATGAAAATATACAAGCTTGTGCTGCTGGCCTTTGCCTGTGCTTGGTCAATGGGCGCGTCGGCCCAATGGCAATGGATCGACAAGGATGGCCGCAAGGTATTCAGCGACCGCGCGCCGCCTTTGGACATCCCGGACAAGAGCATCCTGAAACAGCCGGGAGGTAACCCGGGGGCGCGCGCCGATCAAAAACCGGCTCTGGCTACGGCGGCCGCCGCCGAAGCTGCCGCCGCCGCATCCACCCCCAAAGTCCCAGCCCCTGGCAAGGACAAGGAACTCGAAGAGAAAAAGGCACAGGCAGAGGCTGCAGAAGCGGCCAAGAAAAAGGCCGAAGAGGAAAAACTCGCCAAGGCCAAGGCAGACAACTGCGCCCGCGCTCGCCAGGCCAAGGCCACATTTGAGTCTGGACGCCTCATCACACATACCAATGCCCAGGGCGAACGCGTTTTCCTTGATGAAGCCACCCGCAACGCGGAATCGAAACGCGTTGACGGCATTATGGCGAGCGATTGCGCACGGTAATTAAGGGATGACGGCGCAGCCATCGCCGCTGTTGCCCGGACCTCAATAGCCCGATTTACCGCCAGGGCGCTGGCGCGCAAACAGACCGGTGGTGCGTGCGCCCTGGCGTGCAAAGCGCTCGCGCCGGGCCACCTTGGGGTCCACCTTGAGGGGGCGATACACCTCTACCCGGTCCCCCGGTGCGAGTGTGCAATCCAGTGCCACCTGGCGCCCCCATATGCCGACAACGGCACAAGTCTCCCCTTGCGGCAGCAGCGACGTCACCTCGCAGGCCTTCAGCGCTTCAGCCACCGTGGCGCCTGCAGGCAGGTGCAGCGTCCACTCGCCAATGCTGCGCGGCGCTGTGCAAACAACCACCGTGATTTGCAGCGCGCCGCCTTCGTCACCCATAGACCTGCTCCGCGCGCTTGACAAACGCATCGACCATGCTGGCGGCGATGCGGTCAAAGATGGGGCCCACCAAGGCCGCCAGCGCAGCGCTTTCAAACCCGTAGTTGAGCAACAGCTCGACCTTGCACGCGCGCTGGCTGCCATCCGCCACGGCATGAAAATGCCAGTCGCCCTCCAGGCGGGAAAACGGGCCCTTGATCAGGTGCATCTGCACGCGCCGGCCCTCTTCATGGGTGTTGCGGGTCACAAAGGTCTGCCGCAGCCCCGCCATCGCGATGCCGACCTCGGCGGTCATGCCTGCATCATCGCGCTCCAGCACGGCCGCATGGTCGCACCAGGGCAGGAACTGGGGGTAGTGCTCCACCCCCGTCACGAGGGCAAACATTTCTTCGGGGCTGTACCAGATGAGGACGGATTTGTGGACGGTTTTCATGCAGACGCTGCTTCGATGCAACTGGCCCATTGAATCGGCCAGGGCATCCGGAGGAAATTAGAATCGCTCTTGCGCGACCCAACCATTGTAGGGAGGCCTTTTATCTCCCCGTTTGCGCCGCATCTAATCTTTCATGGCCAAAAAACCCGATCCCACGTCCCGCATTGCCGACAACAAGAAGGCGGCCTTCAACTACTTCTTCGAAGAGCGCCACGAGGCCGGCATGGTGCTGTATGGCTGGGAAGTCAAGGCGCTGCGCGAGGGCAAGGTGCAGCTGACCGATGGCTACGTGCTCATCCGTGACGGCGAGCTGTACCTGCTGGGCTGCCTGATCAACCCCCTCAAAACCGCCTCCACCCACGTCAACCCCGAGGCAGCGCGCACCAAGAAGCTGCTGCTCAAAAAAGACGACATCAAGCGCCTGATCGTCAAGGTCGAGCAAAAAGGCTACACCCTGGTGCCGCTGAACCTGCACTGGAAGAACGGATATGTGAAATGCGAGATTGCGCTGGCCAAGGGCAAGGCCGAACATGACAAGCGCGACACCATCAAGGACCGTGAAGGCAAGCGCGAGGTCGAACGCGCCATGAAAAGCCGCAACCGCTGAAAATTTTTGCAAGGCGGCGGGAATAAACCACCGCGTCCATGTGTTTGTCTGCGTGCAGGGCCGCATTTCGCACCCGCCTGCACCATTACCCGGAGAAACCCATGAAAAAGCTCTTGCCCATCGCCGCACTCTTTGCGCTTGCCGCCTGCTCCTCCATGGCCCAGTCCCCTGCCAAACCCATGGATGGCGTGCTGGTCGGCGCCGGCGACATGACGCTCTACACCTTTGACCGCGACACCGCGGGCAGCGGAAAGTCCGTCTGCAACGGCCCCTGCGCCACCAACTGGCCACCCCTGATGGCCACACCGGCCCAAGCGGGCGGCGACTACAGCGTCATCACCCGCGATGACGGAACAACCCAGCTGGCCTACAAGGGAAAACCGCTGTACTACTGGTCCAAGGACGCCAAGCCCGGCGACAAAACCGGCGATGGTTTCAACCAGGTCTGGCACGCTGCGCGCCCCTGACCCATCCCATCCCTGACATCGCGACATGGACCGCACCCAGGTAGTCGAACAGCTTCCCGGCCTGCGTCGCTATGCCCGCGTGCTGACGGGTGACGCCTGGGCGGCCGACGACCTCGTGCAGGACACGCTTGAGCGGGCCTGCAGCAAATGGCGGCTTTGGCGCAGCGGCAGCGATCTGCGCGCCTGGTTGTTCACGCTGATGCACCACCTTTATCTCAACCAGCGCCGGGCGATGCCCTCGCTGCAACGGCTGGAAATGGAGGACGTGCAGGACAGCCTTCAAGCCCATGTGCCCCCATCGGACGATGCGCTGGACCTGGAGCGCTGCCTGCAGCGCCTGCCGGCCGAGCAACGCGCCGTGTTGCTGCTGGTCACGCTGGAAGACCTGAGCTACGAAGACACCGCCCGCATTCTGGCCATTCCCGTGGGCACCGTCATGTCGCGGCTGTCGCGCGCACGCAGCCGCCTGCGCGCACTGATGGAACACACACCCAGCGCGGTGCCGGGCCAGCCACCGGTGCTGCGCCGCCTCCAATGATTTCGGCCTTTGCCATGGACCACTCCACCCCCTTTTCTGCCGGCCCCTCCCATGACCATGCGTGGCATGCACTGGCGGATGGCCGGCTGCCCCCCGCCGACACCAAGGCCCTGCAGCAGCAACTGGCCGCCGACGCTGCGGCGCAAGCCACTGTTGCGCAGTGGCAGGCGCAGCGCCAACAATTGCGCGCCCTGCACCAGGACATGCTGGAGGCCCCCCTGCCGGATGCGCTGCTGCAGACCCTTGCAAACGCCACGGCGCGCAGGGCAGAACAGCATCGCCAGTGGTGGCGCTGGGGCGGCATGGCGGCCTCGGTGCTGGTGGCGTTTGCACTGGGATGGGTGGGCCGGGGCCAGTGGCCCGCGGTGGCACCCACCGGTCTCCTGGCCGTCAACGCCAACGCACCGGGCCAGCGATTTGCAGCGCAAGCCGCCATGGCCCACGCGGTGTACCAACCCGAGCAGCGCCACCCCGTGGAGGTGCCCGCCGCCCAGCAGGAGCATCTGGTGCAATGGCTGTCCAAGCGATTGGGGCGGCCCCTGAAAGTGCCATTGCTGACCGCGCAGGGCTATGAGCTGGTGGGCGGGCGGCTGCTGCCCGGCGACACCGGCGCACGCGCGCAATTCATGTACCAGAACGGCGCGGGCGAGCGCGTCACGCTCTACCTGGGCGCCCTGGCGCCCGCCGCCGCCACGAAGGCATCGCCCCCTGCAGGATCGGCTGCACCGGCCACCAACCCGCCGCAATCTGCAGACACCGCCTTCCGTTTCACCCAGGAAGGCCCGGTGCCGGGCTTTTACTGGACGGACCAGGGCTTTGGCTATGCGCTGAGTGGGCAGCTCTCGCGCCCGGCCCTGCAGGCGCTGGCCACGGCGGTGTACCAGCAGCTCGGCGCTTGAGACCAGCCCAACGGCCCGCAAAGGCGGGTGAAAAAGCGCCCTCACCGACCCGATCCGACGGGCCCGTGGCGCGCCCGCCGCGCGCACCGCGCAACGCCCTTCAGCGCAACGCAGCCAACGGATGCGCGTAGGCCGGCCAGGGGCTGACGAAGAACGGGGCCACCATCTCCGGTGTCACGTCTTCGATGCGCGCGGGGCTCCACTTTGGCGCGTGGTCCTTGTCCACCGCCAGTGCGCGGATGCCCTCCACCGTTTCGCTCTGGCCGGCGCGCAGGAAAAAGCAGTGGCGCACCATGTCGCGCTCCATGCGCAAATCGTCGGCCAGGCCCATGCTGCGAGCACGGCGCACCTGCTCCAGCACCACATGCAGCATCAGCGGCGATCGCTTGCGCAGCGTGGCCGCCGTCGTGCGGGCCCAGTCGGAATCCGTGGCCTCCAGCTGGTCCACGATCTCGCGCACGGCAGGCAACGCGAAATAGTGGTCAATAGTGCCTCTAGCGCTTGATAGCATTGCGCCAACAGCTATAAATTTAGAAGCAACATAGTTCTTGATGGCCGCACCATCGGCAAAGTGTCCCGATCCCAGGGCCTCCCACACCGGCGCCTGCTGGTCCACGGGCAGGCAACCATCGGCCAGGCCAAACTCCACCGCATCGCCGGCACCGATGGTGTCGCCCGTCAACGCCAGCCACTCACCCACACGGCCCGGGCAGCGGCTCAGAAAATAGCCCCCGCCCACATCAGGGAACAAGCCGATCGCCGTCTCGGGCATGGCCATCCTGGTGCGCTCGGTCACCACGCGCAGGGCCGCGCCCTGGCTGATGCCCATGCCGCCGCCCATGACGATGCCATCCATGAAGGCTATGTAGGGCTTGCCGTAGTTGTGGATCAGGTGGTTGAGCGCATATTCCTCAGTGAAAAAATCCTCCAGCAGCGGGTTGCCCTGGCTACCCGCCTGGTGCAGAAAGCGGATGTCTCCGCCCGCGCAAAAGGCCCCAAACGGGCCTTCCTTGTTGCTGCCGCGGATGGCCACGGCCAGCACCCGCGCGTCGTTTTGCCAGGCCAGCAGGATGCCCATCAGGTCCCGCACCATACCCAGCGACAACGCATTGAGCGCCCGGGGGCGGTTCAAGGTAATGAAGCCCACCTGGCCTCGCACCTCACTGAGCACTTCACTGGCCCCTTCCACTGTCACTTGCACTTTCATCTCCGTCATTTTTGTTCCTTCCAGCCTAAAAATTCATTGATTACCAAGGCGCCAATCACCAGCAGGCCGCCGGTCAGCACGGCAGCCCCAGGGCGCTCACCTGCACCGGCCCAGGCCAGCAAGATACCGAAGATCACCTCCAGCAAGCCCAGCAAGGCCATTTCGGGGGCCTTGAGCACACGCCCACAGCGCACCGCCAGAACGCACGGAATCGCCAGCTGAAACAGCCCGAGCAGCGCCAACAGAAGGATATCGTGGCCCGTTGCCTGAAACGGCAGTGCCAGGGGCAACGTAGCCAGCGCCGACAACACGGCGCCCACCAGCACCGCCGGCACCAGGTCCACCGCGTGGCCATGCTGCTGGGACGATTGCACCACCGTCCAGTTCGCCGCTGCCGCCACCGGAATGCACAGGGCCACCAGTGTGCCCGCCAGCGGCAACCCGGCCATCTGCGCCCCATACATCCACGCCATGCCCACGCCGGCAATTCCGATGGCCACCCAGGTGCGCAACGCAATCCGGTGCCCGATAAACAGGCGTGCAAACAGGGCCGTGAGCAGCGGGCCTGCCGCCATGGTCACCAGCACATTCGCCACGGGCATGAGCATCATGGCCACCATGAAGGTGGTGAACATCACGCTCCAGCACAGACCCGACAGCCACAGTGCAGCGCCGCCGCGGCGCATGGCCGAAAACACGCTGCGGCCCTGCAGCGCAGGCAAAATCACCAGCAGCGACACCACGGTAAAAAAGCTGCGCCAGAAGGTCACTTCAAAGCTGCGCGCATGCTCCAGATGCCGCGTCACCACACCGGCAATGGACCACAGCAGCGTCACAACCAGCATCAGCGCGACCGCACGGGAATGCGTGAGTTTCATGATTTTTCGTCGGCAAACATCGCTTCAGACGGCAAAAGGGCCACTGCACTGCAGTGGCCCTGATAGAGGCGGCCAGGGGCATTTGAAAAGCCCCTGAACCCGGAATCAGCGACCAGCGCGCTTGCGATCGCTTTCCTTGAGGTGGCGCTTGCGGATGCGGATGGACTTGGGCGTGATCTCGACCAGCTCATCGTCCTCGATGAACTCCACGGCGTATTCCAGCGTGGCATCGATGGGCGGGGTGATCTTGATCGCGTCTTCCTTGCCCGAAACGCGGAAGTTGGTCAGCTGCTTGGTGCGCGTGGCATTCACCACCAGGTCGTTGTCACGGCTGTGGATGCCCACAATCATGCCTTCGTACACCGGGTCGTTCGCCTTCACGAACATGCGGCCACGGTCGTCCAGCTTGCCCAGGGCGTAGGTGAAGATTTCACCGTCGTCCATCGAAATCAGCACGCCGTTCTTGCGGCCGCCGATGTCACCCTTGTGGGGTTCGTAGCTGTCGAAAATGTTGGCAATCAGGCCGGAACCGCGCGTCAGGTTCAGGAACTCGTTGGTGAAGCCGATCAGGCCGCGGGCAGGAATGCGGTATTCGAGGCGCACACGGCCCCGGCCGTCCGGCTCCATATTCACCAGCTCGCCCTTGCGCTCGCCCAGGGCCTGCATCACGCCACCCTGGTGGGCTTCCTCGATGTCGGCGGTGACCAGCTCGATAGGCTCGCACTTCTCGCCATTGATCTCCTTGAACACCACGCGCGGCTTGGACACTGCCAGCTCGTAGCCTTCACGGCGCATGTTTTCCAGCAGGATGGTCAGGTGCAGTTCGCCCCGGCCCATCACTTCAAAGATGCCTTCCTCGTCGGTTTCCTTCACGCGCAGGGCCACGTTGTGTTGCAGCTCCTTTTGCAGGCGGTCCCAGATCTGGCGGCTGGTCACATATTTACCTTCGCGGCCCGCCAGCGGGCTAGTGTTCACGCAAAAGTTCATGGTCAGCGTGGGCTCGTCCACCTTGAGCATGGGCAGCGGCGCAGGCTTGAGCGGGTCGGTGATGGTCACGCCGATGCCGATATCGGCAATGCCGTTGATCAGCACGATTTCGCCGGGACCGGCTTCGGTGGCCTGCACGCGGTCCAGGCCCTGGAACGTCAGCACCTGGTTGACGCGGCCCTTGATGGTCTTGCCATCGGGGCCTTCCATGACCAGCACATCCATCATGGGCTTGATCGTGCCCTGGCTGATGCGGCCCACGCCGATGCGGCCGACAAAAGTGGAGAAATCGAGTGCGGAAATCTGCAACTGCAACGGAGCAGCGGGATCACCCTTTTGCGCGGGCACATGCTTGAGCACGGTGTTGAACAGAGCCGACATGTCGGGGCCCCACTGCTCACCTGGTGCGCCCTCTTCGAGCGACGACCAGCCGTTGATGCCCGAGGCGTAGACCACGGGAAAGTCGAGCTGCTCGTCGGTGGCACCGAGCTTGTCGAACAGGTCGAAAGCCGCGTTCACGACCTTGTCGGGGTTGGCACCGGGCTTGTCCACCTTGTTGACCACCACGATGGGCTTGAGCCCCAGGGCCAGCGCCTTCTTGGTCACAAAACGCGTCTGGGGCATGGGGCCCTCTTGCGCGTCGATCAGCAGAACCACACCGTCCACCATGGACAGCGCGCGTTCCACTTCACCGCCAAAGTCCGCGTGACCGGGGGTGTCAACGATGTTGATGTGCGTGCCTTCCCAGCTCACGGCGCAGTTCTTGGCCAGGATGGTGATGCCGCGCTCTTTTTCGATGGCGTTGTTGTCCATCACGGTGTCGACCACTTTTTCGTGGTCGGCGAAGGTGCCGGACTGGCGCAGCAGTTGGTCGACCATGGTGGTCTTGCCATGGTCCACGTGGGCAATGATGGCGATGTTGCGGATTTGTTTGCTCATAGTTTTTCCAATATGCCGCTGGCTTGTAGGTGCGGCGTGCCTTCCAAAATTTGTTGAATTTCCAGCGGACTCAGGAGCCTGTCGGGCACCAGTTCACCGTTTTTGATATGACCGACGCCCAGCAAGGCCGCAGGGGCCTCGCTGAAAACCGCCACGGCATTGGCGTCGGGCCAGTCGCCCCTGCGCCGCAACCCCGAAAGGAAACGAGCGGTATTGTCGCCGTCCAGCGTGACACGCATGTGTTGTGCCAGCAAGGATTCGGGCGCTTGCAGGCTGGCCAGGCGATCGTCCTCGGGCATGGCCTCCAGCTGCGCCAGCGTGATGCAGCGCTCCACGCCCAGGCCGCCGGTGTCGATACGGCGCAAAAAAGTCAGGTGCGCGCCGCAGCCCAGTGCCGCGCCGATGTCTTCGCCCAGGGTGCGGATGTAGGTGCCTTTGCTGCAGGTTACTATTATTTTGATAGCTGCCTGCGCTTTATCCGTAAGCGCTAGCGTCAGATTCAATGCATGAATGACCACATCGCGCGCCTCGCGCTCTACCGTGACGCCTGCGCGGGCGTATTCATACAGCGCCTTGCCATCCTTCTTGAGCGCGCTGTGCATGGGCGGCACTTGGCGGATGGGGCCGGTGAACTGCCGCTGCACGTCCGCCAGGCGCTCAGGGGTGAGCTGGGCGCGGTCCACATCGCAGCGCTGCACGACATCACCCTCGGCATCGCCAGTGGTCGTGGTGGTGCCCAGCAAGGCGATGGCCTCGTAGGTCTTGGGCGCATCGAGCTGCAGCTGGCTGAACTTCGTGGCGGCGCCAAAACACAGCGGCAGCACGCCAGTGGCCAGAGGATCGAGCGTGCCGGTATGGCCCGCCTTTTCGGCGCGCAGCAGCCACTTCGCCTTCTGCAAGGCGTCATTGCTCGACAGGCCGAGCGGTTTATCGAGCAGCAACACCCCATGCACAGGGCGCCGCTGCACCCTGGTGCGTGGCGCGTTCATGGCTAATCTTCCTGTGCGCGCGAGGAAACAGCCTTGGCAATCAAGGCATTCATGTCGGCCGCACGCTCGGAGGTGCGGTCAAACACGAAATGCAGCGTGGGCACCGTATGGATGTGCAGACGCTTGAACAGGCCATTGCGCAGAAAACCTGCAGCCTGGTTGAGTGCCGCCTGCGTTTCCACCGGGTCGCCCACCAGCAGGCTGAAGAACACCTTGGCGTGCGCATAGTCGGGAGTCACCTCCACACCCTGCAGCGTCACCATGCCCACGCGCGGGTCTTTCAACTCGCGCGCGATCAGTTCCGTCAGATCACGCTGGATCTGATCGGCCACCTTGAAGGCGCGGTTGGGGGTGGAAGATTTCTTGGCAGCCATGGATTACAGCGTCCGCGCGATTTCCTTGATGTCAAAGAATTCGAGGTGATCGCCTTCCTTGATGTCGTTGTAGTTCTTGAGCTTGATACCGCACTCGAAGCCTTCCTTGACTTCCTTGACATCGTCCTTGAGGCGCTTGATCGAATCGACTTCGCCGGTGTAAGCCACCACGTTGTCGCGCAGCAGGCGGAACTTGGCGTTGCGGTGCACCATGCCGGACGTGATGTACGAGCCGGCAATCGTGCCGATCTTCGTTGCCACGAACACGGTGCGGATCTCGGCCGTACCGATGATTTCCTCGCGCTGCTCAGGTGCCAGCATGCCCGACATCGCCACCCGCAACTCGTCCACAGCGTCATAAATGATGCTGTAGTAGTGCAGATCGACGCCATTGCTCTCGGCCAGCTTGCGCGCACCAGCGTCGGCACGCACGTTGAAGCCAATCACGATGGCCTTGGAGGCGATGGCCAGGTTGATGTCCGACTCGCTGATGGCGCCCACTGCGGCATACACCAGCTGCACCTTGACCTCGTCGGTGGAGAGCTTGAGCAGCGACTGCGCCAGCGCTTCCTGCGAGCCCTGCACGTCGGCCTTGACGATGATGGGCAGCATCTTCACTTCGCCCGCCGTCATGTCAGCAAACATGTTCTCCAGCTTGGCCGCTTGCTGGCGCGCCAGCTTGGTATTGCGGAATTTGCCAGCACGGTAGGTGGCGACTTCGCGCGCACGGCGCTCATCGGTCAGCACCATGAAGTCGTCGCCGGCCTGCGGCACTTCGGTAAGGCCCTGGATTTCGACCGGAATCGACGGCCCCGCCGTCTTGGCGACCTTGCCGCTTTCATCCAGCATGGCGCGCACGCGACCGTAGGTCTGGCCTGCCAGCACCACATCGCCCACCTTCAGCGTACCGGACTGCACCAGCACGGTCGCCACAGGGCCACGGCCCTTGTCCAGCTTGGCTTCGATCACCAGGCCCTTGGCCAGCGAATCGACTGGCGCCTTGAGTTCCAGCACTTCGGCTTGCAGCAGCACCTGCTCCAGCAGGGTGTCGATGCCCATGCCGGTCTTGGAGGACACGGGCACGAAAGGCGAATCGCCACCGTACTCTTCAGGAACCACCTCCTCCACCACCAGTTCCTGCTTGACGCGGTCTGGATTGGCATCGGGCTTGTCCGACTTGGTGATGGCCACCACGATAGGAACACCCGCCGCCTTGGCGTGCTTGATGGCTTCCTTGGTCTGGGGCATCACACCGTCATCGGCAGCCACCACCAGAATCACGATGTCGGTAGCCTGCGCACCGCGGGCACGCATGGCCGTGAAGGCTTCGTGACCGGGGGTGTCGAGGAACGAGATCATGCCGCGTGGTGTTTCCACGTGGTAGGCACCAATGTGCTGCGTAATGCCGCCGGCTTCGCCTGAAGCGACCTTGGCGCGGCGGATGTAATCGAGCAGCGAGGTCTTGCCGTGATCGACGTGACCCATCACGGTCACCACCGGAGCGCGCGGCAGAACCGCCACGTCCAGCTGGGCCAAATCCTCGTCGGTGAATGCTTCCGGATCGTCCAGCGCCGCCACCACGGCCTTGTGGCCCAGTTCCTCCACCACGATCATGGCGGTGTCCTGGTCCAGCGGCTGGTTCATGGTGACCATCTGGCCCATCTTCATGAGCGCCTTGATGACCTCGGAGGCCTTGATGGACATCTTGTGGGCCAGCTCGGCCACGGTGATGGTTTCAGGCACGTGCACTTCAATGGTGCGCGCCTCCACCGGAGCGGAATGCTGGTGGTGGTCATCACGGTGATCGCGGCCATCGCCACGGCGGCCACGCGGGCCACCACGCCAGTTGTTGCGACCGACACCGCCGCTGCTGTCGCCGCGGGTCTTGATTTCTTTTTTCTTGGCCGTATCGCCTGCCCAGCTGGAAGACAGCTTGGCCGACTTGACTTCCTTGCCAGCACCGGGCGCGGCTGCGCCTGCAGCCGCCGGAGCGCCCGCGCGGGCAACACCCGTCCCGACCGCAGGCTTGTGCAGCGTGCCCTTCTTGGCATCACCCACGGCTGCAGGCTTGGCCACAGGCTTGGGTTCCTCGGGCTTTTTGGCCACCATGACCGCCTTCTTGGGCGTGGCCATCATGGACCGAATAGCAGCCGCTTCGGCTTCCGCCTTGCGGCGGCGTGCATCCAGATCGGCAGCACGAGCCGCCTCTTCGTCGGAACGGGCCTTGGACTCGGCTGCAGCTTTCTCACGGGCCTCGGCTTGTGCAGTTGCGCGTGCCGCTGCTTCTGCCGCCTGCTCGCGGGTGGCTTCCTGCTTGACTGCAGAGGCCTGTGCCTTTTTCTCGGCTTCCTGGGCTGCGTAGGCGGCGGCGCGCTCTTCGGCTTCGCGCTCGCGCTTCTCACGTGCTTCGCGATCGGCACGCTTTTCGGCCAGCTCGGCTTCCTGGCGACGAATCAGCTCGGCCTGGCGGCTCGCTTCTTCTTCGCGGCGGGCCAGTTCGAGGTCTTCGCCGGCGGCAGCGACGTCTTCCACCGGGGATTCCCTGGATTCGGCAACACTTTCGACACCTTCATCGCGCTGGATGAAAGTGCGCTTCTTGCGCACTTCCACCTGGATGGTGCGCGCCTTGCCGGTGGCATCGGCTTGCTTGATTTCACTGGTGGACTTCTTCACCAGCGTGATCTTCTTGCGATCGGCAGAAGCCGTGCCATGGCTGGCCTGCAGATAAGCAAGCAATTTTTGCTTGTCCGACTCGGTCAACGCGTCGGACGGGGCAGCCTTGCCCACACCCGCAGCCTTGAGCTGATCGAGCAGGGTTTCAGGCGATTTTTTGAGTTCGGTTGCAAACTCGGCGACAGTATTACTGGACATATGTGGTTCGTGCCTCCCTGACCTTACTCTTGCCCTGCGAACCAGTGTTCGCGCGCCTTCATGATCAAGGCTTTGGCATCTTCTGCGGACTGTCCGGTCAGGTCGGTCAGTTCATCAATGGCCAGATCGGCCAGGTCGTCACGCGTGTGCACACCATTTTCTGCCAGCTTGGCAATCAATTCGGGTGTAAGGCCTTCGAGATCGCGCAGATCCTGCGAAACCTCGCCAACGCTTTCCTCGCGGGCGATTTCCATGGTGAGCAACGCATCCTTGGCACGGGTACGCAGCTCGCTCACGGTATCTTCGTCGAAGCTTTCGATTTCCAGCATTTCCTGCAGTGGCACATAAGCCACCTCTTCCAGGCTGTTGAAACCTTCGGCGATCAGGATGTCGGCGATTTCCTCGTCCACATCGAGCTTTTCCATGAACAGACGGCGGGCCGTATCAGACTCGTTGGCCTGCTTCTGGGCCGACTCGGCGGCGTCCATGATGTTGATTTTCCAACCAGTCAGGTCGGAGGCCAGACGCACGTTCTGGCCGCCACGACCGATGGCGATGGCGAGGTTTTCCTCATCCACCACCACGTCCATGGCATGCTTTTCCTCATCGACCACAATGGACGAGACGTTGGCCGGGGCCAGCGCACCAATCACGAACTGGGCCGGGTCTTCGGACCACAGCACGATGTCCACGCGTTCGCCGGCAAGCTCGTTGGTCACCGCATTCACACGGGTGCCGCGCACGCCAACGCAGGTACCGATGGGGTCCACGCGCTTGTCATGCGACAGCACGGCAATCTTGGCGCGCGAACCGGGGTCACGGGCGCAGCTCTTGATCTCCAACAGGCCTTGCTCGATCTCGGGCACTTCCTGGCGGAACAGCTCGACCATGAACTCGGGGGCCGAGCGCGACAGGATGATGGGCGCGCCGCGCAGCGTCAGGTCCACTTCCATGATCATGGCGCGAACGCGGTCGCCACTGCGCAGGTTTTCCTTGGGGATCATCTCGCTGCGACGCAGGCGGCCCTCCACGCGGCCGGATTCGACAATGATGTCGCCCTTGTCCATGCGCTTGACGGTGCCCGTGAAAATGCGCTCGCCACGCGACATGAAGTCGTTGAGCAGCATTTCGCGCTCGGCGTCGCGGATCTTCTGCAGGATGACCTGCTTGGCCGCCATAGCGCCGATGCGACCGATGGGCACCGACTCGACGCCTTCTTCGATGTATTCCCCGACTTCGATGTCGGCGATACGCTCCTTGGCGTCCATCAGCAGCTCTTCGGCTTCGGGATTTTGCAGACCCGCCTCGTCAGGCACCACCAGCCAGCGACGGAAAGTCTCATAGTTGCCGCTGTCGCGATCGACGGACACGCGGATGTCCACCTCGCCCTGGTACAGCTTCTTGGTAGCCTGGGCCAAGGCCGACTCCACGGCGCCCAAGACCACATCGCGCTCCACGTTCTTCTCGCGCGAAATGGCCTCAACCAACATCAACAATTCGCGATTCATGCGACGACTCTCCTGTTTCTATCATCCGCAGGCAACAGCTGCCAGCAACTGCCCACCTACTCCAAACCATCCAGCGACTCAGTCCGGTACTTGACCAGCCTTTGCCCCCCGCCCCTTGAAATCCACAATGAGCGCCAGTCGGGCATCCCTGAGCTCATCCAGCGCGAACCCCAGCGCCTGCAAGGGGGCTGGCACACGCTTCTTGCTTATTTTCTGACCAGGCTTGACCGCCGGCTCATCGCTCCAGACGATCTGCCAGCCACCTGATTCGGCCCGCTCCAGCGTGCCACGAAACTTTTTGCGGGTGGCATTGACCTGCCCCACCGCCGCAGCGCCGATGGGCGCTTTCAGAGTGAGGTCGATGACCGAACCTTCAAAACGCACAAAATCCTGCTCGTGGCGCAAGGGGCGATCAATGCCCGGCGACGAGACTTCGAGCCGTTTGTACTCGACCCCATCCACCTCCAGCGCAAACTGCAGCTGGCGGGTGACCTTTTCACAGTCTTCCACCGTGACGTATTGCTCGATGGCCGGCTCTGGTGCATCCACCGCGGGCTGAACCCATGGCAAATCGATGGTGACGCGCAGCAAGCCCCCCGGAGATCGCTCGATCTCCACCAGGTCATAACCCAGACCCGCCACAATTTGTTCAACGACTTGCTGTAATGCCACGTGTTCAGTTCAATCCCGGAAAAACAACACAACTTACGCAAATCAGGATCAGGCCAGCTGCCACCCCATGGAAGCACCCCTCGTGCACCCTTGTTTGCGTAAGTCCAAAACAAAAAACCCGATAACCCCCGGAGACTCTTCCCCGACAGCTTCGAGCTCCAAAAGCATTCGACCAAAAAAAACGGGCGGTTGGTACCCGCCCGTTTGGTCGTGAGACCCGTATTGTAGCGTGCAAAGTGTTGTTTTGCAAAGATGCACACGGGGAAAGCTGTTGTCAATGCGCCCAGGCCAGTGCCCACGCGGCCTGCCGGACGATGCGATACCAAAACGGCACCTGGCGCTTATTCAACAAGCGCGAGCAGCTACAACCGTGATAGCGGCTGCAGCAGTTCTGCGAGGTCGCTTTCGGTGAACATCGGCTCCTTGCGCGCAGCCGCGCCGCCATACAGGCTGCCTGCCAGCTGCGCCTTGCGCTCCTGCAGCGCCAGAATCTTCTCTTCAATCGTGCCTTGGGCGACCAGCTTGATCACCCACACGCTCTGTGTCTGGCCGATGCGGTGGGCGCGGTCGGTGGCCTGGGCTTCCACAGCGGGGTTCCACCACGGGTCGTAATGGATCACCGTATCGGCCTGGGGCAAATTGAGCCCCACCCCGCCCGCCTTGAGACTGATCAGAAACAGCGGCACCTGCCCGCTGGTGAACTGCTCGATGATCGCGTCGCGCTTTTGGCTTTGGCCGGTGAGCTTGACCCAGGGCAGTTTGCGCCTTTTCAGCTCGGCCTCGATCAGCGTGAGCATGCTGGTGAACTGCGAGAACAGCAAAATGCGCCGCCCCTCGGTCAGCATTTCGGGCAGCAGCGCCATCAACTGCTCCAGCTTGGCCGAAGTCTTGACCTTTTTGGCGGCATCCAGCGGAACCAGTTGCGGGTCGCAGCACACCTGGCGCAGCTTGAGCAGCGCATCGAGGATGGTGATCTGCGACTTGGCCAGCCCCTTGGACTGCAGTGCCTCGCGCACGGTTTTTTCCATGCCTAAGCGGATGGTTTCATACAGGTCGGCCTGCGCACCGGTCATTTCCACGGGCATCACGGTCTCGACCTTGGGCGGCAGTTCGCCGGCCACCAGCGCCTTGGTGCGGCGCAGCATGAACGGCGTGACGCGCGCGCGCAACTGCGCCATGCGCGCGCCGTCGCCCTGTTTTTCAATCGGCGTGCGAAACAGCTCGTTGAAGTGCCGCTGGCTGCCCAGAAAGCCGGGCATCAGAAAGTGAAACAAACTCCAGACCTCGCCCAGGTGGTTCTCCATGGGCGTGCCCGACAGGCACAGTCGGTGGCGCGCCTGCAGCTGGCTCACCACCTGTGCGGCATGCGTGCTGGCGTTCTTGATGTTCTGGGCTTCGTCGAGCACCACCAGATGCCACTCATGCGCCAGCCATCGTTCCCGGTCGCGCTGCAGCAATGAATACGGGGCAATGACCAGGTCGTGCTCGGCCAACGATTCGGCCACCTCATGGCGGCCCGCGCCGTGCAGCACCAGGCTGCGCAGGCCCGGGCAAAACCGAGCGGCCTCGTGCTGCCAGTTACCCATGAGGCTCACGGGCGCAATGATGAGTGCGGGGTGGGTCAGGCGGCCCGCATCTTTTTCGACCTGGATGTGCGCCAGGGTCTGCAGCGTTTTGCCCAGGCCCATGTCGTCGGCCAGCACACCGGCCAGGCCATGCGCACGCAAAAACTGCAGCCAGTTCAGGCCCTGCTGCTGGTAGGGCCGCAGCGTGGCGTGCACGCTGGCCGACAGCGGCACTTCGGGCAACGCCTTGGCGCCCTTGAGCTGCTCCACCATGGCGCGCAAAGCACCGGCACCCTCCCACACGGCCCCCTCGCCCAGCGCGGCGCTGGTGCGCAACGCATCCATGCGCGAGAGCTTGAGGCTGTCGCCGGTGAAGTCATGGGCACGGTCGCCCACCAGGTCCAGCAGCGCCGCCAGCCACGGTCGCAGCGTGTCGGTGGGCAGGCGCACAAAGCCGGGGCCCGCCTGCGACGGCAGATAGACATGCGATGGCAACTGGGGCAAGCCGGTTTCGGGGTCTGGCGGGTGGGCCGCAGCGGCGGCGATCAGGTCGGGCAGCCAGGGCAGGATGTTGTGGCGCACGCCGTTGATCTCGATGCCCAGCGACAGCGCAAACCAGGGCGATGTGGCCTCGTCGTCGCCCTCGGGCTGCAACGCCACGGCCAGTGTGTCGGCGTGCGTGATCCAGCCAGAGAGCGCGGCATCGAGCGTGACGTCAAACCCCGCCTCGCGCAGCACCCCGAAACCGTTGTCGGCCCAGTGCATCCAATCGTTTTGCGGGCGGTCGCCAGGGATGCCGAACAGGCCATCGTCGGTGGCCAGCAGGCCCAGGTCCATCAGCCGCTCGATGGCACCGAGCTCGGCTTGTGCATCGCGCTGCAGCAACACTTGGCCGCCATCTGCCGCCGGCACCAGCACATCCAGCTCCTGCCCCACCCACCAGCCCACATGGCCCTGGTAGTCGAACCGCAGCTGTGCGGTGATGAGGCCCAGGTCGGGCACATCGCCCGCCGGCACGGGCGCCAGATGCAGGCGCGCCACGGGTTGCACGCCCTGCACCCGCGTGAGCGGCCCGAGCACCGGCGGCAATGGCAGCACACCGCCCAGGCGGCTGGCGACCTCGGCCTGGTGCTTTTGCAGCGCGGCGGCGCTCAGCGCGGGCGCCTTGAGCAGCAGGGCGAGCCGTGCAGCGCTCAGGCCTTCGGCCTGCACCGCGCCAACCACGCCGTGGTCGGCATCGAGGTACAGCGGGGGGCTGTTGCCGCACAGCGTGGCCGACGCCGCAGGCAGGCTGGCACCCAGGGCCCAGGTGCTTTCACCCCCTGCGGCTGGCGTGGACTCGCGCCATGCCCAGGTGATGGGCAGCGGCTCGCCCCAGCGCAGCGGCGCGCCCACGGTGGAGCCCCCCACGTCGGCAAACAGGCGGCCGGTGCTGGCCGCCTGCTGCAGCGCGAGAACGCCCGCCGCGCCCTCCAGCACCCCCGATGGCGCAAGGCTATAGGCCGAGTAGTAACCCAGGTTGCGCGGCATGGCCCGCAGCAGTTGCAGCACCTGGTGGTCGGCATCGCTGGCGCGGTCATACACGGCCTGCCCCGGGCCAGGCTGCGTGCGAATCGGCTTGGGCTTGGCCCAGCCGCCGGTGACTTTGGGGTAAGACACCACGGCCTCCAGCTGCATTTGCGGCGCGGTGGCGCGCGGCAGCGTCACGGTGGAGAGCAGGTACAGATACTGTTCGGGCCGATCCGGCCTGGCTCCCGGGGCTGGCGTGGCTGGCACGCCCGAGGCGCTGTCCCAGTCGTGCAACCAGTGCACCAGCCGGGCTTCGGCCTCTGCGCGCGCCAGGGCTTCCTTGCGCTGCTGCAGCGCTTTGAGTCCATCGGCGGAGGGCGCAGGGGGTTGCTCCAGCGCCGGGTTTTCGTGCGCCGCTGCCAGCGTCAGCGCCACTGCATGCTTGCAATCCACGCCCACGGGGCAACTGCAGTCACCCGACCATTGCTTGACCTGGCCATTGGGCGCGATGACCAGTTCCACCGACACCTCATAGGGGTCGAACAGGCTGCCCTGCACCTCGCCATCCATCAGCCAGCGGCCATCGCCATCGGGTTCGATATCGACGTGGAGCACGTCCGCGTTGCGATAAAGCCCCATGCCACGCGACCAGGCGCCCTTGTCGCACTGCGCCTGCAACGAACGAAGATCAAACCACGAAGAGCGCACCATAGGAAAACCAAGTAAAAAGTGCCTCTAGCGCTTTATGAATAAGCGCCTGCAGCTATAAAAACAGGAGTAAAAACACCCACCGAGCCCGCAACACGCATCGCTTCCGCTCCGCGCCTGCGCGCGCACACTGGTGCCAACAGGTGCCACAAGACCCGGCGACTAGGCCCCGCGCGCGGCGCGCACGCGCTCAAACAGTTCCTGGGCCTCGCCCCCTGCCCCGGCGGCGCTTGGTGCACCGGCCTGCAGGCTGGTCAACAGCCTGGCCAGCACAGGCGCCTGCGGCAGCAGCGGCCCCAGGAACAAGGCCCGGCGGCCGTCGGCAATCAGCAGCGTGGGGAAGGTCTCCACGTCCAGATCGCCCGCGATTTCGGATTCGTCCTCGATGTCCACCCACTCAAAACGCACGCCGGGGTGCGCACGCGCCAACTCGTCAAACAGGGGCTGGTAGTCGCGACAGGTGCCGCACCAGCCGGCGCACAGGCACACCGCCCACCAGCCGCTGCCAGGGGCCGCTGGGTGGATTTCTGGCAACGCGGCCGGGCTCTGCATCGGGGGGTTCTCCTTCAAGACCCGCGCCGCTCCCGGGCACGGTAAACGCCAATGGTACCCACTGCGCTCGCCTGGTTGCCCCAGGCATTGCGCACAAAGGTGCTGACCGCCGCCACGTCCTCGTCGCCCAGCACCTGCATGAAGGGCGGCATGCCGTGCGGGCGCGGGTTGCCCGCCGTGGCCGGCAGATAGCCGCCCTGCAGCACCATGCGCACGAGGTTGGTGGGGTCTTGCAGCATCACGGCGCGGTTGCCGGCCAGGGCCGGGAACGCACCCGGTTGACCCTCGCCCTTGTCGCCATGGCACTGCGCGCAATGCTGCTCATACACCTTCGCACCGCGCTCCAGCGTGGCGTCCGCTGGTTTGGCCACCGCCGTGGCGGCGGGGGCCTGCTGCGGCAGCGCCCGCAGATACACGGCCATCGCCTGGGCGTCGGCATCGCTCAAATACTGCGTGCTGCGAAACACCACCTCGGCCATGGGCCCGGTGACCGAGCCCTGCGGCGCCACGCCGGTTTTGAGCAGGGCCACCACGTCTTCGACAGGCCAGTGCGCCACGCCCGCCTCGGCAGCGGCATTGAGTGCCGGCGCATACCAGTTTTGCACCGGAATCAGCCCGCCGCTGAAAGCCTGCGCGGGGTTGCTGGCGCCCAGCGCATTGCGCGGTGTGTGGCAGGCGGCGCAGTGGCCCAGGCCGTTGACCAGATAGGCACCCCGGTTCCATTGCGCCAACTGCGTGGGCTCGGCCGGTGGCGCGCCGGGCGCAAGCGTGGCCCCCCTCGCTCCGCCGCTTTGCGGGTCGCCGCCCCCCAAGGGGGCCGCTTTTTCAGCTGGGGGCGGCCCGGCGGTAAAAAACAACGCCCGCCACACGCCCAGGGCCGCCTGCGTGCTGTAGGGAAAGCGCAGCGCGTGCGGCCGGTTGGCCTGCGCCACGGCGGGCAGGCTTTGCAGATAGGCATAGATGGCGTCGGAATCCTCGCGCGTCACCTGCGTGTAATTGGGGTAGGGAAACGCCGGGTACAGCAGGCGCCCGTCTTTGGAGCGGCCGTTGTGCAGCGCGCGCCAGAACTCGGCGGCCGACCAGTTGCCGATGCCCGTGGCCTTGTCGGGCGTGAGGTTGGAGGTGTGGATGACGCCAAACGGCGTGTCGATGCCGCGCCCGCCCGCATAGGGCGCGCCGCCCTGCACGGTGTGGCAGGCCATGCAGTTGCCCACGCGCGCCAGGTATTCGCCACGGGCCACCAGTTCGGGCGTGCTTTGCGGGGTTTCGCCGGCGGTCAACGGCGCTTCGCCGCGCAGGTTCAGCGCCACCACGGCGGCGGCGCCCAAGCCCAGGGCGGCCATGGTGGAAGAGATCGTCCAGAGGATGCGTTTCATGGTGTTCCCCTTCAACGCGCCGCCGCGTCCACCACCGGCACACCATCGACACCACCGCAGCGCACGGGCATGGCCGCTGCCAGCCGGTCGGCGGGCTTGCCATCCCCCGGCACCGGCTGGGCCGCCAGCCAGGCCGATACCGCACTCACCTCCGCGGGCGAAAGCTGGCGCGCAATATCGGCCATGCAATCGGGCGCCTGCGCGCGGCGCTGGCCGGTTTGCCAGGCCCCGAGCTGGCTGTTGAGGTAGTCGCGCGGCAGGCCCAGCAAGCCGGGAATCGACGGCTGCAGCCCCGTCATTGCCTGGCCGTGGCACTGCACGCAGGCGGGCAGCCGGCGCGCCGCATCGCCCTGCTGCACCAGCTGGCGCCCGCGCTCCAACACCTGCGGCGCGGCCTGGGGCGCCGGGGGCGGCGCATAGGGCACCTGCAGCGCGGCAAAGTGGGTGGCGATCTCGCGCAGATAGTCGTCCGTGAGGTGCTCGATGAGGTAGCCCATCTGCGGGTAGCTGCGCCGCCCGTCCCGAAAATTGAGCAGCTGGTTGTACAGGTAGCCCGCCGGCTTGCCCGCGATGCGCGGAAAGTAACCGTCTGGCGTAGCGCGGCCTTCCTTGCCGTGGCAGGTGGTGCAGGCCAGCACGCGGGGCGCCATGGCGCTGGCGGCCATGGCCGGCGTTTCAGGAGCAGCGCGGGCCGGCGTGGCAACCAGGGCGGTTGCGCCCAGTGCGGCAACCCATAGCAAGGGCAACAAGGAACGCCGTGATTGAAGCAGGCAATAGGTCATGGGCGGATTCTGACGGGAAAGCAATGCACCCATACGGGTGCGAGCAAGCTACAAAAACAATAGCTGCATGCGCATACTGGTAAAGCGCAAACAGCCATTTTTATCTAATTATTGACTGGTTTCTCAAGTCGCTCATTCCAAGTGGTGGATTGCGCCAAGAACCTGTTCACGAACTCAGCCTCTCAGCGCAGCACGGTGATGGACCCGAACCGCAGGTGGTGCATGAACTCGCGCAGGATCAGCAGCGCGGCAGCGAAGTCGGCGCCTTGTGGCAAGCCCTCGCGCGCAACCGGGCGCCCTTCGGCCACGGCGGCCAGGCGCTCAAACACCCGTTCCATGGCATCGAGCGGCATTGCCATCGATTCACCGGGCGCCACACCCGCCAGCAGGGCCATCTCGCGCACCACCGCGTCGGCACACAGCAAGGCCGAGCCCGGCGCCAGCATGGGCACCGCCCGGATCACCTCGTCTTCGACGGTGGCAATGGCGTTTTCCATCTCCAGCGGCGTGGGCGGGCTGCGCTTGAAAAATTGCCGCGCCGTTTTCTGCGCGCCAATGTCCAGCACCAGCCAGGCAGCGGCCTCATCGCCCGGCCCCGTGGCAACGGCGGTGTGTTCGGCGCCGATGTGCAGCACCGTGACAGCCCCTTGCAGCCCCGCACCGGCGCGCAGGTGGCGGAAACGGGCGCGGATGTCGGCCTGGGCGGCCAGGGCATCCGGTGCGGGTGGCGAGTGAGCGGGTGAGGGTTCGTTCATGGGTGTTCCTTGTGCAGACGGGGCCCGGGTTGGCTGCGAAGTCGGTGCGGCTGTTCAGCGCGCCTGCTCGAAATCGATGAAACCGCGCTCCACGTTCGTGCTGACCAGCTTCACGCGGATTTTCGCCCCCACGTCGAGGTTGAAATCCCCCGCCACCAGCAGGCCCTCGGCCGGCGGCGTGAAGATGCGCACCCAGGTGGCGCTTTCGCTGCGGCCGGTGACGATGGCGTCAAACCGCTGGCCGATCAACCCCTGCATGAACAGCGCTGCCTCGGATTTGCGCACGCTGCGCTCCACCTTTTGGGCCGCGTCTTCCTGGTGGGTGCAATGCTCGGCCAGCGTGGTCAGTTCGGCCAGGCCATAGGGCGCACGCTCGCCCGACAGCAGCGCCTTGACCATGCGCAGGCTCACCAGATCAGGGTAACGGCGGTTGGGCGCCGTGGAATGCGTGTAGTCGCGCACGGCCAGGCCGAAGTGGCCGATGGGCTCGCCCCGCGCGTGCTCCACCACATACTCGCCCGACCCCATCAGCTTGACGATGACCAGCGACAGATCGGGAAAGCGCAGCGGATCGGCCTTGCGCTGGCGCGCCAGAAAGCCCTCGAGCGCGCGCGAATCGGGCTCTTTGGGCAGCGCCTCGCCATACTTGCTGGCCACTTCCACGATGCGCAGCCAGCGCTCGGGCGAGCGCACCACCCGCCGCAAGGCGCTGCCGCCATGCTGCGCCAGAAACTGCGCGGTGCAGGTGTTGGTGGCGATCATGAATTCTTCGATGAGCTGGCGCGCCCGGTTCTGCGCTTGCTGGCGAATGTCCACCACGCGGTCGCCGTCGAACACCGCGCGCGGCTGGAAGGTCTCCAGATCGAGCGAGCCCTGCTCGCGCCGGCGCGCGCGCATGCGCTGGGCCACCGCATCCTGGGTGCGCAGCTGCTCGTCCATGCCGGGCACCGCGCGCGCGGCCTCGGGCAGGTCACCCGCGCCGTCGATCCACGCGGCCACCGCGTCATAAGCCAGCTGGGCCTGGTTGCGCACCCGCGCACGGTGCACGGTGGAATGGGTGACGACGCCCTCGGCATCCACCACCATTTCGGTCACGATGGCGATGCGCTCCTGGCCGGGGTTCAGCGAGGTGAGGTCGGTGGACAAGCGCTCGGGCAACATCGGAAACACCCGCGCCGAGGTATAGACCGACGTGGTGTTGGTGTGCGCGTGCTGGTCGATGGCCGAGTTCTTTTTGACCAGGGCGTCCACATCGGCCACGGCCACAAAAATCTTCACGGCACCATGGCCCAAGGGGCCGCAGGCCGTGAGCTGGTCGAGGTCGCGCGAGTCGTCGTTGTCGATCGAGCACCAGGGCAGCGCCGTCATGTCGCGGATGCGCGGGTCGTCGTCCTGCGCGGCGGCGTCGATGGTCTGCAGCTGCTGCAGGGCGCGCGGCGGAAACTCGGGCTCCAGGCCGCGCTCCTTCATGGCATCAATGGCAATGCGCACCAGGTCGCTGCGGTGAAAGGTGTGTGGTTTGTCCATGGCCCAAATGTAAGTTGCCGCTGCGATCAGCGCCCCCCGACTGCGGCGGGCTTCGACGCAATAAACACCACCATGGCCGCCACCGACAGCACCGCGGCCAACCCGAAAGCCAGGGCTGGCGCCACCGCCCACAGCGCGCCCGCCATCAGCGATGCGGGCAGGTACAAGCCACCCGTGACGAAGTTGTAGACGCCCATGGCCGTGGCGCGGCGCTCGGGCTCCAGGTCGGCGATGAAGGCCTTGCTTTGCGACTCTTCGATGGCATAGAACACGCCATACAGGCAAAAAATGCCCACCATTTCCCCGCGGCTGGCCGCCAGCACCAGCCACACATTGAGGGCCGCATACAGCGCATAGCCCAGCACCACGATGCGGCTGCGCCCCACCCTGTCGCCCAGCCGCCCCACCAGCGGCGCCGCCACCACGCAGATGGCATTGAACAGCGCATACAGCAGCACGATGTCGGTCATGCCAAAGCCCACGGCATGGGCCTTGAGCAAGACAAAGCCCAGGCTGAAATACGCCAGCGCAAACACCCCTGCCGGCACCAGAAAACGCTTGAACGCCGGGCTGAGCTGCTGCCAGTTCTGCCGCACGCTCTCGCGCGCATGGGGCTGGCCGCGCTGGTCGGGGATGCGCGTGAGCACCACCACGGCCACCACCGCCGGCACAAAGGCCACCAGAAACAGCAGGCTGTAGGTGCTGGCCGATTCGCCCAGCGATTGGAGCACCGCATAAGCCACCAGCGGGCCCAGCACGGCGCCCGCCTTGTCCAGGGCCTTGTGCACGCCAAACGCATAGCCACGCGACTCCTTGGCGGCCATCGACGACAGCCAGGCATCGCGCGGCGGGCCGCGAAAGCCCTTGCCCAGCCGCTCGATGACGCGAAAGACCGACAACCCCACGATGGACGACGACACCAGCAAGATCAGCTTGGCCAGTGTCGAAAAGCCGTAGCCCGCCGTGGCAAACCACTTGCGCCGGCCACTGCGGTCTGAAAGCCAGCCGGCCAGGTAATTGAGGGAAGACGCCGAAAAATCTGCCAGGCCCTCGATCAACCCCAGCAACGCCGTCGAGGCACCGGCCACCGTGGTGAAGAACACGGCAAACACCGAGAAGATCATCTCGGAGCTCAGGTCGGTCAAAAAACTCACCAGGCCCAGCCTGAGCACATCGGGATGGATCGTGCCGCGTGCGGTGATGGCGGTGGTGGCCGGGTCGGCAGCGGAATCTTCGCGAACGGACGGGCGCATCGTGTTTCCTCAGCGGTACGGTGCTCGCATTGTGCAACGCCATCGGCGTGAAGATGCACCACGTCACTATTAAAACAATAGCTGCTAGCGCTTGCTACATAAGCGCTAACAGCCTATTTCATTCCAACCACCAAAACCGCAAGCCCAGCGCCATCTCGCATCCCTACACTGGCGGCAGGCCCTGCTACGAAGGGAACCGGCGGCCCACCATGGCCTATTAACCCATGAGGAAGATTGCGATGCCCACCAATCCAGCCCCACCGCCCCGCGCAGCGTCCATGCCACCAGGCTTGAGCACCGCCGAGGCGGCCCGCCGCCTGAGCGCCGAAGGCCCCAACCTGCTGCCCGGCAGCGCACCCAAATCCATGCTCGCCATCGTGCGCGATGTGCTCACCGAACCCATGTTTCTCATGCTGCTGGCAGCTGGCGGCATCTACCTGGCGCTGGGCGACCGCGCCGAGGCGCTGTTTTTGCTGGGCTTTGTGTTCGTGGTCATCGGCATCACGCTGGCGCAAGAGCGCAAAACGCAGCGCGCGCTCGAATCGCTGCGCGACCTGTCGGCCCCGCGCGCGCTGGTGATTCGCGACGGCCAGGAGCAGCGCATTGCCGGGCGCGACGTGGTGCGCGGCGACCTGCTGGTGCTGCACGAGGGCGACCGCATTGCCGCCGACGCGTTGCTGCTCGACGGCCAACTCGAAGTGGACGAATCCCTGCTCACCGGCGAAGCCGTGCCCGTGGCCAAACTGCCCGCAGCACCCAACGAGCAGCCGCCGGCAAGCATGGCGGCTATCTACGCCAGCACCGTGGTCACGCGTGGCGTGGGTGTGGCCGAGGTGTGCGCCACGGCGGCCCACACGGCCGTGGGGCGCATCGGCGCCGATCTGGCGGCAACCACCGAGCCGCCTTCTGCGCTGCAACAGGGCTCGCGCCGGCTGGTGCGCACGCTGGGCACGGCCGCCGTCGTGCTGGCGCTGGCGCAGGTGCTGCTGGGCTGGTGGTGGAACGGCCGCCCGCTGCTCGACAGCCTGCTGTCGGGCATTGCGTTGGCCATGGCCATCCTGCCCGAGGAGATTCCGGTCATCCTGACCGTGTTTCTGGCGCTGGGGGCCTGGCGCATTGCACACCAGAAGGTGCTGACGCGGCGCGTCACCGCCGTCGAGGCACTGGGCGCCATCACCGTGCTGGCGGTGGACAAGACGGGCACGCTCACCCTGAACCGCATGGCAGTGGCCGGGCTTGCCACCGCCGACCAGCATTTCGACCCCGAAGGCGCCAGCGACTTGCCCGAGCACTTCCACCTGCTGACCGAGTTCGCCATGCTGGCCACGCCGGGCGACCCGTTCGACCCCATGGAAAAGGCCATCCAGCATTTTGGCCACCAGTGGCTGCAGGGCACCGAGCATGTGCATGACGGGCGCGAGCCCGAGTTTGAATACGCCCTGTCGGGCGAGATTCTGGCCATGACGCGCGTTTTTGCCAGCGATGAGCCCAACATGCACCTGCTGGCCACCAAGGGCGCGCCCGAGGCCGTGGCCGACCTGTGCCACCTGGATGCAGCGCGGCGCGATGCCATCCGCCGCCAGGTGGAGGCCATGGCCGAGCGCGGCCTGCGCGTGCTGGGTGTGGCGCGCGGCCGCTGGAAGGGCGTGGCCCCGGCCGCCAGCCAGAGCCCGCCCTGGCCGCAGAGCCAGCACGACTTCGACTTTGATTTTCTGGGCCTGGTGGCGCTGGCCGACCCGCCGCGCCCCGAGGTGCCTGCCGCGCTGGCCGAATGCCGGCGCGCGGGCGTGCGCGTGATCATGATGACTGGCGATCACCCCGCCACGGCCCGCGCCATCGCGCAGCAGGTGGGCCTCTCAGACCGCCCCGACGTCATCACCGGCGCGCAGCTGCAGGCGCTGGACGACGCTGCCCTGACAGAACGACTGCGCCATGTGGACCTGTGCGCGCGCCTGCAGCCCCAGCACAAGCTGCGCCTGGTGCAACTGCTGCGCGCCAGTGGCGAGGTGGTGGCCATGACGGGCGACGGCGTGAACGATGCGCCCGCCCTCAAGGCCGCCGACGTGGGCATTGCCATGGGCGAGCGCGGCACCGACGTGGCGCGCGAGGCCGCCGCGCTGGTGCTGCTGGACGACAGCTTTGCCCGCATCGTCGCCGCCATCCGCCAGGGGCGGCGCATCGACGGCAACATCCGCAAGGCCATTCGCTTCACCTTTGCGGTGCACGCCCCCATCATTGCGCTGGTGCTGGTGCCCACGCTGCTGAAATGGCCCACGCTGCTGATGCCGGTGCATATCGTGCTGCTGCAGTTGCTGATCGACCCCACCTGCGCCGTCGTGCTGGAGGCCGAGCCCGAAGACAGCGCCAGCATGGAGCGGCCGCCACGGCCGGTTTCCGACTCGCCCTTTGCCATCGGCCCCCTGGTGTCCTCGGTGCTGCAGGGCCTGGGCATGGCCGCCCTGCTGTTGGGCGGTCAGTACTGGCTGGCTGGCCAGGGCTGGGGCAGCGCGCAAAGCCGCACCGTGGTGTTTGGCACGCTGGTGCTGTGCGTCATGCTGCTGATTCTGGCCAACCGCGACCTGTCGCGCACTGCGCTGCAAAGCATCACCACACCCAACCCCTGGCTGTGGCGCATTGCCGCCGCGATGGTGGTGTTGCTGGCGGCGGTGCTGGGCATTCCCTGGCTGCGCACACTCATGGGGCTGGCGCTGCCCGGCACCCCAGGCGTGGTGGTGGCCGCTGGCCTGCTGGCGCTGTGCCTGGCCTGGCTGGAACTGGTGCGGCGGGCAGCTCGGCACCGCCTGATTGCCTGATTGCCTGATTGCCTGATCGCCTGATTGCCTGTGGCAGTTACGCAGCGCCACCGCCGCGCGCGGGCTGCGCGGCATGGTCCAGGTCAGGCTTGCGCCACGGGTCCACATGGGTCATGAGGTTGAGCACGCGGTGGCGTTGCAGCACGCGCTGGCGGGCCTGCACGGCGATGTCGTGGCCCGCTTCCACCGTGAGCGCGGCGTTCACCTCCAGGTGCGCATCCACCACGATCATGTCGCCCATCTTGCGCGTGCGCACATCGTGCACACCGCTCACGCCAGGGGTTTCGAGCAGCGTCTGGCGGATGGCCTGCACCTCCTGCTCGTCCACCGAGCGGTCCATCAGGTCGTGCAAGGCGTCCCAGCCAAACTCCCAGCCCATCTTGGCCACCATGAAGCCGACGATGAGTGCTGCAATGGGGTCCAGGATGGGGTAGCCGGCCAGGTTGCCCGCAATGCCGATGCCCACCACCAGCGACGAAGCCGCATCCGAGCGCGCATGCCAGGCGTTGGCCACCAGCATGCCCGACTTGACGCGCTTGGCCACGGCCAGCATGTAGCGAAACAGCAGCTCCTTGCCCACCAGCGCGGCCCCCGCCACCCACAGGGCGATCACATGCACCTGCGGCACGGCTTGCGGGTTCTCCAGCTTGACCACCGCCGACCACACCATGCCCGCGCCCACCCCCAGCAGCAACAGGCCCAGCACCAGCGAGGCCGCCGTCTCGAAGCGGTGGTGGCCGTAGGGGTGGCCCTCGTCAGCGTCTTTTTGGGCATGGTGGTTGGCGAACAGCACCACGAAATCGGCCACCAGGTCGGACAGCGAGTGGATGCCGTCGGCAATCAGGCCCTGGGATTTGGCCAGCACCCCCACCACGATCTGGATGGTGGACAACACCAGGTTGACGCCCACACTCACCCAGGTGCTGCGCGATGCGGCGGCCGCACGCTGCGCGGGGGTGTGCGCGGTGTCTTCAGCGTCGTCGGCAAAGTCGTTGAAATTCATGGTGGATGCCTGTCAGACAGGCCGAGAACAAAAGGAAACCGCAAGGGCCAGTGTCTGGGAAACAGTGCGGGATGCCCCGCGTCGAGGCGTATTTTGCCCCGTGGCTGCAAGCCAAATGCTGTGTGATTCAGTCAATGCCGGTGCGTGTGGTGGGCGTCGGGCACATGCGCATGGGTGTGCGTCTGCGGCCCGTGCTGGTGCCCATGGCTGTGGCTGCCCTGCGGCATCGGGTCGTGGCGGTGGTTGTGGTGCCCGTCGTCATGCCGATGTGCGTGTTCGTGCTCCAGGGCGTCGTGGTCGTGCGGGTGCTCATGCGTCTCTGCCAGGTGCAACACCACCCCGGCCACCATCAGCAGGCCGCCCACCACCACCAGCCCACCGGCACTGCGGTCGCCCATGGCAAACGCCAGCACTGCGCCAATGAACGGCGCAAACGCAAACACCGAGCCGGTGCGCGCCGCACCAAACGCGCGTTGCGCCAGCAGGTAGCAACGCAGGCTGAGCCCGTAGCCCGTGGCCCCCACGGCCACCAGGCCCCAGGCCGCCGCCGCAGTGGGCAAGGGCTCGCCCAAGCCCCAGGCCAGCAGCGCCGTGGCGCAGGCGCCCAGTGCCGCCTTGACCAGCACCACCTGCGCCGGGTCGCGCTCGGCCAGGGCGCGCGACAAGGTGTTGTCCGCCCCCCAGGCCATGGTGGCCAGCAACACCGCCAGCAGGCCGGCCAGCTCCACGCCACCGAGGCGCCCCTGGTCCACCACCAGCGCCACGCCCCCGGCCAGCAGCAACAGCATGGCCGCCCACACCCGCCGGTCCATGGTTTCGTGGTAGAGGCGCCAGGCCAGCAGCGCGGTGAAAAGCGCCTCCAGCGTCAGCATCAGCGAGGCGCTGCTGCCGCTGGTGCGCTGCAAGCCCCAGGCCAGCGCCACCGGCCCCAGCACGGCACCCAACCCCGCCATGGCCAGCAGGCGGGACGCATCGGCACGCCGCAAGCGCGCTTCCTGCTGCACCGGCTTGCGCAACACCGCGCCCATGCCGGCAGCGCCCGCATACAGCAGCGCCGCCGTGCTGAAGGCGCCCAACCCCGCGCCCAGGTGCTGCACCAGCGGCGTGCTGACGCCAAACAGCACCGCCGCCAGCAGCGCCACAGCGCCTCCGCGCAAGGCGGGTCCATGGATATCGAACACCAAACACTCCTGATTTGATAGCTGGTAGCGCTTACTGCATAAGCACCAGGGCCACATTTTTATCAAACCGTGGCGCCAGGCTGCATTATTGACGCGTTCAACCCAAGCAGGCCGATGGGCCCAACACGCCGCCTACAGCAACCACCCCTGCAGCTCTGCACTGGCCAGCGGCCGCAGCCGGGCGTAATCCAGCAGCTCGGCCAGGTGCGCGCCCTTGGCCTGCCACTCGTGCACCACGTTCTCGGCCAGCAGCACGTAATGCCAGGGCAGGCCTTGCCGGTGTTCTGGCGCCAGGGCGTTGATGCGCGCTACCCAAGCCACGGCGGCTTTCAACTTGCGCTGCACATTGGGGTGAATGGCCTGCTGCTGCGCCTTGGTTTCCACCAGAAAAATGCCGCTGGCCGTGCGCACCAGAAAATCGGGGCTGTAAAACGCGGGCAAGCCGTCGTCCTTCACATAACGCAGGCGGGCAAAGTGGTGGCGGTTTTCGCTGATCTTGCAAAACGCCAGCACCTGGCTATCGGCCTGCGCCCAGTGGATGAAACTGCGCTCCAGCCCGCCATTGCGCGCGGGCCAGCCCAGGCGGGTGTAGATGCACTTGCTGACTTCTACCGAATGGGCCTCGCGCAGCATCAGGCGCGGCACCTCGCTGATCCAGCGCGCATGCACCTCGGTGTGGCCGCTGGTGTGCTGCTCTTCGGATTCGAGCAGCGCCACGGCAAACACCTTGGTGATGTGCTCCACCACCGGCTGCAGCAGCAACAGGCGCCAGTTTTCATCTTCAAGCGGGTTGAAGGCGGCGCCAAACAGCCGCGTCCAGATGTAGTCGTCCAGCCAGCCGGTCAAATCGGCGGTGTTGACTTGCAAATAGGGTTTGGCCAGGTGCGTGGCAATTTTGTTACCTTTGGGCAGCGGCTCGCTCAGCGCCTGGCTGATGCGCCGCGTCAGGCGCGCCAGATAGTCGTTGTAGCCGCCCACGTTCATCACTGCGCCATCCACGCGGTAGTCGCCAAACAACGTGGCGCTTTGCAGGTCTTGCGAGATGAAGGTGTCGCCCTTGCCCAGCAGGCCGCGCAATTCGTGCGCCGACAGGGCGGTGAAGGCGGGCAGCGCCAGCACATCGATGGCGGCGTGGTCCCGCAGCTCATCGGCCTCGCGCAGGATGAACGGGATGCCAAAGTCAAATGCCTCAAAGCCCTCGCGCAGCTCGGCGGCCATCACGTCGCCCGTGCTGGAGGTGTCGTCCATGCCCTCGCCCGTGGTGCCCGCCAGGCCTTCTTTCAGCAAGTCGTCGTAAAACGACTGAAACGCCGGGTGCTCGACGATGCTCAGCACGTCGATCAGGTTGGCAGGCTCTTGCCCGGCGTTGATGCGCTCGCGGTTTTCGCGCTTCAGGTCGGCGTATTCGGCATCGCGCCACATCAGGCGCAGGCCCCGGCCAATGGTCTGCTCCAGCAAAATTTGCGCTTGCGAGCTGCGCAGCGGCACGATGACGCAAATGTTGTTCACGTCAAAGCCCTCGCGCAGCATCAACACGCTGACAATGACGCGCGGCGTGGCGTGCCGGTCCACGCTGAACAGGCGCTCGCGCACGGGCGCCCAGTCTTTCTCGCCCAGCTCGGCTTTTTTGCCCGAGTCGATGGTCATCACCTCATCCGCCTGCAAGCCTTCCTGCTCTTGCAGAAACTGCGCCACCAGGGGCGACACCGTCGTGTCCTCGCACACCACCAGCATCTTGGGGTGGCGGGCGGGGTCGATACGGGCGAAGTCGGCTTCGAGCTTGCGCAGCTTTTGCAGCCCGGCGCGCAGCATCACGCGCTGGCCCTCGCTCAAGATGGGGTTGCCCGCCTCGTCGCGCTCGGCCTTGAACTCCAGCGGCAGCGCGCCAATTTCCTTGCGCCTGTCCAGCACCAACGACTTGACCAGCCCCGCGCGCATGGCCGACTTCAGGTCAAAGTCGGTGACGATGTGCGCAAAGTACAGCTTCTTCTTGTTCTTGCCACTGCCCACGTCGTTGTACGGCGTGGCAGAAAAGTCCACCTGCACAAAGCGTCGGCCCTTGGTTTCGGCAATGCGGGTCAGGCTCTTTTGCCACTCCACCTCGGTCACCTCGCCTTCGCGCTTGAACTCATGGATGTGGTGTGCCTCGTCGTTGAACACCATCAGCTCGGGCAGCGCAGCCAGAAACTCCAGCACATTGCCGCGCGCATAGCGGCGGTCCAGCACGTCCAGGCTGTTGCCCGTGGCGCGGCCCGGCATGAGCGGCAGCACGGCGGCCACCACCTGCTGCGGTTCCAGCGGCGCGCCTGGGGTCTCCACTGTTTCCACGTCGTCAACCACCTCGCCTTCAGCCAGCCCATCTACCAAAAGGTGCCAGTTGGTAATGGCGATCATGCCGTTGCCCGTAGCCTTCAGGCCAATCTCGCCCTTGCCACAGACGTTGCCGCGCACAAAGGCAAACACCGCATCGCGGTGCGCCTCGGGGATGAACAGGTCGGCAAACTGCGCCATGTCAGAACTGGCGAAATCCCTTGCCCCGCTTGCGCTGCCTGCTATCAATTTTCAGCAAAACGCATCCAGCAGCCGCTCGTAAACAATTAGCCCCGGCGCCACCACCATGAACTGGCGGGTAAAGCGTGCGTCGTCCATGCCCTCGGCCAGCGCCGCCGTCTTGTTGAGCAACTGCCAGATCAAGAGCGCCTGCAACACCCAGGTCTTGCCCGTGCCCGTGGCCATCTTGAAGCAGTATTTGGGGTGCGCGTGTTTGCCCGCCGACACCTCGGCCAGCCGGGTGCCCGCCAGCAGCGCATCGGGCGCCACCTGCTGGTACAGGTCTTTCAGCGTCCAGCTTGCCTTCCCGGCGCCCAGCACCTCGTGCGCCACGATGGCGTTCAGGATGGCCTGCTTTTGCCCGGCATGAAAGTTCAGCCCGCCGCGCGCGTCCACCATGTCCTGGCCGAACCACCACAGCAGCAGCTCGGCCGTGGTGGGGGTGACGAGGTCCAGCAGATCGGCGGCGCCGGATTCAAGCCCCAGGGCCAACTGGTTGGTTTTGGCCGTGAGTGCGGCGGAGAGGGCGAGGGGGTTATCGGTAGGTGTCATGGGAAGGTTGAATTCAAAAAAACAGTGTGCGTGGGAGAATTCCGGCCATGCCTGCCACCTTTCACCCACCTCGCACCGCATGGGGCGCGTTTCCTGATGTCGTGATTCACGCCACAGAATCTGCCGTCAAACAGCACCCGGCCTACAAAGCCGCGAAATCGGGTAACGACGATGCAGCCACAGATTTGGTTGTGGATACATTCAGTCTTGATAAAACGCATGTGCTGGAGGAATTGCTGGGAGGACGCGCACCGACATTGGTCAGTGCCCACGCCGTTGAGCGCGAAGGTGTCAATGCGATTCCTGAGGTTTTTGCGGAGCTGCTGGGAAAGGTGCTGGACTGGCCTGTGGATACAGGGGTTGTTCAGGTCAATGTGGTGGGGCATACCAGCGCCAAGGGTTTCTGGCGCATGGCCCGCCAAGCTGAATTCCAAGGCCCAGTGAAGGCCGGATGCGAATACGTGTTGGTTGATGACTTTGTGGGAATGGGTGGCACCTTGGCGAACTTGAAGGGCCATATCGAATCCAATGGCGGGCGTGTAGTGGCAGCGGTAACGCTGACAGGAAAGCCCTATTCGGCCAAATTGACGCCGCTGCCTCAAACTTTGCAAGCACTGAGGGAAAAACATGGAACAGAACTTGAAAACTGGTGGATCGGACATTTCGCTCACACCTTCGACGCGCTTACTGAATCAGAAGCTCGGTACCTCGCCCGAACCGAGGCGGCTGACACCATCCGAGATCGCATTGCTGAGGCAGAGCAAGCAGGAGATGGCGCAGCGCTTTCCTGAAAACTATGGTCGCCATCAAGCCAATGGCTGATGGAATCAAAGACAGCATTCGCCATGACCACCTCTCGGCCTCTCGGCAAAAGGCCCCGGCTGTCCGCACCATCCGCCGGGCCGTGCGCGACAACCCGGATTTGCAGCTCGCTTTCATTGCTGCCAGCCATGCGTAGCCAAGCGGTGGTGTTTCTTCCCTTCACATCGCGAAGAGGTACAGCCACGACAGCGCCATCCGGGCGGTCACACATGGATGCGCCCTGAGCGTTACGCCGCGCAGGCAGCCGGCACTTGTGCCACCACCTCGGCCTCAAACCCAAACACATCCACCACCCGCACGCACACCCGGCGTGGGCCGCTGTGGGCGGGCACGCTCAAAGTGGCCTGCGTGACCACGCGCAGCGCATCGGCATCGTTGGCGGTGTTGCCCCGGTAGTCCTGCCACACCGAGCGGAACACGCGCCCGTCGTAATCCGGGTCCACCGCCCAGTATTCGATCAGCGCCAGCGGCTCGGCGTTGGCCACGGCCTGCAGCTTGGCGCGGTTGGCGTCGTCGAGGTTGATGGCCTCGGGCGAGAGCAGCACGTAGTTTTTCAGGCGCACGGTCAGGGTTTCTTCGTTCATGCCGTCCGTTCGGGCTGAGCTGGTCGAAGCCTTGCGCTCGATCGGGTGAACCGTCAGGTATTGCAGCGACGAAAACCGCACCTGCCCGCGCAGCTTGTCGATGCCGCCCTTCTTTTTCAGACGGTCCATCAGGTCGGGCGGAATCACCAGCACTTCCAGACGGCTGTCGTTCAGCGCGGTGATGGTTTCGCCAATGCTGGGCTCAAAGTTCCAGCCCAGCACCACCACGCGGTCCCAGCCGCCCAGCAGGTTGTCGCGCTGGGCGATGGCTTTTTTCAGCGTGGCTGTGCCGGTGAGCTTGTTGGGCGAATCGGCCAGCACCAGCGTTTTGCTGCCGCGCCGGCCGTTCAGCTCCACGCCCGCAATCTGGCCCAGGTTGCGCTGCGGGTTGGCCTCGGGCGGCAGGGGCAGCGCGCCGTAGAGCGACAGCACGATTTGCGACAGGTCGCCAATGCGGAAGTCGCGCCCGAGCGTGGCCTTCGCGGCTTCGACCTGGTAGTCGCCGATGGCTTGGTAGAGGAAGGGCTTGGCCTCCAGGTCGATCAGGCGCTTGCGCATGATCATGCAGGCGGGCTTGCCGAGGTCGGTGGTGATCCAGCGGCGGCCGAGTTTTTCGGCTGCTGCGGCGGTGGTGCCGGAGCCGCCGTTGAAATCGGCAACGATGCCGCCCACCGGACAAGAAGCCCCTATGACTCTTTCCAAAATTCGCGGATCTTTTGCTGTGTCGTAATTCCCAGCTGCCGAACGATCAGCCGCTGGGATATGGCTCCCGCTTCGAATATCAGTCCAGTAGTCCTCGATCAGCTTTCCCTGCTCATCAAGCATTTCGAGGTAATCATCCTCGGCTCGTTTTGTAAGAGCTGTTTTCCCCGTGGCCTTGTTTGATTTCTTATAGTCCACGCGCACTGCATCTGCATCAAAGTGACGCGTGGCAGATTTCTCGTAAAAATAAATAGTGTCGTGCTTTCGGGGGAAGTTACTTTTTTGGTTTGTCGGCCCTGTGTAGCAAACGATGATTTCATTGACAAAATGACCCTTCCCAAACACCTCATCCATCACCAGCTTGACGTAATGCCCCACATGCCAATCCAGATGCACATAAATCGAGCCGGTATCCGCCAGCAGCTCCCGCATCAGGATCAGGCGCGGCGTGATCATGGCCAGGTAGGACGCGGTGCCATCGCTCCAGGTGTCGGAGTACGCGAACTGCTCAATCACCGTGGGCTTTTGCTCCAGCTCCACGCCCGGTAGCGTGACCTTGGTGCGGTAGTCGGCCTTGCTGTCAAACGGCGGGTCGATGTAGATCAAATCCACCTTGCCGCGCAGGCTGGGTGTGTCTTCATCGCCCGCCAGCAGCGCGGCCATGGCCAGCAGGTTGTCGCCGTAGATCAGGCGGTTGGCCCAGGGTGCGGGGGCCGGTGCATCGGGCGCGGCGCCCAGCATGGCCTGCGCGCTGGACAGCAGGCTGGCTTGGCCCGGCGCAAACACCTCTTGCTGCGCGCTGCGCCGCTGCTGCGTCACCCAGTCCTGCGCGGCGCTGTCTTTGGCGGGCAGCACCACCTCGCGCGTTTGCAGGCGCACGCGCTGGCGGCTTTCCAGGCTTTCGAGGATTTTTTCGGCTTGCTTGCGCCCGTTGGCGACGATTTCGGGGAGTTGTTCGAGCAGGGACTTGGGCATGGAGAGGCGCTGACATCCTCTGGCCCGCCAGACTCGTCAACGTGACTGATAGTTACGCTATTTTGGTAACTATACAGGCCTGTTCCCTCTGTGCACAAAGCCGCGAATAGCGTAACCGCATGGAAAACGCAAAGAACATGTTTGCGAACCGGTTACGTGACGCCATGAAGGCTGCGGGCTATGAGCCCAAGCCTGCGGTGCTGGAACGGGAGTTCAATACGCGCTACTGGGGCAAGCCCATGACGCTGCACGGCGTGCGCCGCTGGCTGCGCGGCGAAACGCTGCCCACGCACGAAAAACTGCTGGTGCTGGCCGAGTGGCTGGGCGTGCCACCGCAGCAGCTCAACTTTGGCGATGAAATCCAGCGCAAGGTGGAGCAGCGCCGCTCTCGTTGGGACAGCGGCATTGGCTACCAGGACAGGGATATTTTTGAGGCGTTCCTGAAACTGCCCATTCCCCAGCGCAAGCTGATCCGCGAGGTCATCCTGACCTTTGCCAAGGTGCATGCCAGCGGCACCGATGCGGGCGCAGACCCGCTCAGCAAACCGGCGCCGCGCTGAATCAGGAACTCATTTTTTAATAGCTACCAGCTCTTTACCAGTAAGCGCCAGAGCCATTTTTTGCCCTTAAAATTCAGTCGCAACCTCTGGCACCGTGGCCGCCGCCACCAGCCGCTGCGTGTAGGGGTGCTGCGGCGCATCCAGCACCTGGGCCACGGTGCCGTGCTCGACAACGGCGCCGTCTTTCATCACCAGCACGTCGTGCGCCATGGCGCGGATCACATCCACGTCGTGCGTGATGAGCAGGTAGCTCAGGCCCTTGTCGCGCTGCAGGCGCTGCAGCAGGCCCAGCACCTGCTGCTGAATGGTGACGTCGAGCGCGCTGGTGGGCTCGTCGAGCACCAGCACCTGCGGCTGCACGATGAGCGCGCGCGCAATGGCCAGGCGCTGGCGCTGGCCACCCGAAAACTCGTGCGGGTAGCGCGCCAGCAGGCCGGGGTATTGCGCTTCGGTCAGGCCCACCTCGTTCAGCGCGGCCTCCACGCGGGTGCGGCGGGCAGCCACACTCAGCGCCGCCTCGTGCACCTTGAGGCCTTCGCCCACGATCTCTTCAACGGTGAGGCGCGGCGAGAGCGACGAAAACGGGTCCTGGAACACCACCTGCACCTTGCGGCGCAGCTGCTGGTTGGCGGGCGTGTTGCGCGTGGCGGGCTGCTGCCACCCCTGCCCCGCCACGGCCAGCGCGCCGCCATGCGGCAGCAACCCCAATATGGCCAGCGCCAGCGTGGACTTGCCCGAGCCCGATTCGCCCACCACGCCCAGCGTGCGGCCGGGCAACAGTTGCAGCGTGGCGCCCTGCACGGCCACGAATTCGCCTTTTTTGAACCAGCCGCGCACACCGGGCAAGGGGGTGGGGTAAGCCACGCGCAAATCCTGCGTCTTCATCACCGGGGCGGTGCCTGCGGGCGCATGGCCCTCGACCACATCGCGCCGGGGCAGGCTGGCGATCAGGCGGCGGGTGTAATCGTGTTGCGGGGCGCCAAACACATCGGCCACGCGGCCCTGTTCCACCAGCACGCCCTGCTCCATCACGGCCACGCGGTCGGCAAAGCGGCGCACCAGGTTCAGGTCATGCGTGATGAGCAGCACGGCCATGCCGCTTTTGCGCTGCAGGTCGGACAGCAGGTCGAGAATCTGACCGCGCAGCGTGACGTCGAGCGCCGTGGTGGGCTCGTCGGCCAGCAGCAGCGCGGGCTCGCTGGCCAGGGCCATGGCGATCATGGCGCGCTGGCGCTGGCCGCCGCTCAACTGGTGCGGAAAGCTGCCCGCGCGGCGCCCGGGCTCGGGGATGCCGGTTTTTGCTAGCAGTTCAATAGCTGCTTGCGCACACTGGGCGGGGCTCAATGCCTTTTTGAGCGCTAAAACCTCGGCAATCTGCTGGCCGATGGTCATCAGCGGGTTGAGCGCCGTCATGGGCTCCTGGAACACCATGGCGATGTCGCCGCCGCGAATGCCGCGCATCTCGCGCTCTGACAATGAGAGCAGGTCGCGCCCGCGCAGCAAGGCCTTGCCGCTGATTTTGGCATCACCCGCCAGGCGCAGCAGGCTGAGTGCCGTGATGGTTTTGCCCGAGCCCGATTCACCCACCAGGGCCAGCTTTTCGCCGGGCGCGATGCTGAAGCTGGCGCTGCGCACCACCTCTTTGGCGCCAAAGCGCACGGAGAGGTCGCGCACCTGGAGCAGCGGGTTGATGGCTTCGCCCGTCATTTTTCGGCCTTTCGCGGATCGAGCGCATCCCGCAACGCGTCGCCCATGAAGGTCAGCAGCAGCAGCGTGACCACCAGCACGCCAAAAGTGCTGAGCGATATCCACCAGGCGTCGATGCTGTTCTTGCCCTGCGAGAGCAGCTCGCCCAGGCTGGGCGTGCCGGGCGGCACACCCAGGCCCAGGAAGTCGAGCGAGGTCAGCGCCAGGATGGCCGCGCTCATGCGGAACGGCAAAAACGTGACCACCGGCGTGAGGCTGTTGGGCAGGATGTGGCGCCAGATGATCTGCCCATTGCCCACGCCCAGGGCGCGCGCAGCCTTCACGTAGTCGAGCTGGCGGTTGCGCAAAAATTCGGCGCGCACGTAGTCGCTCAGCCCCATCCAGCCGAACAGGCTGAGCAAAATCAGCAGCAGCGAGATGCTGGGCGCGAACACGGCGCTGAAGATGATGAGCAAATACAGCTCGGGCATGGAGCCCCAGATTTCGATGAAGCGCTGAAACGCCAAATCGGTCTTGCCGCCAAAAAAGCCCTGGATGGCGCCCGTGACCACGCCCAGCGCCACGCCCGTGACGGTGAGCGCCAGCGCGAACAGCACGCTCACGCGAAAGCCGTAAATCAGCTGCGCCAGCAGGTCGCGTCCTCTGTCGTCGGTGCCCAGCCAGTTGTCGGCGGTGGGTGCCGAGGGGTTGGGCGATTTGGCGAAATAGTTGAGCGTGTTGGGGCCGTAGGGGTTAAGCGTGTACAGCGCCCAGTTGCTGCCCTGCGTGATGCGCTCGCGAATGAAGGGGTCGAGGTAGTCGGCAGGGGTTTCAAAATCTCCGCCAAAGGTTTTCTCGGGGTAGTCCTTGAGCATGGGGAAATAAGTCTGCCCCTCGTAGCGCACGATGAGCGGCCGATCGTTGCTGACCAGCTCGGCACACAGGCTCAGCGCCACCAGCACGCAAAAAATCAGCAGGCTCCAGTAGCCCAGGCGGTTGCGCTTGAAGCGCAGCCAGGCACGGCGGGAGGGGGAGAGCGAGACAGGTGCAACCATCGTCATGCCAAATTTTCAGGCGCCATCACGCTGCAGCACGGCCTTGCTGTATTGCAAAAAATCATCCAGATGCTTTTCGATGATGGCCACCGTGATGGGTAATTGCAGCACCTTGTAATCATGCACAGCGATATTGCGAAACCCCACCATGCGCTGCAGGCCTTCGGCCAGGTGCGCTTGTATCCAACCGCCTTGCGCCAGTAACGAAAAAACGTCCCGTGCGCTTTGCGGAACGCCAAGCCGTTCGCGCCGGATCAGGTGCTGGCCCATGTCCAGCGCGGCCTCGCAGGCGCGCTGGATATTCAGGATGGCGGCATCCTGGCGCGTGAAGTTGGTGGCAAAGGTGCCAGGCTCGCTGAAATATTCTTCGCGTGCGCGCGCCACGCAGCGCTCGATCGTGGCGGCCTTGTTCAACAGCACGTCATCTGCCATACACGCTCCCCCGCTGCGCAATGTCGGCCAGCAGACCGGCGCGCGCAGTGTCCAGCGCGGTTTTTTCGCTCAGGATGGCGCTTTCAAACAAGGCAGCCTGCGCATCCCGTGCCCACCAGCGCATGCCGGTGGTGATGATCTGGTACTGCATCACCGTGGACGCGGCGCGCAAATCCAGCAGATCCACGGGGCACCCGGCCACATCGCTCAAATCTGCGGCCCAGCGCCACAGGCTGAGCGGGTCGGCATAGCCGGCCACCAGCACCGCCACATCCAGGTCACTGTGCGGCCCGGCCACGCCCTGCACGCGGCTGCCAAAGCCGTAGATGGCCAGGAGATCAGGAACACAGGCCTGCAGGGCCTGGATAATTTCCTTGGTGCCCTCGTCGCTGGTGGACTGAAAGGTTCGGGGCAAGCGCGGTGGCAAGTTCATGGAAACCTTTATTCCGAAAAAGGATTGAGCACCGCAATGCCGCAGCCGTCAAAGTCGCGCACGTTGCGGGTGACGAGTGTGAGCGCGTGCACCTGGGCGGTGGCGGCGATCAGCATGTCGGCCTGTTCGCACACGCGCCCCTGGCGGGCGAATATCGCGCGCAATTCCCCGGCGCGTCGGGCGATGTCGCCACCCACCGAGAGCACGCTGACGCGCTGCAAGAAAAGGTCAAACCAGCGCATCTTGGCGGCATGGGGTCGCCAATGCAGGCCAAAAACGATTTCATCGACCGTGATGGCACTGACGACCACGGGCAGGTCATCCTGCTCCAGGCGTTGCATCCACTGCAGCACTCCCGCATCGGGGCGGGGGCGCATCAGTTCACTGACGGTGTGGGTATCGGCCAGATACATGGTGGCTCAAGGGTGGGCCGGTTGCTTTGCAGGGTCATCCCAGTAATGGGGATCGTCCACCATGGGGTTGTAACGCGTGGTGCGCGGTGGCAGCTCGATCCCGTCCGCGCCCTCGGCAGCCAGGATGGCGCGGATCTCTTCGAACAAAGCACTGAGCGTTGGCCGCTTGTGCTGCGCCTGCCATTGTTTGAATTGCGCATAGTCCTGCGCCGAAATCAGCACAGCCACGGGCTTGTCGCGGTTGTAAATGGCTTGCGGCTCCTCGGCGGTGAGCCGCACCACTTCAGAAAACTGCTGTTTGGCGCTGGCGATGTTCCATGTCATGGTGGCCTCCTGCGGTTGGATATCCAATATGGACATATTACCTACAAACAATGTCCAACTTCAATCAAACTTGACCCGCGGGTCTACCCACACATAACAAAGGTCGCTGACCAGCTTGGTCACCAGCCCGATCAGCGTGAACAGGTAGAGCGTGCCCAGCACCACCGGGTAGTCGCGGCGGATCACGCTTTCGTAACTCAGCAGGCCCAGGCCATCGAGCGAGAACAGCGTCTCGATCAGCAGCGAGCCCGCAAAGAATGCGCCGATGAACGCCGCCGGAAAGCCCGTGATGATGGGAATCAGCGCGTTGCGGAACACATGCTTCCACAGCACCTGGCGCTCGCTCAGCCCTTTGGCGCGTGCCGTCAGCACATATTGCTTGCGGATCTCTTCGAGAAAGGCGTTCTTGGTCAGCATGGCTGTGACGGCAAAGCTGCCCAGCACCATGGCGATGATAGGCAAGGTGATGTGCCAGAGGTAATCCACAATGCGCGCGCCCCAGCCCAGTTCATCCCAGTTGGCCGAGGTGAGCCCGCGCAGCGGAAACCACTGCAGCTGCCCGCCAAAGATGACCAGCAGCGCCACGCCCAGCACAAAACCCGGAATGGCATAGCCCACCAAAATGAGCAGCGTGGTCACCAGGTCAAACCGCGAGCCCGCGCGCACCGCCTTGGCCACGCCCAGCGGCACGGCCACCAGGTAGCTGATGAAAAACGTCCACAACCCCAGGCTGATGGAGACGGGCAGCTTCTCGACCACCAGCTGCCACACATCCTTGTTCTGGAAGAAGCTCTTGCCCAGGTCAAACCGCGCGAACTGGCCCAGCATCTGGAAGAAGCGCTCGTGCGCAGGCTTGTCGAAGCCATACAGCGCCTTGATCTGCTCCAGCCGTTTCGGGTCCACGCCCTGCGCGCCCCGATAGGCCAGGCCACCACCTTCGGCACCGCCACCACCCGCGCCGGCCTTGGCCTCGGCCATGTACTGCTCCACCGGGCCGCCGGGCACGAACTGGATCACCACGAAAGTCAGCAGCAGCACGCCCAGCAGGGTGGGCAGCATGAGCAGGATGCGTTTGAGGATGTAGGCGAGCATCTTTGATCAACCCTTGCTTTCTGTAGCGATGATGGCGGCCGCAGGGCCGGGCCGCCCCAAGCAAGGCCAGCCCCCTCGGGGGGCAGCGACCCGTGCAACGGTGGAGCGTGGGGGCCACATTACCGGGCCCACCAGGTGTCGATCACCCAGCCTTCGCCACTCGAATACGGTGGCACGGTGGCTGGCTTGGCCAGCCGCCAGGCGTTGTAGGCCATCCGGTGGGTGCCGGCCGTCCACTGGGGGAGCAGGTAGTGGCTGTGCGCAATGATGCGCTCCAGCGCATGGCAGGCTGGCAGCAGTTGGGCCTCGGTCTTGGCGGAGGTCATGGCGGTGATCAGCGCATCGACGGCCGGGTTCTTCACGCCAGCAAAGTTGCCCGAATCCTCGGTGTCGGCCGCCTTGCTGCCAAACAGGTCGGCAAACTCCTGGCCCGGGTTGTGCGTGCCCTGGAAGGCCATGGAGGTGATGTCGAAGTCAAACTTCTGCAGGCGCTGCTGGTACAGCGCAAAGTCCACCGAGCGAAAGCGCAGCGTGATGCCCAGCTTTTCGAGGCTGCGCATCCACGGCGTGATGGTGCGCACGCCGCCTTCGTTGCTGTCCATGTATTCGAGCACCATGGCCTGCCCCTGGGCGTTGCGCAGGGCGCCATCGCGCACTTCCCAGCCGGCGTCCTTCAAGAGCTGCTGCGCGCGGCGCAGGTTGGCGCGCAGGGACGATTCGCCATCGGTGCGCGGTGGCACGGTCATGGGGCCAAAGGCGGCAGCGGGGATGTCTTGGCGAAACGGCTCCATCAGTGCCAGTTCTTCAGGCGAAGGCGTGCCGCGTGTCTCGCAGGCGGTGTTGCCAAACAGGCCGTTCACCCGCTGGTAGGCGCCATAGAACATCTGGCGGTTCATCCACTCGTAGTCGATGGCCAGCCCCAGGGCCTCGCGCACGCGCAGGTCCTGCAGCAGGGGGCGGCGCGTGTTGAGCACATAGCTCTGAAAGCCCGAGGGCAGCTTGTGCGCGAATTCGCCCTTGACCAGTTCGCCGGTGTTGAACTTCTTGCCGTTGACACGCCGCGCCCAGTCGCCCGCGCTGAAAAAGCGCATCAAATCAAACTCGCCGGCCTTGAGGGCTTCGAGCCGGGCGGTGGCGTCCTTGTAGATCTTGACGGTGATGCGATCGAAGTTGGCCGTGCCCTTGCGCACGTTCAGGTCGCGCGCCCAATACTGCGGGTCGCGCACGTAGGTGATGTCCTTGCCAAAGCGCACCGGGCCGATTTTGTAAGGCCCGCTGCCGATGGGAATGTCCATCACCACCTGGTCAAAAGGCTTGGGTTGGCCGCCTTCCATGCCCCAGTCGCGGCTGAACACCGGCAGGCCGCCCACGGTGATCGGCAGCTCGCGGTTGGGCTGCTTGAAGCGAAAGCGCACGGTGCGGTCGTTCAGCACATCCACCCCCGCCACATCGATCAGCGTGGTTTTGTAGGCCGGCGATGTGAAAGGGCCCACCAACGTGTCGTAGCTGTGCTTCACATCCTGCGCCAGCACCGGCTTGCCGTTGTGAAAGCGCGCTTCGGGCCGCAGGCGGAAGGTGGCCGACAGGCCGTCGCCCGCCACCTCCACATCCTCGGCCAGCAGGCCGTAGCCGGTGGCGGTTTCGTCCATGGAGCCCACCAGCAGCGAGTCGAACATCAGCGCCGACAAATACGCCGGCGCGTTGCCCTTGATGGTGAACGGGTTGTATTTGTCAAACGTGGAAGTGCGCAGGTTGCTCACCAGCCGCAGCTCGCCGCCTTTGGGGGCATCGGGGTTCACGTAGCTGAAATGCGTGAACCCGGCGGGATAGCGCGGCGCGCCCCACAGCGCATACGCATGCGCGGCCCAGGCTGGCACAGCGCACATCCACAGCGAAAAAATCAGCCAAAACCGCATGCGACAATTCTGCACTACGTCGGCGGGGCCTTTGCGCAGACTGCGGAGATGCCCTCCGCAGCCGGGCCGTCCACGCCGCACTCCCCTTACCCCGCATTCCACAGGAGAACAACCATGGGTTTTCTGACCGGCAAAAAGCTGCTCATCACGGGCGTGCTGTCCAACCGCTCCATCGCTTACGGCATTGCCAAGGCCTGCCATCAACAGGGCGCCGAGCTGGCTTTCAGCTACGTGGGCGAGCGCTTCAAGGACCGCATCACCGACTTTGCCGCCGAGTTCGACTCGAAGCTGGTCTTTGATTGCGACGTGGGCAGCGACGAGCAGATCAACCGCATGTTTACCGACCTGGCCCAGGTGTGGCCCAAGTTTGACGGCTTTGTGCACGCCATTGGCTTTGCGCCGCGTGAAGCGATTGCTGGCAACTTTTTGGAAGGCCTGTCGCGCGAAGGTTTCCGCATCGCACACGACATCAGCGCCTACAGCTTCCCGGCCATGGCCAAGGCCGCCCTGCCCTATCTGAACGACAAATCGTCGCTGCTGACGCTGTCGTACCTGGGCGCGCTGCGCAGCATTCCCAACTACAACACCATGGGCCTGGCCAAGGCCAGCCTGGAAGCCAGCGTGCGCTACCTGGCCGAAGCCGTGGGCCGCACCGAAGACGGCCGTGCCATCCGCGCCAACGGCATCAGCGCCGGCCCCATCAAGACGCTGGCCGCCAGCGGCATCAAGGACTTTGGCAAGCTGCTGGGCCGCGTGGCCGATGCCGCGCCCCTGCGCCGCAACGTGACGATCGAAGACGTGGGCAATGTGGCCGCCTTCCTGCTGTCCGACCTGGCCAGCGGCGTCACCGCGGAAATCACTTACGTGGACGGCGGCTTCAGCCAGACGGCGGGCCTCTCCGCCGATCAGGTCTGAGCACCGCCTTCCGGGTATTTTTGATCAAATCGGCTGCTAGCGCTTACGGATAAAGCGTTAGAAGCTACACAATCAATAGCACCATGCACCGCAGAAATTGCCTCGCCTGGCTGGCACTGACCGCATTTCCTGCACTGCCCGCGTTGGCCGCAGACGCCCCAGCCCTGCTGCTGGCGCAGGTCTATCGCCCAGGCCTGCCGCTGGCCGATTACTGGGTCAGCGAGAAATACGATGGCGTGCGGGGCTTCTGGGACGGCCACACGCTGCGCACCCGGGGCGGCGAGACGGTGGCGGCGCCCGCCTGGTTCACCGCCGGCTGGCCCGAGGTGCCGATGGACGGCGAGCTGTGGGCCGGGCGCGGGCGCTTCAGCCACGCCCAGTCCACCGCGCGCCAACAGCAGCCCGATGACGCGGCCTGGCGCCAGATGCGCTTCATGGTGTTTGACCTGCCCGCGCATGGCGGCACATTCGACCAGCGCCTGCCCGCCCTGAACGTCCTCGTCGAAGGGCTGCACCAGCCCTGGGTGCAGGCCGTGCCGCAAAAGCGCGTGGCCAACGACGCAGCGTTGCAGGCCCTGCTGCAGCGCACCGTGCGCGCTGGTGGCGAAGGGCTGATGCTGCACCGGGGCGCATCGCTGTACCGCGCGGGCCGCAGCGACGATCTCATCAAGGTCAAGACGCACGAGGACACCGAGGCCCGCGTGGTCGCCCACCTGCCCGGCAAGGGCCGCCATGCGGGGCGCATGGGCGCGCTGCTGGTGGAAATGCCCTCGGGCCAGCGCTTTCGGCTGGGTGCGGGTTTCAGCGATGCCGACCGCGACCGCCCGCCGCCCGTGGGCAGCTGGGTGACCTACCGCTTTCGCGGCACCCACGACGGCGGCCTGCCGCGCTTTGCGAGTTTTGTGCGGGTGCGTGAGGACATGCCGGCCAGGTAAAACCCGCACGGTGAGCGGGCGGCTTTCGCGCCGCAGCGCCAGGCCACGGGTTGATGGCAACAAGGCGCCAACTCGCTACAAAACAATGAGCTACCAGCGCTTATCCATCAAGCGCTAGCAGCCTATTTGACCCATATTCCGGCGACCGCCAGGGCCGCCGGAGCCGTCATACGTTGCGGCCGTAGGGGCTGTCGTCGCCCATCTGCACCATGTTCGCGGTGGTGGCGAGCGGCTTGGGCTGCTTGGCGAACTTGTCGGCCACGCAGTCGGCGTAGTAACGCACTTGCCCGTTTTCGTCTTCCACCTCGACCAGGCCGTGGATATCGGTTTCAAAACCAGGGCACAGCTTGGCGAATTCGCGGGCGAACTTGAGGTAGTCCACGATCTTCTTGTTGAACACTTCACCCGGAATCAGCAGCGGAATGCCCGGCGGATACGGCGTGACCAGGCCCACGGTGATGCGGCCTTCGAGGTGGTCGATCTCCACGCGCTCGGTGGTGCGGTGGGCGATGTGGGCATAGGCATCCGAGGGCTTCATGGCCGGCGTGAGGTCCGACAGATACATCTCGGTTGTCAGGCGCGCAATGTCGTACTTGGCGTACATCTCGTGCACATGCTGGCACAGGTCCTGCAGGCCCATGCGCTCGTAGCGCTTGTGCTGCTGGCAGAACTCCGGAAGGATGCGCCACATGGGCTGGTTCTTCTCGTAGTCGTCCTTGAACTGCTGCAAGGCCGTCAGCATGGTGTTCCAGCGGCCCTTGGTGATGCCGATGGTGAACATGATGAAGAAGCTGTAGAGACCGGTTTTTTCAACCACCACACCGTGCTCGGCCAGATACTTGGTGACGATGGAGGCCGGAATGCCGGTCTTGTCGAACTCGCCATTGAGATTCAGCCCCGGTGTGACGATGGTCGATTTGATCGGGTCGAGCATGTTGAAGCCATCGGCCAGCGAACCAAACCCGTGCCACTTGCTGGCGCTGTGCTTCTTGCCTTTGCCGTCGCTGCGGATGATCCAGTCTTCGGCGCGGCCAATGCCCTCCTCGACCAGCTTGTCCGGTCCCCAGACCTTGAACCACCAATCGTCCTTGCCAAACTCCTCTTCAATCTGGCGCATGGCGCGGCGGAAGTCCAGCGCTTCGAGAATGCTCTCTTCCACCAGCGCGGTGCCGCCGGGCGGCTCCATCATGGCGGCCGCCACATCGCAGCTGGCGATGATGCTGTACTGAGGGCTGGTGCTGGTGTGCATCAGGTAGGCCTCGTTGAACAGGTGGCGGTCGAGCTTGGTGGTCTGCGAATCCTGCACCAGCACATGGCTGGCCTGGCTGATGCCGGCCAGCAGCTTGTGGATGGACTGCGTGGCGTAGGTCACCGAATGCTTGGGGCGCACGCGCTTCTTGCCCATGGCGTGGTAGCTGCCATAAAACGGATGGAAGGCCGCGTGCGGCAGCCAGGCTTCGTCAAAGTGCAGGTTGTCCACGTAGCCATCGAGCATGGCCTTGATGGTCTCGGTGTTGTAAAGCACGCCGTCGTAGGTGGATTGCGTGAGCGTGAGCACGCGCGGCTTGACCTTTGTGGCGTCCACGCCCTTGAGCAGCGGGTTGGCGCGGATCTTGGCCTGAATGGCCTCGGGCTCGAACTCGCTTTGCGGGATCGGGCCGATGATGCCGAAGTGGTTGCGCGTGGGCTTCATGAACACCGGCACGGCCCCGGTCATGATGATGCTGTGCAGGATGGACTTGTGGCAGTTGCGGTCCACCACCACCACGTCATCGGGTGCGACGGTGTGGTGCCACACCATCTTGTTGGAGGTGCTGGTGCCATTAGTCACGAAGAAGCAGTGGTCGGCATTGAAGATGCGCGCGGCGTTGCGCTCAGATTCGCCGATGGCGCCGTTGTGGTCCAGCAGCTGGCCCAGTTCTTCCACGGCATTGCACACGTCGGCGCGCAGCATGTTTTCGCCATAGAACTGGTGGTACATCTGGCCCACGGGACTCTTCAAAAACGCCACGCCGCCCGAGTGGCCAGGGCAGTGCCAGCTGTACGAGCCGTCTTCGGCATAGTCAAGCAGCGCCTTGAAGAACGGCGGCTGCACGCTTTCCAGATAGCTCTTGGCCTCACGGATGATGTGCTTGGCCACAAACTCGGGCGTGTCCTCGAACATGTGGATGAAGCCATGCAGCTCGCGCAGGATGTCGTTGGGCAGGTGGCGGCTGGTCTTGGTCTCGCCGTGCACATAGATCGGCACCTCGGTGTTCTTGCGCCGCACTTCGCCAATGAAGTTGCGCAGGCTCAGCACGATGGGGTCAAGCCCCTCGTCCGCGGTGAACTCCTCATCGTCAATCGACAGGATGAAGGCACTGGCGCGGCTTTGCTGCTGGGCAAACTGGCTCAGGTCGCCATAGCTGGTAACCCCCACCACCTCGAAGCCCTCGGCCTCGATGGCTTGCGCGAGCGCACGAATGCCAAGCCCCGAGGTGTTCTCGGAACGATAGTCTTCATCGATGATGATGATGGGAAAGCGAAACTTCATGCGCAGCCTCCGTGCAACCGTGCCATGCCGGCCAAAAAACGAAACAGGCGCGAAGTGTAAGGAATAACCGCGACACGCCTTTGAAGTGCCATTCTTTTGACCCAGAATGTGGTGCACTAAAGACGAACAAAAAAGGAGTCGGCATGGAGGAATCCACTATCTGGTGGCTGCTGGCAGGCGTGGCGGTGGTGACCGAGTTGCTCACGGGCACGTTCTATCTGCTGATGCTGGCAGTGGGGCTCGCAGCCGCGGCAGTGGCTGCCCACCTGGGTCTGGCGATAACCGTGCAGATCATCACAGCCGCTGTGGTTGGCGGCGGTGCGGTGGTGGCATGGCACCAATTCAAAAAGAAACGCCCTGGCGACCCGTCTGCCCGTGCTGACCGCAGCGTGAATCTGGATGTGGGCGAAACCGTCATGATCGACAGCTGGAATGCCGACGGCACCGCCAGCGTCAAATACCGCGGCACGCAATGGACCGCGATCCATCGCCCCGGCGTCACGCCTTCCTCCGGCATGCACCGCGTGGCCGAACTGGTGGGCAGCCGCCTGCTGGTAGACCCGCTCTGAAGTCACTTCTCACTTACTCCCGGAAAGGCTCCCATGGAAATCGCCATCGTCATCTTTGTCATCGCCGTCATCTTTATCGCGCGTTCCGTCAAGGTCGTGCCGCAACAAAACGCCTGGGTAAAAGAGCGGCTGGGCAAATACGCCGGCACGCTCACGCCGGGCCTGAACTTTCTGGTGCCATTTGTGGACAAGGTGGCCTACAAGCACAGCCTGAAAGAAATCCCGCTCGACGTGCCCAGCCAGGTCTGCATCACCCGCGACAACACGCAGCTGCAGGTGGACGGCATCCTGTACTTTCAGGTGACCGACCCGATGCGCGCCAGCTACGGCTCCAGCAACTACATCATGGCCGTCACGCAACTGGCCCAGACCTCGCTGCGCAGCGTGATCGGCAAGCTCGAACTGGACAAGACCTTTGAAGAGCGCGACATCATCAACGCCCAGGTGGTCCAGGCCATCGACGAGGCGGCCCTCAACTGGGGCGTGAAGGTGCTGCGCTACGAAATCAAGGACCTCACGCCGCCCAAAGAAATCCTGCACGCCATGCAGGCCCAGATCACGGCCGAACGTGAAAAGCGCGCCCTGATCGCTGCCTCCGAAGGCCGCCGCCAGGAACAGATCAACATCGCCACCGGCGAGCGCGAGGCCTTCATCGCCCGCTCCGAAGGCGAAAAACAGGCCGTCATCAACAAGGCAGCGGGCGAAGCCGCCTCGATCAAGGCCGTGGCCGAAGCCAACGCCGAAGCCATCGAGCGCGTGGCCGCCGCCATCCGCCAGCCCGGCGGCGAGCAGGCCGTGCAACTCAAGGTGGCAGAAAAAGCCGTCGAAGCCTATGGCAAGGTGGCGCAGGATGCCACCACCACCCTCATCGTGCCCAGCAACATGACCGAGGTGTCGGCGCTGATCGGATCAGCCATGAAGATGGCCCAGGTCCAGAAAGCCAGCTGAAACCGGCCTTTTTTGGCGCCAGCACGGCAACAGGCGCAAACACCCATTGACCTATGGCTATAATCGAGGGCTTCGGAGAGGTGGATGAGCGGTTTAAGTCGCACGCCTGGAAAGCGTGTGTGGGCTAATCCCCACCGCGGGTTCGAATCCCGCCCTCTCCGCCAGAACATGCCCTAAGTGATTGATTCACTTAGGGTTTTTTCTTTTCTGGCCGATCATCCCCCGCAGTGTCCCCCGCAGCAGATTGCGATTCATGCGGTCATGAACAAACAGCACCGTCGTTTTTTTCGCGCCGACACTTCCCAGCGTTGCGCCGGGGCAAACCTTCAAAAGCGACATAACCTACTGCGCGTCCAACAAAAAAGCCCCACGGCGGGGGCTTCGGTCGGTGCATGTAGATCAGCCCGGCGGGTGCATGAACGGCATCCTTTTCTTTTGTTGAGGATTCGCGCCATGAACCGCCGCCACTTTCAACCAGGTACCCGCGCCATCGTGGCATTCACCCTCACGGTGGTGTTGGCTGTGCTGGCTGCTGTGCTGGGCCTGTTGCCCGACTTTGTAGTGCAATCGGCCGACTCCACGACGCACTTGCCCAGCCAACTGGACCAGTTGTTGCTGACCGGGGTGTTCGAATAAGCCATACCACTCCCGCTGTGGCGGACTTGACCAGACGTATTGAAGCAACCCCGTTGGCGACGGCATCCGCCGCCAGCAGCACCCCCGTCAATCCGGCCTGCCACCGCGCTCCACGATGGCGATGCGCCGCTGCAATCTGGCGACGGCCTCGGTATCACCGGCGGCCTGCGCGCGCTGCGCCTGCACCATCAGCCAGGCCAGCAAGGGCCTGCGCCAGCCCTGTGCCGACGCCGCTTCCACCGCGATCGACAGGGTGGCCGGCGTGGCGCGGCCTGTTTTGAGCAAGACGCCCGCTGCCACCAGGCGCGACAGGGGGTCCTCGATGCCGGAAAGCGGAGCCCCAGCATCTGTTTGCACGGCCTGGGCCACGCTGCGCTGGGCGGCGGGCAATTGCGCCGCGTCCAGCGCGGCCAGCTGGCCGGCCAGGTAATCGGCGTAGGCCTTTTCGGGCGCAGCGGCATCCTGGCGCAACGCTTCAAACCCTGCGCACGGCTCAAACACCAGGCTGGCCACGCGCCCGGCGCAGCGCAGCAGCTCCAGCCGCGCCAGCAGGTCCAGGCGACCGGTGCGGGCCAAGGCTTCGCGGGCGCGGTTCCATTCCAGCTGCTCGACCCGGTTGTCGCCGGCCAGGTAGGCGTCCTGGGCCTTTTGCGCTGCCCCATGGGCGTTCATCTGCCATTCGGGGGTGGGCGGGCCGCTGGCACAGGCCGCCAGGGCCAGGCCCAGGCACAGCACGCCCCAGCGGAAAGCGCCCTTCGTCCATGCGGCGGCAATGGTCATGGCAGTTGCAGCTCCGTGTTGCGCGCAAAGGGCCATTTGCGGTTGATTTCGTTGACCAGGCTTTCCACTTTGCGCAGACTGCTTTCCACCTCGGCGCGCAAGGCGCCCAGGTCGGTGGTGGCTTCGCGGGCGTTGGCGCCAATGGCCTGCGCCTCGACCAGCACCGCGTCCACCTTCTTGAGGCTGGCGCGGGTTTCTGCCAGCAGGCCATTGAGCTGCACCACGGTGGCCCGCACCTCGGGCACCAGGGCGTCCTTGCCATCCTGGCCAAAGACCTGGCGGTCGGCGCGCGCCACCATGCCGTCGAGGCGGGCGAGCAAGGCATTGGTGCGGTCCAGTGTGGCCACGATTTTTTTGGCGTCGGCTTCGTTGCCCATCAGCACGCCCAGCGCGCCGCCCGGCCCATTGAGCCGCGCGGCCAGTTGTTGCAGCTGGCCCAGGCTGCTGCCCAGTGCGGCGTCCTGGGCCGTGAGGGTGTTGAGGTTGCCCAGCAGCTCGCGTGCCGCTGCCATGAGCTGGGGGATTTCGGCCGTGGCGTCGCCGCGCAACACGGGCCGCACGGCGCCATCGGGCAACAGCGGGTCGTTGAGCATGCCGGTGTAGGCGCGGATGTTGGTGCCGCCCACGATGCCGCGCACCAGCGTGAAAACGCTCGACTGGCGCAGCCAGTGCGCGTCCTTGCGCGGCACGTCCACGACGATGCGGGCATTGCCGTCGTCCGACAGTTCGATGCGCCGCACGCGGCCAATCGGAAAGCCCGAGAACGTCATGTCCATGCCCACCACCACGCCTTCGGAGTCGTCGGCCGTGAGCACCAGCGTTTGCGTGGGCTCGAAGGCGCCGCGCGCATACAGCAGGTACAGGCCCGAGCCCACGATGAGCGCCAGCGTGAACAACAGCAACGCCGCGGCCTTGATCTGCAAATGGGCCACCGGGCGCAGCGGCTCCACCAGCGGTGGCTGCTGCGGCGGCGGTGAAGAAGGGGTTGGTTCTGTCATGGAGCGCTGCCAGGGTTCGGTAAGGCCATCGGTATCAATAGTAGTTGCCGACGAGCGAGCCCACCTCGATCAGCAGCAGCACGGCAAACATGCGCGCGAGGCCGCCCAGCTCGGAGTCGGGCGCGGCGCCGTCGCCCGCGTCGTACATGCCGGCCGTGGTGGGAATCAAGGCCACGGCCAGGCTGGAAAACAGCGTCTTGAGCACAAACACCAGCGTCACCGCCGGCGAGAACACATGGCCGAACATGCGCGTGTAGCTGGGCAGGCCCGCCAGGTTGAAGCCATACACGCTAAGGTAGGCCATGACCAGCGCCACCACACACGACAACGCCGCCAGCGTGATGCTGGCAAACACGCCGGCCACCACGCGCGGCAGCAGCTCCATGCGCACCGGGTCGCCACCTTGGGCCCGCAGCGCGTCAAAGTGGCCCGACTGGCGCAGCAGCGCCAGTTGCGTGCCTTGGGGAATGGTGCAGCGCATCGCAACGAACAGCGTGGCCGTGAGCGGAATGAGTTCAAGCACCAGCACCCGGATCACCATTTCGAGCGCATAGCGCGACAAGCCATAACTCAGCGCCGTCACCACCACGATGCGGGTGATGACCAGGGCCAGCAATGCTGCCAGCACCGTGAACCCCATCAGGATGGGCGCTGTATCAAGGTAGATATGGCGCGCCAGCGTGCGGCGGGCCGCCCGGGTGTAACTGGATGGCGACAGCACCAACACCAGAACCACGGCACCCAGGTACACGATGCGCCCCCAGGCCAGCGCCCAGCGCCGTGCGGTGCGCCACAGGCGCTCGGGCAACGAATAACCGGGCAGGTGGGAGAGCATGGGCGGATCATAGCGTCCGCGCCACCGCGGCATTTGAAACAAAATACCGATCCAGCGCTTGACTGCAAAGCGCAAGCAGCTATCACTTCAGTAGCGTTTCAGGGTTTTGCCAGATGGCCCCGGCCTGCGTCACCAGAAAGACCTTTCCACTGCACAAAACACGCCCAAGCGCTTACTACATAATCGCTAGCAGCTATCAGTTTCATTGCAAACTCAGCCCACCCGACACGCCCAGGGTTGACGCAAAGCAAGCCGGGCACCGCCCTTGCATGCTCCAATCCACTCCCGCCCCGCCCGACTGCCATGACCCGCCCGACCACTGCCCCCCGCCCCCACCACGACACCGCCCGCCGCCAGCGTGCCGCACACCGCCACCGAAGACGCGGTGGCGATGTTCACCGGCGTGCTGCTGATCTCGGTGGGCGTGGCGTTTTTCACCAGTGCCGGGCTGCTGACGGGTGGCACGGCCGGGCTGGCTTTTTTGCTGCACTACGCCACGGGCGTCGGCTTTGGCAAGATTTTCTTCGTGCTCAACCTGCCGTTTTACTGGCTGGCCCTGCGCAAGCTGGGGCGTGAGTTCACGCTCAAGACCTTTGCCGCCGTGCTGCTGCTGTCGGTACTGACCGAGCTGCAGGCGCAGTTGCTGCAGTTCTCGCAGCTGCAACCCCTGTATGCCGCCATCGCTGGCGGGTTGATCACGGGCACGGGCTTTCTGGTGCTGTTTCGCCACCGCTGCAGCCTGGGCGGTGTGGGCATTGCGGCCCTGTATCTGCAGGACCGCTACGGCTGGCGCGCTGGCAAGGTGCAAATGGCCGTGGACTGCTGCATCGTGCTGCTGGCGCTGTGGTCGGTGGAGCCCGTGCGCGTGCTCTGGTCCATTGCCGGCGCCGTGGCGCTGAACCTGGTGCTGGCCATGAACCACCGGCCCGGGCGCTACATGGCGGTGTAGCCGCTGGATTGCGGCACCAGCCCAACGCAACAAGGGCTGCCCCCCAGCACCACGGAACCTTTTCGCGCTTGCGCCTATCATTCACCCATGCGTCGCATCCTGTCCCTGGCTTTGGTGGTCATGCTGGTCCTTCGGGGTCTCATGGGCACTGCCATGGCCGCCGGGGTGATGCCCACACTGCCGGTGCAAGCCGTGCAGGGTGCCATGCTGCAGATGCAAGCGAGCTCAGCCGAGAGCCACGCGGAACACACATTGCACGCAGAGCATGGCGATGCCCATCAGGCAGCAGCCCCGGCCAGCTGCCACGACACGCCCGCCAACGGATGCAACCCGCACGAGCACAGCCCAGCCTGCGCTGACTGCGACATCTGCCATTCGGCCATGCTGGCGCCACCCACGCTGCCAGCGCAGCCCCTGCACCTGCGTGGTGCGGTGCGGTCTGCCAATAGCGTCCCGTTTGCCAGTGTGCAAGCGGCGCGCACCATCAAACCACCCATCGCCTGATCTCCGACGCCCGAAGTGCGTCTGCCATGGCCTGATGCGTACGCATCGGGCGGTAGCGCAACGTTTTGTTCGTTGTCTGGAGATCGCCATGCGCGCCCCTGATTCACTGATTTTTTCGCCCCGACATGCGGCATGTCTGGCGCTGCTGACGCCGCTGATCGCGCTAGCCCAGGCCCCCGATTCCATGCGGGATGCGGCCAACCCCGATGCCCCTGGCGCCCCGCTGGTTCACCTCGGGATGACGCCCATGCCGCTGGGGAACGACGCACCCAGCCCCAACGCCTGGCGCGAGGCCCATGACGCGGTCGCCGCCTTCCCGCGCGGCCACGCCGACATCCTGGCGTGGGAGCAGCAATCGGCAGCCAAGCCACCCTTGGCCCCGACCAGTGCGCCGCCATCTACTGGCAGCCCGCCGCATTCAGGCCATGGCGCCCAGCCCATGCAACCGCACCAGCACATGCCCATGCAGGGGAGCAAGCCATGAGCGCCATCCATCGCCTGTCCCTGCTGGGCGCTGTCGCCTTCCTGGCCGGCTGTGCCAGCGTTTCGCCCGACGGCCTGCGCGGCGACGTGGCTGCGCTCACGGCGGGCCGCACCGGTGGTGTACAAGCCGCCCTGCCCGCTGCCGACCCAGCCGCCCGCGCCCAGGCGCAGCAATCCATCCAGGGTTGGCTGGCCCAGCCCCTCACGCAAGACGCTGCCGTGCGCATTGCGCTGCTCAACAACCCCGGCCTGCACGCCAGGCTGGCCGCACTGGGCGTGGCCGATGCCGAGCGCGTGCAGGCCATCACGCTACCCAACCCGCACCTGGCGCTGGGGCGATTCACCAACAGCCAGGAGCGCGAAATCGAGCGCACCCTGAGCTTCAGCCTGCTGGACCTCGTCACCCTTCCCTGGCGCACCGCCCGGCAGGCCGAGCGCATGCAGGTTGCCACGCTGCAAACCGCACAAGAAGTGGTCACGCTGGCCTCCGACACGCGCCGCGCCTGGCTGCGTGCCGTGGCTGCCGAGCAGGTGGCCGCCGCGCACGAGCGCATGGCCGAGGCCGCCGAAACCGGTGCCGAGCTGGCCCGCCGCATGGCGCGCGTGGGCAACTGGAGCCGCCTGCAACTGGCGCGCGAACAGGCCGTGCTGCACGAAACCCGCGCCCAGCTGGCCCGCGCTCGCCTGGCCGCCGCCACAGAGCGCGAGCAGCTCAGCCGCCGTCTGGGCGTTTGGGGCCTGCAGGCGCAGTACCGCCTGGCAGATCAATTACCCGCCCTGCCCGCCACTGCATTGCCTGCGGACGGCATCGAAGCCACCGCGCTGCGCGAGCGCCTCGATGTGCAGGCTGCCCGCCGCCAGCTCGACACCCAGGCCATCCGACAAGGCTGGAGCCGTGTGGGGGCCGTGTTTGGCGATATCGGCCTGGCTTACACCCGCAACACCACGACCGAAAGAGCGACGGGCGAGCGCGACGTAAAGCGCGGCTGGGAGCTGGACCTGCCCCTGCCCCTGTTTGACTGGGGCGGAGCCGCCCGCACCCGCGCCCAGGCCGAGGTAGAGCAAAGCGCCGCCCAGCTGCAAGACACCGCCGTGCGCGCCCGCAGCGAGGTGCGCAGCGCCTGGCGCACCTACCGCACCGCGCTCGATCTGGCACGCCAGCAGCAAGGCGAGGTCGTGCCCCTGCGCCAGTTCATCAGCGACGAGACCACGTTGCGCTACAACGGCATGCTGGCCAGCGTGTGGGAGCTGCTGGCCGAGGCCCGCGCCAGCACCCAGGCCGTGGCCAACGCCATCGAAGCGCAACGCGACTTCTGGCTGGCCGAGACGGATCTGCAACTGGCACTCACTGGCACGTCGCCAGGCGCATTGCAGGGCCTCACCTCCGGCGCCGCAGCCACCACCACCCCACAAGGCCACTGACATGAACCGTCGCAATTTCTTCTCTGGCGCCGCCACCGCCGTGGCCGCTGCCTCCGTCAGCCGCGTGGCCCTGGCCGCGCTGCCCGAGCCCGCCCTGCAGACCAGCGCCGACACCGCGCCGCCGCTGCACCCGCCCACGGGCCGCCCCTACAACCCGGTGGTCACCCTGAACGGCTGGACCGCCCCCTGGCGCATGAACGCTGGTGTCAAGGAATTCCACCTGGTGGCCGAGCCCGTGGTGCGCGAGGTGGCGCCCGGCTTCGTGGTGAATATGTGGGGCTACAACGGCCAAAGCCCCGGTCCCACCATCGAGGTGGTCGAGGGCGACCGCGTGCGCATCTTCGTCACCAACCGCCTGCCCGAGCACACCACCATCCACTGGCACGGCCAGCGCCTGCCCAACGGCATGGACGGCGTGGGCGGGCTCAACCAGCCGGGCATCCAGCCAGGCAAGACCTTTGTCTACGAGTTCGAGGCGCGCCGCCCCGGCACCTTCATGTACCACCCGCATGCCGACGAGATGGTGCAAATGGCCATGGGCATGATGGGCCTGTGGATCACCCACCCGAATGTGGGCAAGGGGGCCGCGCACCCGCACATCGCCAAGGTGCAGCGCGACTACGCTTTTTTACTCAACGCGTTTGACGTGGAGCCCGGCAGCCTGACCCCCAAAGTCAACACCATGCTAGACCACAACATCTGGTGCTTCAACAGCCGCGTCTTCCCCGCCATCAGTCCGCTGGTGGCACGTCAGGGCGAGCGCGTGCGCATCCGCGTGGGCAACCTCACCATGACCAACCACCCCATCCACCTGCACGGCCACGAATTTGAAGTGACCGGCACCGACGGCGGCCCCGTGCCCAAAAGCGCGCGCTGGCCCGAGGTAACCACCGACGTGGCCGTGGGCCAGATGCGGCAGGTCGATTTCATTGCCGACGAGCCCGGCGACTGGGCGCTGCACTGCCACAAAAGCCACCACACCATGGGCGCCATGGGCCACAGCGTGCCGACCATGATTGGCGTCGATCATCGGGGCCTGGTCGGCAAGATCCAGAAGATCGTGCCCGACTACATGGTGATGGGCGAGCGCGGCATGGCCGACATGGGCGCCATGGAGATGCCGCTGCCCGACAACACCTTCCCCATGATGACCGGCACCGGGCCGTTTGGCCCACTGGAGATGGGCGGCATGTTCACCACGCTGAAAGTGCGCGCCGACCAGAGAGCGGGCGACTACCGCGACCCCGGCGACTTCAAGCAGCCGCCGGGCACGCAGGCCTATGAATGGACGGGCGCACCCGCCAGCACGCCACGCCCCGCACGCACCGACACCCCTGGCACCGCCCCCGGCGCCGCCAACGCACGCAAGCCCGCCGCCAGCGGCCACCCACATTGAACCCGCACCCAACGAGGACTTCACCATGAAAACTATCAAATTCATAGCTGCTTGCGCTTTATTCATAAGCGCTAACGCCTCTTTTGGCCATGAAACCATGCCGCACCATGCCGCCAGCGCCGCCGTGGTCAAAGAGCAAAAGGACTGGGGCATTGCCGGCGATGCCGCTGCCGTGGGCCGCACCATCACCATCCGCATGGGCGACGACATGCGCTTTTCCCCGAGCCATATCGAAGTGCAGGAAGGCGACACCGTGCGCCTGCGCGCCCAGAACAAGGGCAAGGTGCTGCACGAGATCGTGCTGGGCACCCAAGCCGAACTCGACCAGCATGCGCAGATGATGCAGAAGTTTCCCGACATGGAACACGACGCGCCCTACATGGCCCATGTGCGCGCGGGCCAGCGCGGCGACATCGTCTGGCACTTCAACCGGCCCGGCACCTTTGACTTTGCCTGCCTGATCCCCGGCCACTACGCGGCCGGCATGACCGGAACCATCACCGTGCGGCCGCGCAGCCGTTGACTTGCCAAAACAAGTTGCTCACAAGTTTCTCCATTCACATCGAAAGCCTCCACCATGTTCAAAACCCCGGTTTTTTCTGCCGCCCCCACCACCCCCCACAGCGGCCTGAGTCGCCGCCATCTGCTGCTGGCCGCGTTACCCCTGACCGGCGCAGCCCTCATGGCGCCGCGCCTCGTGCGCGCCGCCACCGGCACCGCCATCGAGGTCTGGAAAGACCCCAGCTGCGGCTGCTGCCATGACTGGATCGCCCACATGGAAGCCAACGGTTTCAGCTTCACCATCCACGACACCGGCAACAACGCGGTGCGCTCCCGCCTGGGCCTGCCGCAAAAGCTGGGCTCGTGCCACACCGCACTCGTGGGCGGCTACCTGATCGAGGGCCATGTACCCGCCAGCGATGTGCGCGCGCTGCTGCAGCAAAAACCCAAGGCGCTGGGCCTCACGGTGCCAGGCATGCCGGTGGGCTCGCCCGGCATGGACGGCGCGGTTTACGGCAACCGCCGCGACCCCTACGACGTGCTGCTGGTGGCGCGCGATGGCAGCACCCGCATCTTCAAGAGCTACAACCAGAAGGCATCGTCATGAAACCACTCGCCCACTCCACCGCCGCACTGTTGCTGGCCAGCGCGCTGGCCCAGGCCCTGGCGCAGGCCCCCGCCGCGGCTGACGACCATGGCAGCCACCACCCCGCCACGGCCCCTGCCTCACCGGCCGCACAAGAATCCCCTGGCATCGCGCCAGCAGACCATAGTGAGCTGAGCGAAGGCGAAATCACCCGCTGGGACCCGCGCACGCTCAAGGTCACGCTGCGCCATGGCGAGATCAAGAACCTGGGTATGCCGCCCATGACCATGGTGTTCCGCGTGAACGACGCGAGCATGCTCGCCCCCTTCCAGCCGGGCGACAAGGTGCGCTTCCGGGCGGAACAGCAAAGTGCAGGGTACTTCGTCACCCGCATGGAAGCCGCGCGCTGAGCCACGACACCTTTAGAATGTGTTCACGTTCTTACCCGTGCATCCCGCCAGAAAGGCCCGCATGAACCCGTCCGATACCCCCACGCCCAGCCACCCGAATGGTCCTGCGCACCACGGCCATGGCACGCAGCCCCCATCGGCACAGGCCCCAGCGGCCCCTGGCACCATCTACACCTGCCCCATGCACCCCGAGGTTCGGCAGGACCACCCCGGCAATTGCCCCAAGTGCGGCATGTCGCTGGAGCCGCTGATTCCCGAGCTGACCGAAGAAACAAACCCCGAGCTGGTGAGCTTTCAGCGCCGCTTCTGGTGGACGCTGCCGCTCACGGTGGTGGTCACCTTCCTCGCGATGTTCGGCCACCAGTTGGGCTGGTTCGACATGGCCGTGCAAAGCTGGATCGAGCTGGTGCTCACGCTGCCGATTGCGCTGTGGGCGGGCTGGCCGTTTCTGGTGCGCGGCGTGCAGTCGGTGGCCCACCGCAGCCCCAACATGTGGACGCTGATCGGCCTGGGCACCAGCGCGGCCTTTTGCTACAGCGTGGTGGCCACCGTGGCGCCGCAGGTGTTCCCCGACTCGTTCATCTCGATGGGCCGGGTGGCGGTGTATTTTGAAGCGGCGGCGGTGATCATCTCGCTGACCTTGCTGGGGCAGATTCTGGAGTTGAAGGCGCGCTCGCAGACCTCGGCCGCCATCAAGTCTCTGCTTGGCCTGGCGCCCAAGACGGCGCGCCGCATCGCGCCCGATGGCAGCGAAGCAGACATTCCGCTGGCCCATGTGCATGTGGGCGACCGGCTGCGCGTGCGCCCCGGCGAGAAGGTGCCCGTGGACGGCGTGGTCGAGGAAGGCAGCAGCGCGCTCGACGAATCCATGCTGACCGGCGAGCCGCTGCCGGTAACCAAGCGCGTAGGCGACAAGCTGATTGGCGCCACGCTCAACACCAGCGGCGCGCTGGTCATGCGCTCCGAGCATGTCGGCGCGGCCACTGTGCTGTCGCAGATCGTGCAGATGGTGGCGCAGGCCCAGCGCTCGCGCGCGCCCATGCAGCGCATGGCCGACACCGTGGCCGGCTACTTTGTCATGGCGGTGGTGGCGGCGGCGTTGCTCACCTTCTTTGGCTGGGGGCTGTTTAGCCCGCAACCGAGCTGGGTGTACGGCCTGATCAACGCCGTGGCCGTGCTCATCATTGCCTGCCCCTGCGCGCTGGGCCTGGCCACGCCCATGTCCATCATGGTGGCCACCGGGCGCGGCGCCACCCAAGGCGTGCTTTTCCGCGACGCTGCGGCCATCGAGAACCTGCGCAAGATCGACACCCTCATCGTGGACAAGACCGGCACGCTGACCGAGGGCCGCCCGGCCTTCGAGCGCGCGGTGGCTGCGGCCGGTTTTGCCGAAGACGACGTGCTGCGCCTGGCCGCCAGCCTGGACCAGGGCAGCGAGCACCCGCTGGCGGCGGCCATTGTCAATGCGGCGCACGAGCGCGGCCTGCCGTTGACCGAGCCGGAGCAGTTCGATTCGGCTTCGGGCATTGGCGTGCGCGGCATCGTCGCCGGGCAGGCACTGGCGTTGGGCAACACGGTGCTGATGCAGCAAAGCGGTGTGGATGTGGCGCCGCTGGCCACCCAGGCCGAGGCCTTGCGCAGCCAGGGCGCCAGCGTGATGCACCTGGCGGTGAATGGCCGACTGGCCGGCCTGCTGGCGGTGTCCGACCCCGTCAAGGCCAGCACGCCCGAAGCCCTGGCCACCCTGCGCGCCGCCGGCCTGCGCGTGGTGATGGCCACGGGTGACGGCCTGACCACGGCGCGCGCCGTGGGCCAGCGGCTGGGCATTGACGAGGTGCATGGCGAGGTCAAGCCCGCCGACAAGCTGGCGCTGGTGGAGCGCCTGCAAAAAGAGGGCCGCACCGTGGCCATGGCGGGCGATGGCATCAACGACGCACCAGCGCTGGCGCGTGCCGATGTCGGCATCGCCATGGGCACCGGCACCGATGTGGCCATGAACAGCGCGCAGCTCACCCTTGTCAAGGGCGACCTGCGCGGCATTGCCACGGCACGCGCGCTGTCGGTGGCGACCGTGGCCAACATGAAGCAGAACCTGGCCTTCGCCTTCGTCTACAACGCCCTGGGCATTCCGCTGGCGGCGGGCCTGCTGTACCCGTTCACCGGCTGGCTGCTGTCACCCATGGTCGCGGCGCTGGCCATGAGCCTGAGCTCGGTCTCGGTGATCGGCAACGCGCTGCGGCTGCGCCGGGCGAAGATCCTCTGATCCCACAACGGAGGGTGCCGCGCCGGGCACCATAATCACCGGCCATGAACGCACGCCTTCCCGCCAGCGACGCTGGCAGCATCACCCGCGTGGCCGGCATCGAGGTAGGCCACTTCACCGACACGCGCCGCCCCACGGGCTGCACCGTGGTCATGGCGCGCGAAGGTGCCGTGGGCGGCGTCGATGTGCGCGGCGCAGCGCCCGGAACGCGCGAGACAGATCTGCTCGACCCGTGCAATCTGGTCGAAAAGGTGCACGCCATCATGCTGGCCGGCGGCAGCGCCTGGGGGCTGGACGCCGCCACCGGCGCCGTGCGCTGGCTGGAGGAACGCGGCGTGGGTTTTGACGTGGCGGTGGGCCGCCTGCCCATCGTGCCCGCCGCCGTGCTGTTTGACCTGCTGGTGGGCGACATGCGCATCCGCCCCGACGCCGCTGCGGGCTATACCGCTTGCGCTGCCGCATCCACCGCAGACCCGGCCGAGGGCAATGTGGGCGCCGGCACCGGTGCCGCCGTCGGCAAGGTTTTTGGCATGCAGCGGGCCATGAAGGGCGGCGTGGGCACCGCGTCGATCACCGTGGGTGGCGTCACCATGGGTGCCCTCATCGCCTGCAACGCCCTGGGCGATGTGCTCGACCCCGACACCGCCCAGCTGATTGCCGGCGCCCGCACCACAGACGGCCTGCATCTGCTCGACACCCGCCGCGCCCTGCTGCGCGGCGAGCTTCCACAACCCTTGCTGGCCGGCACCAACACCACCATCGGCGTGGTGGCCACCGATGCGGTCATCACCAAGGTGCAGGCCCATCGGCTGGCCGTGGCCGCCCATGACGGGCTGGCGCGCAGCATCAACCCGGTGCACACCCTGTCCGATGGCGACACACTGTTCACCCTGGGCACCGGCGTTTCGGGCCAACACCTTGGCATGCTGGTGCTGGCCACCATGGCGGCCGAAGCCACGGCCATCGCCACGGCCCGCGCCGTGCGCGCCGCACAGGCCCTGACCACCTCCGACGGCATGCACCTGCCCTGCGCAGCTGATATGGCCTGAGAGGCTGACTGACTCGCACCCTCGGTCCAATTGACCACAAGACCCATGCCCCAGGCTTTTCGCAACACCCTGCTCACCCTGCGCGACCTCATCGTCTCTGCCGGCCCGCTGGCCTTTCTGGCCCTGGCTCTGGTGGTGGCCGCCTACTGGTGGCTGAACCCCAACCCGCCCAACCAGGTGACGCTGGCCACCGGCCCCGCGCAAAGCGCCTACGAAGAGTTTGGCAAGCGCTACCAGAAAGCCCTGGCCGCCGACGGCATCGAGGTGGTGCTGCTGCCCAGCGAGGGCTCGTCGGCCAACCTGCAGCTGCTGCGCGATGGCAAGGCCGACCTGGCCTTTGTGCAGGGCGGAACGGCTGAGTTGCAGCCAGACGACCGCGAGCAGCTGGTGTCGCTGGGCAGCCTGTTTGTCGAACCGGTGTGGCTGTTCTATCGCGCCGATTCCGCCCTGAAGATCCACCGCAGCGGGCGGCTCGACAGCCTGCGCCAGCTGCGCGGCCTGCGCGTGAACGTGGGCTCGGAAGGCAGTGGCGTGCCCACCCTGATGGACCGATTGCTCGATGCGAACCGCGTGGAAAAGGGGCAGGTGAAACTGTCGCGGCTGGAGCAAACGCCCGCCACCATGGCTTTTCTGGCGGGCAAGCTCGATGCGCTGGTGTTTGCGTCGGCGCCCGAATCGCTCATGGTGCAGATGCTGCTGCAGACGCCCGGCGTGCACCTCATGGACTTTGCCCAGCACGAGGCCTATGGCCGCAAGTTTCCGTTTCTCACCCCCGTGACACTGCCCCGTGGGGTGGTGGATCTGGCGGGCAATGTGCCCGCGCACGATGTGCGGCTGGTGGCATCCACTACGTCGCTGCTGGCCCGCGAGGGCACGCACCCCGCGCTGCTGACGCTGTTTGCCCAGAATGCGCAAACGCTGCATGGTGGCGCGGGCTGGTTCAACCGGGCGCGCGAGTTTCCCAGCACCCGGCACAGCGAACTACCCATGGCCAAGGAGGGCGAGCGCGCCATCAACGAACCGGTGCCGCTGCTGCAGCGCTACCTGCCGTTCTGGATTGCCAACCTGATCGAGCGCATGTGGCTGGTGCTGGGTATCTTGCTGGCGGTGATGCTGCCGCTGTCGCGGGTGGTGCCACCGATCTACCAGTTCAGGGTGCGCTCACGCGTGTTCCGCTGGTACGGGCGTCTGCGCGAAATCGAAAACGATCTCGAATCGGGCAAGGCCCTGCCGCAAGACCTGCTGGTGGCGCTCGACACGCTGGAGGCCCATGTCGAAAAAGTGAGCGTGCCGCTGTCGTATGCCGACGAGTTGTATGCGCTGCGCAACCACATCCATCTGGTGCGCCGAAAACTCTTGCGCACCTGAGGGAGCACCTGCCGCAAGGCAGGCTGCATTCCTGCCTGGACTTGACCTGGACTTGGCCTGGGCTGATCTGTTCAGCGGGTTTGGCCAGGCTTTTTTGCCTGCAGCGTTGCCACCTTTGCATCCGGGGTGCGGGCCGCCTGTGGTGCACCGGGTAGAACACGCAGAGAGCCCTCGGATGCCAGCTTGTCGCGCATGCGCCGCGTCATGGACTGGGTGCTGCCGTCGGCCGCGGTGAACAAAAACAGGGTTCCGCGCGGGCTGGCCCAGGTCAGCTGGGTGCGCACTGCACGGCGGTTGGTGATCAGCTCCACCCAGACACCCACCACAAATTCGGCATAAAGGCTGTCGTCCACAGGCGCTGCAAGCGCGCTATCGGGGGGCTCGGTTGCAGCCACCGCCGCTACCGGCAGTTCGTCCGTGGGTGGGGCTTCGTGAGATGCGGGCTCGGGCTCGATCTCGGATGGTGGTTCTGGTTGCACAACCACCGGGGCCTGGGCCGGCTTTTCGAAAGCTGCCTGGTGCAGGCCCACGAGCCGCTGCATGAAGCTGCTGGCCTGGGTGGGTGGGTGCTGGATCGTCTTGAGCCCTGCGCGCACCTTGGCCAAAATGCCGGGGATGGCCTTGGTGAGGCGGTCTGGTTCGGCGCGCGTCAATACGGGCTGCGCGCTCCACAGCAGCAGGGGCACGAGTGCCAGATACCCGCCAGGGTCGCCCTCGCTACCGTTCAGGCCCTCGGGCTGCGTCACCTGGGCCAGCGCCACCACATCGGCCCACGGGCCGGTAACGAAGTCCAGGATGTCTGCGGGCACCTGTTCCAGATCCGGCAACTTGCGAATGTCGGCCGCGATCTTATCGGCCAGCATTTCACGCTGCTCGGTCTGCAGCAGAATTTTTGCCTTGCCATCGTGTTGCGACTTGGTCCTTTGCTCCTGCGAGTCCCAGGCCGCCTGCAGCGCCTTGAGCACCGTGTCAAAAGGCCCGGCATCGTGAATATTCGTGGCAGCCAGATGCCCAACCGCCTCGTTCAGCAACCGCATGAACTGGTCAAAGCCCTCTGCACTCTCCGTCTTGAACGCGAGACTGCGCTGGGTCAGTTCGTCCAGCAGCTTCCTGGCCGGATGCGCCTCATCGGTGAAAAAGCGCCCGTCATGCCGCACCAGCTGCTTGATTGCCGGCTCCAGGTTTTGCACCGCGCGCTGAACCGGAGCAAGCAGGCGCCGGTCCTGCGCAATGTTGTCCATCATGCGGCCCACCACTTCCATGGCGACCACCGGCGAATACGCCGGGTCATCCACCGGCCCCACATAGGGAGCCGCATACACGACCGGCGCCACGCCGGGGTCGTGCCAGCCTGAACCGCCGGCCAGCATCTGGCGCAGGATACCCACGGTCAACAAGGCTTCCTCGGCCGCCGAGGAAATGGGCGCCTGCAGCGAATCGCCTTGCCAACCTGCAAAACCGTCCACACCCCGGCCGCCATAGGCTGCCGGGGCGCCGTGCGCGCTGACGGGTGCACCCAAGGAGTGCCCGCCGTAACCGGTCGAGTAGCCCCCGCTATAGCCGTTGCTCGGATTGAGCGCACCGGAGCCGCTGCGACCGCCGGAGGGCATGCCAAGCACGGCATACCCCACCGGTTCGATGCCATGCTCGCGAAGATTGGCGGCAGCACTTTTGTATTCGGTGACCAGCAACTGGCCCAGCACTTCGCGCATGTGCTCCATCCAAAGTTGCCGCACGGGTGGCTCCACCCCGGTCTCGGCCACCACCCTCAGCAAGGCGCGGATGTAGTTTTCCGGGCGCAAGGGGTTGCGTTCGGGCTGAACACTGCGCAATCCCTGGGCGGAGCTGACCAGGGTGTTGAGTTCCGCCAGCACCGCGTCGGTGGCATGGGCTGCCAATTGCTGGGCCCGCGACAGTTCCACCTGGTCCTGCATCTCGGTTTCGTCCATGAGCGAAAGCTCGCCGAAATCCATGCCCGTGTCAGTCACCGTGCGAGCGCCCGATTTGGACGGCCCTTGGGCAAAAATTTCCAGCAAGGCCATGGGGTAAGCCTTGACCAGCGATGGCTCGTGCTGCTTGAGCAACCGCCAGGCGTCGCCGACCAGAGCGCGCTGTTGAATGTCGCGGGTGAAAGACTCCTCCCTCTCCAACGCGCCCTTGGCGACCTGCACCAGCTGCCCCATCAGGGCTTCGCCCCCGCGCACCGCGTGGACAACGCAGGCACGGAAGACCGTTCTCGATTGGTGCGCAGTGACAGACATGCAGGAAGGAGGAAAGAAAGGTTTCCGGTGGCAAAGCAAGTTGACCGGAAACCCTCAGACTTACTTCAGTGCCTTGAAACGCATGCGCTTGGGCTTGGCGCCCTCTTCGCCCAGGCGTCGCTTCTTGTCAGCCTCGTACTCTTGGTAGTTGCCGTCAAAGAACGTCCACTGGCTATCGCCCTCGGCGGCCAGGATGTGGGTGGCAATGCGGTCGAGGAACCAGCGATCGTGGCTGATGACCAGCACCGTGCCGGCATATTCCAGCAACGCATCTTCCAGGGCGCGCAGGGTTTCCACGTCCAGGTCGTTGGAGGGCTCGTCAAGCAGCAGCACGTTGCCGCCGGAGATCAGCGTCTTGGCCAGGTGCAGGCGCCCGCGCTCGCCGCCCGAGAGCATGCCCACCTTCTTTTGCTGGTCGCCACCGTTGAAGTTGAAGCGGCCCGCATAGGCGCGGCTGGCCATGGTGAACTTGCCAATGTTGATCATGTCCAGACCGCCGGAGATGTCTTCCCACACGGTCTTGTCATCCGACAGCGCATCGCGGTGCTGGTCCACAAAAGCCATCTTCACGGTCGAGCCAATGACGACTTCGCCGTTGTCGGGCTTTTCCTTGCCGGCGATCAGCTTGAACAGCGTGGACTTACCGGCGCCGTTCGGGCCGATGATGCCGACGATGGCGCCGGCCGGCACGTTCATGGTCAGGTTGTCGATCAGCACACGGTCGCCGAACGACTTGGTGACGTTCTTGAACTCGATCACCTGGGTCCCCAGGCGGTCGGCCACAGGAATGAAGATTTCGTTCGTCTCGTTGCGCCGCTGGTATTCGAAATCGGACAGTTCCTCGAACCGCGCCAGACGGGCCTTGCTCTTGGCCTGGCGGGCCTTGGGGTTCTGGCGCGACCATTCCAGCTCCTTCTTCAGGGCCTTGGCGCGCGATTCCTCGCCCTTTTGCTCGGATTCGAGGCGGGCCTGCTTCTGGGTCAGCCAGTCGCTGTAATTGCCTTTGTACGGAATGCCATGGCCCCGGTCGAGTTCCAGAATCCACTCGGCCGCGTTGTCCAGAAAGTAGCGGTCGTGGGTGATGGCCACCACGGTGCCGGGATAGCGCTGCAAAAACTGCTCCAGCCAGTCCACCGATTCGGCGTCCAGGTGGTTGGTGGGCTCGTCAAGCAGCAGCATGTCGGGCTTGGACAGCAGCAGGCGGCACAGCGCCACGCGGCGCTTTTCGCCCCCCGACAGCACACCGACCTTGGCGTCCCAGGCAGGCAGGCGCAGCGCGTCGGCGGCGATTTCCAGCTGGTGCTCGGAGTCGGTGCCGGCGGTGGCAATGATGGCTTCCAGGCGGGCCTGCTCGGCCGCCAGTGCGTCGAAATCGGCGTCTGCGTCGGCATAGGCGGCATACACCTCTTCGAGCTTGGCCTTGGCAGCGAACACCTCGCCCATGGCTTCCTCGACGCTTTCACGCACCGTGTGGTCCGGGTTGAGTTGCGGCTCCTGGGGCAGGTAGCCAATTTTGATGCCCGGCATGGCGATGGCCTCGCCTTCGATCTCCTTGTCCACGCCCGCCATGATCTTGAGCAAAGTGGACTTGCCAGAGCCATTGACCCCCAGCACGCCAATCTTGGCGCCGGGGAAGAAGCTCAGGGAAATGTCTTTCAAGATCTGCCGTTTGGGCGGCACGGTCTTGCTGACACGGTTCATGGAAAATACGTATTGGGCCATTCGTTCTCTAACCTGCAAAAGTGGGCAGAAATTCTGCGTACAAACCGCGATTATCGGCCCATGCGACAATACGCGGCGTTGCGGGCTCCAGTTGCCCGCCACATCAGCAGTCTGCTGGGGACGAAGGAAGCGCATCTTCCGGGCTCCCACCCTTGAACCTCATCTGCCTAAGACTGGCTCGGCAACCCACCGGTTGCCACGACAGGCCGATACCCAGCGCCCCGGACGGGTGCATCCATTGACATGAAATTTGAAGAACTGAATCTGGCTCCTGCCATTTTGAAGGCCGTGCTCGAACAAGGCTACGAGACGCCCACGCCCATCCAGGCACAGGCCATTCCGGCCGTACTGGCGGGCCATGACCTTCTTGCCGGCGCACAGACCGGCACCGGCAAGACCGCCGCATTCACCCTGCCCATGCTGCACCGCCTGTCGCAAAGCGCTGCACCCAAGAACAAGTTTGGCGGCAAGGGCATCCGCGCCCTGGTGCTGACCCCCACCCGCGAACTCGCGGCCCAGGTGGAAGAGTCGGTGCGCGAATACGGCAAATACCTTGATATCAACTCCACCGTCGTCTTCGGCGGTGTGGGCATGAACCCCCAGATCGACCGCATCAAGCGCGGCGTGGACATCCTGGTGGCCACCCCCGGCCGCCTGCTCGACCTGCAGCAACAGGGTTTCCTGGACCTGTCCACCGTGCAGGTGCTGGTGCTCGACGAAGCCGACCGCATGCTGGACATGGGCTTCATCCACGACGTGAAGAAGGTGCTGGCCCTGGTGCCCAAGGACAAGCAAAGCCTGCTGTTCTCGGCCACCTTCAGCGACGAAATCCGCGAGCTGGCCAACACCCTGCTCAAGAGCCCGCAAAGCATCCAGGTCACGCCCAGCAACACCACGGTGCAGCGCATCACGCAGGTCATCCACCCCGTGGGCCGCGGCAAGAAAAAGCAGGTGCTGCTGCACATCATCCAGCAGCACAACTGGAGCCAGGTGCTGGTGTTCACGCGCACCAAGTTCGGCGCCAACAACGTGGCCGAATTCCTGACCAAGAACGGCGTCAACGCCATGGCCCTGCATGGCAACAAGAGCCAGAGCGCCCGCACGCAGGCCCTGGCCGGCTTCAAGAGCGGTGACATCCGCGCCCTGGTTGCCACCGACATCGCGGCGCGCGGCATCGACATCGACGAGCTGCCACACGTCGTCAACTACGAAATCCCGAACGTGTCGGAAGACTACGTGCACCGCATCGGCCGCACGGGCCGTGCCGGCAACAGCGGTGAAGCCGTCAGCCTGGTCTGCATGGACGAGGAAGGCTTCATGATGGACATCGAGCGCTTCACCAAGCAGCAGATTCCCGTGCAGGTCATCGAAGGCTTCGGCCCCGACGCCGGCGAAAAGGCCGAGCCCATTGCCATGGGCCGCCAGACCATCTGGGGCGGCGCAGGCAAGCCCCCAAGCCGCGATGTCATGCAGGCAGCGGCCAAGGCGGCGCGCAGCGAGATGATGGAACGCATCCGCACCAACAAGGCCGGCCAGGGTGGTGGCGGCGGCGACCGCGGCCCACGCCAGGGTGCGGGTGGTGGTAACGGTGGCGGCAATGCCCCCCGCTCCGGCCGCGGTGGCGGCGGCGGTGGTGGCCAGGGCGGCGGCGCGCGTGGGGGTGCCCAGGCACCGGCACGCGGCCGCGCTCGCCCCGCCGGTGGCGGCGGCTATGAAGGCGGCGGTGGCGGCAACCGCTACGACGACGCACAACCCCCCCGCCCCAATGCCCACCTGGGCACGCAGTCGGGCCACAGCAACCCGGGACAGCGCAACGCGGGCCATTCGGCCGGCGGCCAGCCTGACCCGATGCGCACCAGCGTGGACAGCATGGCCGGCAGCGGCCGCCGTGGCGGTGGTGGTTACCGGGGCAACTCGGGCGGCGGTGGCGGCTATGGCGGTGGCACGGGTGGCGCTGGCGGCCGGGGCGGCGGGTCTCGCGGGCCCGGTGGCAATCGCGGCTCTTTCGGCCGCTGAGCGCGCTCCCGTCACGCCCAGCCATAGCCTGCATGCAGCGGGGCGCCACGCGCCTGCTGCCATGCAGCAAGGACGACCGGTGTGCAGGCGCTGTCCGATCCGTGCCCACGATCCTGGTGCAGTATCTGACGCTATGCGGCACACAAAACCGCGCTTTTGGGCGCGTGGCGTTGCAAATTCGCTGAGAGCCCCCCAGCCAGGGTGGCGCGGTGTACGCTGACACACCCGCTGTAAGACTCGCAGTTAACATCGCGCCAGTCCTACCGGCTCTCAGGCAATGCACACCATGACCCAGCGCCCCGCTCTATCCATTTCAGCCACCGCCCACGCCGCGCGGTCCACGCCGTTGATTGCACGCCGCACGCCATGGCGCAGTTCTTTGGCCCTTTTGGCCGTGCTGCTGTCCGCCTGTGCCAGCACGCCACTGCCGCCCTGGCCCGGCACGCCCGCCACGACACGCGCCCGTGCGCCGGATTCCGTGCCGCGTGTGCAGCGTGGCACCGTGGTGCCGCCGCCGCTGGGGCAGCCGCGCGAGAACGTGGTGGTCACGCCATTGCAGCCCAGCGCGCCCGCGCTGGCTGCCGCAGACGCTGCGTCGGCCGCGCCCTATGGCCCTGCCGTGGCCGCGCGGTTTGCCGAACCTGCCACCCAATACAGCACGCCCGGGCTTGCCCCCGAGCGGCGCAGCTTCACCACCAACGCCGAAGTGGGGCAGTGGCTGCGCGAAGTGGCCAGCGCCACGCCACGGGGGTCAACAACGGCCAGCGTTCTCAGTCTTGGCACGTCGCAGCACGGCGAGCCCATTCTGGGCCTGCTCCTGACCCACGCCAAAGGCACCGATGTCGCCAGCCTGGAGGCCAATGGCCGCTCCACCGTCGTGCTCATCGGCCAGCAGCACGGCGACGAGCCCGCCAGCAGCGAGGCCCTGCTGGTGATTGCCCGGGAACTCGCACAGGGCCTGCTGGAGCCCCTGCTCGACCGCATCAACGTGGTGGTGATCCCCCGGGCCAACCCCGATGGCGCAGCCAGCGGCAATCGCACCACGGCCAGCGGCGTGGACATGAACCGCGACCACCTGCTGCTGCAAACACCCGAAGCCCAGGCACTGGCGCGCGTGGTGCGCGATTACCGCCCCATCGTGGTCCTGGATGCGCACGAATTCACCGTGGTCGGGCGCTACCTGCAAAAGTTCAACGCTATCCAGCGCTACGACGCCCTGCTGCAATACACCACCACGGCCAACTACCCCGAATTTTTGACCAAAGCCTCGCTGGAGTGGTTTCACCAGCCCATGCTCGGTGCGCTGCAGTCCCAGGGCCTGTCGAGCGACTGGTACTACACCACCTCCACCCAGCCGGACGACAGGCGCATCTCCATGGGCGGCGCGCAGCCCGACACTGGGCGCAACGTCAATGGCCTGAAAAACAGCGTCAGCCTGCTGGTTGAAACCCGGGGCGTGGGCCTGGGGCGCATGCACATCCAGCGCCGCGTGCACACCCAGGTCACCGCCATCACCAGCGCCCTGCGCAGCACCGCAGAGCGTGCCGCCAACCTGGAACAAGTGCGATCATTCGTGGTGCGCGACACCGCCTCCAAGGCCTGCAAAGGCCAGGTGGTGGTGGAAGCGCAGGCCACGCCCACGCAGCGCGAGCTGACCATGCTCGACCCCGAAACCGGCGCCGACCGCACCCTGAAGGTGGACTGGAATTCATCGCTCACCCTGCAGCCCGTGAAAACACGCGCCCGGCCTTGCGGCTACTGGCTGGCGGCCAGCGCCACCATGGCGGTCGAGCGGCTGCAACTGCTGGGTGTGCAGGTGCTGCGCATCGCCGAACCCGGTGGTGTGCTGGCCGACACCTACAGCGAAACCGCCCGCGAAACCACCGAACGCGCCGATGTGCGCGGCACCGTCGCGGGCAGCGACGGCACCATTCGCATCCAGGTAACCCCCGTGCGCCGCGCCATCGACGTGCCCGCCGGCAGCTTCTATGTGCCGCTGAACCAGGGCCTGGCCAACCTGGCCGTGGCGGCCCTGGAGCCCGACACCCAAAGCAGCTTCTTCGCCAACCGCCTGATCGACGACCTGGCCAGCACGGCCCGCGTCATGACGGTGCCTTCACTGGTTTTTGAAGACAGCGACGAATAAGGGTGTTGAAACGCCGCGCTCTGGCAGACAGCAACCACATCAAAAAAGATAGCATCTAGCGCTTAATACACAAGCGCTACAGGCCAATTTTGCTATAAATCCAGCCAAGTCAAGCCGATTCATGCAGCGCCCCCGGCGCCGTTGCACTGAATCCCCGGGCAACCGCGCGGGCCAGTACATGGCCTGCCATGGCCTGGGCCAGGGCTTCGTCGCCCAGAAACACCGTGCTGCCGCATTCTTTTTCGAGCCGGTGCGCCTCTTCTTCGCCGTGGCTGCGCACCACGGTCTCGATGGTCGGGTTGAGCGCGCGCGCCGTGGCAATGATCTGCTGCACATTCAGCGTGTCGGGCGTGGCAATCACCAGCATGTAGGCGCGAGCGATGTGGGCCTGGATCAACACCGCAGGGTCTACCGCGTCGCCAAACACGGCCGCCATGCCCTGTGCGCGCAGCTTTTCCACCAGTTCACGGTTTTGCTCGGCCACCACCAGCGGAATATCGTGCGCGGCCAGCGCGCTGGCCACGCGCCGCCCCACGCGGCCATAGCCCACCAGCACCACCTGGCGCGCCAGATAGCGCTCGTCCGTGCTGGTGGGCAACTCGGCCAGCGGGTCGTCGCGCTGCTCCAGCCGCCGCGCCAAGGCCGAGCGCGCCAGCAGCCATTTCTGCAAGGGCGCTATGGCCCGAAAAACCAGCGGATTGAGCGCAATCGAAATCAGCGCACCGGCCAGCACCAGGCTGGCGCCCTCGGGCGGCAACAAGCCCAGTGAGGCACCCAGCCCCACCAGGATGAAAGAAAACTCCCCAATCTGCGCCAGGCTGGCCGACACCGTCAGCGCCGTGTGCAGCGGATACCGAAACACCAGCACCAGCGCAGCCGCCGCCAGCGACTTGCCCACGATGATGATGGCCACCACCGCCAGCACCTGTAGCGGCCGCTCCCACATCACCGAAGGGTTGAACAGCATGCCCACCGACACAAAAAACAGCACGGCAAACGCATCGCGCAGCGGCAAAGACTCTTGCGCTGCGCGGTGGCTGAACTCGGACTCGCGCATCACCATGCCCGCAAAAAAGGCCCCCAGCGCAAACGACACCCCAAACAGCGCGGCCGAGCCAAACGCAATGCCCACCGCCGCCGCCACCACGCACAGCGTGAACAACTCACGCGAACCCGTGCGCGCCACCTGCCACAGCACCCACGGAAACACCCGCCGCCCCACCACCAGCATCAGCGCCACAAACCCGCCCACCTGCAGCAGCGTCCACCCCAGCGTTTGCCAGATGCTGGCCGACGTGGCTGCGGCAGCATTGCCGCCCAGCACACCCGACAGCGGCGGCAGCAACACCAGCACCAGCACCATGGCCAGGTCTTCCACCACCAGCCAGCCCACCGCGATGCGCCCGGTGTAGGTGTCGAGAATGCCCAGGGTTTCCAGCGCGCGCAGCAGCACCACCGTGCTGGCCACCGACAGCGAAATGCCAAACACCAGCGCGCCGCCCAGGTTCCAACCCCACCCCCAAGCCACCGCCATGCCCAAGGCGGTTGCCACCATGATCTGCACCACCGCGCCAGGCACGGCAATCTTGCGCACCGCCAGCAGGTCGCCCAGCGAGAAATGCAGCCCCACCCCAAACATCAGCAGCATCACGCCGATTTCGGCCAGCTGGCTGGCCATGGCGGCATCGGCCACAAAACCGGGGGTATACGGGCCAATCACCACACCCGCCAACAGGTAGCCCACCAGCGCCGGCAACCGCACACGCGTGGCCAGAAAACCCAACACCAGCGCCAGGCCCAGCGCGGCCGCGATGGTGTTGATCAGGTTAAGGCTGTGCGGCATGGCTGATGGGGCGAAAGTCGCCAGCGGTGGATGGATGCATCGTTATAACTGCAATCACCGCCCTCCGGCCATGTGCGCGGCCCCGCGCTTAAAGCAGGCGCCGCGCCGGGTATGATTCACCCCCTCAGAGCGCTGCCCAGGCGCCCAGCACCACATCCATCTGCCCGTAGCTCAACTGGATAGAGCAATAGCCTTCTAAGCTATAGGTCGGGGGTTCGAGTCCCTCCGGGCAGGCCAAAAAAATCGGCGCTTCAGCCAGCCTCCACACACCGCAAAACCCGCACGCCTGGTGGCGTGGCGGGTTTTTTCTTGCTGCCTTACACCGAAGACACCTCGTGCACCAGTGCCTCGGCCAGACGGGCCTGCACTGCCTCGCGCTCGGCCAGACGCTGGCGCAGGTCGGCGCACAGGCGGCGCAGGGCGGTGACGCGGGTGACGATGCGGGATTGTTCGGCGAGGGGTGGGAGGGGCACCAAATATTCTTGGATGCTCTTTAAGCCCACATTTGGCTGCGTAGTCTTATTTGTCGCGCTAGCCGCCTGCGCCTTTGCGCATCCGGAGACAGAGAACAGGTACTGGTAGTCAGGCTCTATAAAACCGCGTAGGACTTTGATGACCGCACAAGAGTAAGAGGCAAGAAATTCACGATCAGTAGTTACCTTCCGGACAACGCCGATAGTTCCGTATCGGGGGTAAATCAGGTCACCAACCTCTGGCCGAATTTTTGAAGCCAGCTCAACGTAGTCGCTGTATGCGATTCTCTTTGCGCCGTCAAAGTCAATGTCATTCGTGCCATAAAAATCTCGAGGCGAAACGTAGGGCACCCCGTCTTTAGCTTCAGACGGCATCTTGTGATCGATGTCACCAATCTTCATTGCAATGTTGGCCCACCTCACCCACTCCCACCCCACCGGCAACTCAAACGGCTTTTCCTCGTCGGTGATGGGCGGCAGGGGTTTGTCGCGTTTGATCTGGCCGATGGCGATGAGGCGGTCTTTTTCGGTGCACATGCGGGCCAGCAGGATGCTGGCGGGTTCGTCGGTGGGGTCTTGGGGCACGAGCAGGCCGCGCACGGCCAGTTGCAGCAGGGTTTGCTCCAGGGCGTCGATGGCTTCTGGGCGGTCCAGCAGCAGGTCAAAGTGCTGGGCCACGCGCTGCCAGTTTTCGGCCAGCTCTTCGGGCGTGGCGCTGGCGGTGAGCGTGCCCAGCAGGGTGCTGACCAGTTGGGCGTGTTGCGTGGCCTGCAGCTGGCCCTTGGCCTGTAACGCATCGCACAGGCGCATGAGTTCTTCGACGCGGGTGACGATGCGGGATTGTTCGGCGAGGGGTGGGACTGGAAAAGCGAGAGGCCGCAACTTACCAAGCGAAACGTTGGCAATGTTGGTTGTTTGGCTTGCACTGTCGATTAACGTCGAACGCGCATACGGTGTGCGCAATAAGGCCATGACAAAACGTGGCTCCAGCTGCCATGGGCGCAACACCCCAAGAAAACCGCCGAAAGTTGCCTGGGAATGCGGAATTTGCTTCACCAATGCCACTTTGCCGACCAACTCACGACTGTTCGCCATCGACATAACGATGTCATGCAATTGAAGCTTTTGGTCTTCTCGGCCAACAAACGATTCAGCGATGAACAACAGGTCATCCCATTCAATCTGCTCTTGAACGTTCGCTGTTCGCACCCTGATGGCCACCCAAATTCCCCCGTCTATGGCCACCTCAAACTCCCCCACCTGAACTGATCGGGGATAGGGGTTTAACGCCGGCGTCGTCGGCACCTGTTGGCAGGACATTGATCCAGTCTTCCCCGAGGGAAGGCCAAGGAGTGAATGTCTTGAAGTCCAACCAACGCGCCACCATAGAGACACTGCTGGAGCGCAACACATCGCAACGCGAGATCGCCCGCATCACGGGCATCGACCGCAAGACGGTCAGGAGCTACCACCAGCGCTGGCTGGAGCAACTGCAGTCAAATTCCCCCGGGGTGGCCACCGGCTCGGCAGGTCAAATTCCCCCACCCTGGCCACCGGCTCCTGGGCCGGTGGCCACCTCCCTGTGCGAACCCTGGCGCGAGTTCATCGAAGCCCAGCTGCGGCTGAAGCGAAACGCCACGGCCATCTACCAGGACCTGGTCGACCAGCACGGCTTTGATGGCCAGTACAACTCGGTCAAACGCTTCTGTGCAAAGTTGCGGCACAAGGAGCCCGAGCAGTTCGATCGCCTGTCCTTCCTGCCCGGCGAGGAGATGCAGGTGGACTACGGCGAGGGCGCGCCCACCCGCGTGCCCGGCAGCGACCGGTACCGCAAGCCCCGCCTGTTCGTGGCCACCTTGCGGTATTCCCGTGCCAGTTTCCGGTGCGTGGTCTGGAAGTCCAGCCAGCAGATCTGGGCCGAGCTGCACGAGCGGGCCCTGCGGTACTTCGGGGGCTGCCCCCAGTACGTGGTGCTGGACAATCTGAAGGAAGGCGTCCTCAAGCCCGACCTGTACGAGCCCGATCTCAACCCGGTGTACGCCGCCGCCCTGGCGCACTACGGCGTGGTGGCCGACCCGGCGCGGGTGCGAGACCCCAACCGCAAGGGCACGGTGGAGCATGCCATCGGCCATACCCAGGCCACGGCCTTGAAGGGCCGGCGCTTTGAGTCCATCGAGGCCCAGAACGAGTTCCTGGCGCACTGGGAGAAGAGCTGGGCATCCAAGCGCATCCACGGCACCGAGCGACGCCAGGTGCAGGCCATGTTCGAGGAAGAGCGCAGCCACCTCAAACCCCTGCCAGTGCTGGGAATGCAGTATTTCGACGAGGCGGTGCGCACCGTCTGCGACGACAGCTGTGTGCGGGTGGATCACAGCAGCTACGCCGCTCGCCCGGCGAACATCGGCTCCAAGGTGTTGGTGCGCATCTACGCCCAGCGCATCGAGATTCGTGACATGCACACCCGTGCCTTGCTGCGCACCCACGCCAAGGCCGAGCGTCCCGGCACGGTGATTCTGCCCATGGAGGAGCGGGTGTTCAATCCGTCTCGCGAGACCCGCCTGATCCTGCGTCAGGCCGGCGAGATTGGTGAGCACGCCAGCCGGCTGTGTGAGCTGCTCTTTGCCATCGAGGGTCGTGTCGGGCAGCGCAAGCTCTGGGGCATTGTGGGACTCATGCGCCGTTACCCGGCGCACTGCATCAATGCCGCCTGCGCCCAGGCCCTGGAGCAAGGGGTCTACAGCTACAAGCGCGTGCTGGCGCTGACCGAAGCCCTCTTTGCCCAGGCGATGGCGGCCATCGAGGCTACCTGCGGCGAAGCACCCGCCGCCGGTGCCCACGCGCTGACGCAGCAGCATGAGCTCATCCGAGACGCTGAGGAGTACAGCGATCTCTTCGCGCTCGCCGCCGCCACGGCAAACACCACCACCACCACCACCACCACCACCAACAACAACACCACCAACGCACCCGGGAGTTCAGCCCATGAACATGATCGAGATCGAACGCGCGCTGCGCGAGCTGCGCCTGTCCGGCATCGCCGAGACCCTGTCCACCCGCGTGATGCAGGCCCAGGCCGCCCAGCAGCCTTTCCTGGAGACCTTCGCCGCCATGCTGCAAGACGAGCTGGACCGCCGGCGCTCTCGCCTGACCGAGCGCCGCTTCAAGCGCTCGGGTCTGGATGAGCGCCCCTCGCTGGCTGACTTCGACTGGCGTTTCAACCCGAAGCTGCCGCGCAGCGCCTGCTTCGAGTTGCACACCCTGAAGTTCATCGGCGAGGGGGCCAACGCGCTGATCATCGGCAAGCCGGGCACCGGCAAGAGCCATGTGGCCAAGGCCGTGGCCTACCAGGCCACGCTGCAGGGCTATGACGTGCGTTACCTGGAAGCCGACACCGAGTTCGCCCGTTACGCGCTGGCCACTACGGCAGAGCGCACCGAGCTGCTCAAGGACTGGGTCGCGCCGGACCTGCTCGTCCTCGATGACCTGTTCCTGGCCAGACGCATCAGCGAGCATGCCGCTGAAGTCCTACAGGCCATCGTGCACCAGCGCTACAAGCTGCGCCGCGCTGTTCTCATCACGTCCAACCGCGTGGTGCAGGACTGGGGCAAATACCTCGGCGACGCCACCATGGCCAGCACCATCCTGGATCGCCTCATGCACCGCTGCGCGATGCTGGAGTTCGAGGGCAAGAGCTACCGCCTCAAGGAGGCCGCTGCACGCATCGCCATCACACCCGAGTCGTCATAATCCGACCGTCCTGCCTGGGGGAATTTGGGGTGGCCAAGGGTGGGGGAATTTGACCTGGCCATCGGGGTTCGCAAGCAGGCAATTCGACCAGGCGCTTCTTCTTTGGTCTTTTCATTGGCCGGAAAAGTAATTCCTCGAACTATTTCCACTACCTCGCCGAGCGGTGCCCACTCCCATGTCTGCGGCAATTCAAACGGCTTTTCCTCCTCCGCAATCTCCGCCAGCGGCTTGTCCCGCTTGGATTTCCCCTCGGCAATCAGCCGATCCTTCTCCGCCCGAATCTTCTGCAGCAGCACACCCGCCGGTTCATCGGCCGGGTCTTGCGGCACCAGCTTGCCTTGCACGGCCAGGGTCAGGATGAGTTCACGCAGACGCGCCACGCCGCCGGGGGCGGTGGCCAGTAAATCTAAATTTGATAGCAGCATGCGCTTGATCTGTATGGGCTAGAGCCCGATTTTGCATAAAAACAAACGCCAGCACCTTGCGCCGCTATTGCTGGGGGAGCAGCAGCTCGGAAAGCGACGGGGATGTTTTCAAATGAGAAACGACTGTTTTTCATTGGAAACGTGTTGTGGCCCCCCACTGCTTCAAGACCGCACTTCGGCGAGCAGTTCCGGGTGGCGGTCCAGCACTTTCAGCAGCTTGACCAGCGCCAGCGGGGGCTTGGTTTTGCCGGTTTCATAGCGCGAGAAAGCGTTGACGCCGCCGCCAAATATTTCGGCGGCTTCGCGTTGGTCGAGGGCGAGTTTTTTGCGCACCTCGGTGATGTAGCCGGGGGCGACGAAGGCCGCGTTGACCTGGCGCTGGAAAGCGCCCACCAGTTCGCTGTAGCGGTCGCCCTGCTCGCGGTCTAGCAAAACCTCGCTGCACGCGGGGCAGTAATCACCGGTGACGGCAGGAATCACCGTGGTTTCGCCTTTGTAGGTATAGGTTTCGTCACGGGTGTCATGAATCAGTTCGGCGGCGCCGCACACGGGACATTTCATGTCAGAGCTCCTTGAAGCAAACAATCAATACATCGTCAATGACGGTCAGTTTCAGATACACCGCCTGGCCCCAGGCCGTGCGTGCGCGGTACACGTCTTGCCAGATTCGGTGGTCTGCATGGGTCGTCATGCTTTTGTAAAAGTCGGCACTGGTCAGCGACATGACCACGGCGCACATGCCCGCAAGGTCGTTGATGCCCAGTTCACGCGCACCGACAAATGCGCTACCCGTGGCACGCACGGCACCGGCCTGAACCAAACCCTGAACGACGGTTAGCTTGCAATGCGGTGTGCTCTTTCCCATGAATTTTAACCTACTTGGTTATTTTCAACCCAGCGACTGCGCCAGGATGCCCTTGAGTTCGTCGCGCAGCGCCTGGGCCTCGGCCTGCAGGCGGGCGTGCTGGGCCAGCAGTTCGTCGGGGTCGTGGCTGGTTTGTTCGCCGACGTGGGGGTTCTTCTGGTCGAGGTTCCAGTTGGCGGCCTTGATTTGCTCCAGATTGACCCGCCAGGCGCGCTCGTTTTCTACGCGGGCGGCAAAGCCATCGGCCTCGGTGCCCCACCAGGCTTTTTCGGCGTCGAATTCTTCGATGCGGATGGGTTTGGTCTTGTTGTAGTTTTTGACGCCCGGCGGGTAGGGGTGTTCGTAGTACCAAACGTGCTGCGTGGGCTGGCCCTTGGTGAAGAACAGCAGGTTGGTTTTGATGCCGGTGTAGGGCGCAAACACGCCGTTGGGCAGGCGCACGATGGTGTGCAGGTTGCATTCCGCCAGCAGTTGCTCTTTGATGCGGCTTTTGACGCCCTCGCCAAACAGGGTGCCGTCGGGCAGCACCAGGGCGGCGCGGCCGTTGGTTTTGAGGATGTGCTTGATGAGCACGAGGAAGAGGTCGGCGGTCTCTTTGGTGCGCACGTCGGCGGGGTAGCCTTGTTCGATGCCGGGCTCTTCCACGCCGCCAAAGGGCGGGTTGGTGAGCACCACGTCCACGCGGTCGGCGGCGGTGTAGTCGCGCAGGGGGCGCACCAGGGTGTTGTCGTGGCGGATGTGGCTGGGCACCTCGATGCCGTGCAGCAGCAGGTTGGTGACGCAGAGCATGTGGGGCATCTGCTTTTTCTCGACGCCGCGAATGCTGTTTTGCAGCACGGTTTCTTGTTCGGTGTTGTGCACCTGTTTGCGCAGGTGCTCGATGGCGCACACCAGGAAGCCGCCGGTGCCCGTGGCCGGGTCGAGCACCACCTCGCCGAGCTGGGGGTTGACCATGTCCACCATGAACTGGGTGACGGCGCGGGGGGTGTAGAACTCGCCCGCGTTGCCGGCGCTTTGCAAGTCTTTGAGGATTTTTTCGTAGAGGTCGTTGAACTGGTGGCGTTCAGACTGGCGGTTGAAGTCGATGGCGCCCAGTTTGTTGACCACCTGGCGCAGCAGGTGGCCGCTTTTCATGTAGTTGTAGGCGTCTTCAAACACGCCGCGCACGACGTAGCCGCGCGGGTTGCGCGCGGGGTCGGCGCTGAGGCTTTTGAGGGTGGCAAAGAGCTGGTTATCGACAAAATCGAGCAGTGCATCGCCGGTGATGCCTTCGGGGTTGGCGGCCCAGGCACGCCAGCGCATGGCCTCGGGGATGGGGCTTTGGTAGTGGTCGCGCGTGAGTTCGAGCTCTTCTTCGAGCGCGTCAAATACTTTCAAAAACAGCAGCCAGGTGAGTTGGCTGATGCGCTGGGCGTCGCCATCGACGCCGCTGTCCTGGCGCATGATGTCCTGGATGGATTTGATGACGGGGGTGAGGTTGGACATGGGTTGCAGACTTTGAGCAAAAATGGGCTCTAGCGCTTATGGGATAAGCGCTAGCAGCTATCAAAAACAGAGTGATTAGGCTGCCACGGTCAAGCAGCCGGGGGTGTAGCGTACAGCTCGCGCTCCAGGTTTTGTAGCGCACTCAGATATTGCGGGCGGCCGCCAAAGCTGCGCACCAGTTCCGAGGGGCTGCCCAGGTCGGAGAAGGGCTGGATCTTGAAGACGTCGTTGCTCTCGATGGTGGCGATGCCTTCGTCGGCGTATTTGTCGAGCAGGGCCTCCAGCACCTTGCGGGCCACGGGGCCGTAGTGGGTGAAGACGTTGCGCTTTTGCACGCGGCGTGCGCGTTCGCGGCGGGTGAGCGGGGGCTGGTCGTAGGCGACGTGCAGCAGCAAATCGAAGGGGTCCAAGTCTTTGCCCACCTCGTCGGCCAGGGCTTCGAGCAGCACGCCCTGCCCTTCCAGTTCTTGCAGCAAGGCGGCCTTGCGGTCGGCCTGCTGCCAGGCTTGCAGGAACTGGTCGAGCGAGTCAAAGCGCTTCTTCAGGTTGATGCGGGTGTAGTCGCGCAGGCTTTCGGTGATGAGCTGGCCCTGGGCGTTGAGGTATTGCACGCGCTCGCGGGCAATCATCACGGTGACGTTGTTGCCGAGGATGTATTTTTTGGGGCCGTCCGCTGCGCCGCTGCCGCCCGCGAAGGGGCCCAGCGGGTCGTGCGCCGGGCCTTCGACAGGCTGAACGGGTTGGGATGGATCGGAGATCGCGGGCGCATCGGGCGGGGCCACGGGCTCGCCGCTGCCGGGTTCGTAGATTTGCACGGGCTCGCCGTCAAAGTCTTTGTCGGCAAACAGCTCGGTGGCGCGCTTGAAGTCGAGGATGGTGAACCAGGTTTTGCCCAGGTCTTCGCGCAGGCGGGTGCCACGGCCAATGATCTGCTTGAACAAGGTCATCGACTTGATGCCCTGGTCGAGCACGATGAGCTTGCAGGTTTGCGCATCGACCCCGGTGCTCATGAGCTTGGAGGTGGTGGCGATGACGGGGTAGGTTTTTTCGGGGTCGATGAAGTTGTCGAGCTCCAGCTTGCCTTCGGTGTTGTCGCCGGTGATTTGCACCACGTATTTGGGCTGGGTGGCGCACAGGTCGGCGTTGGCGTTGCTCAGGGCCTGGCGCATGCGGGCGGCATGGTCGATGTCTTCGCAAAACACGATGGTCTTGGCGTAGCGGTCGGTGGCCTTCAAATATTCGGTGATCTTGGCGGCCACGGCCATGTCGCGCTGCTCCAGCACGAGCTTGCGGTTCATGTCGGCGCCGGTGTAGATGCGGTCTTCGATGGCGTGGCCGTGTTTGTCGGTCATGCCCGCCGTGGGGCGCCAGCCGAAGGTGTCTTTGTCCAGATCGACGCGGATGACCTTGTAGGGGGCCAGGTAGCCGTCTTCAATGCCTTGCTTCAAGCTGTAGGTATAGACGGGTTCACCAAAGTAATCAGTATTGGAAACGTCCTTGGTTTCCTTGGGCGTGGCGGTCAGGCCGATTTGCGTGGCGCTGGCAAAGTAGGTGAGGATGTCGCGCCAGGCAGAGTCTTCGGCGGCGCTGCCTCGGTGGCATTCGTCCACCACGATGAGGTCGAAAAAGTCGGGACTGAACTGCTTGTAGATGTTGCGCTCTTCCTCGGTGCCGGTGACGGCCTGGTAGAGCGAGAGGTAAATCTCGTAGCTTTTGTCCACCAGTTTGGTGGTTTTGTTGACGGCGAGCTGAACGTCTTCAACCGACACGGTGCCCTGCGCATCGACGCGTTCCACCCCTTTGGCGTTGGGGCTGAGCTTGGCCATGGCGCCCTTGAAGGGGCGAAAGTCGTTGACCATGGTCTGGTCGATGAGGATGTTGCGGTCGGCCAGGAACAGGATGCGCTTTTTGGCGCCGCTCTTCCACAGGCGCCAGATGATCTGGAAGGCGGTGTAAGTTTTGCCCGTGCCGGTGGCCATGACCAGCAACACGCGGTTTTGCCCGGCGGCAATGGCTTCGACCGCGCGGTTGACGGCGTTGAGCTGGTAGTAGCGCGGGGTTTTGTTGGGGGCGTAGTCAAAACCGGCGACGCGGCTTTGCTCGGCAGTCCAGCCTTTCCAGGCGCAGTAGCGGCGCCACAGCTCTTGCGGCGAGGGGAATTCTTCGAGGCTGAGGTTTTGCTCCAGCACGCCGGTGGCCAGGGTGGCATCGCGGAACACAAAGCCGTCGCCGTTGCTGGCAAAGCTGAATGGCACATCCAGCAACTGGGCGTATTGCAGGGCCTGCCCCATGCCGGCACCAATGGCGTGCTTGTTGTCTTTGGCTTCAACGACAGCCAGCGGAATGTTGGCCTTGTAGAACAGCGCGTAGTCGGCGCGCAGCACCGTGCTCTTGTCGCGATAGGCCTTGCTGCCGCGCACCACGACACGCCCGGCGCGCAAGGGGTATTCACGGAAGATCTGGTCCTGACCGCTCCATCCCGCGTCCACCATGGCGGGCCGGATGAATTTGTCGCAGATGTCGCTTTCGGAGAGGTTTGTCTTGTCCATTCGGCAGTGCGCACTCACCTCGGGCAAGCAAGGAAGGCGTTGAGTTGTTACCGGATACTACCGCCACCGCGTGGCAACCCGAAGACCCGTAGCCTGCGCATCCACGGGGGCCAGGCCTGCTCCGGCTAGGTATGCACTGACTCGGAGCATGGATTATTGCGAATAATTCGCGTTTGCCTTAACATCCATCGTTTCCAACCTCCAGAGATGTATTCCATGTCGAAGACCGTCAAAGCCCTGCTCACCGCCTGTGCCCTGGCTGCTGCAGCGGGTGCCGCCATCGCCCAGGAACAGGTGGTCAACCTTTACTCGGCGCGCCACTATTCCACCGATGAAGCCCTGTACACCGGCTTTACCAAGGCCACCGGCATCAAGATCAACCGGGTGGACGCGGACGATGCGGGCATTCTGGCGCGGCTGAAAGCAGAAGGCTCGGCATCGCCCGCAGATGTGATCCTGCTGGTGGATGCAGCCCGGCTTTACCGGGGAGAAATGGACGGCCTGTTCCAACCAATCCGCTCCAAGGTGCTCGAAGACGCCATTCCCGCCAACTTGCGCAGCCTGCCGGCCGCCGATGGCGGCATCTCGTGGTTTGGCCTGTCCACCCGTGCGCGACTGATTGTGTTCAACAAGGTCAGGGTTCAAAAAAGCGATGTGGATACCTATGAAGAACTGGCCGATCCCAAGAACAAGGGCAAGCTGTGCATTCGATCGGGTTCGCACCCTTACAACCTGAGCCTGTTTGGCGCCGTGACAGAACACCTTGGCGAACAGAAGGCCGAGGCCTGGCTCAAGGGCATGGTGGCCAACCTGGCCCGCGCGCCCAAGGGCGGCGACACCGACCAGATCAAGGCCGTGGCTTCTGGTGAGTGCGACATTGCCGTCACCAACAGCTATTACCTGGCGCGCATGATGCGCTCCAACAAGCCCGAAGATGTGGCCGTGGTCAACAAGGTGGGCGTGGTGTTTCCTAACCAGCAGTCCTGGGGCACGCACATGAACATTGCCGGCGGCGCCGTGGCCCGCCATGCCAAGAACCAGGCCAACGCCGTGAAGTTTCTCGAATACCTGGCCAGCGCCGATGCGCAGAATTATTTTGCCAATGGCAACAACGAATGGCCTGCAGCCAAAGGGCTGAACATCGAAAATCCGGCGCTCAAGGCCATGACGCAGGGCCAGCCTTTCAAGAGCGAAACCATTCCGATCAGCGCGGTGGGTGCCAACATCACCAAGGTGCAGCAAATGCTGGACCGCGTGGGTTTTCAATAAACCAGCCCCTGCGAACACCCCCTTTTGAGGGGCATTCGAATCCTGCCCGGCACTGCCCGGGCATTTTTTTGCCCGTCGGGGCGTGAATCCTTCGGTGATAATTGACGTAAACGTCAACGTCACTCACTGGAGACAGAACATGGAAATCAAGGGCAAAGTATTCATCGTGACCGGCGGCGCGTCGGGCTTGGGCGAAGGCACGGCGCGCATGCTGGCCGCGCAGGGCGGCACTGTGGTCATTGCCGACATGCAGGCAGAAAAAGGCGAGGCCGTGGCCCAGGAAATTGGCGGCGCCTTCGTGAAGTGCGATGTGAGCAACGAGGCCGACGGCCAGGCCGTGGTAGCCAAGGCGGTATCGCTGGGCAAGCTGATGGGCCTGGTGAACTGCGCTGGCATCGCCCCCGCCGAGAAAACCGTTGGCAAGAACGGCGCGCATGCGCTGGCCGTGTTCAGCAAGACCATCACGGTCAACCTGATTGGCAGCTTCAACATGATCCGCCTGGCCGCTGAGGCCATGTGCAAGAACGAACCCGAGGCCACCGGCGAGCGCGGTGTGTTGATTTCCACCGCCAGCGTGGCAGCCTACGACGGCCAGATTGGCCAGGCCGCTTATTCCGCCTCCAAGGGCGGCGTGGTGGGCATGACACTGCCCATCGCCCGCGACTTGGCCAGGAGCGGCATCCGCAACATGACCATCGCCCCCGGCATCTTCGGCACGCCCATGCTGTTTGGCATGCCGCAGGAAGTGCAGGACGCGCTGGCCGCTGGCGTGCCCTTCCCCAGCCGCCTGGGCACGCCGCAGGACTATGCCAAGCTGGTGCAGCACATCTTTGAAAACGACATGCTCAACGGCGAGGTAATTCGTCTGGATGGTGCCATTCGTCTGGCTCCTCGCTGAACACAAATGCTACTGTATTTATAGCTCCCAGCGCTTACCCATAAAGCGCTGCAAGCGTATTTGGCTCAAATCCTGGAGCTGCAAAGGCTGCGGGATCTTTATTGAACAAATTGCCCATAAAAAAACCGCTGCAGCCTTGCGACTGCAGCGGTTTTGATCTGGCGGAGTGGACGGGACTCGAACCCGCGACCCCCGGCGTGACAGGCCGGTATTCTAACCAACTGAACTACCACTCCTGGCAGGCAGCTTTTGCTTGCATCTTTTCAACACAAGCCAAGCGCTACAACTTGGCGACCCCACGGGGATTCGAACCCCGGTACTCACCGTGAAAGGGTGATGTCCTAGGCCTCTAGACGATGGGGTCAAAACCTTGGAACTAACCGTATCTATCAACAAACTTTGGTGGAGGTAAACGGGATCGAACCGATGACCTCTTGCATGCCATGCAAGCGCTCTCCCAGCTGAGCTATACCCCCAAAATTTCTCTGGTTCTCACCAAAGAAAAACCCTTGCACATCAAAGACCTGCAAGGGCTTTTGACTGGCGGAGTGGACGGGACTCGAACCCGCGACCCCCGGCGTGACAGGCCGGTATTCTAACCAACTGAACTACCACTCCTGGCAGGCAGCTTTTGCTTGCATTCTTCACACAAGCCAAGCGCTACAACTTGGCGACCCCACGGGGATTCGAACCCCGGTACTCACCGTGAAAGGGTGATGTCCTAGGCCTCTAGACGATGGGGTCAAAACCTTGGAACTAACCGTATCTATCAACAAACTTTGGTGGAGGTAAACGGGATCGAACCGATGACCTCTTGCATGCCATGCAAGCGCTCTCCCAGCTGAGCTATACCCCCACTTGACAACCTCGATCACACTGCAACCGTTGTCATCATCTGAGCCTTGAATTATAGACAGATTTTTAGCGGTTTCGCAAACGCGCTACAACTTTTTCGCGTCCGACCAGTTCCAGCACCGCATCGACCGATGGCGTGTGGGCCGATCCGACGGTCAGAACCCGCACCGGCATGGCCAGCTGCGGCATCTTCAGCCCCTGCGCCGTCAACACCTGCTTGAAGGCCGCACTGATAGACGCTTTGTCCCATTCGGATGCGGACAACGCATCGGCCAGCGCATCCAGAGCAGGAGCGATGGCATCGGTCACATGCTGTGCGCGCTCTGCCTCCAGGACCGAAACGGGCCCATAGAACACAAAGGCCCAGTCCGCGAGGGCCACCGTGGTATCGCACCGGTCTTTGAACAGTGCACAGATACGTGGCAGACGGCCATCGGCCAGGTCTGCCGCAGCAATGCCGCGCTTTTCCAGCTGGGGGGCGACCAGTGCCGCCAGCGCATCATCGGCCATGGCCTTGAGGTGTTGGGCATTCACCCAGCGCAGCTTGGCTTCATCAAACTGCGCGGCGCTGCGCCCCAGATGGTCCAGGTTGAACCACTGCAGAAACTGCCCGCGGCTGAAAATTTCGTCGTCCCCATGGCTCCAGCCCAGGCGCGCCAGGTAGTTCACCATGGCGTCTGGCAAGTAACCCTCGTCGCGGTATTGCGTGACGGGCTTGGCGCCGTTGCGCTTGCTCATCTTCTCGCCCTGCTCGTTGAGCACGGTGGGCAGGTGGGCATACACCGGCGGTTCCTTGCCCAGGGCGCGGAAGATGTTGATCTGGCGCGGCGTGTTGTTCACATGGTCATCCCCGCGGATCACATGGGTGATGGCCATGTCGATATCGTCCACCACTACGCAGAAGTTGTAGGTGGGCGTGCCGTCAGGGCGCGCAATCACCAGGTCGTCCAGTTCGTCGTTGCTGATCTCGATACGGCCCTTGACCTTGTCGTCCCATGCCACCACGCCGCCTTGCGGGTTCTTGAAGCGCAGCACGGGCTGGACACCCTCGGGCACGGGCGGCAGGGTCTTGCTCGCCTCTGGGCGCCAGGTGCCGTCATAGCGGGGCTTTTCCTTGGCGGCCATCTGCTTTTCGCGCAAGGCATCGAGCTCGGCCACGCTCATGTAGCAGGGGTACACATGGCCTGTGGCCTGCAACTGAGCCAGCACTTCCTTGTACCGGTCCATGCGTTGCATCTGGTAGAACGGACCTTCATCATGGTCCAGCCCCAGCCAGGCCATGCCTTCAATGATCACATCCACTGCCGCCTGGCTGGAGCGCTCCAGGTCGGTATCTTCAATGCGCAAGATGAAATCCCCGCCCGTGGCGCGCGCAAACGCCCACGGATAGAGCGCCGAGCGGATATTGCCCAGGTGAATGAAGCCAGTAGGCGATGGTGCGAAACGGGTGCGCACATGCACGGGGAAACTCTGTTCAGTCATGGCAGGTAGGCCGGGCGCATCGCCCCGGCTTGGTGGTCTTGGTCTGCAATAGGGGCAGCATGCACAGGCTCATGAGGAAGCCCGGCCTGCAATCGTCGTGTCAGGCAACCTGCGCGTTGGGCAGCGCCAGGCGGGAAGTGTCTTCTTCGCCCTCCTCCCCACCCACGCGGCCTTCGTTGAGGCGCGCAATATCGTCCGCCGTGATGTCTCCGGTGACATAGACACCGTCGAAACACGAGGCATCAAACCCCGCAATGGCGGAATTGAGGGCACCGACGGCCCGCTTCATGCCATCCACGTCCTGGTAGATCAGCGCATCACAGCCAATGGCCTGGCGCACCTCTTCCACCGTGCGGCCATGGGCCACCAGTTCGCTGCTGGTGGGCATGTCAATCCCGTACACATTGGGGTAGCGCACTGGGGGCGCAGCGCTGGCCAGATACACCTTGCGGGCACCGGCGTCGCGCGCCATCTGCACGATCTCGCGCGAGGTCGTGCCACGCACGATGGAGTCATCCACCAGCAGCACGTTGCGGCCCTTGAATTCGCTGCCGATCACATTGAGTTTCTGGCGCACAGACTTCTTGCGCACGCCCTGGCCGGGCATGATGAAGGTGCGGCCCACGTAGCGGTTCTTGACGAAGCCCTCGCGGTACGGAATGCCCAGCAGATGCGCCAGCTGGGTTGCGCTGGGGCGGCTCGACTCTGGGATGGGAATGATCACATCGATCTCGTTCGGTGGCACGGTGGACACCACCCGTTTGGCCAGCGCCTCGCCAAGATTCAGCCGCGCCTGGTAAACCGAAATACCGTCAAGCACCGAATCCGGCCGCGCCAGATAGACAAACTCGAAAATGCAGGGGTTCAGCTGCGGATTTTCCGCGCACTGGCGCGCATGCACCGTGCCGTCGAGCGTGATGAAGATGGCCTCGCCCGGATCGATGTTGCGTTCGAAAACATGCGAGGTGCCTTCCAGCGCCACCGATTCGCTACCCACCATCACGGTGCCATCCTGGCTGCGCCCCATGGCCAGCGGGCGGATACCGTGGGGGTCGCGGAAAGCCAGCAGACCATGCCCAGCGATCAGGGCGATGACGGCATACGAGCCCTTGATGCGCTTGTGCACGGCACGCACCGCCGTAAAAACGTCCTCGGGCTGCAGCGGCACACCCCGGGTGGCGCGTTCAAGTTCGTGGGCAAACACGTTGAGCAACACTTCCGAATCGCTGTCGGTATTGGTGTGCCGATGGTCGGTCTGAAAGAGCTCGTTGCGCAGGGACAGCGCATTGGTCAGGTTGCCGTTGTGCACCAGCACGATGCCAAACGGCGCGTTCACATAAAACGGTTGCGCCTCTTCTTCGCTGAAGGCGTTGCCGGCCGTGGGGTAGCGCACCTGGCCCAGCCCCACATTGCCTGGCAAGGCCCGCATATTGCGCGTGCGAAACACATCGCGCACCATGCCCTTGGCCTTGTGCATGAAGAATTTGCGGCCCTGCTGGGTCACGATGCCTGCGGCATCCTGGCCCCGGTGCTGCAGCAGCAGCAAGGCGTCATAAATCAGCTGGTTGACGGGCGCTGCGCTGACGACGCCGACGATTCCACACATAGTTCGATTCCATCCATTTGCGGGAACATCCCGCGCCAATTTTCTCGGCAGCAGCTTGTGGCCGCCACCCTGTCATGAAGGCAAATGCCTTGCAAATTCTTCGGGCAATGCCGGCCTCAGGCTCTTGAGCAAGCCACCCAGCACCGGTGCGCTGTACGACGCCTGCCACCACGCAGCCTCGTGCAGGGGCGTCAAGCCCACCACCACGGCCACTGCCAGCAGCAACACCAGGCCCCGCACCACGCCAAACAAGGCCCCCAGCGTTCGGTCCGCCGGACGCAACCCCATGGCGTCCACCAGTTTCTTGGCCAGCCAGGCCAGAAAACCGCAGGCAAACACAGCGCCGACAAAAACCACGATAAAGCCCGCCGCATAGCGCAGTGCCCCTTCGCTCCCCCCCAAAGGCAGTAACGCCGCCATGTCGGAGGCAAACCACTGGGCCACAAAAAACGACGCCACCCAACCTGCCACCGACAACACCTCAAACACCAGGCCGCGCCAGGCGCCAATGGCCATCGATGCCAGCAAAATTGCCGCAAAAATCCAGTCCAGCGATGCCACGGTGTGCGATTTGGTATGCAAGCAACCCTGCAGCCGACTGCGGCTACAGCGTCAACACCGAGGCCGTCAACCCCAGTCCCTTGATGCGACTGGCAGCCTTGTCGGCCTCGGCCCGGCTGGCCAGCGGCCCCACACGCACCCGCACACGCTTGCCATCCTTGGTATCCACCACCTGGGTATAAGTTTTGAGCCCGGCCCGCTCCAGCCTGGTGCGCGCCTCGCGGGCCTTGTCGGCATCGGCAAAAGCGCCCACCTGGACGATGAAGCGCCCATCCTCGGCCTGTGCACCGGCAGCGGGCTGCACCGCGCGCCCTTCCAGCAAGGCACGGGCGCGGGCGGCGTCTTCGGCCACTGCCGGCTTGGGTTCGGGGGCCGATGGTGATTTGGCATCAGGCTTGGGTTTGGGTTCCGGCTTTGGTTCGGGAACCGCCACGGCCTTGGGCTTGACTTCGGGTTTGGCGATGGCCTTTGCAGTGGCGGATTCGCCGGCCGACTCCTTGACAGCACTGCGGCTGCTTGCCACCAGCTCTTCGCCATCCCCCAGGCCGGCCGCAGCAGCGCTGCGCTCAGGCGCTGGCGCGGCTGCCGCGGGCGCCTTGAGCGGCGGCACAGCGGGCCGCGATGACGCAGAATCAGGCGTGCCGGCGGGCACAACCAGCGGCGCCACCTTGTTGCGGTCGGGGATCTCGATGGGAATATCCACCGGAATGGGCCGCGGTTGGGTATCAAACAGCAGCGGGAAACCCACCACACCGAGCAAGACCAGCACCGCAGCGCCAATGAGCCGATGCCTTGCGCGCCGGCGCATAGCCTCAATGCTCTCTGCCTGGGGCGAACGGGAGCGCTTGCCCGGCTTGTCAGCCTGTTCACTCTGACCCGGCCACCGAAACTTGAAAAATGCCATGGAATAGGGACTTGTGCGGAGCTTATGCGCCCAGATGCTTGGCGTGCAGGCGGGGGATTCCATTGATCAGCACACCACCCACCGTGTAAAACGAGCCAAAGACCACGATTCTATCAGCGGGGTCTGCCGCGACCACCGCCGCCTGCAAGGCCTGCAGCGGGTCGGCGTGGACACTGGTGGTCACCTGGCGCCGGCCACCCGACACCATCTGCAGCGCGTTCCATTTCTGCTGCAACACCGCACCTGTTTCGGCCCGTGGCGTGGGCAGATCGGTGAAATACCAGTGGTCCACCAGCGGCCCCACCTTGGCCAGCATGGGCGCGAGGTCCTTGTCGGCCATGGCGCCAAACACGGCGTGCGTGGCCGGAAAATAGCCCATGGCATCCAGGTTGGCCGTCAGCGCCGCCACGGAATGGGGGTTGTGTGCCACGTCCAGCACCAGCGTGGGCTGCCCGGGCACGATCTGGAAACGACCCGGCAATTCCACCAGCGCCAGACCATTGCGCACGGCCTGCGCCGTCACGGGCAGGCGCGTGCGCAGCGCTTCAAACGCCGCCAACACCCCCGACGCATTCACCAGCTGGTTGGCCCCGCGCAGCGCCGGGTAGGCCAGCCCGGCATAGCGCCGGCCCCGCCCGGCCCAGCTCCACTGCTGCTTGTCGCCCGAAAAATTGAAATCGTGGCCAAAACGCCAGAGGTCGGCCCCCATTTCACGCGCATGGTCGATCACGCTTTGCGGCGCCATGGGATCGCTCACGACCACCGGGCGGCCCGTGCGCATGATGCCGGCCTTTTCGCGACCGATGCTTTCGCGGTCCGGCCCCAGGTATTCGGTGTGGTCGATGTCGATGCTGGTGATGATGGCGCAATCGGCATCGATGATGTTGGTGGCATCGAGCCGGCCGCCCAGCCCCACCTCCAGGATGGCCACATCCAGCAGGGCGTGGCTCATCAGCCGCAGGATGGCCAGCGTGGTGAACTCGAAGTACGTGAGCGAAACATCATTGCCATTTTGCGTTCTGGCGCTTTCCACGGCTTCAAAGTGCGCTATCAGATCAGAAGCATTCACGGCCTCGCCATGCACCCGGCAGCGCTCTTCAAAATGCACCAGGTGCGGCGATGTGTACACCCCGGTGCGAAAACCCGCCTGCTGGGCCACGGCCTCCAGCATGGCGCAGGTGGAGCCCTTGCCATTGGTGCCGGCCACGGTGATCACCGGGCAGTCAAAACGCAGGCCCATGCGGGTGGCCACTTCACGAACCCGGTCCAGGCCCATGTCGATGTTCTGAGGGTGCAGCTGCTCGCAATGGCGGAGCCAGCCTTCCAGGGTGTGGATTTTGGTGTGCATACCCTGGCAATTGTCGCCGAGGCACACCTTCGCGCATGATGGCGGCCATGAAGACACCTCACATCACTCTGTACGGAATCCCCAACTGCGACACGGTCAAAAAGGCGCGCGCCTGGCTCACCGACCAGGGGCTGGAATATGCCTTCCACGACTTCAAGAAACAGGGCGTTCCCGCCGAACGCCTGCCCGACTGGCTGGCCGCCGCAGGCTGGCAAAAGCTGGTGAACCGGCAGGGCACCACCTGGCGCAAGCTCGACCCAGGCACCCAGGCGGCCGTGCAGGACGACGCCAGCGCCAGCGCACTGATGCAGGCGCAGCCCAGCACCATCAAGCGCCCGGTGGTCGAGTGGAACCGGGGCGAGCGCCGCACCATCACGGTCGGCTTTGATGCAGCGCAGTGGCAAGAATTGCAGAAAACGCTGTCCAGCGAATGAACCGGCTGAACCGGCCAAACCGGCGAATTGCCGCGCTGATCTTTACGCAGTTTTACCGGCCCGTGCAGGGGGATTGACGCGGTGCGCCTCAACTTTTTCTCGGTCTGGTGCGTTATGCACCGAACCGTCAGGAGTTTTCCCATGAAAAAGATCGCCCTATTTTCCGTTCTGGCCGCCGTGGCCACTTTCGCAGCCGCACAGGAACAAGGCCGCGTGCTGTCGGCCACGCCCGTGGTGCAGCAAGTGGGCATTCCGCAGCAGGTGTGCGGAAACGAAACCGTTTACAGCGGCTCGCGCAACTCGGGCGCTGGCGCTTTGCTGGGTGCCATTGCCGGTGGCGCGGCCGGCAACGCGGTGGGCCATGGCGGCGGGCGCGCGGCAGCCACCGCCATAGGCCTCATCGGCGGCGCCGTGCTGGGCAACCAGATTGAAGGCAGCGGCCAGCCCCAATACCAGAACGTGCAGCGCTGCACCACCGAGACGTATTACGAGAACCGCACCATGGGTTACGACGTGGTGTATGAATATGCCGGACGCCAGTACAGCACCCGCACCCCAACCGATCCGGGTGGCTGGATCCCCGTCAGCGTCCAGCCGCTGAACGGCAACCCGGGACAAAACTATTCCACCCAGCCCAATTCTTATGGACCACAGGGTGTGTATTCGCAGCCCGGGGTGGTCACGTCCACTTACACGGCCCAGCCCGCCTATCCGGCGCAACCTACCTACGCGAGCCCGCCAGTCACGGTGATCGAATACGGCTATGGCCGCCCCTACTACCCGGCCCACCGCAACCCTTACTGGCGCTGAACAGCATCCAGCGCCCAGCGGCACCCGAGCCCCTGCATGGGGCTCTTTTTTTTGCCCGCCACGCCAGCAAACCCCAGCCAGCGCGGACGACGCCGCCCTGCGGCCACGCCCCCTGCCCTAAAATCTTGGGTTTCCCACAATCTATCTACCCGCGCAACCATGACCACCGAAAAAATCGACGGCGTGTCCGTCACGACCAAGGCCAGTGTGTATTTCGACGGCAAGTGCGTGAGCCACGGCATCACCTTCCCCGACGGCACGAAGAAGTCGGTGGGCGTGATCCTGCCCGCCACGCTGACGTTCAACACCGGCGCGCCCGAGATCATGGAAGGCGTGGGCGGTTCGTGCGAATACAAGCTCGACGGCTCCGACATCTGGGTGAAGTCTGGCGCGGGCGAGCAATTCAGCGTGCCGGGCAACTCGAAGTTCGACATCCGCGTGACCGAGGCCTATCACTACATCTGCCATTTCGGCTGAAATTCAGAGCATTTTTGGCCTCTAGCGCTTATGCAGCAAGCGCAAGCAGCTATCATTTTTGAGAAAATTCCATGGCAACCATCCTCCAACACCTCCCCCTCGGCCAGAAGGTCGGCATCGCGTTTTCCGGTGGCCTGGACACCAGCGCGGCCCTGCGCTGGATGAAGAACAAGGGCGCCCTGCCCTACGCCTACACGGCCAACCTGGGCCAGCCCGATGAGCCCGACTACGACGCCATCCCGCGCAAGGCCATGGAATATGGCGCCGAGGCCGCCCGCCTGATCGACTGCCGCACGCAACTGGCCCACGAAGGCATCGCCGCGCTGCAGGCCGGCGCCTTTCACATCAGCACCGCCGGGGTGACCTACTTCAACACCACGCCGCTGGGCCGTGCCGTCACGGGCACCATGCTGGTGTCGGCCATGAAGGAGGACGACGTCCACATCTGGGGCGACGGCTCGACCTTCAAGGGCAACGACATCGAGCGGTTTTACCGCTACGGCCTGCTCACCAACCCGCTGCTCAAGATCTACAAGCCCTGGCTGGACCAGCAGTTCATCGACGAGCTCGGCGGCCGCGCCGAAATGTCGGCTTTCATGACCAAAGAAGGCTTTGGCTACAAGATGAGCGCCGAAAAGGCCTACAGCACCGACAGCAACATGCTGGGCGCCACGCACGAGGCCAAAGACCTGGAGTTTCTGAACAGCGGCATCCGCATCGTCAACCCCATCATGGGCGTGGCGTTCTGGAAGCCAGAGGTCGAAGTCAAGGCCGAGGAAGTGTCCGTCACGTTCAACGAAGGCCAGCCCGTGGCCCTGAACGGCAAGGAATACACCGACCCGGTGGAGCTGATCCTGGAAGCCAACCGCATCGGCGGCCGCCACGGCCTGGGCATGAGCGACCAGATCGAAAACCGCATCATCGAGGCCAAGAGCCGCGGCATCTACGAGGCCCCGGGTCTCGCGCTGCTGCACATCGCCTACGAGCGCCTGGTGACCGGCATCCACAACGAGGACACTATCGAGCAGTACCGCATGAACGGCCTGAAACTGGGCCGCCTGCTTTACCAGGGCCGCTGGTTCGACCCCCAGGCCATCATGCTGCGCGAAACCGCCCAGCGCTGGGTGGCGCGCGCCATCACCGGCACCGTCACGGTGGAGCTGCGCCGCGGCAACGACTATTCGCTGCTCAACACCGAAAGCCCCAACCTGACCTACGCACCCGAGCGCCTGTCGATGGAAAAGGTGGAAGACGCGCCGTTCTCGCCACTGGACCGCATCGGCCAGCTGACCATGCGCAACCTGGACATCGTGGACACGCGCGCCAAGCTGATGACCTATGCCAAGTCCGGCCTGCTGACCCTGGGCCAGGGTTCGCCACTGCCCCAGCTGAGCGACGAATCCTGAACGAGCTGCCTTGCCGCTCAGCCAACAAAAAACCGCCTTCGGGCGGTTTTTTTGGTCTTATTGGCCTGCAGCGCTTACAGATCAAGCGCAAGCAGCTATAAATATTGAAGCACGAAAGGTGTCAATCACCACACCACCGGCTCGGGCTCCAGCCGGATGCCGAAGCGCTCGTACACGCTGGTCTGGATGGCGCGCGCCAGCGTCATCACCTCGCCGCCGGTCACGCTGTCGTCCGGTGTGCCGCGGTTGACCAGCACCAGCGCCTGCTTTTCGTACACGCCGGCCTTGCCGATGGACTTGCCCTTCCAGCCACAGGCGTCGATCAGCCAGCCGGCGGCCAACTTGATGCTGCCATCGGGCATGGGGTAGTGCACGATTTTCGGGTCGCGCGCGATGATGTCGGCGCACTGCTCAGGCGTCACGGTGGGGTTCTTGAAGAAGCTGCCGGCGTTGCCCAGCACGGCCGGGTCGGGCAGCTTGGCACGGCGGATGTCGCACACCCAGTCGAAGATCTGCTGCGCCGTGGGCTGGTCGACACCGGCCTCGGCCCGGCGCCGCTCCAGATCGAGATACCCGAGCACCGGTTTCCACGGCTTGGGCAGCCGAAAGCGCACATGGGTGATCACGGCGCGGCCCGCCAGGCCCATGCCGCGCGGCAGGCCGCTGCCGTCCGTCGATTCGGAAGGTGCGTGCTTGAAAACGGAGTCGCGGTAGCCAAAGGCGCATTGGGCCGCATCGAGCGTGAAACTTTGGCCGGTGGCCAGGTCCACCGCATCCAGCGACTCAAAACGGTCTTGTAGCTCCACGCCATAGGCACCGATGTTCTGCACCGGCGAGGCACCCACCGTGCCAGGAATCAGCGCCAGGTTTTCGAGCCCCGCAAATCCCTGCGCCAGCGTCCAGGCCACGGTGTCGTGCCACACCTCGCCCGCGCCCGCCTCGACGATCCAGGCGCGGTCGGTTTCTTGCACCAGGCGCAGGCCCTTGATCTCCATCTTCAGCACCACGGGTTTGACATCGCCCGTCAGGATGATGTTGCTGCCCCCGCCCAGCACAAATTTCGGCAAAGGGGCCCGTTGGGGATCTGCCAGGACGGCGTGCAAATCTGCCACGGAACGCACCCGAACCAGGGTGTGGGCGCGTGCGGCGATGCCAAAGGTGTTGCAGGGCTGCAAAGGGACGTTTTTCTCGACTACCATTGGTCCGATTGTCGCACCGGGGGCCTGCGCGCCTGTCCGGCCCACCCCGTTTTTCCAGAGACTACGAACCGCCATGCCCTCTTTTGACACCATCTGTGAAGCCAACCTCGTTGAAGTGAAGAATGCGGTGGAAAACACCGTGAAAGAGATCACGACCCGCTTTGATTTCAAGGGCACCTCGGCCAGCATTGAAATCAAGGACAAGGAAATCACCATGGTGGGCGATGCCGAGTTCCAGCTCACCCAGATCGAGGACGTGCTGCGCAACAAGCTCACCAAGCGCAACGTGGATGTGCGCTTTCTGGACATGGGCGATGTGCAGAAAATGGGTGGCGACAAGGTCAAGCAGGTCATCAAGGTGCGCAACGGCATCGAGAGCGAGCTGGCCAAGAAGCTGCAAAAGCTCATGAAGGAAAGCAAGCTCAAGGTGCAGGCCGCCATCCAGGAGGACAAGGTGCGTGTCACCGGCGCCAAGCGCGACGACCTGCAGGCGGCCATGGCGCTGATCCGCAAGGAGATCAACGACGTGCCGCTGTCGTTTGACAACTTCCGCGACTGACCTGCGGGTCTGGCCGATATCACCGCCCCCTTGCCGCCCCACGCATTGCACCATCGCGCACCAGCCGCTCACCATGAAAAAGCACCTGTTTCGCCCCGCCGCTGCGCTGCTGGCCGCCGCACTGCTGGTGCCCCTGTTGGCGCACGCACAAACGGTGGCGTTGGGCGGCATTCTGGGCACCAAGGCCCTGCTGATCGTGAACAACAGCGCGCCCCGGGGTGTTGCGGCTGGCGAATCCCATCAGGACGTGAAAGTGGTTGCCGTCGGCAAGGACCAGGCCGTGGTGGAAATCGCGGGCGCCCGGCGCACCCTGCACCTGGGCGAAGCACCAGTAAGCGTGGGCAGCAAGAGCGGGAGCCGGCGCGTTGTGCTGACGGCCGACAGCCGGGGGCATTTTGTCAACAGCGGCACCATCAACGGCAGCACGATGCAATACATGGTGGACACGGGCGCCTCCACCGTGGCCATTGGCCGCCCCGATGCGGAGCGCATGGGCCTTAATTACATGAGCGGCCAGCCCGTGCGCATGAACACCGCCAACGGCGTGGCCCAGGGCTGGCGCATGAAACTCGATTCGGTGCGCATCGGCGACGTTGAAGTGTTTGGCGTTGACGCCATCGTCACGCCACAACCCATGCCCTTTGTGCTGCTGGGCAACAGCTTTCTGACCGAGTTCCAGATGACCCGCACGAACGACCAGATGGTGCTGGAAAAGCGCCACTGACCCACTGCCCATGTCCGTCCGACATTCCCCTGGCAACCAGCGCCACGATGACGAGTACGAAGACCTGCTGAGCCTGTGGTCCGATCTGGAGTCAGCATTGTCGATCGTGCTTTCTGCGCCGCTGCGGGTGCAGGATTTTCCGGCCAAGGTGCGCCAGCTCGACCACTGGCTGCAAGACCTGGTGGCCCACGATATCGACGCCGCGCTGTACTTGATGTTCCAGCTGGCCTCGACCTCCACGGTGGGCTACAGCGCCTCGCACGCCGTGGTGTGTGGCACCCTGTGCCACATCATGGCGCAAGCGTTGCAACTGCCCACGCAAGAGCGCGACAGCCTGGTGCGCGCCGCCCTCACCATGAACATCGGCATGACGGCGCTGCAGGACCTGCTGTCCGAGCAGCGCGAAAAGCCCAGTGCCACACAGCAAGATGCGATTCGCAACCACCCCCAGGAAAGCCAGGCCTTGCTGGAACGCCTGTTCATCACCGACAGCCTCTGGCTGGACGTGGTAGGCCAGCACCATGCCAGCATCTCCGACCGCGTGCCGCTGGCCAACCAGGAGCCGCAAGACCGGCTGACCCGCATCCTGGGCACCATCGACCGCTATGCCGCCATGATCAGCCCCCGCAAGTCGCGCCCCGGCCGCAGCGCCACCGACTCGGTGCGCGCCATCGTGGGCAACGAAGTCGATCAGCGCGACGAGGTGAGCTACACGCTGGTGCGCTCCGTGGGCCTGTGCCCGCCCGGCACCTTTGTGCGCTTGGACAACGGCGACACAGCCATCGTGCTGCGCCGGGGCGAAAAGGCCAACCAGCCCCTCGTGGCAAGCCTGCTCGACCGTGCGGGAGCGCACCACGCGCGGCCGGGCATCTACCACACGGGCACCACGGGCAAGCCGCGCATCCAGTCGGCACTGGCCCGCTCCGCCGTGACGGTGGAGCTCAACCACCGCACGATGGTGCGGCTGGGCTTGTATGCGGCGTCAAAGCACAACTCGGGCTTGATGGGACTGGTGACCGCGTCCGGGGCGCTCTGAGCCGCCAACCGCTCTGAGACGCCCGTCGGGGCACGCACCAAAGGTGCCCGAAAAATGCCAGGCGACGCGCGCTACGGCTTGTGCTTGGGCGCAGGGGCCGCCTTGGACCGGCCCAGGCGCGATTCCTTGCCTTCGATCAGGCGCCGGATGTTGTCCTTGTGGCGCCAGGCCAGCAGCGCGGACATGATGGCAATGGCCACGGCAATGCTGGCTTCGGCATACCATGCCACGCCGCTGACCAGCAGGTAATACACCGGCGCAAACACCGCCGCCACCAGCGAGGCCAGCGACGAATAGCGAAAGAAAAATGCCACGATGAGCCAGGTGGCCGCCGTGGCCAGCCCCAGCCAGCCGCTGATGCCCAGCAGCACCCCTAAAGCGGTGGCCACGCCCTTGCCGCCCTCAAAGCGAAAGAACACCGGCCACAGGTGGCCCAGAAACGCCGCCAGACCCACCAGCGCGATGGTGCCGTCTTCCAGGCCATAGGGCTTGCCAAACCAGCGCACCAGCACCACGGGCAGCCATCCCTTCACCGCATCGAGCAGCAGCGTGACAATCGCGGCGGCCTTGCTACCCGAGCGCAGCACGTTGGTGGCGCCGGGGTTCTTGCTGCCATAGGTGCGCGGGTCGTTCAGCCCCATCAGGCGCGTCACGATGACTGCAAACGACAGCGAGCCCAGCAAATAGGCAGCCAAAGCGGCAAGGACGGGATACACGGCGTTCAAATCAACTCCTTCGGGGGAACAACAACGCGGCGCAGGCACGCCGGGGCGGCCTATTCTGCCAGCGCGCAGTGCACCGGCGTGGCACCCAGCAACTGAACGCACACCTGCGGGTCGATCTGCACCAGATAACCGCGCCGCCCGCCATTGATGGCAATGCGCGGCAGCTCCAGCACCGATGCTTCGATGTACACCGGCATGGCCTTGCGCGTGCCAAACGGCGAGGTGCCGCCCACCAGGTAGCCGCTGTGGCGGTTAGCCACCTCGGGCTTGCACGGCTCGACCGATTTGGCGCCGATCTGCCGCGCCAGGTTCTTGGTGGACACCTTGCAGTCGCCGTGCATCAACACAATGAGTGGCTTGGCGTCCTGGTCCTGCATCACCAGGGTCTTGACGACCATGTGCTCAGCAAGCCCCAGGCTGGCCGCGCTGTGCGCGGTGCCGCCATGCTCCACATAGTCATAGGGGTGTTCAGTGAACGCCACCTGGTGTGCCTTGAGCATTTGCGTGGCGGGGGTCTCGCTCACATGCACGCCCTTGCCGTCTTTCTTGGCCATGATTACTTCAAAAACAATAGCTAATAGCGCTTTACCAGCAAGCGCTGCAGGCTGATTTCATCTCAAATAGCGGGGTCGCCCACCTGCCAACGAATCTGGTCGATGGCCGCCAGCAACTCGGGCGACAGCGCGGTGCCCCAGGCGGCCAGGTCTTCGTCGAGCTGCGCCAGCGAGGTCACGCCGATGATGGTGCTGGCCACGCGCCAGTTGGTGTAGCAAAAGGCCAGCGCCAGCTGCGTGGGCGTCAGGCCATGCTCGCGCGCGAGCTGGTTGTAGCGGCGCGCGGCGGCCAGCGCCTCGGGGCGGCCCCAGCGTTGCTTGCGCACCGATTCATAGCTGGCAATGCGGGCGCCCTGGGGCGCGCCCGGCCCCTCGATGCCGCTGGCGTCGTACTTGCCCGTGAGCAGGCCAAAGCCCAGCGGCGAATAGGCCAGCAGCGACACGCTCAGGCGGTGGCAGGTTTCGTCGAGCGCGTTGTCGTAGCTGCGGTTGATCAGGCAATAGGGGTTCTGCACCGTGGCCACGCGCGGCAGGCCATGCTGCTGAGCCAGGCGCACGAACTCGTACACGCCGTAGGGCGTTTCGTTGGACAGGCCAATGTGTCGCACCTTGCCGGCCTTGACCAGCCCGGCCAGCGCCTGCAGCTGCTCGTGGATGGGCGTCTGCTCGGTTTCCTTGGCCGGGTCGTAGTATTTGGTGCCAAAGGCCGGCACATGGCGCTCGGGCCAGTGGATTTGGTAGAGGTCGATCACATCGGTCTGCAGGCGCCGCAGGCTGCCCTCGCACGAGGCCACGATGTCGGCGGCCGTCATGCCTTTGCCTTCGCGAATCCAGGGCATGCCGCGCGAAGGCCCGGCCACCTTGCTGGCCAGCACCAGCTTCTGGCGCGCGCCCGGGTTCTTGGCAAACCAGTTGCCGATGATGGTTTCGGTGGCGCCAAAGGTGGGCGCCCGGGCCGGCACGGCATACATCTCGGCCGTGTCGATGAAGTTGACCCCGCGCGCAAGCGAGCGATCGAGGATGGCATGGGAATCGGCCTCGCTCACCTGCTCGCCAAAGGTCATGGTGCCCAGGCAGATGGGGGTGACATGCAGGTCGCTCTGACCGAGCTGGATGGTTTTCATGCGGGCTCCAAAAATGATGTGGCGCAGTGTAAGAGCTGCTTTGGCCTGGCCGCTTGCCGCCGACGGATCGCTCAGTGCGCCAGGGGGGCATTCCCTGGCCACCCCGGCCCGGCGCAATCGGCCAGCACCCGGCAGTCTTGTGGTTGACAGCCATCGGCCGCAGCGCCCCCAATAATGCTGCCATGTACCCAGCACTCCGCACCAGCCGCAGCCACTTCATCCCCCTGCGCACGCTGCGCTACCACCTGCATCTGTGGGGCGAGGCCCGGCCCGGCAGCACCCCGCTGGTGCTGGTGCATGGCTGGATGGATGTGGGCGCGTCCTACCAGTTCGTCGTGGATGCGTTCTCCGAGGCCTTTGCGGCGGGGCGCCAGATCATTGCGCCCGACTGGCGCGGCTTTGGCCAAAGCCGCCTGCCCTCGCCCTGCGATCACTATGTGTTTGCCGACTACCTGGCCGACCTCGACCAGCTACTGGACCAGATGGTGGGCGAGCAGCCCGTCGATCTGGTGGGGCACAGCATGGGCGGCAACGTGGCCATGCTGTATGCGGGCGTGCGGCCCGCGCGCATTCGGCGCCTGGTCAACCTCGAAGGCTTCGGCCTGCCCGCCACCCGGCCCAGCCAGGCGCCGGCGCGCTATGCGCAGTGGCTGGACGAGATGAAGCAGCTGCCGCAGGGCGGGATGGCGCTCAAGGCCTATGACAGCGCGGCCAGCGTGGCCCAGCGCCTCATGAAGACCAACCCGCGCCTGTCGCAGGACAAGGCCGACTGGCTGGCCCGGCACTGGGCCGCGCCCAAGGCCGGCGGGCAGTGGGAAATCCTGGGCGACCCGGCGCACAAGGTCACCAGCGCGCAGTTGTTTCGCCTGGACGAAGTGCTGGCGCTTTACGAAGCCATCAGCGCGCCCACGCTGGCCGTAGAGGCTGGCGACGACAGCCTGGGCCGGTGGTCGAAGGGCCAATACAGCCTGGACGAATACCACCAGCGCCTGACCCATGTACGCAACTGCCGCATTGCGGTGGTGCCCGACGCCGGCCACATGCTGCACCACGACCAGCCCGAAGCCGTGGCGGCACTGATCGAGCAGTTTGTGGGTGATATATAAAGAAAATGGCTCTAGCGCTTATGTACCAAGCGCAAGCAGCTATCTTTTTTGATATTTTTTGGGCGATATCCCGGTGATCGCCGTGGCCGCCCGGCTGGCCGCAGGGCCTTGGGCACCGGGGATCTGCTCCCATGAGAAAATCACGGGTTATTCCACAAGACACCCAGGACAACACCATGGACGCAGAACGTATCAACCTCATTGGCAACACCCTCAACGACCTGGCCGTGCGAACGCAAGAGTTACGGAGGTATCTTTGACTTCGATGCCAAATTTGAACGCCTGCGCACGGTAAACGCATCGCTCGAAGACCCTTCGGTCTGGAACGATCCCAAGAAAGCCCAGGAGCTGGGCAAGGAAAAGAAATCCCTGGACGGCGTGGTACTCACGCTCGACAAACTCACGCGTGAGCTGGCCGACAACAGCGAGCTCTACGACATGAGCAAGGAAGAAGGCGACGAAGCGGGCTTGATGACCATCGAAGCCGAAACCGCCAAGCTCAAACCCGAGATCGAACAGCTCGAGTTCCGGCGCATGTTCCGCATGGAAGCCGATCCGCTCAACTGCTTTGTCGACATCCAGGCCGGCGCCGGCGGCACCGAGGCCTGCGACTGGGCCAGCATGCTGCTGCGCCAGTACCTCAAGTACGCCGAGCGCAAGGGCTTCAAGGCCACGGTCGAAGAAGAAACCCCAGGCGACGTGGCCGGACTCAAGAGCGCCACGATCAAGATCGAGGGCGAATACGCCTATGGCCTGTTGCGCACGGAAACCGGCGTGCACCGCCTGGTACGCAAGAGTCCGTTCGACAGCTCGGGCGGACGCCACACCTCATTTGCTTCGCTGTTCGTCTACCCTGAAATCGATGACTCCATCGAGATCAACATCAACCCGGCTGACGTGCGCACCGATACCTACCGCGCGTCCGGCGCGGGCGGCCAGCACATCAACAAGACCGATTCGGCCGTGCGCCTGACGCACATGCCCACGGGCATCGTGGTGCAGTGCCAGGATGGCCGCAGCCAGCACGGCAACCGCGACATTGCCTGGCAGCGCCTGCGCTCCAAGCTCTACGATTTCGAGATGCGCAAGCGCCAGGAAGAGGCGCAGAAGCTGGAAGACACCAAAACCGATGTCGGCTGGGGCCACCAGATTCGCAGCTATGTGCTGGACAACAGCCGTATCAAGGACCTGCGCACCAACGTCGAAATCTCTGCCACCCAGAAGGTGCTGGACGGCGACCTCGACGCATTCATCGAAGCCTCCCTCAAGCAGGGCGTTTAAGGAAAACCCATGTTGCAAATGCGTGACGGCCAGGGCCCAGCGCCCGCCATTCACCGCGCCGACTACCAGGCCCCGGCTTGGTGGATCGACACCGTCGACCTGACGTTCGACCTGGACCCCGCCAAGACCCGCGTGCTCAACAAGATGCGCCTGCGCCGCAACCCGGACGTGGCCGCGCAGCCGCTGCGCCTGGACGGCGAAGAGCTGAACTTGGCACGCGTCATGGTCAATGGCGGCGGCACCTCGTTCAAGATGGATGGCAACCAGCTGGTGTTGGAGAACCTGCCCGAAGGCACCGAGCCCTTCGATCTGGAAATCTTCACCACCTGCGCGCCGGCCAAGAACACGCAGCTCATGGGCCTGTATGTGAGCCAGGGCACGTTCTTCACGCAGTGCGAGGCCGAGGGCTTTCGGCGCATCACCTATTTCCTGGATCGCCCGGACGTGATGGCCAGCTACACCGTCACGCTGCGCGCCGACAAGATGCTGTACCCGGTGCTGCTCTCCAACGGCAACCTGGTGGACAGCGGTGCGCTGGACGATGGTCGTCACTTTGCCAAATGGGTCGATCCGCACAAAAAGCCCTGCTACCTGTTCGCCCTGGTGGCGGGCAAGCTGGTGGCGCGCGAGCAGAAGATCAAGAGCCGCTCGGGCACCGAGCACCTGCTGCAGGTGTATGTGCGCCCCGGCGACCTGGGCAAGACCGAGCACGCCATGAACTCGCTGATGTACAGCGTGGCCTGGGACGAAGCCCGCTTCGGCCTGCCGCTGGACCTGGAGCGCTTCATGATCGTCGCCACCAGCGACTTCAACATGGGCGCCATGGAGAACAAGGGCCTGAACATCTTCAACACCAAGTACGTTCTGGCCAGCGAGTCCACCGCCACCGACACCGACTTCGGCAACATCGAAAGCGTGGTCGGCCACGAATACTTCCACAACTGGACCGGCAACCGCGTCACCTGCCGCGACTGGTTCCAGCTCTCGCTGAAGGAAGGCCTCACGGTCTTTCGCGACCAGGAGTTCAGCCAGGATCTGGCCGGCAGCCCGTCGGCCCGCGCCGTCAAGCGCATTGAAGATGTGCGTGTGCTGCGCACCGCCCAGTTCCCCGAAGACGCCGGCCCCATGGCCCACCCGGTGCGGCCCGACAGCTACATCGAGATCAACAATTTCTACACCGTCACCATCTACGAAAAGGGTGCCGAGGTGGTGCGCATGATGCACACCCTGGTGGGCCGCGAAGGCTTTGCCAAGGGCATGAAGCTGTATTTCGCGCGCCACGACGGCCAGGCCGTGACCTGCGACGACTTCGCCCAGGCGATTGCCGACGCCAACCCCACCAGCGACCTCGCGCGCCTGCTGCCCCAGTTCAAGCGCTGGTACAGCCAGGCCGGCACGCCCCGCGTGCAGGCCACGGGCCAGTACGACGCTGCTGCCCGCAGCTACACGCTCACGCTCACGCAAAGCTGCGTCCCTACGCCCGGCCAGAGCGCCAAGGAGCCGTTCGTCATTCCGGTGGAGCTGGGCCTGCTCAGTGCCAGCGGCGATGCCCTGCCCTTGCAGATGGCGGGCGAAAGCGCCGCAGGCGCCGCATCGCGCACCGTGGTGCTCACCGAGCCCACGCAAACGCTCACCTTCGTGCATGTGGATGCCGAGCCGGTGCCCTCGCTGCTGCGCAACTTCAGCGCCCCCGTGGTGCTGGACATCGAGTACACCGATGCCCAGTTACTCACGCTGCTGGCGCACGATGCAGACGCCTTCAACCGCTGGGAAGCAGGCCAGCGCCTGGCGCTGCGTACCGCTATCAATGCAATAGCTGATAGCGCTTACCAAGCAAGCGCTAATGGCGTTTTTGACCATAACTTTCTTGATGCCGACTTCATCGAGGCCATGCGCACCGTGCTGCGCAACCCGGCGCTGGACGCGGCCTTCAAGGAGCTGGTGCTCACCCTGCCGTCTGAAACCTACATCGCCGAGCAACTCGATGTGGTGGACCCGCAGCGCATCCATGCGGTGCGCGAAGCCATGCGCGAGCAGCTGGCGCTGGCCCTGCAGGCCGACTGGGAACGGGCCTGGGAGCAAAACCAGGACACCGGTGGCTACCGCCCCGACCCGGTCTCGTCGGGCCGTCGCGCCCTGAGCGGCCTGGCGCTGCACATGCTATGTATCGCCGCCCGGCGCACCGGCGATGTGGTCTGGCCCGGCAAGGCCTACCAGCGCTTCAAGGTGGCGGCCAACATGACCGACCGCTTCAACGCCCTCACCGCCCTGGTGGCAAGCGGCAGCGAACTGGCAGCCCCTGCGCTTGCGCGCTTTCATGTGCTGTTCAAGGACGAGCCGCTGGTCATCGACAAATGGTTTGCCCTGCAGGCGGGCGCGCCCGACCGCGCCGGCAACGTGCTGCCCGCCGTGCGCCAGCTCATGCAGCACCCGGACTTCAGCCTGAAGAACCCCAACCGCGCGCGCAGCGTGGTCTTCAGTTACTGCAGTGCCAACCCCGGCGCCTTTCACCGTGCGGACGCGGCGGGCTACGTGTTCTGGAGCGATCGTGTGATCGAGCTCGATGCCATCAACCCGCAGGTCGCCGCACGCCTTGCGCGCGCGCTAGACCGCTGGAAGAAGCTGGCCGAACCCTGGCGCACCGCCGCGCGCGAAGCCATCGCCCGCGTGGCCGCACGCCCTGACCTGAGCAACGACGTGCGCGAGGTTGTCACCCGCGCACTGGCCGAATAAGGAGAATTTTCATGGCAAACAAAGTCAGCCTGACCCGCTACCTGGTCGAACAGCAGCGCGTGGACGGCCTCATCCCCGGCCAACTGCGCCTGCTGCTCGAAGTGGTGGCGCGTGCCTGCAAGAGCATCAGCCACGCCGTCAACAAAGGCGCCCTCGGTGGCGTGCTCGGCAGTGCCGGCAGTGAGAACGTGCAGGGCGAAGTCCAGAAAAAGCTCGACATCATCGCCAACGAGGTGCTGATCGAGGCCAACGAATGGGGCGGCCATCTGGCCGGCATGGCCAGCGAGGAGATGGACGGCATCTACGTCGTACCCAACCGCTACCCCAAAGGCGAATACCTGCTGCTGTTCGATCCCCTCGATGGCTCCAGCAACATCGACGTCAACGTGAGCATCGGCACCATCTTCAGCGTGCTCAAGATGCCCGAAGACGACCGCGGTGTGGACGAAGGCGACTTCCTGCAACCTGGCAACCAGCAGGTGGCTGCAGGTTATTGTGTTTATGGACCACAGACCACGCTGGTGCTCACGGTGGGCGACGGCGTGGCCCTGTTCACGCTCGACCGCGAACAGGGCTCGTTCGTGCTGACGCAAGAAAATGTGCGTATTCCTGAAGACACCAAGGAATTCGCCATCAACATGAGCAACATGCGCCACTGGGACGAACCGGTCAAGCGCTACATCGACGAATGTTTGCAGGGAAAGGAAGGCCCGCGCGGCAAGGACTTCAACATGCGCTGGATTGCCAGCATGGTGGCCGACGTGCACCGCATCATGACCCGCGGCGGCATCTTCATGTACCCCTGGGACAAGCGCGAACCCAACAAGCCCGGCAAGCTGCGCCTGATGTACGAAGCCAACCCCATGGGCTGGCTCATCGAACAGGCAGGCGGCGCCGCCACCAACGGCAAACAACGCATCCTCGACATCCAGCCCACCCAGTTGCATGAACGCGTCAGCGTGATTCTGGGTTCAAAAAATGAGGTGGAGCGGGTGACAAGCTATCATTCCAAGCTATAATCGCAGGCTTACGCCGGTGTAGCTCAGTCGGTAGAGCAGCTCATTCGTAATGAGAAGGTCGGGTGTTCGATTCATCTCTCCGGCACCAGATAAAAGCCCCTGATTCGCAAGAGTCAGGGGCTTTTATATCTTGCGGCCAGAAAAACACCTGCCCCCAGCACTGCCAATGATGCATCACCGAAACCGTCGCAGCGAGTGATTCATGCAGCAGACCTGCACGCCATCTATGTAACCCCGCCACTTCGCGCCTCATTCATCTTCTGCAGCACCAATGCCCGGAAAAAGCACCTCGGTATAACCAAACTGCGCAAAATCGCGCACCCGCATGGGATACAGCTTGCCAATCAGGTGGTCGCATTCGTGCTGCACGACGCGAGCGTGAAACCCGTCTACCGTCCTGTCGATCGGGTCACCATAGGGGTCAAACCCCATGTAGCGAATACGCGACCAACGTGGCACCTTGCCACGCAATCCCGGCACCGACAGACATCCCTCCCAATCCTCATCCTCCTCTGCACCCACTGGGGTAATAACCGGATTGAGAAGCACCGTCGGCGGCACCAGAGGCCGATCGGGGTAGCGGGGATTGGCGTCGGCCGAGCCGAAAATCACCACCTGCAGATCGACACCAATCTGGGGGGCCGCCAGACCCGCACCATTGACCGATCGCATGGTGTCGAACATGTCGCGCACCAACAGATGCAGCGCATCGGTATCAAACCTCTGCACGGGCTGGGCAATACGCAGCAAGCGCGAATCGCCCATCTTCAAAATGGTATGAATGGTCATGGGAACAGGCCTGTCAATTGCTGTAATTCACTGCATGTGCGAAAAAGCAGGCAAGCATAGCGCGAGCAACATGCCCATGCATCCATGCAAAATCACGGTCAATGGCTTCGCCCTTCGACGATCATCTCGACACCCAAATGCCCAAAGAGCTACCGCTACCCTTGCGCTGGCTGCTGAAGGTTTTTGCAGCGATGTGCCTGATTCTGGGCGTTGCAGGTATGTTTGTGCCCGGGCTGCCAACCACCGTTTTCATCCTGATGGCGGCATGGGCTGCAGCCCGCAGTTCGCCCGCGATGTTTCGATGGCTTTGGCACCACCGCCTGTTCGGCCCCATGCTGCGTAACTGGGCCAATGGCGGCTGCGTAAGCCGCCGGTCCAAGTGGACTGCCACCCTGATGATGGCCCTAAGCAGTGTCATTCTGATGTTTACAGACGCACCGCGCTGGGCTGTGATGCTTGCGTGCATCTGCATGGCGTGCGTGTTGGCGTGGCTGTGGCGCAAGCGGGAGCCAGCACAGTAGCTTTTTGGACAGCCGCCAGTCACGTAAAAATGCGCATTTTTATGTATATAATTTAAGTCTTGTTCCTCGATAGCTCAGTCGGTAGAGCGCCGGACTGTTAATCCGTAGGTCCCTGGTTCGAGCCCAGGTCGAGGAGCCAAAGAACTTTCGTTGAAAAGACGATATGAATCAAGCACTTAGATAAATCGTCCAAGTGCTTTTTTCATTTCTGCCTGCCCAAAAAACCTCCTCTCAGAGGCACCCCTTTCAAGGTGTTTAAAAGGAAACCGTCGTAATCTTCTGATTTCTCTGGAATCAGAAACAAGATGGTCTGGCAAGCAGTGGTAGAGCGGTTCGAACAGCAAGCACCCGCCAGCGTGATGGCACGCCTGGCCCTGGAGCAGGCACTGCCAGCGCACTGGATCGATGAAGTGTTCGAGACGCACCGCCAGCGCCAGTACCCGCGCGAGTTGTTGTTCTCCACGGTGGTGGAGCTGATGACGCTGGTATCCCTGGGCCTTCGGCCCTCGCTGCACGCGGCAGCGCGCAAGCTCGATGAACGACTGCCGGTGTCACTGGCGGCGCTGTACGACAAAGTCAATCGCTGCGAGCCCGCAGTGCTGCGCGCGCTGGTGCAGGGCAGCGCGCAGCGGCTTGCGCCGTTGGCCGCGTGCCTGCCCGAGCAGGCCAGCTTGCCCGGCTGGCAACTGCGCGTGCTGGACGGCAACCACTTGCCCGCCAGCGACAAGAGACTGGCCGTGCTGCGCGGCTTTCGCGGCGCGGCTCGCCCGGGCCACACCCTGGTGGTCTACGACCCCGACAGTGCGTTGATGTGCGACATCGTGGCGTGTGAGGATGCGCACCAGAGCGAACGCGTGGCAGCGGCCGCGCTGATCGAGTCCGCCCTGGCGCAGCAGGCATGGATTGCAGACCGGCACTTTTGTACCGAAGCGCTGCTGCGCGGCCTGAGCGAGCGCCAGGCCTGCTTCATCGTGCGCGAGCATGCGCGCCATCCCCGTCTGGCTGAGCGTGGCCCATGGGGCCAATGCACCGACATCGAGACAGGGCGCGTGCGTGAGCAAAGCATCAAGCTCAAGAACCACGCGGGTCAGGAACAGCCCTGGCGGCGCATCGAGATTGAACTGTCATCACCTACAGAGTCGGGCGACACGCACATCGCCCTGTGGAGCAATCTGCCCGAGGAGATCGAGGCAGCCACCATTGCGCGCCTGTATCGCAAGCGCTGGCGCATCGAAGGCATGTTCCAGCGGCTGGAGTCGGTGCTGCACAGCGAGATCAAGAGTCTGGGTCATCCACGCGCGGCGCTGCTGGATTTTGCCGCAGCGGTGCTCGCCTACAACGTGCTGGCCCTGCTCAAGCGGGTGATTGAGAAAGCGCACGAGGCCACGCATCCCGAACTGGATGTGTCCACCTTTCACCTGACGGTGGAGATCAACAGTGGTTATGAAGCAATGGCTTTGGCCTTGCCGCCCGAGCATTTGCCACAAGTGGGCGACGTGCAGCCATGCCAGCTCATGGAGCGCTTGTTGCTGCTGGCCGCTCGCCTCAAGCCCAGACAGCTGACAACCAGCAAGCGGGCACCCAAACCACAGGTTCCAAAAGGGTTTGTGGACGGCAGCCTCGCTCGTTCGCATGTGGCAACCGCCCGGGTTATCCAGGCTGGGAGGGCAACACCTTGAAAGGGGTGCCTCTCAGAGGCCCATGGGACACTGGCCCTAAATCCGGCAGTTCCCCCCGCCAAAGCTGAGCAAACCCGGCACTGGCGCGGGCTGGCGCTGATTTGGCACACTCACCCGAAGGGTGAAAGCAAACGCAGACGAATGGGAGCCCTTGTCAAGGGCGAGCAAAAAACCGTTGAGCCGCAGATCGTGGACACGCTGGGCGGGAGCATGCATGTGCGCGGGGACTCAGACGCGGCGGCCACGCCGCATGGCCAGCTGGTCTTTTTTGCGCAGTTCCTGGCCGCCACCGGAGTCTTCGATCGCTGGGTGTCGCAGTGCCCCCTGCCCTTGATGAACCCAACCACTTGCGACACCGCGTACTTCGGCGGGATCGATAGCATCACATGCACCTCATCAGGCATCGGGTGCCCTTCCTCCACCCTGTACTCCTTTTGCGCCGCCAGCTTGCGAAACACCTCTCCAAGGTGCTGGCGCAGTTGGTAGTACTGCGTCCTTCGCCGACATTTCGGCATGAAACCACGTGATATTTGCAGTCCCATGCCGTTTGATTCAAACTCTCATACTTGTCCATCCTCATTATTCCTTTCGTTTGCTGGGCGGCTCACGTCTGGAAGTCTCTGCGATGGACAACTCCTGAAAAGTCAAACTCCTACTGCCTCCCCGGCAGAGCCGGGGGTTTTCCTGCTATTAATAAACTGCGTCGAATCAATAACGTTCTGGACACCGGGCGTCCACCCTCATAGCCAGTGCCGGGCAAACCCGTCAGCCTTTGGGCGCCTGGCGCGCGGCAAACGCCAGCACGGCCTCCAGCATGCGCCGCAGGTGCGGCTGCACGCCCGCAGCCACCTCGGGCAGGTAGTCAAATGGCAATGCTTCTTGCATATAGCTGCACTGGGTCATCTCCAACTGGATGGCATGCACGCCCTGCCCCGGCTGGCCATAGGTGCGTGTAATGTGCCCGCCCTTGAAGCGGCCATTGAGCACTGCCGTATACCCACTGGCTTGCTTCGCAATCGACAGCACTTCTTGCGCCAACGCAGGGTCGCAGCTTTCGCCGTTGGCCGTGCCCAGATTCAGATCCGGCAGCTTGCCGTCAAAGAAGCGCGGCAACACCGAGCGGATCGAATGGGCATCCCACAGCACCGCCACGCCATGCAGAGCGCGGATGCGATCCAGCTCTGCGCGCAGTTGCGCGTGGTACGGCGCCCAGACCGCATCACGCCGCCCAGCAACCTCTGCGTCATCTGGCACATCACCGTTGGCATAGATGGGTGTGTCGTCAAAGGTATCGACAGGACACAGGCCGGTGACGCTCTGGCCCGGGTACAGGCTGGCGCCGTCGGGCGGGCGGTTCAGATCGACCACATACCGCGAATGCGTGGCCACCAGGATGGACGCCCCCATGTCTTTGGCAAAGGCGTAGAGGCGCTCCATGTGCCAGTCCGTGTCGGGCACCTGGCGGGCTTCTTCCGTGAAGCGAGCGGCCAGCGCCGGGGGCACATAGGTGCCTGCGTGGGGCATGGAGATCAGCAGCGGCTGCGTGCCCTGGTAAAAATTGAACGACGGTGGTGGTGCGGTATTGGCGGTATTGGTCATGGCGGGTTCAGAAAAAAGGGGGAAAGGGATCAGTCGCGTGCAATGGTGGCAGAGCGCGCGGCCACAAAGGCCTGCGCGGCGGCCTCGTGCAGCGCATGGCGGCCTTTGGACACACGGCACACGCCACCTGCCCACAGGCTATCAAGGGCTGAAGTGCGGTGGCTGCCAAACACATGGGCCGACAGCATGCTGTGCACAGGCAGATCACGCAGCGCCACATGCTGCGCGTCCAGCACCACCATGTCAGCCTGCTGGTCCACGGCCAGGCCACCAACAGCGCGCCCGGCGGCCTGCGCGCCACCCGACACGGCCTGCAAGCTCATGGCCGTGGCGACCTCGGGCTGCGCCGCACTGGCCAGCACGTTGCGCTGACGCCGCGACAGGCGCTGGCTGTACTCCAGCATCTGCAACTCTTCGGCCGCGTTCACGCAGGCATGGCTGTCCGAGCCCACGCCCCAGCGGCCGCCATGTTGCAGCCACAGCGGCATGTCAAAAATGCCATCGCCCAGATTCGCTTCTGTCGTGGGACAGATGCCTGCCACGGCGCCCGTGCGTGCGGCAGCGGCGTATTCATCCGGCGTCATGTGCGTGGCGTGCACCAGGCACCAACGGGCGTCCACGGGTGCATGGTCGAGCAGCCATTGCACGGGGCGCTGGCCGCTCCAGGCCACACAGTCATCCACCTCCTGCGTCTGCTCGGCAATGTGGATGTGGATGGGAGCCTGCGGGTTCAAGGCGGTAAGGCCCTGCACGGCAGCGGCCAGGCTGTCGGGCGGCACAGCCCGCAGCGAGTGCGGCGCCAGACCCAAAACGGCCCCTTGCGCTTGTGCAGCGGGCGCAAGGCGCTCCAATAAAGAGAGCATGTTGTCCGTGCTGCGGATGAAGCGCGCCTGGTCAGCACGCGGCGGCTTGGCGCCAAAGCCGCTGGTCTGGTACAGCACCGGCAGCAGTGTGATGCCCATGCCCGCGTTGCGCGCGGCGCGCAGCAGGGCCAGAGACAGCGTGGCGTCGTCGGCATAGGGCCTGCCATCGCGGTCGTGGTGCACGTAGTGAAACTCGCACACCGAGGTGTAGCCCGCCTCCAGCATCTCCACGTACAGCCAGGTGGCAATGGCCTCCAGCGACTCGGGCGTGATGCGCGCGGCAAAGCGGTACATCAGATTGCGCCAGCTCCAAAAGCTGTCCTGGCTTTCTCCCCGGTATTCAGTGAGTCCGGCAAACGCGCGCTGGAACGCATGCGAATGCAGGTTGGGCATGCCGGGTAGCAGAGGCCCGGCTGCCACCGGCGTGCCCTGTGGCGCGGTGGTGTCCGCAGTGACCGCACCAATGCGCCCCGCCCCATCCCAATGCACCAGCACATTGCGCGCCCAGCCGGTGGGCAGCAGCGCATCGGCCGCAAAAAGGCTGTGTGAAGCGTCAAGCGCCATGGCGAACTCCCTGGTGTGTGTGAATGCCCAGGCCGTCGGCGGCCACACGGCCCTGGCGCACGATGGTGCAGGCGGGCTTGTGGCCCAACCAGTAGGCCAACTCTGCAGCCTCCCCCACGGGCCACAGCACAAAATTGGCGGGTCGGCCCGACGCAATGAGCCCCTGCGAATCCTGCAGCCCCAATGCGCGCGCGGCATGGGTGGTGATGCCTGCCAGCGCCTCGGGCACCGTCAGGCGGAACAGCGTGCAGGCCATGTTGGCCATGAGCAGCAGGCTCAGTGCAGGCGAGGTGCCCGGGTTGTGGTCGGTGGAGACGGCCATGGGCACGCCCGCTTCGCGCAACTGCGCGATGGGGGGCAGCTGCGTGTCGCGCAGCGTGTAGTAGGCGCCCGGCAGCAGCACGGCCACGGTGCCGCCCGCCTTCATGGCGGCGATGCCGTCGGCCGATAAGTGTTCGATGTGATCACACGACAGCGCGCCATAGCGCGCGGCCATCACTGCGCCGCCCATGTCCGACAGTTGCTCGGCGTGCAGCTTGACGGGGATGCCAAGCTTTTGTGCCGCCTGAAACACTTGCTCCGTTTCCGCCAAGGTGAAGGCGATGCGTTCGCAAAACACGTCCACTGCATCCACCAGGCCCTCGGCCGCCAGCGCGGGCAGCATCTCGTGGCAGACGAGGTCGGTGTACGCCTGGCTGCGGCCCGCGTACTCCGGTGGCAACGCATGCGCGCCGAGAAAGGTGGTGCGTACCGTCACGCCGAACGCCTCGCCCAGGCGGCGCGCCACGCGCAGCTGCTTGCGCTCATGGGCCAAAGCCAGCCCATAGCCAGACTTGATCTCGATGGCGCACACGCCCTCTGCCAGCAAGGCCTGCAGGCGCGGCAAGGCCAGCGCGAACAGCTCGTCCTCCGACGCCTCGCGCGTGGCCTTGACCGACGACACGATGCCCCCGCCCGCCTTGGCCACCTCTTCATAGGTGGCGCCGGCCAGGCGCATGGCGAATTCGTTGGCGCGCTGGCCGCCGTAGACCAAATGGGTGTGGCAATCGACCAGGCCGGGCGTGGCGATGGCGCCCTGGCCGTCAAACCGGGGCAAAGCGCTGAAGGCCGATGGCAACTGCGCGTGCGGCCCCACCCAGCGCACCATGCCACTTTGCACCACCACGCTGGCGGGTTGCCCCTCAGGCACCGCCACATCGGCCACCCACAAAGGGGCAACGGGTCGCAGGCCCGACCAGACGCCGTCCGCCATGGGGGCCGATGAAAGCCGGGAGAGCTCGCCCTGAATCTGCGGGTTTGCAAACGTGTTCATGGATGTAATTGCTACTCAATTAATAGCTGCTTACGCTTATAAATAAAGCGCTAGCGGCCATTTTTAATCATATTTCTGTCGAAATGAAAGGCTGCAGCGCCACAAAAGCCAGAACGGGGTCTGCACCTTGCTGCCGCACACCGCTCGTGTCACCGAGGGGTTCGAGGCGGGTGCTCGCAACCCCGCCGTCGCCCACCTGCGCGCCATTGCCATTGGCTTCGGCAGGTCCATTGACCCACCAGGCCCCCTGCCCCGCCATCAGCGAACGCGGGTTACCACCGTCGCCGCAAAAAACCCAGGTGCCCTGCAGCACCATACAAAGGCCAGCAGGGGCGTGGGCAAGCTGCTGCGCGTCACGCACCACTTGCAGCGTGCCGCGCCAGGCGCCCCGGCGCAGCATGAGATTGAAGTCGGTCGAGGCGCCACCCCGCATGCGGCAATCCACGGGCTCATCGCCCGAGAAGGCAAACGGGTGCCAACGCTGGTCCAGCGTATGCTCCCAACGGCCACCAGCACCCTGCAGATGCACACCATCGCCCCCCAGCAGCATGATCTGCCGATCCACCCCGGGGAAAGCCGAGAAAGGCCCGGGGGTGGCAATGGTGGCCACACTCACACGCCATTCAAAGCCGTCCATGCCGGCACCGGGTGGCCAGCAAACCAGCTCCTGCGTGCTACCGCCACCGTTCTTCCAGGGCACAGAAGATAGGTCGGCCAGGTCAAAAAACGCCATCATGCGACGTTACCCCGCTGCGTCGGCGCACCATCCACCAGCAGCGGGAACAGCGGGTGATTCATCTCGGCCCCGGCGGGCAGCTCATCGGCCAGGCCAGGAAACTCGGGCGATGTCTTCCACGGGCGGGGCGCATGGCGCGTGTCGTCACCGAGGAATCGCACCGAGAACACGCGGCGGCGGTTGGTGCCTTCCACCCCACCCGCCGCATGCAGCGTGAGCATGTGGAAACACACCACGTCGCCGGGCTCGATCTCCCAGCCCACGATGGGGAAGGCGTCGCGGTCGGCCTCGACATTGGGCAAGTCCTGCAGGCTGCCTTCGGGGAACCACTTGGCCTGGTTGTCCATGAAGGTGCGCGGCATGAGCCAGGGGCCCTTGTGTGAACCGGCCACGAATTCAAGCGTGGCAGCGCGGGACACCGGATCGACCGGAATCCACATGCTCACGTTCTGTTTGCCGTCGATGTTGTAGTAGGGCTGGTCCTGGTGCCACGGTGTGCGCTGGCGCGTGCCCGGCTCTTTCACCAACACATGGTCGTGGTACAGCCGCACGGTGCGCGATTGCATAAGCCGCTGCGCGACCAGGGCCAGCGGCGTCTCGTGCACGAAGCGGCCAAATTGCGGGATGTCTTGCCAGTTGCAGAAGTCCTCGAAGAAGCGGCCCGGGTCATCGGGGCGGCTGGCCACCTTGGCGCGCAGGCTGGGTGCGGCCAGGTTGGCATCGATGCCGTCGCGCAGCAGCGCTACCTCTTCGGGCGTGAGCAGCTGCTTGATGCAGATGGCGCCGTCGCGGGCGAAGTCTGCCACCTGCGCGTCGCTCAGTCGCTCCTGCAGGCGTTGTGCAAAGCTGGCCATTCACTTCACCATCGGCAGCTTCAGCCCCTGCTTCTTGGCCGTCTCCACCGCCAGTTCATAACCCGCGTCGGCATGGCGCATCACACCGCTGCCGCAGTCGTTGACCAGCACATTGGCAAGGCGCTGAGCCGCTGCTTCGGTGCCATCGGCCACGATGACCATGCCCGAGTGCTGCGAGTAGCCCATGCCCACGCCGCCGCCGTGGTGCAGGCTGACCCAGGTGGCGCCGCCCGAAGTGTTGAGCAGCGCATTGAGCAGCGGCCAGTCGCTCACGGCGTCGGTGCCGTCCTTCATGCCTTCGGTCTCGCGGTTGGGGCTGGCCACGCTGCCAGTGTCCAGGTGGTCGCGGCCGATGACGATGGGCGCCTTGAGCTCGCCGCTCTTGACCATCTCGTTGAAGGCCAGGCCCGCGATGTGGCGCTCGCCCAGGCCCAGCCAGCAGATGCGCGCGGGCAAGCCCTGGAAGGCGATGCGCTCGCCCGCCATGTCGAGCCAGCGGTGCACGTGTTTGTTCTCGGGGAACAGCTCCTTGATCTTGGCGTCGGTCTTGCGGATGTCCTCCGGGTCCCCCGACAGCGCCACCCAACGGAACGGCCCTTTGCCTTCGCAGAACAGCGGGCGGATGTAGGCAGGCACGAAGCCAGGGAAGTCGAACGCGTTCTTAACGCCTTCATCAAATGCCACTTGGCGGATGTTGTTGCCATAGTCCACCACCGGGATGCCCATCGACTGGAAGTCGAGCATGGCCTGCACATGCACGGCGCAGGATTTGGCGGCGGCTTTCTTCAGCGCTTCGTGCTGCGTCACGTCCTGCTGCGCGGCGCGCCACTGCGCCACGGTCCAGCCTGCGGGCAGGTAGCCGTTGACGAGGTCGTGGGCCGAGGTCTGGTCGGTTACCAAATCGGGCTTCAAGCCACCTGCCTGGGCACGCTTCACCAGTTCAGGCAGCACGTCGGCCGCATTGCCCAGTAGCGCGATGGAGATAGCTTCCTTGGCCGCCGTGTGCTGCTGGATGAGTTCAAACGCATGGTCGATGTCACGCGCCTGCTTGTCCACGTAGCGTGTGCGCAGGCGAAAGTCGATGCTGCTTTGCTGGCACTCGATGTTGAGCGACACCGCACCCGCAAAGGTGGCGGCCAGTGGCTGCGCGCCGCCCATGCCGCCCAGGCCCGCAGTCAGGATCCACTTGCCCTCCAGCGAGCCGCCGTAGTGCTTGCGGCCTGCCTCGGCAAAGGTCTCGTAGGTGCCCTGCACGATGCCCTGCGTGCCGATGTAGATCCAGCTGCCCGCCGTCATCTGGCCGTACATGAACAGGCCCTTCTGGTCCAGCTCGCTGAAGTGCTCCCAGTTGGCCCACTTGGGCACCAGGTTGGAGTTGGCCAGCAGCACGCGGGGCGCGTTGGCGTGGGTCTTGAACACGCCCACGGGCTTGCCGGACTGGATGAGCAGGGTTTCGTCGTCGTTCAGGTCCTTGAGCGAGGCGAGGATCTGGTCATAGCACTCCCAGTTGCGCGCGGCGCGGCCGATGCCGCCGTACACCACCAGGTCTTGTGGGCGCTCGGCCACTTCGGCGTCCAGGTTGTTCTGGATCATGCGGTAGGCGGCCTCGGTGAGCCAGCTCTTGCAGGTGAGCTGGTTGCCGCGCGGCGCGCGGATCACGCGGCTGGCGTCGTGGCGCGGGTCGGTGCTGGGGATGGAGGAAGCTGCGGCAGCGATGATGGCGTCGTTGGCGTTCATGGTGGGCTCCTGGGAATCGATGGGTGTGAATGGAAGGAAATCAGGCGTGGCTGGGCAGGCACTGCAGCAGCGGCGCAGGCCACGGCGTGTGCATCGCCCACTCGCGCATCGCTTCGATGTCGGTGGCGAGGTAGCGGTCCTGCTCCAGATACGCCACGCGCTGGCGGATGGCGGCGAACTGGTCTTCCACCAAAGGCGATGACTTCAAGGCACGGTCGAACTCCATGCCCTGGGCAGCGGCCATGGCTTCGATGCCCACCATCACCGCCGCATTGCGCACCATGTCGCCCAGGCGCCGCGCGCCGTAGGTGGCCATGGAGACATGGTCTTCCTGGTTGGCCGATGTGGGCAGGCTGGTCACGCTGCTGGGGTTGGCCAGGCATTGGTTCTCGGCCGCCAGCGCTGCAGCGGTGACCTGGGCGATCATGAAGCCTGAATTGACGCCGCTGTCGCGGATCAGGAAGGCGGGCAGGCCTGAGAGACCTGGGTCCAGCAGCAGCGACAGGCGGCGCTCGGAGATGGCGCCAATCTCGGCCACGGCCAGTGCGATGATGTCTGCCACGAAGGCCACGGGCTCGGCGTGGAAGTTGCCGCCGGAGATCACGTCGCCGTTGTCAAAAACGAGCGGATTGTCAGACGCCGCATTCGCCTCGATGGTGAGCACGCGTGCGGCATGGTGCAGGTTATCGAGGCACGCGCCCATCACCTGCGGCACGCAGCGGATGGAATACGGGTCTTGCACGCGGCCGCAGTTGGGGTGCGAGGTATCGATGGCGCTGCCATCGAGCAGCGCGCGCACGGCAGCGGCCACGGCGATCTGCCCGGTCTGGCCGCGTGCCTCGTGGATGCGTGCATCAAACGGCTTGACCGAACCCTTGATGGCTTCGAGCGACAGACAGCCTGCCACCAGCGCGGCAGCGAACACGCTCTCGGCACCAAACAGCCCGGCCAGCGCGAGCGAGGTGGACACCTGCGTGCCGTTGAGCAGCGCCAGCCCTTCCTTGGGACCCAGCACGAACGGTGCAAGGCCGATAGAGCGCATGGCCTCGGCCCCCGACACCACCGTGCCATTCACCTTGGCCTGCCCTTCACCGATTAGCACACAGGCCAGGTGGGCGAGCGGCGCCAGGTCACCCGACGCGCCGACCGAGCCCTTGGCCGGAATAACAGGAAGCACATTGGCGTTCGCCATGGCCAGCAGCGCATCCACGATTTCAGGCCGGATGCCGGAGTGGCCGCGCGCCAGGCTGATGGCCTTGGTCGCAAGGATGAGGCGCACCACATCGTCCGCCAGCGCATCGCCCGTGCCCACGCTGTGCGACAGCACCAGGTTGCGCTGCAACTCGGCCAGGCGCGCGTGGGCGATCTTGGTGCTGGCGAGCTTTCCAAAGCCGGTGTTGATGCCATAGACCACCTGGTCTTCGTCCACGATGCGCTGCACCGTGGCCAGCGACGCCTGCATGAGGGCGCGCGCGGACGGGTCCAGCGACAATTGCACGGGCGCGGCATAGATGCTGCGCAGAGCGGCCAACGACACATGGCCGGGGAGCAGGGTCAGGGAGGAAGTGGTGGCTTTTGTCATGGTGTTGATCCTGTATATACAAGTAGGTACAAGCGAAAGAAATTCTGGGGCTTTTGACCAACAGCCATCAACCAGCGACGGGGTTGCCGTCGGCCCGGAAGCGGCTGCCCAAACGGTAGCGGGTGGCGGGGTGCAAACACCGCACCACGGTGATGGGCACCCCGCGCGACCAGGTGCGGCGGGTGAGCAGCAGGCAGGGCTCCTGCGGAGACATCTCCAGCAGCGCGGCCTGCTCGGCGGTGGGCATGACGGCATCGACCACATGCTCGATCTGGTCGAACGGCACGTTGCGCACCAGGTATTCGGAGGGTTGCAGTTGCGTGAAGTCCTGCGCGGCGAACTGGGGCACCTGGCGCGGGTTCACGTGGCGGTCTTCCAGTTGGACGGGCAGGCCATCCTCGCGGTGGACGCACAGCGAGTGGAACACCGACTCGCCCGTGCGCAGGTCCAGCGCTGCCGCCACTTCGAGCGTGGCCGAGATGCGCTCCACGGCCAGCACGTCGCATCGGTAGTCGTGCCCCCGCTGGCGGATTTCGCTCGCGAGGTTGGCGATCTGCAGCAGCGTGGACTGGGGCTTGTCTTCCGCCACGAAGCTGCCCACACCTGCCACGCGCACGATGCGGCCCTGCTCCACCAGTTCGCGCAGCGCGCGGTTCACCGTCATGCGCGAGATGCCGAACTGGGTGACCAGCTCGTTTTCGGACGGCAGGCGGTCGCCCGCGCGCCAGATGCCTTCCTGGATCTTGCGCGAGATGTGGTCCTTGATCTGCTCGTACAGCGCCATCGCCGGTGCGGGCGCAGCCACGGCTGCCACGGCCTTGGCAGGCGAGGCTCTGCGGGGTGCAGTGGCTACGGTGCTGCGGGAAAGACGGGCGCTCATGGGATGTGCGTTTTCAGATCAATGCAGATCCGCCGCCATGGATTCGGCGCGGATCTCTTCCGTGAGGCGCGCCTTGAGGTCCATGAACTCAGGGCTGGTCTTGATTGTGTAATGGCGCGGGTGCGGCAAGTCCACCGCCAGCTCGGTCTTGATGCGGCCAGGCCGGGCGCTGAACACGGCCACGCGGTTGGCCATGAAGATGGCTTCGTCGATGTCGTGGGTGACGAAGAGCACGGTCTTGCGCTCCGCTTCCCAGATGCCGAGCAGCAACTCTTGCATCAGCACGCGGGTCTGGTTGTCGAGCGCGCCAAAGGGCTCGTCCATCAGCAAAATCTTGGGGACGTTGGCCAGCGCGCGTGCAATGGCGGTGCGCTGCTGCATGCCGCCCGACAGCTGCTTGGGGAAATGCTGCTCGAAGCCGCGAAGGCCGACCTTAGCAATGAAGTACGCCGCGCGCTCCTTTTGCAGGGCCTCGGGCATGCCCCGCTCGCGCAGGCCAAAACGGATGTTCTGCTCAATGGTGAGCCAGGGGAACAGCGTATAGCTCTGGAACACCATGCCGCGCTCTGCGCCAGGGCCCTTCACTGGCATGCCGTCGAGCAGCACACGGCCGCTGGTGGCGTGGTCCAGCCCCGCCACGATGCGCAGCAACGTGGACTTGCCGCAGCCCGAGGGGCCGAGGATGGTCACGAAGTCGTTGTCACGCACTTCAAAATCCACCGGCTGCAGCGCCTGTGTGCGCTGGCCTTTGGCGGTCTCGAAGACGCGCGAGACGGCTTGAATAGATACGCGGCTCATCGCACAAAACTCCAGGCAAACAGACGGTGGTTGAGCGCCTTGAAGGCGAAGTCGGACACCAGCCCGATGAGGCCGATGATGATGATGCCGAAGATGATCTGGCCGGTGTTGAGCAGCGACTGGCTGTCGGTGATCATGTGACCGATGCCGCTGGATGAGCCGATCAGCTCGGCCACGATCACATAGGTCCAGGCCCAGCCCAGCACCAGGCGCAGGGTCTCGGCGATCTCGGGCGCAGCGCCAGGGATGAGCACGCGCGTGACGATGCCCTTGTGGCCCGCGCCCAGGGTGTAAGCAGCTTCCACCAGGTCGCGCCGCGCCCCCCCCACGGTGACGGCCACCATCAGCGTGATCTGAAAGACCGAGCCGATGAAGATGACGAGGATCTTCTGTGCCTCGCCAATGCCCGCCCACAGGATCAACAGCGGGATGAAGGCCGATGCAGGCAGGTAGCGGCAGAACGAAACGAAGGGCTCAAAGAAGGCCTCAATGCCCTTGTAGGCACCCATCGCGATGCCCAGCGGCACGGCGATGACAGCGGCCAGGATGAAGCCGCCGAACACGCGCCACACCGTCATGCCGATGTCTTTGTGAAAGCCGTATTCGCTGAACAGTAGCCAGCCCTCCTTGGCCATGGTGACGGGGCTGGCCAGGAAGGTGGGTGACACGAAGCCGCCCAGCGTGAAGAACGCCCACACCAGCACGAACAACACAAAAAAACCAAAGCCCAGCAGCCAGCGGGCACGGGCGCTCACAGGCTCCAGAGGGGCCAGTGAGCGTCGGCGCCCGGGGGCCTTTGGCGTGGTCACAGACAGGGGTTGCACAGCAGACATGGCGCGTTCTTCTTCCTGCTCTTATTTGATGAAGCTCGCGTCGAAGGTCACTGCCAAATCTTCATTCGCCTTGCGGATGATGCCCGCCTCCAACAAGATGGCCGTGGCGTCCTTCATGAAGGTGGTCAGCTCGCCCGCAAAGAACTTCTGGTTGGCAGCCTTGTCCTGCCAGCGCAGGAAGGACGACGACTTGGCGAACTGCTCGCCCGTCTGCTTGACGGCAGCACCCATGATCTCGTTGGACTTGGCAGGGTCGGCCTTGATCATGTCCAGCGCCTGGAAGTACGAGTTGGCCAGCGCCTGCGCGGCCTTGCCGTTGGCCTTGAGCCAGGTAGGGTCGCAGCCCACGGTGTCCATCACCATGGGGTAGTCAAGCGTGGTGGCCAAAATCTTGCCCGCAGCAGGGTTGTCGCGCACGGTGGAGAGGTACGGCTCGTAGGTCATGGCGGCATCGTTCTGGCCCGCCACAAAGGCTTGTGCAGCCGCCTGGGGCGACAGCGTGGTGGTCTTCACGTCCTTGAGGCTCATGCCGTTCTTGCTCAGCATCCAGGCCAGGCCAAAGTACGGGGCGGTGCCGGGCGCATCCACGCCGATGGTCTTGCCCTTGAGGTCGGCAAAGCTCTTGATGTCGCCGCGCACCGCGATGCCGTCAGCGCCATAGGACTTATCCATCTGGAAGATCTGCACGATGGGCACGCCATTAGCGTTCCAGGCCACATGCGTTTCGACCGTGGTGGCGGCGCACTGGATGGACTTGGATGCCAGGGCGAGGTGGCGGTCCTTTTGCGGAATCATCTTGATCTCCACGTCCAGCCCATTCTTCTTGAAGATGCCCGCTTTGTCGGCCAGGGTGAGCGGCGCAAAGCCCGTCCAGCCGGACATGCCCAGCACGATTTTGGTGTCCTGCGCCTGGGCCGGTGCGGCCAGGGCCATCATGCATGCCGTTGCCGCTGCCAGCGACGTCCATTTCACAACCGATCGAGTCATCATCTGCTCCTGTTTGAAGAAAGTACCTTGCCCCACTCCAGCCGGTGCACCCGTGCACATCGGCCGCCATCATGGCACCCTGGTATACCTGTCTATACAGGGTAAACACCAAAAACAGCTGAAAGTGATGCTGCCAATACACAGCAAGAAAAGGGCCAACCTGTGGCAACGGCTATTGGGTGGGGTTTTCAACACAATCAACTATCAAATTTATAGCTGCTTGCGCTTGTGCAACAAGCGTAAGAACCCAATTTGATATAAAAAGCGCCGCTGCAGACCCCCTGCATGGTTCGGTGACGACAAACCAAAACGCACCAGCGGTGTGCAGACAAAGCGCCCCTCAGCCTTAGCCCCCCTTTCAAGGTGTTACCCGCGGTGACCTTGCCCCTGAAAAGTGGGATTCTTAGCCCTATCGACCGTCAAAAAAGCAGGGGTTGGACAAAGGTCTGAAACCGAATTTCAACGGGCATGCCATTGAGGCGCCTGGTTTTTCAGGTGATCGCTGACAAAGTCCATGAGTGCTTTCGTTGCAAGGGTGGGATAGCGATTGGACGTTGTCAGCATGTAAATACTGTCGCCCACACCGACAGCTTCACAATTTTCGAAAACTTCCCTCCCCGATGGCCAGGTCAAATTCCCCCACCCTTGGCCACCCCAAATTCCCCCAGGCAGGACGGTCGGATTATGACGACTCGGGTGTGATGGCGATGCGTGCAGCGGCCTCCTTGAGGCGGTAGCTCTTGCCCTCGAACTCCAGCATCGCGCAGCGGTGCATGAGGCGATCCAGGATGGTGCTGGCCATGGTGGCGTCGCCGAGGTATTTGCCCCAGTCCTGCACCACGCGGTTGGACGTGATGAGAACAGCGCGGCGCAGCTTGTAGCGCTGGTGCACGATGGCCTGTAGGACTTCAGCGGCATGCTCGCTGATGCGTCTGGCCAGGAACAGGTCATCGAGGACGAGCAGGTCCGGCGCGACCCAGTCCTTGAGCAGCTCGGTGCGCTCTGCCGTAGTGGCCAGCGCGTAACGGGCGAACTCGGTGTCGGCTTCCAGGTAACGCACGTCATAGCCCTGCAGCGTGGCCTGGTAGGCCACGGCCTTGGCCACATGGCTCTTGCCGGTGCCCGGCTTGCCGATGATCAGCGCGTTGGCCCCCTCGCCGATGAACTTCAGGGTGTGCAACTCGAAGCAGGCGCTGCGCGGCAGCTTCGGGTTGAAACGCCAGTCGAAGTCAGCCAGCGAGGGGCGCTCATCCAGACCCGAGCGCTTGAAGCGGCGCTCGGTCAGGCGAGAGCGCCGGCGGTCCAGCTCGTCTTGCAGCATGGCGGCGAAGGTCTCCAGGAAAGGCTGCTGGGCGGCCTGGGCCTGCATCACGCGGGTGGACAGGGTCTCGGCGATGCCGGACAGGCGCAGCTCGCGCAGCGCGCGTTCGATCTCGATCATGTTCATGGCTGAACTCCCGGTGCGTTGGTTGGTGTTGTTGGTTGGTGGTGGTGGTGGTGGTGGTGGTGGTGTTTGCCGTGGCGGCGGCGAGCGCGAAGAGATCGCTGTACTCCTCAGCGTCTCGGATGAGCTCATGCTGCTGCGTCAGCGCGTGGGCACCGGCGGCGGGTGCTTCGCCGCAGGTAGCCTCGATGGCCGCCATCGCCTGGGCAAAGAGGGCTTCGGTCAGCGCCAGCACGCGCTTGTAGCTGTAGACCCCTTGCTCCAGGGCCTGGGCGCAGGCGGCATTGATGCAGTGCGCCGGGTAACGGCGCATGAGTCCCACAATGCCCCAGAGCTTGCGCTGCCCGACACGACCCTCGATGGCAAAGAGCAGCTCACACAGCCGGCTGGCGTGCTCACCAATCTCGCCGGCCTGACGCAGGATCAGGCGGGTCTCGCGAGACGGATTGAACACCCGCTCCTCCATGGGCAGAATCACCGTGCCGGGACGCTCGGCCTTGGCGTGGGTGCGCAGCAAGGCACGGGTGTGCATGTCACGAATCTCGATGCGCTGGGCGTAGATGCGCACCAACACCTTGGAGCCGATGTTCGCCGGGCGAGCGGCGTAGCTGCTGTGATCCACCCGCACACAGCTGTCGTCGCAGACGGTGCGCACCGCCTCGTCGAAATACTGCATTCCCAGCACTGGCAGGGGTTTGAGGTGGCTGCGCTCTTCCTCGAACATGGCCTGCACCTGGCGTCGCTCGGTGCCGTGGATGCGCTTGGATGCCCAGCTCTTCTCCCAGTGCGCCAGGAACTCGTTCTGGGCCTCGATGGACTCAAAGCGCCGGCCCTTCAAGGCCGTGGCCTGGGTATGGCCGATGGCATGCTCCACCGTGCCCTTGCGGTTGGGGTCTCGCACCCGCGCCGGGTCGGCCACCACGCCGTAGTGCGCCAGGGCGGCGGCGTACACCGGGTTGAGATCGGGCTCGTACAGGTCGGGCTTGAGGACGCCTTCCTTCAGATTGTCCAGCACCACGTACTGGGGGCAGCCCCCGAAGTACCGCAGGGCCCGCTCGTGCAGCTCGGCCCAGATCTGCTGGCTGGACTTCCAGACCACGCACCGGAAACTGGCACGGGAATACCGCAAGGTGGCCACGAACAGGCGGGGCTTGCGGTACCGGTCGCTGCCGGGCACGCGGGTGGGCGCGCCCTCGCCGTAGTCCACCTGCATCTCCTCGCCGGGCAGGAAGGACAGGCGATCGAACTGCTCGGGCTCCTTGTGCCGCAACTTTGCACAGAAGCGTTTGACCGAGTTGTACTGGCCATCAAAGCCGTGCTGGTCGACCAGGTCCTGGTAGATGGCCGTGGCGTTTCGCTTCAGCCGCAGCTGGGCTTCGATGAACTCGCGCCAGGGTTCGCACAGGGAGGTGGCCACCGGCCCAGGAGCCGGTGGCCAGGGTGGGGGAATTTGACCTGCCGAGCCGGTGGCCACCCCGGGGGAATTTGACTGCAGTTGCTCCAGCCAGCGCTGGTGGTAGCTCCTGACCGTCTTGCGGTCGATGCCCGTGATGCGGGCGATCTCGCGTTGCGATGTGTTGCGCTCCAGCAGTGTCTCTATGGTGGCGCGTTGGTTGGACTTCAAGACATTCACTCCTTGGCCTTCCCTCGGGGAAGACTGGATCAATGTCCTGCCAACAGGTGCCGACGACGCCGGCGTTAAACCCCTATCCCCGATCAGTTCAGGTGGGGGAGTTTGAGGTGGCCATAGACGGGGGAATTTGGGTGGCCATCAGGGCCCTCGCCCCGCCCGCTTGAATCGCCCGCCAGACCGCATACCGAGGCAGAAGGGCAACGCCGAGCCCCGCCATCATGGACTCGAACAAGAAAGGATAGTCTCCAGACTGGATTCTCGGATTTGCCCGAAGGGTGTGAGACACGCCGTCTATCCGCAGTTTCATGTTGAACCGACGGCCCAGGGATTGGGGTGTTATCAGGTCGCATCCTTCCAGGTCTGCCAGTTGTGTGATTGGAGGCCGGGCATTCAAAAAAGCGGTGGATGCGCACAGGCACCAACTGACGTCGCAAATCCGTTTTGCGACATGGTCTTCCGGCGGCTGCGAGGTTACCTTGAGGGCGACATCGACTTCCGCCGAGATAAGGTCGCCGATACTGTCGTTAATCGCGACCCGCAAGGAAATCTGCCGGTGGCTTTTGGCGAATTCGAGGAGGACTGGGGTGAGATACAGATGCGCCAGCCCTGTCGGCACACGTATTCGGACATCGCCTCTCAATGTCTGCCCGAGGCTATCGATCGAACTCCTGGCCGCGTCCAACTCTTCCTGCATTCGCAGGGCGTGCGTGTAAAGAAATTGTCCTGCCTCGGTCAATTCCACATGGCGGGTGGTACGCCGCATCAACTGCGCCCCGACCGCGTTCTCCAATAGCTTCAAACGTCGCGACGCGTTGGATCGCGTCATGCCGCTGGCTGCGGCCGCTGCTGTCAGCGACGGCGACTCCACCATCGTGATGAACAGCCGCAGCAGGTTCAGGTCCAGCTGATTGTCAATCATGGGTCAACATATGTGGCACAAATTGCGAGATTGTCGCCGACGCGATGCACGAATAAGATTTGCGCTGCAAATGGGCCATCGCGCATCCGCCACCGGCGGCGGGCGACGGGCGGCCATGACCAAGGAGACAAACATGAACGATTTATTGAATGGCCTTTCCCGGCGCCGTGCGTGGATTACGCTGCCCCTGCTGAGCGCTCTTGGCGCATTGCCGTTATCGAGCCACGCGCAGGATTACCCCCGTCAATCGATCCGCCTGGTATTGCCCTTCCCGCCGGGCGGCCCCACCGACCTTCTGACCCGGCTTGTCGCCGTGAAGATGGGCGCTGCGATGGGCCAGACCTTCGTCATAGACAACAAGCCGGGCGCAAGCGGAATGATCGGGGCCGAAGCAGTGGCACGCGCCACTCCAAATGGCTACACCCTTCTCTCGAACGCTTCGCTGCACATCATCACGCCGATCGTCCAGACGAAGATGCGATACGACGCCGTGAAAGACTTTGAGCCCATCACGCAACTGGCCGAGGTGCCGCTGGTCCTGGTGGTCAACATCAACTCGCCGATCAAGACGGTCGCCGACCTGATCGCGCTGGCCAAGTCCGGACGCGAGCGCTTGAATTTCGGATCTCCAGGCAATGCTTCCTCGCAGCATCTGGCGGGCGAATCCTTCAAGCTCGCCGCCAAGGTGGCCATGCAGCACGTGCCATACAAGGGCAGTGCCCCGGCCTTGACCGACCTGATGGGCGGGCAGATCCAGCTGATGTTCGACTCGATGCCTTCGGCGATGCCGTTCATCAAATCGGGCAAGCTGCGCGCCATTGCCGTGACTACCGCCAAGCGCTCCTCCGCCTTGCCGGACGTGCCCACCGTGGCCGAGTCGGGCCTGCCCGGTTTCAACATCAGCACCTGGTATGGCCTGTGGGCGCCCCACGGCACTCCGGGCCCGATCGTCGCCCAACTGTCGAAACAGGCCGCCCTGGCCCTCAAGCAGCCCGACATTCACAAGCAATACGTCGAGATGGGAGCCGAGCCGGTGGGCTCCACGCCGGAAGAATTCGCCAGGTACATCCTGGCGGAGCGGGCCAAGTGGGAAGACGTGGTCCGCCGTGCGGATGTAAAGGTCGGCGAATGAACGCCGAACTGACAAGCGGCACCGGGAATTCGGTCGTCCGCACGGAAATCTGCGCGTTAGCTTCAGCAAGGCGGGTTGCGGCCATGCTGGATCAGGACCCAGACCTCCTGCGCGAAGGCGCCTCGCTGCCACGGGGCTGGCAATTCATCCTGATGGGTGCGGATACGCAGCGCAGCGCACTGCGCGGCGACGGTTTTCCAGGCTTGGGGGTCCCTCTTCCTGACCTGGGCCTGCCGCGCTTGATGATCGTCGGGCGCGCCGTGAGCTGCGTCTCGGACATCCCAATCGGCGCCGTTGTACAGCGGCTCAGTTCGGTAGAGAAGATTGTGGAAAAGGAGGGCGCTGGCGGACGCATGGCGCTCGTCACCATCGGGCATCGGCTCATGCGCGAGGGAGTGCTCGCCTTGAGCGAAACGCAGACTTATGCCCTCCTGGGGGCTGCACCCGCAACGGCCGCTGCGGCCACCAAAAGCATTCCGGCGTCACCGGTTCCGGGCGAAGTGTTGGCGAAGAAGACCTTGGTCGCCGACGAAACCCTGCTGTTCCAATACTCTGCCTTGGGCTTCAACTCGCACAAGATCCACCTCGACAGGCAGTACGCAAGGGACGTCGAAGGTCTGCCCGACCTGGTGGTCAACGGTGGCCTGACGAACCTGCTGATGACCGAGTTCGCATTGCGCGAAATGCAGTTGGCGCCCCGCCACTGGAAGACGCGGCATGTCGCGCCGCTGTTTTGCAATCGTCCACTGAACCTGGTCGGAGCGAAGGTTGCCGACCATTTCGAGGTCCATGTGCTGGACGACGACGGGCGCCTTTGCGCGGTGATGGAGGTGCAAACATCATGAGTTTCGAACCACTCAAAGGCATCCGCATACTGGACCTGACCAGCGTGGTGGTCGGGCCGGTATGCACCTGGCGATTGGGCCAGTACGGTGCGGAAGTCATCAAGGTCGAAAGCCCGGGCGGAGACCTGATGCGTGGCCTCGGCGGACTTTCGCCCACCGGCGAACACTCCGGCACTTACCTCCACCTCAACCGTGGCAAGCGGAACGTCTGTCTCGACCTGAAGGCGAAGGAGGCACGCGCGGCGCTCAACCAGCTGTTGGAAACAGCCGATGTCATCGTCGCGAACATGCGGCCGGACGCGCTGGCCCGGCTGGGCCTGGACGCCGAGACCGTGCGGGCGCGCCACCCCGACAAGATCCATTGCCTGATCACGGGGTACGGAACGGATGGGCCATATGCCGGCCTGCCGACATACGACAGCGTCATTCAGGGCGCCACCGGCATGGCGGGCCTGGCACTGCGCCGCGACGGCGCACCGGCCTATGTCCCCATGCTGATCTGTGACCATGTCGCTGGAGAAATCGCTGCAGGCGCGATCCTCTCTGCGCTCGTCCAGCGCGGCGTGAGTGGCGAAGGCTGCAGCATCGAAGTCCCGATGTTCGAGACGATGGCCGCGTTTGTCATGCAGGAGCACCTGGCGCAGCACAGCTTCGACCCGCCGGTCGGACCGGCCGGCGATCTGCGATTGCTCAGTCCGCACAACAGGCCGGTCGCCACCGCGGACGGCTGGATCTCCTTTACCGTCAACACGGACTCGCAAGTACGGGCATTCCTGACCGCCACCGGGCGAGACGACCTGCTGGACGACCCCCGGTTCAACACCGTCGCGGCACGGGCCCGCAATGTATCGGAGTGGTTCGAGATCCGGGGCGCGCCGCTTGTTGCAAAGACGAGCGCTGAATGGCTGGCGCTTTTCCGTGCCGCCGACATCGCAGTCCAGCCCTGCAACACCCTGGAGTCGCTGCCAGAGGATCCGCACCTCGTCGCCGTGGGTCTTCTGCGGGAAGAAAACCATCCCACGGAAGGCAAGACAAAGGTCATCCGCGCATCGATCCGTTTCGACGGCGACTACCCATCGACCCGGGGCGCCGCACAGCCCCGCGGCTGGGAAACGTCGAAGGTCCTCGCCGAGCTCGGTGTCGAAGGCGAAGCAGTCGAGCGGATGCTCACGAGCGGCGCGGCGATCCAGGCCGCCAACAAAAGCCAGACCGCCGGGTTTTCGCTGGAGGAATCGGGCAAGGCCACCGATCCAACATAGCGGGCAACTTGCGTTCGTCGTCGTTGGCGGAGAAGCCTCAGCTTCAAGTGTCGGCATCGAAGCAACCTCGAAACCGCCCCCTACGATTCGGGACTCAACAACCACCGGCTAAAGCCGGTGGGTTGAGACCCAGGCGCTGAAAGTGCACCGCCCACGCGTCGACTTCAGAAAACGTCAGACCCAGGTGGCTCTGCCCTGAAGTTGTCATTTGGGCTCGGCTCAAAGTGATGCTCCAGGTATGCAATGGAGCGCCGCCGTTTAAGAAAGGTGCCGTGCAGGAGGTGCGTCGCATAAACGTTTAGCTACATGATTCCGGGCGAGCTTATGTGCTCGCCCTTTTTTTGGGACCAGCTACGCTGGAGGTTAGGGAGAGTCAGACGCTGAACGGACCGCGCTTGACCGGTTTCGAGCGCTTGGCCCTTACATTCGCGAAGCAGTTTGCATCAAACCCCATGCGTTGGGTCAGCCACGTCGTCACGGCGCTTTCCGCGCCGCTTGTTCTGTCGGCCTGCCCTCTCCCAGGGTCCTGCCGGTGTCCCATGGGACACTGGTAGGACACTAACCAGCGAAAAACTACAACAATCAGCAATCATTCGCAAAAACCGGTCCCATAAAACAGTAGCAAACTTACTATACAATCAGGGCTTCAACGTGTGTTGAACAGCATATTCCTCGATAGCTCAGTTGGTAGAGCGCCGGACTGTTAATCCGTAGGTCCCTGGTTCGAGCCCAGGTCGAGGAGCCATCTATTGGCAGCTAAAGGCTACCCTTACGGGTGGCCTTTTTGCTTTGCGGCACCGGGTGTTGACGCCGACGGAGAACTGAGCCACTTTTTGAGCCTGATACCAACGCAAAACTGAGCCAGGTGTTTTACCTACTCCCCTGACACGTAGCAATATGCCCCCTCAACTGCCCTGGCTGGAGCCAGAGGATTCTTTGCCAGATCCTTCCACCGCATGGGGAGCGGACAGCCCTGCTCCTGGCCTCTTGGCAGCGGGCGGGACCCTCGACGCAGCGCATCTACGCGCTGCCTACACTCAGGGCACATTTCCATGGTTCAGCACCGGCCAGCCCATTCTCTGGTGGGCACCGGATCCTCGCATGGTGCTGGAGGCGGCAGCATTCCGATTGCATCGTTCCCTGCGAAAAACCCTGCAGAGATTTCGCACAAACGCAGCCTGTGAAATCCGTATCGACTCCGCCTTTGGCAAGGTCATCCGGGCATGCTCCAGCACCCCACGGGACGGACAGAACAGCACCTGGATCGTCCCCGACATGGTGGCTGCCTACGAAGCGCTGCACGCACAAGGAATGGCGCACAGCGTCGAAACATGGGTGGAAGGAAAGCTGGCGGGTGGGCTGTATTGCGTGGCAATCGGCCACGCCGTATTTGGCGAATCGATGTTTGCCCATGCCACGGACGCCTCCAAGATCGCGCTGGCCGCGCTGGTGTGCATGTGCCGTCGCAATGGCATCGAACTGATTGACTGCCAGCAAAACACATCGCACCTGGCATCCCTCGGCGCTCGCGAAATGCCACGCGCGGAGTTCGTGCGACATGTCCAAAGACAGTGCAGTCGGCCACCCATTCCTTGGCATTTTGAACCCGTATACTGGAACGAGCTGTTGTAATCCCCGGTGCCCACGGCATGACGCAACTCAACGACCTCCCGCTGCAAACGCTTCAGTTCTACGCAACAGCCCCCTATCCGTGCAGTTATCTGCCTGACAGGCAGGCGCGGTCACAGGTCGCCACGCCCAGCCATCTGATTCAAACCGATGTCTATTCGGCCTTGGTGGCCCAGGGATTCCGGCGCAGCGGCATGTTCACATACCGCCCCTACTGCGACGGTTGCCAGGCTTGTGTGCCCCTGCGCATCAAGGTCCACGATTTCAAGCCCGATCGCAGCCAGCGCCGCGCTTTTGCCCGCCATGGGCACCTGCAGGCCAGGGTACTGAGGTTGTGCTTTGTTCCCGAGCATTACCAGCTGTACCGGCTGTACCAGAATGCCCGCCACCCCGGCGGTGGCATGGACCATGACAGCATCGACCAATACACACAGTTTCTGCTGCAAAGCCGCGTGAACTCCCGTCTCGTCGAATTTCGTGAGCTCGATGCGTCTGGCGAGGTGGGGGCACTCAAGATGGTGTCCATCCTGGACATCCTGGAAGATGGTCTCTCGGCCGTCTACACGTTCTATGCGCCAGACGCACAGTGCAGCTATGGCACCTACAACGTGATGTGGCAGATTGACCAGGCCAGGTCCTTGGGCCTGCCCCATGTGTACCTGGGTTACTGGATCCAGGAAAGCGCAAAGATGAACTACAAAGCCCGGTTCATTCCCCATGAAATCCGGGTGGCAAATACATGGATCTGCCCGCCAGATCAGCGCGTGTCCGGGGCTCTGTAGCGCCCATCAAATTTCACAAGATAAAATGCACAGACACCCCTTTCATCGCACCCCATGAAGAAAAAAGATCCAGGCATTCCCGTGAAACCCAGCGTTCAGGTGCTCGAACGCATGTTCACGCTGATCGATGTCCTGGCATCTCGCGAAGAAGCCATTTCGCTCAAGGAAATCAGCGAGAAAACCGGCTTGCATCCTTCCACCACCCATCGCATCCTGAACGATCTGACCATTGGCCGATTCGTTGACCGGCCAGAATCGGGCAGCTACCGGTTGGGCATGCGGCTGCTGGAGCTGGGCAATCTCGTCAAGGCCCGCCTGAGTGTGCGCGACGCGGCACTTGCGCCCATGCGCAATCTGCACAAGCTGATTCAGCAGCCGGTGAACCTGAGCATGCGCCAGGGCGATGAAATTGTGTACGTCGAACGCGCCTACAGCGAGCGATCTGGAATGCAGGTGGTACGTGCCATCGGCGGGCGGGCGCCGCTGCACCTCACATCCACCGGCAAGCTGTTTCTGGCGCTCGATGATCCGCAACGTGTGCGCGCCTACGCCACACGCACCGGGCTGGCAGGGCACACCCGCAACAGCATCACCCAGCTGCCGATCCTCGAACGTGAATTGGCCAAAGCCCGCCAGTATGGCGTTGCCCGTGACAATGAAGAATTAGAACTTGGCGTGCGCTGCATGGCAGCAGGCGTCTTTGATGACCAGGGCAAGCTGGTGGCAGGCCTGTCCATATCGGCCCCGGCCGATCGCCTTGATGAGGGCTGGCTGCCCAAGCTGCAAGCCACGGCACACGAAATTTCTCTGGCGCTGGGCTACCTCTCCACCAAAGACACGACCGGCGGCAACGTTTCCGAAGCCTGAAATATGCCGCAAGCCCTGGCTGACACCGCCAGGCCCGGGCAATGCCGCACCGATCAGCCCGCGCGGGCGCCCTGCAGTTTGGGCCCGAGCGCCGGCAAAGACTCTACCCACTGGCGCACACGCTGCGCATCCCCCAGACGACTGAACTTGCCCGCCGAGTCCAGAAAAACCATGATGAGCTTGCGTCCGGCGATGTGCGTCTGCATCACCAGGCATCGGCCCGCCTCAGAGATATAACCGGTCTTCTGCAACCCGATGTTCCACTCCGGGTTTTTTACCAGCCCATTGGTGTTGTTGTACTGCAGGGTTTTTTGCCCCACCGCGACCTCATAACCCGGAGAGGTGGAAAACTCCCGCATCACCGGATCCCCGTGGGCCACATTCACCAGTCGGGCCAAATCGCGCGCACTCGATTGGTTGCGGCTTGAAAGCCCCGTGGGCTCGACATAGATCGTGTCGGTCATTCCAATGGATCGTGCCTTGCTGTTCATCAGTGCCACAAAAGCATTCAGTCCACCGGGATAGGTGCGGCCCAATGCGTGGGCTGCGCGGTTTTCACTGGACATCAGCGCCAGATGCAGCAATTCGCCACGGGTCAAAGTGGTACCCACGCTCAGACGCGAGCGGCTCCCCTTTTCGGTATCCACATCATCCTGGGTAATGGTCAGGGGTTCATCCATGGGCAGGCGGGCCTGGGTGATGATGAGGCCCGTCATGAGCTTGGTCAGCGATGCAATGGGCAGCACCGCATGGTCGTTCTTGCTGACCAGAACCTCGTGCGTGTCCTGATCAATCACGAAAGCCACACTGGACTTGAGATCGAGGGGATCGGTGACTTGATGCAGTCCCGCCATCTGGCCAAAGGACTGCTTGGCGGGCTCAAAGGCAACCCGTGTAGGGGCCTTTGCGGTGCGTGCCGTAGCGCGCAACGCCCTGCCCGCGCCTGCAGACTTGCGCGTTACCGCAGCACGCTTTGCGCTGACGGACTGGGCTTGCTGCTTTTTGACGGAGGCTTTCTTGCGTTCGCTCGCCTGGGCGGCTGGAGACAGCAGCGCGACGCTCACCACGAACAACCCAATAGTCTGGAAAAAACGATTCAATGCGGTGGGGCGGCGATGGTGCATCAAAGTGCTCCAAACGGTAAAAAGTGTGGGCAGTGTACAGAATCGAAAAAAGTCGCGCAAGATCAACACCTTGCACGACTTTTCAATAAAGTGAGTGAATTATAGATTCACATCTCAACCTTGAGCGGCCACACGGTCGGCTTTACTTTGCAGTTTGTTCAATGCACTCAGGTAGGCTTTGGCGGACGCCACAACGATATCCGGGTCTGATCCCACGCCGTTCACCACACGACCGCTGTTTTGCAGTCGCACGGTGACCTCCCCCTGGCTCTCGGTCGAACCGCTGATGGCGTTCACCGAGTACAAAACCATCTCGGCACCACTCTGGACATGCGACTCGATGGCTTTGAGTGATGCATCCACCGGTCCATTGCCATCGGATTGCCCCTGAACCTCCTTGCCGTCCACGGTGAACACGATCGAGGCCTGAGGTCGCTCGCCCGTCTCGCTGTGCTGAGAAAGCGAAACAAATCCAAATTGTTCCTTTTCGCTGGTCACGCTTTCATCGCTCACCAGCGCCAGGATGTCTTCGTCAAAGATCTCGCTCTTGCGGTCGGCCAGTTCTTTGAACTTGGCAAAAGCATTGTTGACGTCGGTTTCGCTTTCCAGCTGCACACCCAGCTCCTGCAAGCGCTGCTTGAAGGCGTTGCGCCCGCTGAGCTTGCCCAAAACAATTTTGTTAGCGCTCCAGCCCACGTCTTCGGCGCGCATGATTTCATAGGTATCACGGGCCTTCAGGACGCCGTCCTGGTGGATGCCGCTGGCGTGGGCAAATGCATTGGCACCCACCACAGCCTTGTTGGGTTGCACCACAAAGCCCGTGGTCTGGCTGACCATGCGGCTCGCAGCCACGATGTGCTTGGTGTCGATGCCCACATCCAAGCCAAAGTAGTCGCGGCGTGTCTTGACCGCCATGACCACCTCCTCAAGCGAGCAGTTGCCCGCGCGCTCGCCCAGGCCGTTGATGGTGCACTCCACCTGGCGTGCACCGCCAATCTTTACACCCGCGAGCGAATTGGCCACCGCCATGCCCAGATCGTTATGGCAGTGCACCGACCAGATGGCCTTGTCGCTGTTGGGCACCCGTTCGCGCAAGTTCTTGATGAAGTGGCCATACAGCTCGGGCACGGCATAACCCACGGTATCGGGCACATTGATGGTGGTGGCACCCTCGGCAATCACGGCCTCGATCACGCGGCACAGAAAGTCCGGATCGCTGCGGTAGCCATCTTCCGGGCTGAATTCGATATCGCCCACCAGATTGCGCGCAAAACGCACCGACTGCCGGGCCTGCTCCAGCACCTGCTCTGGCGTCATGCGCAGCTTCTTTTCCATGTGCAGCGCCGACGTCGCGATGAAGGTGTGGATGCGCGCGCTGGCGGCGCCTTGAAGGGCCTCGGCGGCTCGCGAAATATCGCGGTCGTTGGCGCGCGAGAGCGAGCAGATGGTGGACTCCCGGATGGCATTGGCGATGGCCTGCACCGCCTCGAAATCCCCGTTGGAGCTGGCAGCAAAGCCGGCTTCGATCACGTCCACCTTCAGGCGTTCGAGCTGACGGGCAATGCGCAGCTTTTCGTCCTTGGTCATCGACGCGCCTGGGGACTGCTCGCCATCGCGCAAGGTGGTGTCAAAAATGATGAGTTTGTCGGCCATGTGGTTTCTCCTGATACTGGTGGGTTGTTGCCCGCAACGTCAAAATTCTGGCGCCCAAAACAAAAGGCCCGTTGCGGGTGCATACGGGCCTTTGTAGAAAAAGTGTGCGCGTGCGCCTACTGTCTCCGCCCGTGGGGAGATAGCAGTAGTGCCAGTGCAAACGTGTTCATGCGTTCCAATGTAGCACAGTTTTCTGCGCCCTGCTGCCGTCACCTGTGCAGTCCACGTTCATCGGGTTCATCGGTAGATATGCTGATCACACTGCTGTGCTGCCCCTTCGCCTTGCGCCACGCATACACGGCATAGCCGCTCAGGCCATAAAACACGAAGACGCCAAACAGAACGATGGGCGGATGGATGTTGATAATGGCAATTCCCAGGGCAATCAGCACGATAACCGCGAAGGGCACGCTTCTTTTCATCTGCACGTCCTTGAAGCTGTAGAACGGCACATTGGTCACCATGGTCAGCCCCGCATACAGCGTGAAGGTAAACATCACCCAACTCACTTGCGACCAGGTGAGCCACGCGTCTTCGCCCCGATGCACTCCCAGCTCGGTCATCAGCCAGATGAAGCCCGCCACCAGGGCCGCGGCGGCGGGCGACGGCAGCCCCTGGAAATAACGCTTGTCCACCACGCCGGTGTTGACGTTAAACCGAGCCAGGCGCAGCGCTGCGCACGCGCAATAGACAAACGCGGCTATCCAGCCCCAGCGGCCCAGTCCCCTGAGCGCCCATTCATAGGCAATCAGGGCCGGCGCCGCACCAAACGACACCATGTCGGACAGTGAATCCATCTGTTCGCCAAAAGCGCTCTGGGTATTGGTCATGCGGGCCACCCGGCCATCAAGGCTGTCCAGCACCATGGCGCAAAACACGCCCACGGCGGCCATGTCGAAACGCCCGTTCATGGCCATCACGATGGAATAGAACCCACCAAACAATGCCGCCAGCGTGAACAGGTTGGGCAGAATGTAGATGCCCTTGCGACGCTTGCGCACCACCACACCCGGGTTGTCGGTGGATTCATTGCCGTCATGCATCAAGTAGACCTCCAGCGCTTGCCCATCCAGTGCAAGCAGCTCTCAAATTTATAGTGTTTTGTTCTCGCCCGCAGATCGGCCATACCGCCGTACGGGTACAAGGCGAAGGCAGCAGTGTAGCGCCAGCCAACACCATTGGCCGTCAACAAAAAAGGCCACCGAAGTGGCCTTTTGGTGCTCGTGATGCTTCAGGGAAGCCGCATCAATTGCGGGTCTGGTCGACCAATTTGTTCTTGGCGATCCAGGGCATCATCGCGCGCAACTGGCCGCCCACCTTTTCGATGGAGTGGTCGGCCGTGTTGCGGCGGCGTGCGGTCATGCTGGGGTAGCCCGTGCGGCCTTCCAGGATGAACATCTTGGCGTATTCGCCGTTCTGGATGCGCTTCAGGGCATTGCGCATGGCTTCGCGCGACTGCGTGTTGATCACTTCAGGGCCGGTCACGTACTCGCCATATTCGGCGTTGTTCGAGATCGAGTAGTTCATGTTGGCAATGCCGCCTTCGTAGATCAGGTCCACGATGAGCTTGAGCTCGTGCAAGCATTCGAAGTAGGCCATTTCAGGCGCGTAGCCGGCTTCGACCAGGGTTTCGTAACCCATCTTGATCAGCTCGACGGCGCCGCCGCACAGCACGGCCTGCTCGCCGAACAGGTCGGTCTCGGTTTCTTCCTTGAAGTTGGTCTCGATGATGCCGGCCTTGCCGCCACCATTGGCCATGGCATAGCTCAGTGCCAGGTCACGGGCCTTGCCCGTCTTGTCCTGGTGCACGGCCACCAGGTGGGGCACGCCGCCGCCCTGGGTGTAGGTGTTGCGCACGGTGTGGCCAGGTGCCTTGGGGGCGACCATCCACACATCGAGGTCGGCGCGGGGCACGACCTGGTTGTAGTGCACGTTGAAGCCATGGGCGAAGGCCAGCGATGCGCCTTGCTTGATATTGGGCTCGACGTTGTTCTTGTAGACGCCAGCGATGTCTTCGTCGGGCAGCAAGATCATGACCACGTCAGCGGCCTTCACGGCGTCGTTGACTTCCATCACCGTGAGACCGGCCTTGCCGACCTTGTCCCACGAGGCGCCGCCCTTGCGCAGGCCGACCACGACCTTCACGCCGCTGTCGTTCAGGTTTTGTGCATGGGCGTGGCCTTGCGAGCCGTAGCCGATGATGGCCACGGTCTTGCCCTTGATCAGGCTCAGGTCACAGTCTTTGTCGTAGAAAACTTTCATGGGTCGCTCCGGTTGAAATACGTTGTTGGGGGTTGAAAACTAAACAGTCAATTGTCTTACATCGGATTGAAATTCGGCCGGATGGCTAGGCGGGGAGCCGCAGACAGTGCTGTACCACTGCAAGACTCCCCCACGACGCTAGCCGGTCGAAAGCCCATCCGTCACACGCGCAGAATGCGCTCACCGCGGCCGATGCCGCTGGCACCCGTGCGCACGGTTTCCAGGATGGCCGTGCGGTCAATGGCCTGCAGGAAGGCGTCGTTCTTGGACTGGTCACCGGTGAGCTCTATGGTGTAGCTCTTCTCGGTCACGTCAATGATGCGGCCACGAAAGATGTCAGCCATGCGCTTCATCTCCTCGCGCTCCTTGCCCACGGCGCGCACCTTCACCATCATGAGCTCGCGCTCGGTGTAGGCGCCTTCGGTCAGGTCAACCACCTTGACCACCTCGATGAGACGATTCAGGTGCTTGGTGATCTGCTCGATCATGTCGTCGGAGCCCGTGGTCTGGATCGTCATGCGCGACAGCGATGCATCCTCGGTGGGCGCCACGGTGAGCGATTCGATGTTGTAGCCACGGGCCGAGAACAGGCCCACGACGCGGGAAAGAGCACCAGGCTCGTTTTCCAGCAAGACAGCAATGATGTGTTTCATGATGAAGAGATTCCTCTTTTTGCTGCCCTCCCCCGTGCACGGTAATGCACGGGCTTGGCAGGCAATAGATTCGTCAAAAAGTGATAGCTATCAAATTAATAGCTGCTTGCGCTTGATGAGCAAGCGCTTGGGGCCGATTTGGCTTAAAGATCTTCCGACCCCAGCAACATTTCGGTAATGCCCTTGCCGGCCTGCACCATCGGGAACACGTTCTCTGTGGGGTCGGTGCGGAAGTCCATGAACACCGTGCGGTCCTTGAGCTTGCGGGCCTCGCGCAGTGCGGGTTCGACGTCCTTGGGGTGCTCGATCAGCATGCCTACATGGCCATAGGCCTCGGCCAGCTTCACGAAGTTGGGCAGCGCGTCCATGTAGCTGTGGCTGTAGCGGCCGGAGTATTCGATCTCCTGCCACTGGCGCACCATGCCCAGATAACGGTTGTTCAGCGAGCAGATCTTGATCGGCGTGTTGTACTGCAGGCAGGTGGACAGCTCCTGGATGTTCATCTGCACCGAGCCTTCGCCGGTGATGCAGAACACCTCGGATTGTGGCTTGGCCAGCTTGATGCCCATGGCGTAGGGAATGCCCACGCCCATGGTGCCCAGGCCACCGGAGTTGATCCAGCGGCGCGGCTCGTCAAAACGGTAATACTGCGCGGCCCACATCTGGTGCTGGCCCACATCGGACGTGATGTAGGTGTCCGCGTCACGGGTCATGTTCCACAGCGTCTCGACCACGTACTGCGGCTTGATCACATCGCCGCTGCCCATGCTGTATTTGAGGCAGTCGCGCTTGCGCCAGCCCTCGATGGTGTCCCACCACGCTGCGAGTGCGCCGGCGTCGGGGCGGGTGCTGCTTTCACGGATCATGGAGATCAACTCGGTGAGCACATCCTTCACATCGCCGACGATCGGAATATCGACCTTGACGCGCTTGGAGATGCTCGACGGGTCGATGTCCACATGGATGATCTTGCGCTCGTTCTGCGCGAAATGCTTGGTGTTGCCGATCACGCGATCGTCAAAACGGGCGCCCACGGCCAACAGCACATCGCAGTTTTGCATGGCGTTGTTGGCCTCGATGGTGCCGTGCATCCCCAGCATGCCCAGGAACTTGCGATCCGACGCGGGATAGGCGCCCAGGCCCATCAACGTGTTGGTCACTGGGTAGCCCAGCATGTCCACCAGCGTGCGCAGTTCGTTGGAGGCATTGCCCAGCAGCACGCCGCCGCCGGTGTAGATATAGGGGCGCTTGGCCGCCAGCAGCAGTTGCAGCGCCTTGCGAATCTGGCCGCCGTGGCCCTTTCTCACCGGGTTGTACGAGCGCATTTCCACGCTCTCGGGATAACCGGTGTAGGGCACCTTCTTGAACGACACATCTTTCGGAATATCGACCACCACGGGGCCAGGACGGCCGGTGCGGGCGATGTGGAAGGCCTTTTTCAGCGTCATGGCCAGATCGCGCGGGTCCTTGACGAGGAAGTTGTGTTTGACGATGGGGCGCGTGATACCCACCGTATCGCATTCCTGGAACGCATCCAGCCCGATGGCCGCCGTGGGCACCTGGCCGGAGATGATCACCATGGGAATGCTGTCCATGTAGGCCGTGGCGATGCCGGTGACGGCGTTGGTCAGCCCAGGGCCAGATGTGACAAGTGCCACTCCCACCTCGCCGGTGGCGCGCGCGTAGCCATCGGCGGCATGCACCGCAGCCTGCTCATGGCGCACCAGCACATGTTGAATGGTGTCTTGCTTGTAGAGCGCGTCGTAAATATAGAGAACCGCGCCGCCGGGGTAGCCCCAGATGTACTGCACGTTCTCGGCCTGCAACGCCTTGACGAGGATTTCAGAACCCATGAGGTCCTGCGCGCCAGAGGCGGGAGAGTTGCCGTGGGAGGCAGCAGCTGCTGAAGTGAGTTCAGCCTTGGAGATTTCCATGATCGATCAACCTTTGTGAATTTCTCTGACGAAAAACCTTGGGTGCTCCTTGCATGGACTCTTGTGAAGCCAGCTCGGAACTTGAGGCCAAGGACATGGGCGGGATGATTGCCGCGCCGGACCGTGACCCGTTTGCCTTTTGAATTGCAGCTTGGATTATCGCACTGCAACATCCGCATAACCAGCCATTTCCAGAAAATTCAATACTCAATGCGATAATTGTCCGATTCTGCGTGCTGCACCGCGCTTTTTCGCATGACAGCATCGACCCCTCCCGGGCTGACTCCTCTTGGCAACTGAACAAGAACTCTCCGAATTCCTCAAAAGTGTAGAAAAGCGCGCTTTCAAGCGCTCGGTCTACCACGTCCGCAATGAGGAAGCGGCCCTGGATATCGTTCAGGACAGCATGCTCAAACTGGCCGAGCACTACGGCGACAAGCCCCCGGGCGAACTGCCCATGCTGTTTCAACGCATTCTGTCGAACTGCACGCTGGACTGGTTTCGCCGCCAGAAGACCCGCAACGCACTGTTTTCGAGCATGAGCGACTTCGATGGGCCAGGAGACGATGGCACGGAATTTGATCTGCTCGAAGCCTATGCCGGCCCGGACAACGGAGAGCGGGCCGAGAGCGCGGAAGATCTGGCACGGCGTGCGCAGATCTTCAAGGGCATCGAAGAAGAAATCGAGGAGCTGCCTGCACGTCAACGGGAAGCGTTTCTCATGCGTTACTGGGAAGAAATGGATGTCGCAGAAACAGCAGCCGCCATGGGCTGCTCCGAAGGCAGCGTCAAAACGCACTGTTTTCGTGCAGTACAGACCCTCAGCAAGGCACTGAAGGCAAAAGGAATCGAACCATGAACACCGCAAACACCCCCCCCTCTGAATTGGCGGCGGATCGTTTCGCACGCCGCGTTACTGCGCGGCTGACCAGTGGAACGGACGACCTGCCCTACGATATTTCCGAGCGGCTGCGCGCCGCGCGCATGCAAGCGCTGGCCAAGCGCAAAGTGGTTGTGCCAGTGCGTCGCGCCGCGCCTGCGGTCATGCACACTGGCAACACCGCAGTGCTCGGTGGTGGTAACGAGCGGGGTGGCTGGTGGAGTGCACTGGTTTCGGCGGTTCCCGTGATGGCCCTGCTGGTGGGCCTAGTGGTGATCAATATGGCCGAGGACGAGCAGGGTAACAATGAAGTGGCGGAAGTTGATGCCGCCCTGCTGACCGACGAGTTGCCCCCAGCGGCTTACTCCGACCCAGGTTTTGTACAGTTCCTAAAAACCACCCACACCAGCAACTGATTGCATTCGCTTTTACTGCATGTACGCAAGTCCACCTGAAGCCCGCCCCACCATGCCAGCCTTTGTGCTGGCTTTGGTGCTTTTAGGTGCGTTCGCAGCAGGTGGCATGGCGGTGCTCAATCAGGTGCGCATGGCCCCCGGCACCGTCCTGCCAGCTGCTGCGTTGGCACCCAAATCCAGCGGCAAAGGCACATCCGGCAGGGTGGTCGATCCGTCCACGCTCACTCCTGCCGGCCCGGGCTGGGAAGTCCTGAACACACCCCAGAAACTGGCGCTTTACCCACTGGCGGAACGCTGGGCTCTGCTCAGCGAGGTGCAAAAAAAACGCTGGCTCGCTTTGGCCCATACCTTCTCGACACTGCCAGAACAAGAACAGGAAAAACTGCACAACCGCATGACGGAATGGGCCAGCCTGAGTGCCCAACAACGCAATCAGGCACGGCTCAATTACGCCGATTCCAATCGCCTGGCGCGTGACAACAAACTCGCCCAATGGCAGGCCTACCAGGCACTGAGCGACGAAGAAAAGCGCAAGCTGGCTGCGCGCGCAGCCCCCAAGCCCCAAGGAGCAGCCACTGCGCTCAAACCAGTGTCTCCCCGCAAGCTGGCGCAGATTCCAGCAGCCTCGGAAGCCAACCCCAATCGCGCCAATCAGCCCAAGATTCCACCCATCCAGAATCTGTCTCCGCGCGTTGCGATGCCTTTGCCAACGGCTCCTGCGGCGGGTGCGGGCGCCCATGGCTCCCCCGCTCCATCCCCTGCTGGCGTGGTGGAGACCGCCCCCGTCAACGTGCCTGTGGCCGTGCCCATCACACTGCCGCCACTGTCGGGCACGCCCGCAACCAACGACCATGCGGCCCCTGTGGCGCCCGATGTGCCCCTCCTCACTCCCCAGTAATCTGCATGCCCGCCTTGTCTTCGCCTGACGTGCAGACTTCCACTGTCGCCGCACCCTCGAACCTGCATGCCCCCAGCCTGGTGCGCCGCATGGCCTGCTGGATGTACGAAGGCATCCTGATGTTTGGCGTGGTCTTCATCGCCGGCTACCTGTTTGGAACCCTGAGCCAGACCCGCAATGCCATGGACAACCGGCACGCCCTGCAGGCCTTCCTGTTCGTGGTGTTTGGCATCTACTTCACCTGGTTCTGGGCCAAGGGCCAGACGCTGGCCATGAAAACCTGGAACGTCCGCGTGGTGGACCACGCTGGCCGTCCGCTCACCCAGCGGCGCGCACTGCTGCGCTACGTTCTTTCCTGGCTGTGGTTTCTGCCGCCACTGGCCGCCGTAGCGCCCTTTTCGCTGCCGGGCGGCGAGTCCGCGGTGATTGTGTTGGGCTGGGTCGCGGTGTGGGCGCTGCTGAGCCGCTTTCACCCGCAGCAACAGTTCTGGCACGACGCACTCGCGGGTACCCGCCTGGTGCACCATGAACCCACCAAAAAATAAGCCCTGGCCGGACATGTGCTTGCCAGACACATCCGCGCCTGACAATCGCCGCATGCAATCACTCGACCCATCGCCCCAAGCGCCCGCCAACCCGCACAAGGCACGCTCCGGGCTGAACCGGATCTGGCATGCCACCGGCTACTCGCTCGAAGGCCTGCGTGCCGGCTGGGGCGAGAAAGCGTTTCGCCAGGAAGCCATTGCAGCAGTGGTGCTGGTTCCGCTGTCGTTCTGGCTGGGCCACCGCTGGGTGGAAGTGGCGCTGCTGGCCGGCTCAGTGGTGATCGTGATGATCGTGGAGTTGCTCAACACCGGCATCGAAACCGCCATCGACCGCATCGGCCCCGAGTGGCACGACCTTTCCAAGCGTGCCAAGGACATGGGCAGTGCTGCGGTGCTGCTGTCGCTGCTGCTGTGCGTTGGCATCTGGTCTGCAGCTCTTTTTCAGAGGTTTTTCCATGGCTGAGCCAACTTTTTCCATCTGCGTGTACTGTGGTTCCCGCCCTGGCGAGAACGCGGCGTTTGCCCAGGCGGCAACCGCCGTGGGCCATTGGATCGGATCGCATGGCGGCCAGCTCGTGTATGGCGGCGGGCGCAGCGGCCTCATGGGCATCGTGGCCGAGGCCACGCGCCTGGCCGGCGGCCGGGTGGTGGGCGTGATACCGCAGACCTTGGTCGACAAAGAGCAGGCCAACCGCCAGTGCGACGAGTTGCACATCGTGCAGACCATGCACGAGCGCAAAGCCATGATGGCCGAGCGCAGCGACGCCTTCGTGGCCCTGCCCGGCGGCATCGGCACCTTTGAGGAACTGTTTGAAGTGTGGACCTGGCGCCAGCTGGGCTACCACGACAAGCCGGTGGGCCTGCTCAATGTGGCTGGCTACTACGACGGCCTGCTGGCCTTCTTGCAGACCAGTGTGGCCAGCGGCTTCATGGGGCCCTGGCAAATGGACCTGCTGCATACCGCAACCGACAGCAATGCGCTGCTTCGCACGCTGGTGCAGTCGGCCGGCCACCCCCAGGAACAGGTGCCGCTGCGCTCCGTCATCTGAAGCGCAACCGGGACGGCTGGAACAACGGGCCACTGACCCATCGGCCCCGGCCTGCGCCCGCCGGCTGAGGCACCCAGGAAGTCGCTCAGACTGCCGCGTCGTCCAGGTCGCCCGTGCGAATGCGCACCACGCGCTCCACGGCGGTCACGAAAATCTTGCCGTCACCAATCTTGCCCGTGCGCGCCACATTGACGATGGCGTCCACGCAGCGCTCCAGATCTTCGGACTTGACCACCACCTCGACCTTCACTTTGGGCAGAAAATCGACCACGTATTCCGCCCCCCGGTACAGCTCGGTATGGCCCTTCTGGCGGCCAAAGCCCTTTACCTCGGTCACGGTGAGACCGGTCACACCGCATTCGGCCAGGGCTTCGCGGACTTCTTCGAGCTTGAACGGCTTGATGATGGCGGTGATCATTTTCATGGGGGAGTCTCCTGGAGGATATAAAAAAAGGGCGGTAAGGCTGGCGGATGCCCGTCAGGCCCTGAATTGGCTGGTGATAGGGTAGCGCCAGTCCTTGCCGAAGCTGCGGCGCGTGACGCGCACGCCCACGGGGGCCTGGCGGCGCTTGTACTCGTTGATCTTGATCAGCCGGGTGACGCGCTCGACATCGGCGCGCTCGAACCCGGCGGCAATGATGGACTCTATCGGCTCGTCATTTTCCATGTAACGCGCCACGATCGCATCCAGCACCTCGTAGGCCGGCAAACTGTCCTGGTCTTTCTGGTCGGGGCGCAACTCGGCACTGGGCGGGCGCGTGATGATGCGCTCGGGGATGGGGTTGGCGCCGGTGCCATAGGGGTCGTGCGCATTGCGCCAGCGGGCCAGATCGAACACCCTGGTTTTGGCCACGTCCTTGATGGGCGCAAAGCCGCCGGCCATGTCGCCGTAGAGCGTGCAGTAGCCCGTGGCCATCTCGCTCTTGTTGCCGGTGGTCAGCACGATGGCGCCAAACTTGTTCGACAACGCCATCAGCAGCGTGCCGCGGATGCGGGCCTGCAGGTTTTCTTCGGTCGTGTCCTCGGGCAGGCCGGCAAATTGGCTGGCCAGCGCGGCCTTGAAGGCCTTGAACTGGGGCGCAATCGCGATTTCGTCATAGCGCACGCCCATGCGCTCGGCCATGTCGCGCGCGTCGATCCAGCTGATGTCCGCCGTGTAGGGCGACGGCATCATCACGGTGTGCACCTTGTCGGCGCCCAGGGCATCCACCGCAATCGCCAGCACCAGCGCCGAATCAATGCCGCCCGACAAGCCCAGCAGCGCGCCCGGAAAGCCGTTCTTGCCCACATAGTCGCGCACGCCCAGCACCAGCGCGTCCCACAGATCAGCCTCCAGGCTGCGCTCGGGCACCACCTCTGCTTCTAATTTGATAGCTGCTTGCGCTTGATGTATCTGCGCAAAAACCAGTTTTTCCTTGAAACCGGGGGCGCGCCCCGCCACTGCGCCGTCGGCATTCAGGGCAAACGAGCGGCCCTCGAAAACCACCTCGTCTTGCCCGCCCACCAGGTGGGCATAGACCAGCGGCAGGCCGGTTTCGGCCACGCGCTCGCGCATGGTCTGCTCGCGCTCGGCGCTCTTGCCCAGGTGAAAGGGCGATGCATTGATCACCGCCAGCAATTGCGCCCCCGCCTGCGCTGCGGCGCGCGCGGGCGCTGCAAACCATGCGTCTTCGCAGATCAGCAGCCCGACCTTCACACCCTCCACCTCGAACACGCAGGGCGAATGGCCTGCGACGAAATAGCGGCGCTCGTCAAACACCTGGTAGTTGGGCAGCTCGCGCTTGGCATAGGTCTGCTCGATCTGGCCATGGCGCAGAACGCTGGCCGCATTCAGGCAGGGGCTGAACGCCGGGTCGCCAGCAGCCAGCTTTTGCGGATGGCCCAGCACGATCGCCAGGCCATTCAACCCCGCGGTCTCGCGGGCCACGGTTTTCACGGCATCATCACAGGCCGCAAGAAACGCGGGGCGCAGGAACAGGTCTTCTGCCGCGTAGCCACAGATGGCCAGTTCGGGCGTCAGCAACAGGCGCGCGCCCTGTGCATGGGCTTCACGCGCGGCAGCAATGATTTTCTGCGCATTGCCGGGCATGTCGCCCACGACAAAATTGAGCTGAGCGGTGCAAATGGAGAGCGTCATGGAACTGGAATCGGCCCCTGCGGCCAGGTGGAACACCGCCACAACCACCCCTCGGGGCCCCGCGCGAAGCGGCGGCCCGCGGAGGCAGCATGGCTGAAGGCGCCATTATCGCGCGCGTACTGGCATCGCCGCTGGAGGTGGACGCCAGTGCCTGGAACGCCCTGCTGGCGCAGCAATCGCACGCCACCCCCTTCATGCGCCACGAATACCTGGCCGCCCTGCACGAAAGCCAGAGCGCCGTCCCTCGCACCGGCTGGACGCCCCGCTTCATGACGCTGTGGCAAGGTGATGCACTGGTGGCCGCCTGCCCGCTGTACCTCAAGAGCCATTCCTACGGCGAATACGTGTTCGACTGGGCCTGGGCCAGTGCCTACGAGCAACACGGCGTACCCTACTACCCCAAGGCCGTGGTGGCCGTGCCTTTCACGCCCGTGCCCGGCACAAGGCTGCTGGCGCGCGACGAGCCCACGCGCCAGTTGCTGGTGCAGGCGCTGTGCCAGTGGTGCGAGGACGAGGGCATCTCGTCTTTGCATGTGCTGTTCGCCAGCGACGACGATGTGCTGACCAGCGCCCGGCAAGGTCTGATGCTGCGGCACACAGTGCAGTTTCACTGGCAGAACGGTACCTCTGCGCCAGCCACCGGCGCGCCTTCGCAGCCCCCCGAAGGACACGTCCTCCCCGCGCCCGATACGCGCATCCCGGTGCCGTTCGCAGAAGGTGCAACTGTCGCCGCGGCGCCGGCCGACGAAGCAATCCATGGCTATCGTGATTTCGATGATTTTCTGGCCCATCTCAGCCAGGAAAAGCGCAAGAAGATCCGCCAGGAACGCCGGCGCGTGGTCGAGGCCGGTGTCACATTCCGCTGGGCGCTGGGGGCCGACATCTCATCGTCCGACTGGGATTTTTTCTACCGTTGCTACGAGCGCACCTATCTTGAGCATGGCAACCCGCCCTACCTCACACGGGCGTTCTTCCAGCAGATGGCCGACCGCATGCCGGAGCATTGGCTGCTGTTCATTGCCGAGCGCGAGGGCCGGCAAATTGCTAGCAGTTTGATAGCTATTGACGCTTGTCGCACAAGCGCTACTGACATAAATCATTCAAAAAACCCACCGCGCACTGCGTACGGCCGCTACTGGGGCGCGCTGGAACGCGTGGACTGCCTGCATTTCGAGGCCTGCTACTACCAGCCACTGGCGTGGTGCATCGCGCATGGCGTGCAGCGCTTTGAAGGCGGCGCGCAAGGCGAACACAAGATGGCCCGCGCCCTGCTGCCCGTGCAGGCCACCAGCCTGCACTGGCTGGCACACCCGGCATTTGCCGACGCGGTGGAACGCTTTCTTGCGCGCGAGGGCGCTGGCGTGGAAGACTATCTGGACCACCTGCAGGCGCGCAGCCCGTTTCGGACGGCATAACGCCCTTCCGCCAAACCCGGCGCACCACCCCGACAACGGCATGGTGCTGGCGTGGCCGATTACTGCGCGACCTGGGCCACCAGGCCCATTTCGGCGCTGCTCAGCAAGGATTCGATGTCCATCATGATGAGCATGCGGTCGCCCAGCGTGGCGATGCCGGTGACAAAAGCGGAATCCACCTGGCTTTCGAACTGCGGCGCCGGCTTGATGGCATCGGCCGTGAGGGCCACCACATCGGCCACGGCATCCACCACCGCGCCCAGCACGGTGCCACCCACATTCAGGATGATGACCACGGTGAAATCGGTGTATTCGGCCGTGGGGCAGTGCAGTTTCAGGCGCAGATCCACGATGGGAACGATGCGCCCGCGCAGATCGACCACACCCTTGATGAAATCAGGCGCATGGGCCATGCGCGTGGGCTGCTCATACGAGCGAATTTCCTGCACCCGCAGGATGTCGATGCCGTACTCCTCCTCCCCCAGGCGAAAGGTCAGGTATTCGGCCGCGCGGGCTGTGGCAGCGGTGCGCGACGACGACTCAGAACGGGTTGCAGTGGGGGCAGAAATCATGTGCGCATCCTTCAAAACAGCGGGTCGGGCAGGCTAGTGGCCACGCCGGGCCTGCGCATATCGACGGAGCATAGCAGCCTTTGGTTGCATTTACTCACAATTAGCGACGCAACCCGATGGCGCGTCCGGTGTCCATGGCGGTGCAGCAAGCCTGCCCGCATGCGGGACATGCCTGGCACGACCACCGGCGCGGGCGCAGCATCCACCCCGACACACGGGCACGGCTGCAGACCGGTTTTCCCGCCTGCAAGCGCCCGCCGGAAATGTTCTGGTTTGCTCCGTTTTTGATAGCTACCAGCGCTTTTCCTGCAAGCGCTTAGAGCGATTTTCGCTTGAACATTGTGCGGGCAACTCAAAAGCTTTCCCAATCGTCCTCGGCGCCAGCCGCGGCCTTTGCCACTGGCGCATCGGACTTGGGCGCTGCGCCCGCAGGTGCTGCCAGGCGGGTGGATGCCTTGGTGGCGGCGGCCTGGCCCTTGCCGGCCGCACGAACGGCGCCCGTGGCCCGCAGTGCGGACGGGGCGGGCATCGCCGCAGGACGGGGCCGCGCCGCAACCTGGGCCGCGCCGCCTGCGAAGCGGGCGTCCAGCCGGAAAACCGACACCGACTGCACCAGTTCGCCGGCCTGGGCATTGAGGCTGCTGGCGGCAGCGGCCATTTCCTCGACCAGGGCCGCGTTTTGCTGCGTGGCCTGGTCCATCTGCATGACGGCTTCGCCGATTTGCGCAACGCCCGCGCTTTGCTCGCTGCTGGCAGCGCTGATCTCGCCCATGATGTCGGTCACGCGGCGGATGGAGGCCACCACATCGGTCATGGTGGCCCCGGCCTTGTCCACCAGCAGTGTGCCTTGTTCCACCCGCTCCACGCTGGCGGTGATCAGGCCCTTGATTTCCTTGGCGGCCTCGGCGCTGCGGCCGGCCAGGCTGCGCACCTCGCTCGCCACCACGGCAAAACCGCGGCCCTGCTCGCCGGCCCGGGCGGCTTCTACCGCCGCGTTCAGCGCCAGGATGTTGGTCTGAAAGGCGATGCCGTCAATCACGCTGATGATGTCGGCAATCTTGTTGCTGCTGGCGTTGATGCCCTTCATGGTCTCGACCACTTCGGCCACCACCTCGCCACCCTGCACGGCCACGGTGGAGGCGGTCATGGCCAGCTGGTTGGCCTGGCGGGCGTTGTCGGCGTTCTGGCGCACGGTAGAGGCCAGTTCTTCCATCGAAGCGGCGGTTTCTTCCAGGGCCGAAGCCTGCTCTTCGGTGCGGCTGGACAGGTCGTTGTTGCCCGACGCAATCTGCGCACTTGCCGACGCCACGCCATCGGCGTTGGTGCGCACAGCGCTCACCGTGTTCACCAGGCTTTGCTGCATGCGCTGCAATGCGCTGAGCAGGTAGCCGGTTTCGTCTTTGGACTGCACGACGATCTGGCCGCTGAGATCACCCCCGGCCACGCGGTCGGCGGCTTCCACCGCCTGGGCCAGGGGGCGGGTGATGGAGCGGATGATGGTGATGGCCAGAAAGATGGCCAGCCCGATGGCCAGCACGCCGGCAATCAGCACGCCCCGCTGCAATGCGGCGGCGGCCGATTCGGCGCGTTGGCCGGCAGTCGCCGTGGTTTGGGCCTGGAGCTCGACCTGCTCCTGGAGGATGGCCTGGTAGGCCAGCTGCGCAGGGCGCAGTTGCTCTTCAAGCAGTTTCAGCGCTTCCTCTTTCTGGCCTTGCTGGACCATGGCAAGGTATTGGTCAGCTAGCTTGAGGAACTCTGCGCGTGACTGCTGGATGCGCCCCATGGCCTCCTTGCCCCTTTCAGAGAGGACGAGGGTCTCAAGGATCTTCATTTGCTCCGAAATCACGGCCCGCGCAGAGGTCACCTGATCCAGCGACGACCTGGTGATGCTTTCAGAGTTGAAAATGGCCAGGTTACGGAACTGGATGGCCTGCACATTCACCCGATCTACCACTATGCCCAAGGCTTTGGTAATTGGAATACGAACCTCAATCACGTCTTTGAGTTCGGTGCGCTGGCTGGCAGACAAGATCAGGCTGACCGCGCCCAGCGTGATCAGCAAAGCGACCATCACGGCAAACGCCACCGTGAGCCGGGTTGAAATTTTGAGTTGATTCATGGATTTTCTGCGGTTGATTGCAAGCAGCCGATGAGCGCAGGCAAAGCCCGCGTGGGTGCCAATCCAGCATAGCAGCGGATCGTTTCATTTTTTTACAGACCGCCACTTGGCCCCGCGCTGCTCTCATGCATTAAGGGTTTACCCTGATATTCTAAATACCAGACATGAGCGGAGCGCCAACGCAATGCAATGCGCAAGCCATGAAAAAAGCATGCAACCCGCCATGGTTGCATGCTTTAGTTTTGATAGCTGCCAGCGCTTGATAGCAAAGCGCTGGGCCACTATTTCACTGAAGAACTGACTACTGCAACTCAGGCAGCGCTCTTCTTGAAGTTTTCGATGCCGTCGGTGATTTCCTTCTTGGCGGAGTCAATGCCTTCCCAGCCCAGCACCTTGACCCACTTGCCCTTTTCCAGGTCCTTGTAGTGCTCGAAGAAATGGGCGATGGCGTTGCGGCGCATGGCGTTCACGTCGTCGATGGTCTTCCAGTGGTCGTACATGGGCAGGATCTTGGACGTGGGCACGGCAATCACCTTGCCATCCACACCGGCCTCGTCTTCCATCATCAGGATGCCCAGGGGGCGGCAGGTCACGACCACGCCGGGGTGCAGGGGGTAAGGCGTGATCACCAGCACGTCCACCGGGTCGCCGTCGCCCGACAGCGTCTGCGGCACATAGCCGTAGTTGGTGGGGTAGTGCATGGCCGTGGTCATGAAACGGTCCACAAAGATGGCGCCCGATTCCTTGTCCACTTCGTACTTGATCGGATCGGCGTTCATCGGGATCTCGATGACGACGTTGAAACTGTCGGGAACGTTCTTGCCTGGGGGGACGTTATTGAGGGACATGTCTTGTAGAAGAAGTTGATTGACGACAATCCACGCAGCCTGCCGCGTCGGGATTAACCCTGATTTTAGGCGCAGCCCCCTTTCTGCCTGCTTGCAAATTGGCGTTTGGCTGTAAATTGGGCTTGTTGGCCAATCGACTCCCCCCACGGGAGCACGAGGAAGCAACGCAGCGGAAGCACGCCGATGCGTTGTGTTTCCTTCCGTGCGACTGATTACTTCAAGGAGTGACGAATGGCTGGAAATACAGCGCTGACTGCCCCTCTGATACTGGCTGTGGTTTGTGGATTGATTGCGGTGGCCTATGGCATCTGGGCCCGCGGATGGATCCTTGCCAAAGACCCCGGCAACGCCCGCATGCAGGAGATCGCCGCGGCCATCCAGGCCGGGGCTGCTGCCTACCTCGCCCGCCAATACAAGACCATTGCCATCGTCGGCGTGGTGCTGGCGGTTCTCATCGGCATCTTTCTCGACGGCACCACGGCTGTGGGCTTTGTGGTGGGCGCGGTGCTCTCGGGCGCCTGCGGCTTCATTGGCATGAACGTGTCGGTGCGCGCCAATGTGCGCACGGCGCAGGCCGCCACGCACGGCATCGGCCCGGCGCTCGATGTGGCGTTTCGCGGTGGCGCCATCACCGGCATGCTGGTGGTGGGGCTGGGCCTGTTGGGCGTCACGGGCTTTTACTGGTTTCTGGCGGGCAATGGCAACCTCACGCCCACGGCCAACCTGGCCAATCTGCTCAACCCGCTGATCGGCTTTGCGTTCGGCTCGTCGCTGATCTCGATCTTTGCGCGCCTGGGCGGCGGCATCTTCACCAAGGGCGCCGATGTGGGCGCCGACCTGGTGGGCAAGGTCGAGGCGGGCATCCCTGAAGACGACCCGCGCAACCCCGCGGTGATTGCCGACAACGTGGGCGACAACGTGGGCGACTGCGCCGGCATGGCGGCCGACCTGTTCGAGACCTACGCCGTGACGCTGATCGCCACCATGGTGCTGGGCGCCCTGCTGGTGGTGAGCGCCCCGGTCAATGCCGTGGTGTACCCGCTGGCGCTGGGGGCCGTGTCCATCGTGGCAAGCATCATCGGCTGCTTTTTTGTGAAGGCCTCGCCCGGCATGAAAAACGTGATGCCTGCGCTGTACAAGGGCCTGGCGATTGCGGGCGTGCTGTCGCTCATCGCGTTCTACTTTGTCACCGTCTGGATCATGCCGGACAACGCCATCACCGCCAGTGGCAGCCAGATCAAGCTATTTGGCGCCTGTGCCACCGGGCTGGTGCTGACGGCCGCGCTGGTGTGGATCACCGAGTTCTATACCGGCACGCAATATTCACCCGTGCAGCACATCGCGCAGGCATCGACCACCGGGCACGGCACCAACATCATTGCGGGCCTGGGCGTGTCGATGCGCTCCACCGCCTGGCCGGTGATCTTTGTATGCTTGGCCATCCTCTCGGCCTACCAGCTCGCGGGCTTGTACGGCATTGCGGTGGCGGCCATGTCGATGCTCAGCATGGCAGGCATCGTGGTGGCGCTGGATGCCTATGGCCCCATCACCGACAACGCGGGCGGCATTGCCGAAATGGCCGAGCTGCCCAGCAGCGTGCGCGACATCACCGACCCGCTGGACGCCGTGGGCAACACCACCAAGGCCGTCACCAAGGGCTACGCGATTGGCTCGGCCGGCCTGGCCGCGCTGGTGCTGTTTGCCGACTACACCCACAAGCTCGAAAGCTATGGCCGCGCCATCAGCTTTGACCTGAGCGATCCGCTGGTGATCGTGGGGCTGTTCATCGGCGGGCTCATCCCCTACCTGTTTGGCGCCATGGCCATGGAGGCCGTGGGCCGCGCCGCTGGCGCCGTGGTGGTGGAAGTGCGCCGCCAGTTCCGTGACATCCCCGGCATCATGGAAGGCACGGCCAAGCCCGAATACGGCAAGGCCGTGGACATGCTGACCACCGCCGCCATCAAGGAGATGGTGATCCCCAGCCTGCTGCCCGTGGTGGTGCCCATCGTGGTGGGCCTGGCGCTTGGCCCCAAGGCGCTGGGCGGCCTGCTGATGGGCACCATCGTCACGGGCCTCTTCGTGGCCATCAGCATGTGCACGGGCGGCGGCGCGTGGGACAACGCCAAAAAATACATCGAAGACGGCCACCACGGCGGCAAGGGCAGCGAGGCGCACAAGGCCGCCGTCACGGGCGACACCGTGGGCGACCCCTACAAGGACACCGCCGGCCCCGCCATCAACCCGCTGATCAAGATCATCAACATCGTGGCGCTGCTGATCGTGCCGCTGGTGGTCAAATTTCACGGCGGCTGATTGCGCCCCACGGATCTCCAAAGGCTCGCTGCGGCGGGCCTTTTTTCTGCCCCTCCGGGCGTCAACCCGCCGATTGGTGCCACCCGCCATGCGGTTCCGTCACGCCGCAAAATGCTATTAAACTAATAGCTACTACCGCTTTACGGAAAAGCGCTACAGCCCACTTTTGCATGCAAAACGCACGGCCCCACTGCTTTTGCCGCACAATTTGGCCATGCAACTGCACTTCATCGCCAACGCCCCCGTTCCGTCCACGTCCGGCCGCACCATCCCGGTGATCGACCCGTCGGACGGCCAGCCGTTTGACGACATCCAGCGCGGCACGGCCGATGACATCGACGCAGCGGTGCACGCCGCGCGCCAGTGCTACCACGCCGTGTGGCAAAAGCTGGCGCCAGTCGAGCGGGGCCGCCTGCTGCAAAAGCTCTCGGCCAAGATCCTGGAGCATGCCGACGAACTGACCACCCTGGAGCAGCGCGACTGCGGCAAGCCCACCCGCCAGGCACGGGCCGATGCGCTGGCGCTGGCGCGCTACTTCGAGTTCTACGCGGGCGCCTGCGACAAGTTGCACGGCGAGACCATTCCCTACGCCGACGGCTACAGCGTGCTCACCTGGCGCGAACCCCATGGCGTGACGGGCCACATCATTCCGTGGAACTACCCCATGCAGATTTTTGGCCGCAGCGTGGGCGGCGCGCTGGCGGCGGGCAATGTGTGCGTGGTCAAGCCCGCCGAAGACGCCTGCCTGAGCCTGATCCGTGTGGCGCAGTTGGCGGCCGAGGTGGGCTTTCCGGCAGGCGCCATCAACATCGTTACCGGCTACGGACACGAGGTGGGCGACGCGCTGGCCCGCCACCCGGGCATTGCCCACATCAGCTTCACCGGCAGCCCCAAGATCGGCACGCTGATCCAGCAGGTGGCCGCCGAGCGCCACTGCCCGGTCACGCTGGAACTGGGCGGCAAAAGCCCGCAGATCATCTTCGCCGATGCCGACCTGGACGCTGCCGTCCCCGTGGTCATCAACGCCATCGTGCAAAACGCGGGGCAGACCTGCTCGGCCGGCTCGCGCGTGCTGATCGACTCGCTGATTTACGAGCCCCTGCTGGAGCGGCTGGGCCGCGCCTTTGAAGCGCTGCGCGTGGGCCCCGCCGCCATGGACCTGGACGTGGGCCCGCTGATCCGTCAGTCGCAGCAGCAGCGCGTGTGGGATTTTTTGTCGGATGCGCAGGTCGCAGGCATCCCCATGGTGGCCCAGGGCGTGGTGGTGGACGAGGCCTCCGAAACTGGCTTTTACCAGGCCCCCACCCTGCTGCGCGATGTGCCGGTTCAGCATCGCCTGGCGCAGGAAGAGGTGTTCGGCCCCGTGCTGTCGGCCATGGCCTTCCAGGATGAAGACCACGCCGTAGAACTGGCCAACGCCACGCAGTTCGGCCTGGTGGCCGGCATCTGGACGCGTGACGGCAGCCGCCAGTTCCGCATGGCCCGGCGCGTGCACAGCGGCCAGGTGTTCATCAACAACTACGGCGCCGCGGGCGGTGTGGAGCTGCCATTTGGCGGCGTCAAGTCCAGCGGCTACGGGCGCGAAAAGGGCCTGGAGGCGCTGTACGGCTTTACCACGCTCAAAACCGTGGCCATCCGGCACGGCTGATTGCGGCAGCGCTGTCACGCCCGCGCACGACGGCGCGGCGGCGCGGCGGCGCGCCGGTAGCATGTGCCCTCCTCCCCGTTTTTCCTCCTCAGTTTGCCCGACGGTTTTTTTCTCCATGCCCCTGAGCCCCCCCGCCCCCCGCACCGCCCGGCACTTGCGCCGCGTCACTTACCAAGGCTTTGAACGCGATGACGGGCTGTGGGACATCGAAGGCGAGTTGCACGACAGCAAGACGCACGATGCGCCCTCGTTCCGCGATACCGGCCTGCGCCGTGCCGGCGAGCCCATCCACCACATGTGGCTGCGCGTCACCGTCAACCCCCAGTTGGTGGTTCAGGCCATTGAAGTGGCCATGGACACCCATCCACTCAAGGACTGCCCCCAGGCCCAGCCCGCGCTGCAATCCATGGTGGGCTGCAGCATGGCGCGAGGCTGGCGCCAGGCCATCCAGAAGAATCTGGGCGGCGTGGCCAGCTGCACCCACCTGCGCGAGCTGCTGTTCAACCTGGCCACCGCCGCCTTCCAGTCGGTGCCCGAGGTGTTTGCGTCCGACAACGAACTTGAGCCGCCCCGCCACCTGGGCCAGTGCACCGGGTGGGACTTCCACGGCAGCGGCGTGAAGGAATACTTTCCGCAGTTCTACCGCCGCGGCCCCGACGGTTTGGCCGTGCCCGTGGGCCAGCTCGAGTCGGCAGGCCCGGCCGCCGATGCACGCGCCGAGCTGCAGCCATAGGCTGGCCACGCGGGAGGCAAAAAACAAACAAAAACACCTGATTAGCGACTTATCTCAGATGTCTCACCCCCATCATCCGTTCGGGCTGAGCCTGTCGAAGCCAGGACACTGCTTTGGTGCGGCCCTTCGACAGGCTCAGGGCGAACGGGGTCTGAGATATGTCGCCAATCAGGCGAAAACAGCCTCTAGCCATTGCCCAGCAAGCGCAAGCTGCTATGAAATTTAAACAGCCAGGAGACAACACCATGCGCGTGCAGCACAAATCCATCATCGTCACCGGCGCCGGCAACGGCATTGGCGAAGGCATCGCCAAGCGCCTGGCGGCCGAGGGCGGCCGGGTCATCGTCAACGACATCACCGAGGCCGGCGGCCAGCGCGTGGTGGCCGAAATCATTGCCGCCGGCGGCGCAGCCACATTCTTCCAGGCCGACGTAACAAAGTCCGCCGACGTCAAGGCCCTGGTCGACGAGGCCGTGCGCCTGCATGGCCGGCTGGACGTGGTGGTGAACAACGCCGGCTGGACGCACCGCAACCGCCCCATGCTCGAAGTGAGCGAGGAAGAGTTCGACAAGGTCTATGCCATCAACGTCAAAAGCATCTACCTCTCGGCCATCCACGCCGTGCCCGCCATGCGTCGGGGCGGTGGCGGCAGCTTCATCAACATTGCCTCCACCGCCGGCCTGCGCCCGCGCCCGGGCCTGACCTGGTACAACGGTTCCAAGGGCGCCGTCATCATCACCAGCAAGTCGATGGCGGCCGAGCTGGGCCCCGACAACATCCGCGTCAACTGCATCAACCCGGTGTTCAATCCCGACACGGGCCTGGCGGCCGAGTTTGCCGGCGGCCCGGTGGACGAAGCACGCCGCGCCAAGTTCCTTGCCACCATCCCCCTGGGCCGCTTCTCCACCGCGCTCGACGTAGCCAACGCCGCGCTGTACCTGGCCAGCGACGAGGCGGCGTTTGTCAGCGGCGCGTGCATTGAAGTGGACGGCGGGCGCTGCGTATAGGCGGGCTCTACGGCCTGCCGTTGCTGGCGCAGATTGCCAGCCAGGCATCAGGTGAAGAGTGCGGACCGAGCCAACGAATGTGGGCGCGAGAAAACAATGCTTCGATAAAACACGGGCAGTACAGGAAGTTCGGACACCCTTACACGCTGCTGCACGGGGTCGTGAAGGGCACCCTCACCGTCTGCAACGTAACATGGTCGATGTCGCAGCAGTCGTGCAGTTGCTGGGTGGCGTGTTGAAGAAATGCGTCGTCTGGCGGCCCTGATGGCATGACCAGGTGGGCTGTCAGCGCCACATCCGCCGTGCCCATGGCCCAGACATGCAGATCGTGTACACGGTCCACACCGGGCAGGGCCAGCAGACAATCGCGCACGGCCACAAGGTCAATGCCATCGGGAACGCCATCGAACATCAGATGCAGCGACTGCCGGAACAGGCTCCATGTGCCAGCCAGGATGACCAGCGCAATCAGTAGGCTCACCACCGGGTCGATCCATGTCCATTCGTGCCATAAATACAGTGCGCCGGCCAGCACAACGCCCAGCGACACCAGGGCGTCGGCAGCCATGTGCACAAACGCACCGCGAATGTTCAGGTCTTTTTTGCGCCCCCGCATGAAAAGCAACGCGGTCGCTGTGTTCACCACAATTCCCACGGCGGCCACGGCTATGATCACCACGCCTTCCACGGGCTCTGGGCTGCTCAGGCGATGCAGCGCCTCCCACGCCAGCGAACCCATCGCAACCAGCAACAACAGCGCGTTGGCAAAGGCGGCAAGTATGGTCGCGCGTTTCCAGCCATAGGTGTGGCGCAAGTCGGGGCGCAGCCGTCCAGCCAGGGCCCCGCCCCAGGCCAGCACCAACCCTGCCACATCACTGAGGTTGTGTCCCGCATCTGCAAGCAGCGCCAGCGAATTGATCTTCCAGCCGTAGAAACCTTCGATGGCGACAAATGCCAGGTTCAACCCGACACCGATGGCAAATGCGCTGTTGAAGTTGGCCGGGGCGTCGCTGTGGTCGTGTCTGGTTTCAGCGCTCATGGGATTCGTACTTCGATGTATTCACGGCGGTCCTTCCTTTTGAATGGGCGGCAACAGCTCGCCGACAGGTCAGCGCCGGTGCGTTCGCGTGGGCGCAGATCAGGCCGCAGCAGCGGCGGCAAACCACTGCTCCACCTTGTCACGGCTGGGCACTCCCCCAGCATGCACCACCTTGCCATCGATCACCACACCCGGCGTGCTCATGATTCCGTAGCCCATGATGTCGCGCAAGTCTTCGACCTTTTGCAGCGTGACACTGACGCCATGGCTTTGGGAAACCTGGTCGATCAGCGCGATCGTGTTTTTGCAGTTGGCACAGCCTGTGCCCAGTACCTTGATGTCCATGATGGGTTGCTCCTTGAAAAGTTGAAAAGAAAGGGATGGAATTGATCAGCGGCGTGGCCGGTGTCACAGCACTGCGTTGAACACGAACCCCACCAGCAAGATGCCACTGGCCACCACCGCCACGAAGGTTGCGATCAACCGCACCTTCAGCACCTTGCGCAGGATGATCATCTCGGGCAACGACAGGGCAATCACGCTCATCATGAAAGCCAGCACCGTGCCCAGTGCAGCGCCCTTGGCCAGCAGCGCCTGAACGATGGGAATCACGCCGGCAGCATTGGTGTACATGGGCACACCCATCATCACCGCCAGCGGCACCGACCACCAGGCCTCCTTGCCCATGAAGCTGGCCATGAAGTCCTCTGGCACGTAGCCATGGATGAGCGCGCCCAGCGCAATGCCCGCAAGAATGTACGGCCACACCTTGCCCACAATTTCGCGCACGGCGTCAAAGCCGCCTTGAACGCGGTCCGCCAGCGTCATGCCCGACGCCTCGAAGGCGGCCGATGTGCGGGGCATGTCACGCACCCAGTCCTCCAGGTGGGCCTCCATCTGCAGCCGGCCTATCACCCAACCGGCAACAATGGCCACGGACAACCCCAGCCCCAGGTAAAGCAAAGCCACCTTCCAGCCAAACAGGCCGAAAAGCAAAGTCAGCGCGACCTCGTTCACCATGGGGGCCGAGATCAGGAAGGAAAACGTCACCCCCAGCGGCACCCCCGCCTGCACGAACCCAATGAAAAGCGGAACGGCAGAGCAGGAGCAAAACGGTGTTACGACCCCCAAGCTGGCCGCCATGACGTTGGCCACGCCCTCCGTGCGGCCTGCCAGCAATGCGCGCGTGCGCTCGGGGGTGAAATAGCTGTTGATCATCCCCATGACGAACACCACCCCTGTCAGCAGCATCAATACCTTGGGAGTGTCGTAGAAGAAAAACTGCAATGCGCCGCCCAAATGGCTGGCGCGATCCACCGGCAAAGAGGCCACCAACGCTTCAGATGCCGGGATCAGCAACTGGTAGAGGCCGAGCCACGCCACCACAGCCAGGGCCAAGAAGGTGATCGGACGGCGCAATGGCCAGGACTTGACGGGCGTGGACAGCGTGTTCATGCCAGTGAAGACGGAACGCGCGCCGAAAAGACGCACAAGGCATCAAAAACTATTTGACGGGATCCCTGGGCACGAAATCTTCGACGTGCCCGCGCATGTCGAGGGTCACCTGGCATGCCAGCGTCATCCGCGCCTTCAAGCGCTGCCGCGCACGCTGCACTCTAGATTTGGCCGCGCTCAGCCCCAACCCGGCCTTTTCCGCAAAGTCGGCCTGGCTCATGCCCTGCAAATCGCACAGCACGATGGCTTCGCGGTCCTCGGACTGGAGTTCTGAAAGCACACGCGGAAGGCACGCGGTGAGGCTATCCACGCTGTCAGACACCTCATCGGGAGCCACCAGATCGTCGGGAAGCTCCACCATGGTGCGCGCGACCCGCAAGCGGTCGGCCAGCATGTTGCGCGCCACTTCAAACAGCCAGGCACGCGCGTTGTGCACCGAGCAAAACCGCTCGCCCTGGCGCAATACCCGCAGAAACAGATCCTGCATCAGGTCATCGACTTCGGCAGGGTCACTCATCCGATGGTGCGCCCAATGGCGCAGTTCGGGCCCATGTGCGGCCCAGGCCTTGTTGATGCAGTTCATGTGGACCCCATTGTCTGTCTTCTCTCACATTACACCACCAGCGCTTTGCGCAGTGACTGCGGGTCGACAGTCAGCCAGGCCACAGTGTCGACCCCGGCGAAGGGCCAATTACCTCAGCATGCGCGCGCTGCGCCAAACCCTGACACACTGCGCCGCTCAGGAGACAAACATGTTGATACAACTGACTTACGCCAGCCGCACCGCACGCAGCCTCGGGCCTGCGGACATCAAGGACATTCTGGGCGCATCGCAACGCAACAATGCCCGCGCAGGCATTACCGGCGCGCTGTGTCTGAACCATGGCATCTTTTTGCAGCAACTCGAAGGTGACCGCGCAGCCGTGAATGCGCTGTACCACCGCCTGCTCAAGGACACGCGCCACCGCGACACGGCCGTGCTGGACTTTGGCGAAATCCCGTACCGGCGCTTTAGCAGTTGGTCGATGGGGCTGCTGGGGTCTGTGGAGGCCAACCGGCAACTGTTTCTCAAATACTCCAGCAGCTCGGAATTCGACCCGTTCAGCATGAACACCTTGACCCTGCGCAGCTTCTTTGACGAAATCTTGCAGAACGTACGCTGGCTGGAGTGAGAAAATGCGGCGAATGCGCCCACCTGCCTTGTTGAACAAGTCCTGCGATGACTGAACGTGTCATTCCATTGATCGATGAGCGCCTGGCCTCGCTGGCGCCCAAGGTGCCCGCGCAGGCCACCGCACCCACTGGTCTGCTGGCCGACACCCGGGGCCGCACCCTGCGCGACCTGCGCATCAGCGTGACCGACCGCTGCAACTTCCGCTGCAACTACTGCATGCCCAAGGAAGTGTTCGACAAGGACCATGCCTACCTGCCGCACAACGCCCTGTTGAGCTTTGAAGAGATCACGCGGCTGGCGCGGCTGTTTCTGGCGCATGGCGTGCGCAAGATCCGCCTGACCGGGGGCGAGCCCCTGCTGCGCAAGAACCTCGAAGAACTGGTGACGCAACTGGCCCAATTGCGCACGGTCGATGGCCTGCCGCCCGACCTCACACTCACCACCAACGGCTCGCTGCTGGCGCGCAAGGCCCGGGCGCTGAAAGATGCGGGCCTGAACCGCGTCACCGTGAGCCTGGATGGCCTGGACGACGCGGTGTTTCGCCGCATGAACGATGTGGATTTTCCGGTGGCCGATGTGCTGGACGGCATCGAGGCGGCGCACGCGGCGGGTCTGTCGCACATCAAGGTCAACATGGTGGTCAAGCGCGGCACCAACGACCACGAAATTTTGCCCATGGCGCGGCATTTTCGCGGCACGGGCACCACGCTGCGCTTCATTGAATACATGGACGTGGGCGCCACCAACGGCTGGCGCATGGACGAGGTGCTGCCTTCGGCCGAACTGATTGCTCGCCTGCGCGCCGAACTGCCCCTGGTGCCGCTGGACCCGAGCAGCCCCGGCGAAACCGCTGCACGCTGGGGCTATGCCGATGCCGCTGGCCAGCACGACCCGGCGCTGGGCGAGGTGGGTGTGATCAGCAGCGTGACCCAGGCTTTTTGCCACGACTGCAACCGCGCGCGCCTGTCCACCGAAGGCAAGCTCTACCTGTGCCTGTTTGCCACCCAAGGCCATGACCTGCGCACGCTGCTGCGCGGCGGCGCCACCGACGAAGCCATTGCATCGGCTATCGCCCCCATCTGGCAGCAGCGCAATGACCGCTACTCGGAGCTGCGCAGCAGCCTGCCTGCCGATACAGCCCAAGGCGCACGCCGCGTCGAAATGAGCTACATCGGCGGATAACGATTGAACGAATGATTGACACCCAAGACATCACCGGCCTGGTCCTCGCCGGTGGCCGCGGCTCCCGCATGGGCGGGGTCGATAAAGGCCTGCAGAACTTTCGCAGCCTGCCGCTGGCGCTGCATACGCTGATGCGGCTGCAGGTGCAGACCGGAGCCACCATGGTCAATGCCAACCGCAACCTGGCGGCCTACGAGGCCTTTGGCGCGCCGGTCTGGCCCGACGTGTTGGCCGACTATGCCGGTCCGCTGGCCGGTTTTCTGACCGGGCTGGAACGCTGCGAGACGCCCTGGCTGCTCACCGTGCCCTGCGACACGCCGCTGTTTCCGCTGGACCTGGCCACGCGGCTGGCCGCTGCCGCCGACCAGGCGGGCGCCGACATTGCCATGGCCGCTGCCCCCGAGGACGATGGCGCGGGCGGCACCGTCGTGCGCCCCCAGCCCGTGTTCTGCCTGCTGCGCGTGGACCTGCTCGAAAGCCTGGTGGCCTTCACCCAGGCGGGCGGCCGCAAGATCGACGCCTGGACCGCGCAGCACCATCAGGTGGTGGTGCCGTTCGACCAGCCAGGCGACGACCCGCTGGCGTTTTTCAACGCCAACACGCTGGCCGAACTGCACCGACTTGAAAGCGCCGGCATTCCCTGACCGAGTGCACCGGTTGCAACCCCTCTCGCACTGCGCGCATTTCCCCATGAAAACCATTGCCCAGATTGCCGCCGAGCTGCAAGGCTACGACCCGCAGGCGCTCAGTGCCGACCAGGTGTCGGCCTTTCTCGAACGGCTCATTCAGCCCGTCACGGCCACCGAAGAGGTCGGCATTTTTGAAGGGCTGGGCCGGGTGCTGGCCCGCGACGTGGTCTCGCCCCTGAGCGTGCCGCCCCACGACAACTCGGCCATGGATGGCTATGCGTTTGCCGGCGCGCAACTGGCGGCGGACCAGCCGCTCACGCTGCGCGTGGTGGGCACCGCGCTGGCCGGCAAGGCCTGGACCGGCACCGTGGGGGACGGCGAATGCCTGAAGATCATGACCGGCGCCATCATGCCCCCGGGCCTGGACACGGTGGTGCCGCAAGAGTTCACCACCAGCGCCGCCGACGGGCACATCACCATCGCCGCCAACGCGCTGCGCCTGGGCGACAACCGCCGCTTCAAGGGCGAAGACCTGATGGAAGGCGGCGTGGCGCTCTCAAAAGGTGAGCTGCTGACGCCTGCTGCGCTGGGCCTGGTGGCCAGTCTGGGCCTGAAAGCCGTGACGGTGTACCGCCGCCTGCGCGTGGCGTATTTCTCCACCGGCGACGAAATTTTGAGCCTGGGCGAGCCGCCCCGCGAAGGCGCGGTGTACGACAGCAACCGCTACACCGTGTTCGGCCTGCTCACCCGGCTGGGCGTGGAGGTGATCGACCTGGGCGTGGTGCGCGATGAACCCGCCCTGTTGGAGGCCGCCTTTCGCGATGCCGCGCAACGGGCCGACGCCATCATCACCAGCGGCGGCGTGAGCGTGGGCGAGGCCGACCACACGCGCACCATGATGAAACAACTGGGCGATGTGGCCTTCTGGCGCATCGCCATGCGCCCCGGCCGGCCCATGGCCGTGGGTCGCATCACAGCCTCCGACTTACAAGCAAAAGAGGCCTCTCGCGCTGATACAGCAAGCGCAGGCAGCTATCAAAAAGATACTGCACAGGCAAGCAACGGTGCCATCCTCTTCGGCCTGCCCGGCAACCCCGTGGCGGTCATGGTGACCTTTCTCGCGTTTGTGCGCCCCGCCCTGCTGCGCATGATGGGCAGCACCCGCCCCGCCCCGCCGCTGCTGCGCGCCGTGAGCACCGAGGCCATCCGCAAGAAGCCCGGCCGCACCGAATACCAGCGCGGCAGCGTGACCACGGCACCCGACGGCACGCTGCAGGTCTGCACCACGGGCAACCAGGGCTCGGGCGTGCTCAGCTCCATGGTGCAGGCCAACGGCCTGATCGTGCTGCACCACGGCCAAGGGAATGTGGCGCCGGGCGACGCTGTGGATGTGATGGTGTTTGACGGTGTGATTTGAGCCCCGGAGCGCCCGCACAATCAATCTCCTGTTGCACTCCTGTGGAAGTCTTCGCCGCATGCCCTACATTGCCCAACACCTCGCCCAAGCCCCCACCCGCGCCGAGGTGGATAGCCTGCCCGGCGCCACCGTGCTCGAATTCGGCACCCCGTGGTGCGGCCATTGCCAGCGCGCCCAGCCGCTCATCGCGCAGGCCCTGCACGACCGGGCGGACGTGGCCCACCTCAAGGTGGAAGACGGCCCCGGCCAGCGCCTGGGACGCAGCTTTGGCGTGAAACTCTGGCCCACGCTGGTGTTCCTGCGCGATGGGAAGGAAGTGGCGCGCGTGGTGCGGCCGCAAGACGCACGGGCGATGGCCCAACTGCTCGGCGCAGCCACAGCGGGCTGACCGGCCCCTGCATCAGGCCTGTTCAATCACCGGGGTGCGGCGGGCCAGCCAGGCCAGCGCGCCGGTCAACAGTGCCATCGCGCCGCAGAAAATCACGATGGCCACCGGCAGGCCCAGGTGGTCCGACAGCCAACCCACACCCAGGATGGGCAGGATGGTGCCCAGGTAGCCCACCACCAGATAAGTGGACAGCAGGCCAGACCGGTTCTGCGGGCCCGCTACCTTGTTCACGATGGCAATGCCCGCCAGGTTCACCAGGCCATGGCCCGCGGCGGTGCACAGCACGCTCAGCACAAACAGCAGCGGCAGGTTGGTGTAGGTGGTGGCAATCAACAGCAGGTTGCAGGCCGCCAGCAGCCCCAGGCCCACGATGGCACAGGTCTTGGTGTGCACCGGCCGGGCCAGCCACTGAAAGCCGGCAGAGAGAAACAAAATCATGGCGATCGACAGGCCGCTCACGGCCGGGCCATGCCAGGGCACCATGTGCGCCATGAAGCTCGGCGCCAGCGATGCATAAAGGCCAAAGATGCTGAAGGTGCTGAACGCCCCCAGGCTGGCAATCAGAAACGGGCGGCGCAGGGCAGGTTGCGGCAGCGTGATGCGCGGCAGCCAGTCATGCAAGGCAAACGGCGCTGGCGCGGCGGCCGAGGCTGCAGGCGCCAGCTGCACTTGATATAGCGCATAGATCGCCAGCACCCCCAGCACCACGCTGGGCGCATAGGCTGTCACCAGCGGCAGGGGCACCCACTGGGCCATCAGCCCACCCACCAGCGGCCCCAGGCCAAAGCCCAACGCCATGGCAAAACTCGTCATGGCCGAGGCGCGCATCACGTTGCCGCTGCGGTTCAGTTGTGTGAGACCAATCGACGCCGAGGTGGTGATCATTCCCGAGGCAATGCCGATCAGCACGCGGCTGGCGACAAACGACGCGACGCTCCAGGCCAGCGCCGACAGCAGCACGCCGGACGTGACCAGCACCAGGCCATTGCGCAGCACCGGCAAGAAACCAAACCGGTCGCTCAGCCGCCCCAGAAACAGCAGGCTGGCCAGCGCCCCGAACATATAGGCCACATAAATGCCCGTGATGTGGCTGGGCTGCAGACCCCAGTGGGCCTGGTACAGCGGATACAGCGGGCTGGCCAGGGCTGTGCCCATGACGCCCACGCACATGGCAAAACAGACCCAGGCAAACGGAGGCCAATGACGTTGCATAAACGGTAGTCAGACAGACCGCGAGAGGGCTGTGCTCGTGAAAGGAAAAGGATGGGGAAAAACGGCAAAAGCCGCATGCGGCCCGGGGGTGCACACGGCTTTCTCAGGTTCCGGGGCTTCATCCGCTGCGTTGCAAGACGCGTCACGGCGATGAATTTCCCGTGACCCATTTTACGAAGAACACCCCGATACGCCCGAGCTGCCCCTGCGCGACCCTGCCTGTTGTCGTGCCATTGCGCATATTTCGATAGAAATCAGGCTCTACCCCTTACAAATAAAGCGCCAAAAGCTATTGATTCAAGAGCAAATCAAGCAGCGCAGGCCACAATGCGGCAGGCCTTGCCGCTGCGCCCGCGGGGCACGGGACGGCCCAGCTCCTGCAGCACACGCAGCCGGAGCACGCCCTGGGCCTTGGCAAATGCCTTGAGCGCGGTGCAGCAGCGCACCATGGCCGCCTGCCCTGCCTCGCCCGTTGCAGGCAGGCGGAGCACCAGCGTGTGGTCGTCCTGCTGGCGCAGATGAAAATCGAACACGCCCGCCTCATCCTCCAGCACGGTGGACAAGGCCATGGGCAGCAGCGCCACCACCCGACCCTCGTGCCCCGCCATGTGCAAGAGGTCGTCGTGGCGCCCCTGCACCACCATCACCGGCAACGGCGAGCCACAGCCGCAGCGCCCGGGCTGCAGCGTGATCTGGTCGCCCAGGTCGTAACGGATGAGCGGCTGAACGGTGTTGGCCAGGTTGGTCAGCAGCACGCTGCGGGCCGGCTGGCCTGCGGGCACGGTGCGGTGGTGTTCGTCCACCGGCTCCAGGATCACCCAGTCGGCGTTCAGGTGCATGTGGCCGTGGGCGCATTCCCAGCCCATGGTGAGGAATTCTGACGCGCCATAGCTGTTGCGCACGGGGCAGTCGAGCCCCCGCTCGATGTAGGCGCGCACGGCGGGGCTCAGCGTTTCACCGCCGGTCCACACCTCTTGCGGCGCTATGCGCAAGGCGCCAGAGCCTGCCTCGTCGGCCAGCAACGCGGCGGCGGTGGGGTACGTGGCGAGCACCGTGGGCGCGAAGTCGTTGAGGGCGGCCACCAGTTCCGGCGTGGGCACCTGGATGGAAAAACTGCGCGTGCTGCCCGCCAGCCAGGGGTTGAGCGCCCGCATCCGCTGCACCGAGACATAGCTGGCGAAATGCCCGCTGGTTGCCCCCACGAAGGCAATGCGCTCGGTCAGGCACAGCGGGTCCAGCCAGCGCAGCATCGGGCGCGGTGCGCAGCGGCGCAGTGCCTCCAGCGCGTCGTACACGGCCATGGCCTGCGCGTCCTGCACAAAGATGCCCGGCTGACCGCTGGTGCCCGAGCTTTCCCACACCATGTAGCGGCCCTGCCAGGGCTCGGCGATGCGCGCGGGGTCGGCAGTGAAGGCGCGCAACCCGTCGAGCGTGAGGCACGGGTCGGTCACCCAGTCGTCAAAGCGCTCCATCAGCTGGCAGCGCGTCACCACCGGCAACGACTGCAGCGGCGTGCGGGCCGAAATGTCTGGGCCCAGCAGTTCGCGGTAAAGGCGCGAGCCCTTCAGCGCAGCCCCCAGCAGCAGCGCCAGCCGCGCCTGCTGGCGCCGCAGCAGGCCCTGCGGCGTATCGCGGTTGGCGGCCATGACATCCATCGACACCGTCGACAGACGCAGCGGGTCGAATACGGTGCTCATGGCGGCGCCTTTCCGGCCGGCCAGCCTACGGTCTGCGCCAGCAGCACCTGCTGGTTGGTTCCCAGCCCCATGGCCTGCGCCAGCGCGGTGCGGTCCAGCCAGGCCCGGATGACGGCGGCCAGCCCGGTGGATGCGGCCTGCAGATAGACGTTTTGCGCCATGGCGCCCGCAGCGGCTGCGGCGTAGGCGCTGCGCTGCTCGGCGGGCACCAGCTTCATGCGCCCATGGTCGGCCACATAGACGAGATCAAGCGGTGCGCTGTCCACGAAATCCTGGTAGCCCGTGACGCGCCGCACATCGGCAACCACCGTGCGCTGCAGCGCGTGGGCAGGGGGGTCGTAAAGGTACAGGCCTTCGGGCAGCGCCACATACACATCCACCTCTTGGGCGTTCATGGCGCTGGGCGCCGTGCGCCCGCCGCTGTCAGGCCGGTTGACGCCCGCCGCAGCCCACAGCAGGTTCGACAGCACCGGAAGCTGCAGGGCAACGGGATCGAATTCGCGCTGCGATTGCCGCCGGGCCAACGCCTGCATCAGCGACATGCCAGCTTCGCGCAGCGGCGGTGGCAAGGCCAGCACCGGGCTGCCGTCGCCCGTGGGGGGCTCGGGGCGCAATTGGCCCATCAGCCCCAGCGCCATCTTGGTCAGCGGGTTCATGTTCACTCCTGCGCAGAGTTCAACCAGCTGCCATCAGACCACAGCGCCGCTCCCCTGCCTACTGGCATGGCGCAGGCTTGCGCCGCCAGTGGACGATTCACGCGCCAAGGTTTTTAGATAAAAGTAGCCCTGGCCCTTTAACCATAAGCGCAAGCAGCTATCAATATAGTAGTGTTTGACGCGGCGCAGGCAGCGCATAACCGCAGGAACGGGTCGAGAACTTCAGCCGCGCCCCAGGGCTTTTTCCACACCGCGGTTGGCCAGGGCATCAGCGCGCTCGTTGCCCGGATCACCCGAATGCCCCCGCACCCAGCGCCAGTCGATGCGGTGCCCGGCGTTGGTGACCAGCGCATCCAGGCGCTGCCACAGCTCGACGTTTTTCACCGGCTGTTTGGCGGCGGTGCGCCAGCCGCGCGCCTTCCAGCCGTGGATCCATTCGGTGATGCCCTTGCGCACATATTCGCTGTCGAGGTACAGCGTCACCGCGCAAGGCCGCTTGAGCGCGGACAGTGCCTCGATGACGGCGGTCAGTTCCATGCGGTTGTTGGTGGTGCCGAGTTCGCCGCCAAAGAGCTCTTTTTCGGTGGCGCCGGAGCGCAGCAACACGCCCCAGCCGCCAGGGCCCGGATTGCCCTTGCAGGCGCCATCGGTGTATATCTCAATCTGATTCAAACTTTTTTCCTGTCTGTGGTGCCCGACGCAGCGGTGGGCACCCGGCTGGTGCGGTGGGAGGGTGTTCCGGCGGCACCGCGGTTGGCCACGGGCACCGACGCGGCGGCACGCTGCGGGGCTGTGCGCCAGGCGGGTTCGAGCAGGCGCATGCCATGCACGCGCTTGACGGCCACCAAAAAATACGCGGCCCCGAGTATCGGCCACCATTGCTCGCCCAAACGGTCCATCCAGGCAAATCTTTCCAGCCAGTGGCTGCTGCGCACGGCGGGCCGATAGCAGCCAAACTGGGCCGATTCGACCTCGAAGCTCAGCAGCCGCAGCCAATCACGCAGCCGCCGGTAGCCGATGAATTCGCCCGCGTCCGGCAAAAACAGCCGGCCCCGCCCCAGGCGCTGGTAAAGCCGCGCCCGGTGCTGGCGCAAGGCCCACAGGCTGACAGGATTCAGCCCGCAAATCACCACCCGCCCCTCGGGCACCAGCACCCGCTCGACCTCGCGCAGCGCGGCATGCGGGTCCACGCTCTGCTCGAGCGTGTGGGGCAGCAAGATGAGGTCCAGGCTGTTGTCCGCAAAGGGCAGCGCCACCGGGTCGGCCAGCAGGGCCAGCAGGCGCAGGGCATCGGGCCCGGCGGCGCCCGTGGTTGGCTGGGGGGTGGCGGCGCGGGCGCCGGGTAGCAGGGCCATGCCCTCTTCGCCCAGTGCCAGCCACTGGTGGGGTATGCGGTTGGCGCGCAGGCCGTCGAGCATCGGGATGCCGATCTGCAGGCCGTGGTAGCCAAAAATGTCCGCCACCGCCTCGTCACAGCGCTCTTGCTCCCAGGCCAGCAGGTAACGGCCGGGGGGGGAGTCGAACCAGTGGTGCAAACTTATAATTGGATGGATCATGAACCTGCTTGCGCTGCCCGCCTTTGCCGACAACTACATCTGGATGCTGCACGACGGTCGGCAGGCGATTGTGGTGGACCCCGGCGACGCTACGCCCGTATTGCAAACCCTGCAAGCACAGGGACTGCAATTGCAGGCCATTCTAGTCACGCACCACCACGCCGATCATGTGGGCGGCGTCGATGCCTTGCGCGCAGCCACCGGCGCACAGGTGTACGGCCCCGCGCGCGAGCGCATCCCCGAGCCGCTGGTGCGCCTGGCGCAGGATGACACCGTGGACCTGCTGGGCCTGCGGTTTTCGGTGCTCGATGTTCCGGGCCACACAGCCGGCCACATCGCCTATTACTGCCCCGACATGGAGGGCGCCCCGCTGCTCTTTTGCGGAGACACCCTTTTCTCGGGCGGCTGCGGGCGCCTTTTTGAAGGCACGCCCGCGCAAATGCTGGCCTCGCTCGACCAACTGGCCGCCTTGCCTGGCAGCACCCGCGTATGCTGCACCCACGAATACACCCTCTCCAACCTGCGCTTCGCGCGCGCGGTGGAGCCCGCCAACCAGGCGCTGCGCGACTACAGCAGCCATTGCGAAAGCCTGCGTGCCCAGCAACAGCCCACGCTGCCATCGCGCATTGCGCTGGAACGTGACATCAACCCTTTTCTGCGGGTCCGCGAAGCAGCGGTTGCCGCAGCCGCCCAGGGCTTCGATGCCCGGGTCCAACCACAAGACGCCGTGGCGGTGTTTGCCGCCCTGCGCCAATGGAAAAACGACTTCTGATGAAAATTCTGCGCTTCGCCTGCCTTGCGGGCCTGCTCTGGCTGACCGGCTGCGCCACCAATGGCACCACCTCCAGCGGCCCCTTCAACACCGGTTCGTCGTCGGGCACCGCCAGCCACACCCCTGTCATCCCCAACGGGCCGTTGAGCCCGATCACGGCCAGCCGGGCCGCCAGCAGCGAAGTGGCATCGCTGTTCACGCCCGTCGACCTGTGGGAGCGCATTCGCCGCGGCTTTGCCATGCCCGACCTGCAGCACGAACTGGTGCAGGACCGCGAGCAGTGGTACGCCAGCCGCCCCGACTACATGCAGCGCATGACCGAGCGCTCCAGCAAATACCTGTTCCACATTGTCGAAGAGCTGGAACGCCGGGGCATGCCCACCGAGCTGGCACTGCTGCCCTACATTGAGAGCGCCTTCAATCCGCAGGCCGTGTCCAGCGCCAAGGCCGCCGGCATGTGGCAGTTCATGCCCGCCACCGGCAATTATTTTGACCTCAAGCAAAACGCCTTTCGCGACGACCGCCGCGATGTGCTGGCATCGACCCGCGCCGCCCTTGACTACCTGCAAAAGCTGCACGGCATGTTTGGCGACTGGCACCTGGCCCTGGCCGCCTACAACTGGGGCGAAGGCAGCGTGGGCCGCGCCATTGCCAAGAACCAGAAGGCAGGCCTGGGCACCGGCTACACCGACCTGAACATGCCCGCCGAGACGCGGCTGTATGTGCCCAAGCTGCAGGCCGTCAAGAACATCGTGGCCAACCCCGAGGCGTTTCGCACCGAGTTGCCGCTGATCGAAAACCACCCTTATTTCCAGACGGTGGACATCACCAACGACATCGATGTAGCCGTGGTGGCCCAGCTGGCCGGGATCCGCGAAGCAGATTTTCGGGCCCTGAACCCGGCGTTCCACCGCCCCACCATTTTTGCCGCTGGAACCCCCCAGATCCTGCTGCCCTGGGACAACGCGCGCGTGTTCCAGCGCAACCTGGAGGCCAAGAACCAGGGGCAATACGCCAGCTGGACGGTGTGGTCGGTGCCCACCACCATGAGCGTGGCCGAGGCCGCCCAGCGCACCGGCATGGGCGAAGCCGACCTGCGCAGCCTCAACAACATCCCGCCGCGCATGCTGATCAAGGCGGGCTCGGCACTGATGGTGCCCCGCACCACCACCACCCGCCAGGACGTGTCGGCCCACCTGGCAGACAACGGCCAGCTGGCCCTCACCCCCGAAATCGTCACCCGTCGCACCACGGTGCGTGCCGGCAAGCGCGACACCGTGCGCAGCATTGCACAGCGCTACCGCGTCAGCGCCGACCATGTGGCGGACTGGAACGATGTGAAGGCCAGCGCCGCCTTCAAGGCCGGCCAGCAGGTCGTCATGTTCTTGCCCGTGCGCATGGGCCAGGGCGCCTCGACAAGCCGCAGCGCCAGCCGCAAGCCCAACCTGAAAGCCACCGCTTCCGCTCCCACGCGCAAGGGTGGCAAGCCCGCCAGGAAGCGGCGCTGAGAGAACATGTTGACGATCGTCCATGAGCCCCTGCGAAATCGTCAACAGGCTCTGAAGTGCGAGCACAGTGCGAGGACGCGGGCTGTGCTGCGATGGGCTCAAACCCCGAATTTCTCCCGCGCCTTGCGGGCCAGGTCGTTGGTATAGCTGCGCTGCAGGCTGGCCCGTGGGCCGGCCATGCCCGGATAGATCTTGGCAAGCGCCCGCAAGGCCGTTGCCGGGCCGTCCTCGGGCATGAGTCCATGGGGCGAAAACGTCTCGCGCACCCGGTTGAATGCCGCCAGATAGACGGCCCTGTTACCCAGCAGGTCACTGGCGGGCACCGCCCTGACCAGATCCGCCGGCGCAGCGGTTTGCAGCCATTTAAGTGCGTGCACCATGGCGTTGGCCAGCGCTTGCGCCACCAGCGGCTCCTTTTGCAGAAATGCCTGGGGGGCATACAGGCAACTGGCTGGCATGGCACCGCCAAACACCTCCTGCGCGGCATTGAGCGTGCGCAGGTCACTGACCAGGCGCACCTCGCCCCGCTGCTCCAGCAGTGCCATGATCGGATCGGCATGGCACAACGCATGGATGTGACCCGAGCGCAGAGCCGCCAGGGCGGTAGCACCGGCGCCCACGCCCACAAAAGACACCTCGCGCACATCCACACCCGCACGCGCCAACAGCACGCTTGCCATCACCTGGGTGGATGAGCCCGGGGCCGAGACACCGATGCGCCGCCCCCGCAGATCGGCTGGCCCGCGGTAGCCCGGCAGCGCCCGCACAGACACGCCCAGCGCCTGCTGCGGCGCCCGCCCTTGCAGCACGAAAGCGCGGTAATCCTGGCCCCGGCTTTGCTGGCGCAGGGTGTGCTCATAAGCCCCCGAGCAGACCTGGGCCGTACCGTTGCGCACCGCCTGCAAAGCCAGGGCGCCACCGGCGAAGTCCTGCACCACGACATCCAGCCCCTCGGCCTGGAAAAAACCCAGCCGGTCCGCAATGGTCAGGGGCAGGTGGTACAGCACGGCCTGCCCGCCCACGGCAATAGTGATACGCCCCGCCGCAGTGCCTGGCGCCTGCGCCCAGGATGCCGGCGCGCACGCCGCCACTGCCGACAATGCGGACAGGGCACCAAAGGCGCGACGGCTGACAGGAGGAACGGGCATGGAAAAAAGAAAAGAGCAGACATTGCTGCAACGCAACAATCGTGCCGCAGCGTCTGCATGGACGCATCAGGGCATCCCCTGAGGATTTCTACGTATTGCCGTGCAGGCCGCAGCCCGCAGGCGTCACCGGTAGCCGATGAAGAAAATGGCGACGTTCACCAGGAAAGCCGCGCCCCACACCGCACTGCGGGCCCTGGGCATGTCGGCGACATACATCATGATGTAGAAAACGCGCAGCATGACGAACAGGAAGGCGAGGATATCGAGCAAGGTCTGCCCTGCCCCCAATTGGTGCGCAATGAGGACGGCGCCCACAAAGAAGGGCAGCGCTTCGAAACTGTTCGCCTGCGCTGCGTTGGCGCGGGCATGCCAGTCGGACTGGCGGGCCATCCAGGCACGCGGGTCGTGGTTGTCGTAGCCACCCTCGCGGCGCGGCTTGCTGAAGCCGCCGTTCTTGGCCAGCCAGGCGCACACCAGGGGCAGCAGCACGGCCATGAAAACGCACCAGTAGGCCACCGTGAAACGCGCCGCATGCAAAGAGTTCATTTTTACTCTCGAACAGTTCTAGCGCAGCACCGACAAGCGCTGTACGCTATTAATTCGGGAGTATTCTAGCGACGAAGCGTGACCGGCGTTATCGGCGGTCCACCAGCGCATGCGCGATGGTGCCCAGGTCCACATATTCCAGCTCGCTGCCCACGGGCACCCCCCGCGCCAGCCGCGTCACATGCAGGCCCCGGCTCTTGAGCGCCTCGCTGATCACATGGGCCGTGGCCTCGCCCTCGGCGTTGAAGTTGGTGGCCAGAATCACCTCCTGCACCACGCCGTTGGTAGCACGCTCCATGAGTTTTTGCAGGCCGATTTCCTTGGGCCCGATGCCGTCGAGCGGGCTGAGCCGCCCCATCAGCACAAAATACAACCCCTTGAAAGCGCCTGTGCGCTCCAGCGCCGACTGGTCCGCCGGTGTTTCGACCACGCACAGCCGCGTGGCGTCACGCTCGGGGTCCAGGCAGGTGCTGCACACCTCGGCCTCGGTGAAGGTGTGGCACAGCGTGCAGTGGTGCACCGACCCCACGGCCTCCTGCAGCGCCCGCGAAAGCGCCAGCGCGCCGTCGCGGTCGTGCTGCAACAGATGAAACGCCATGCGCTGCGCAGACTTCACCCCCACCCCCGGCAAGCGGCGCAGGGCCTGGATCAAGACTTCGAGGGAGTTGGTGGTGGACATGGGCGGAGGGGCAATTCGGGTGACAGTGTGGGAGGTGTGCGGAGCCAGGCTTCGACAAGCCTGTCCTGAGCCCGTCGAAGGGCTCAGCCCGAACGGCAGTTGGGGTACGCGGCTCAGCTTGTATCCCCTCAATAACCCCGCCCTCAAGGGCGTAGCGAGCGGGATGAGCTGCTAGGCGGACGGAGCACAGGAACCGGAACGTACTTCCTGTACGTGAGGATTCCGAGCACCGCCCAACGACGCAGATCGCCCGCTCGGTAGCCACCCTCAAAAAGGGAATTTCATGCCGCCGGGGAGGCCTGGCATCCCTTGCGTGAGCTTGCCCATCTTCTCCGCCGAAGTTTCTTCCGCCTTGCGCACCGCGGCATTGAACGCCGCCGCCACCAGGTCTTCCAGCATGTCCTTGTCTTCGGCCAGCAGGCTGGGGTCGATGGTGATGCGCTTGACGTCGTGCTTGCAGGTCATCAGCACCTTCACCAGGCCTGCGCCCGATTCGCCTTCCACCTCGATGAAAGCCAGCTCATCCTGGGCCTTTTTCAGGTTGTCCTGCATGGCCTGGGCTTGCTTCATGAGGCCGGCGAGTTGTCCCTTGTTGAACATGGTGTGGTTTCCTTTTCAGTTTCTGTGGAATGGTGGTTATCGGTCATGCAGGCTTGATGCTGCCCGGCACGATTTTCGCGCCGTAGTCGCGCACCAGCGACTGCACATAGGGGTCGTTCATCACGATGTCTTCGGCCACGCGCTGGCGCTCGGCGGCGGCGGCGGCATTGCGGCGGGCGGGGCTGTCAATCACCACGCCCAGTTCCACGCTGATCTGGCTGGCATGGCCTGCGGCCTCCAGCGCGGCGCGCAGGCGCTCGCGCGCCTGGGGCTGGTTGAGCGATTCACGCTCGACGCGCAACAGCCAGTGCCCCGCATCGCGCGCCACGAGTTGCGACTGCAAGGCCAGCTCGCGCACCAAAGCGGTAATGGCTTCGGCCGCCACCAGCTGCTGCACGGTGCTGTGCCACACATCACCTTCTTCGGTGGGGGTGTAGCGGGCCGAGGCCGGCACTGGCGTGGAATGCGCTGGGGGTTGCAGGCGTACGCCGGGCTCCGGCGCCACGCGCACCGGAATTGCTACAAATTCAGGAGCTGTCTGCGCTTTCTGCGATGGGGCTGCAGGCTGTTTTTCGTCAAAATTGGCGCCGCTGCGCACGGGCAAGGCGGTGGTGGCAATGGGCATGGCTGCGACCGCTGCGGGTGCCTGCGGGGACTGCACGACAGGTTGCTTGGCAGGTTCAGCTATCGAATAAGTAGCTGACTGCGCTTGCTGGGCGGGCGCTAGCGCCCTATTTTCCTCATAAAAAGGCGGCGCTGATGCCGCTTGCCGCGGCGCCTGGGGCGGCGTTGCCGCAGGGACTGCGGCCACTGCCAGGGCCGCGCGCGGGGGCGATTCAGGTGCGCGGGGCGCCGCTTCGGGCCGCGTCAGAGTTTTTTTTTCAGCCGTTTCACCAACGCCGCCTTCTGGCTTGAAGGCCAGCAGGCGCAGCAGCACCATGGTCAGCGCCGCGTATTCGTCCGGCGCCAGGCCCAGTTCGCCGCGCCCGTGCAGGCACAGGCTGTAAAGCAGCTGGGTTTCATCGGCGGGCATCAGCGCGGCCAGGCGGGCGGTCTCCAGCGCCTCGGGGTCGTCGGCATCCACGGCGCCCGCCATCTGCGGCACCGCCTGGAACACGGCCATGCGCTGCAGGACGGCACTCATTTCTTCCAGCGTGGAGGCGGCGGACAGGCCGTTGAGGCGCAGCGTGTCCGAGGTTTCCACCACGGTCTTGCCATCGCCCTGGGCCAGCGCATCGATGAGGCGGAACACGTAAGAACGGTCCACCGCGCCCAGCATCTGGCGTACAGCGGCTTCCTGCAGCTGGCCGCTGCCAAAGGCGATGGCCTGGTCGGTGAGCGACAGCGCATCGCGCATCGAGCCCCGCGCCGCGCGCGACAGCAGGCGCAGGGCCTGCGGCTCGGCCGACACGTTCTCGGCCGCCAGCACCTGCGTGAGGTGGCCAAGCACGGTCTCAGGCGCCATGGGGCGCAGGTTGAACTGCAGGCAACGGCTCAGCACCGTGACTGGCACCTTTTGCGGGTCGGTCGTGGCCAGCACGAATTTGAGGTATTCAGGCGGCTCTTCCAGCGTCTTGAGCATGGCGTTGAACGCCGTGTTCGTGAGCATGTGCACTTCGTCGATCATGAAGACCTTGAAGCGGCCCTGCACCGGCTTGTACACCGCCTGCTCCAGCAGGCTCTGCACCTCGTCCACGCCCCGGTTGGAGGCGGCGTCGAGCTCGGTGTAGTCGGGGAAACGGCCACTGTCGATGTCGGTGCACGCCGAGCACACGCCACAGGGCGTGGCGGTGATGCCGCCAGTGCCATCCGGCCCCTGGCAATTGAGCGACTTGGCCAGGATGCGCGACACCGTCGTCTTGCCCACGCCGCGCGTACCGGTGAACAGGTAGGCATGGTGCAGGCGCTGTGTGTTGAGCGCATTGGTAAGGGCCTGCACCACATGCTCCTGCCCCACCATTTCGGTGAAATTGCGGGGGCGGTACTTGCGGGCGAGCACGAGATAGGACATCCGGCAGATTCTACGGGCTGTGCCGCTTGTCCTTTCGGCGCCCACGGCCACGGGACTGCTCAGAAAAGCGCGTCCGCATCCGTCGTACAATCGCGGGTGACGGGCCTCCCCGCATGGTGAAGCGGCCAACCGGGTCAGGTGGGGAACCAAGCAGCCCTAACTGTGGAGCCAGTGCCGGGGGTAAGGCTCGTCAACTTCTTCTTTCTTTTTGCGCTGTCGCGCAAAAAATCCCCTCCCAAGCATCTCTTTCGCCTTGTTTGCGGTGAGCCGCTTGGCTCGCACAAAGTCCGCGCACTCAGAGGCTGAGAGTTTTTTGCGCGGGTCCGAGCAGCGTGCCACAACGCAGCCGATCTAGGCGCAAAGCACAGCCATAGCTCGGGCTATGGCGCGCATTTGCAACGACGAGCGGGTGCGTTTTGGCGTGATGAGCGGGCATGCGCAAAAAACTCTCAGCCTCTCAGGCGCCAGGCTCCCCCAACGCCTTCTCATGCCCCTGCGGGCTACTCCTGTCCCAGCCAGCGCAGCGCGCCCTCGCCCGCCACACGACCGCTGGCCAGGCTGGCCGTGAGCAGGTAGCCCCCTGTGGGCGCCTCCCAATCCAGCATCTCGCCCGCGCAGAACACGCCGGGCGCGGCGCTTGCCATGAGGTGCTCGTCCAGCGCTTCGAACACCACGCCGCCCGCGCTGCTGATGGCCTCGTCCAGCGGGCGGATTGCCACCACGGTGATGGGCAGCGCCTTGATGGCGTGGGCCAAGGCCACGGGGTCGTTCATGCCGTCCTTGCCCAGGTGTTCGTACAGGATGCCGGCCTTGATGCCGTCCAGGCCGAGGCGGCTCTTAAGGTGGCTCGACAGCGACCGCGATCCGCGTGGGTGGCGCACCTCGACCAGCACGCGCTCGGGCGCATGGTCGGGCAGCAGATCGAGGTGGAACGTGGCATGGCCATGGGCCTCGACCTCGTCGCGCAGCAGCTGCGAGGCGGCATAGACCAGGCTGCCCTCCACCCCGGTGGCCGTGACGACAAACTCGCCCCGGCGGTCAAAGCTGCGGCCCTGGCTGTCGGTGAAGGACAGCTGCACGGTCTTGAACGGCTGGCCCGCAAAACGCTCGGCAAAATGCGGCGTCCAGCCCACGGCCGGCGTGGGCGTGCGGCCGATCAGCTCCTGCAAAAACGCACGGCGGGTTTCGCCCACGGGCGCATCGGCACGCAACACATCAAAGCCGCAATTGGCCGGCCGCAGCGGCGCCACGGCCACGCCGCGCTGCGTCAGCAGCGGCACCCAGGCGCCATCGGACCCCAGGCGCGCCCAGCTGCCGCCGCCCAGCGCCAGCACTACCGCGCGGGCCGCGACCCGCACCTCGCCTGAGGGCGCGGCAAAACGCAGTGCGCCGCCATCGGCCCAGCCCAGCCAGCGGTGGCGCATGTGAAACTGCACGCCCAGCCCGCGCAGGCGCTGCAACCAGGCGCGCAGCAAGGGCGCGGCTTTCATGTCGGCCGGGAACACCCGGCCCGACGTGCCCACGAAGGTTTCCACACCCAGCCCCTGCGCCCAGGCGCGCACCTCGGGCCCGCCAAAGGCCTGGATCAGCGGCTCGATCTGCGGCTGGCGCCCGGCGTAGCGGCTGGCAAAAGGCCCGTACGGCTCGGAATGCGTGAGGTTGAGCCCGCCCTTGCCAGCCAGCAGAAATTTGCGTCCCACCGAGGGCATGGCGTCAAACAGATGCACCACCACCCCTGCCTGCGCCAGCACCTCGGCCGCCATCAGCCCGGCGGGGCCGCCGCCCACGATGGCGACATCGCAGTGCAAAGGCGTGGCCGCCTCGGTTGCCAGGGGGGTGGGTGCATTCATGGGGAAAACCTTTGGATCCATCGAAAACAGTCAATTCAGAACAGGGAGCCTTGGACAAAACCCTGAGGGGGCCCTGCGGCAGCCTCGTGCGCCCCCGTGGCGGCGGCCGGCGCGTAAGCGGATGTGGACAAGGCGGCAGGCGCCGGCGGTGCCGATGGCGCGGGGGCGAGAGTATGCCGCACGGCAGCGGCCTCCTGAGCCAGATCGGGCACCGAGGCGCCTGCGATAGCGGGTTCGCCCAGGGAAGGCCCATCCACAAGCACCATGCGCCCGTCACCCGTCAAGAAGGCCGCCCGCACGCGCTCGCCCGGTGCCTGCCCCTGCACCGCCGCGCGGTAGCGCTGCAGTTGCGCTATCAAAGCAGGCTGGCGCTCGGGCTCGGCGGCGCTTTTGTAGTCGAGCACCCACCAGCCCGCGCGCTCGGGCGGCTGGTGGCAATGCACCAGCCGGTCGATGCGCAGGCTCTGGCCCTGGTGGCGCAGCGGCGCTTCGTTGATGGTGGTGTCCACCACCGTGGCGTCCCAGGCCCAGGCGCCCTCGCCCGCCAGGATGCGCTGTGCGGTCTGCGCGGCCATGCGCGCCGCGCCCACGGTGATGTCAAAGTCCTGCGCCAGCCGGGCTACGCGGGCCGCGGGCCAGCCCTGGGCGCGCAGGTCGGCCAGCGGCGCGCCCGCCACGCCCGCCTGCTCCAGCAGCTGGTGCATGGCCTCGCCCAGGCGCGATGCGGGGGTGGACAGCGATGCCTGCGGGTCGGCAGAATCAGCGCCTTCTTGCACCGCCGGGGTCATGGCACGCCATTCGGCGGGAAGCGCAGGCAACTCGGCCAGGGTGAATGGGTCGTGCACGCCGTCCGTCGTCGCGGCAACCCCCTTTCCATCGGCTTCAACCGCCTCGTCCAACCCTTGCGCATCCGCCAGCAAGGGCGCCAGCCGGTTCCACCAGCTGCCCGGCGCGGAAACGCTGGGCAGCACGGACGACAGCGCCAGGCAGTGCTTGGCGCGCGTCATGGCCACGTAGAGCATGTTGAGTTCTTCGCGCTGGCGGGCCTGTTGCTCGGCGGCCAGGGCGGTTTCGGCGCTGGGCGGCGGGCTGGATTCGCTGGCCAGGAAGACGAAGCCTGCGGGCTCGGTCTTTTCGCCGGGCCAGTCCACCAGCACGCCCATGGTCTCGGCCTTTTGCGGGCGGGTGTCGGTGTCCAGCAGCAGCACGCAGCGCGCCTCCAGCCCCTTGGCGCCGTGCACGGTGAGCAGGCGAATGGCCTGCGCATCCACCCGGCCGGGTGCGCGCACGCCGCCTTTTTTCATGGCGCGCACAAAGGCATAGGGCGTGAGGTAGCGGCCGCCGTCGTGCTGCAGCGCGGCCGAAAGCAGCGCGCGCAGATTGGCCTGCACCGCCATGCGCTGCGCGGCGGGGGCTGCTGCCGCAAAGCGGGCCAGCACGTCGCCATGCTGGTAGATGGCGTGCAGCGCGTCGTGCGGCGGCAAGGCGTCCACCCAGGCCTTGTATTGGGTCAAATGGGCCGCTAGCGCTTGCAGATCAAGCGGTAGTAGCTCACTTTTTTGCAGCAAATCAAACCAGCTGCTGGCCGCATGCTCGGGCTGGCGGCGCAGCACGGCCAGCGCGACCAGGGCGTCATCCTCCAGACCGAACAGCGGCGACTTGAGCGCGCGCGCCAACGACAGGTCGTGCCCGGTGGACACCAGTGCATCGAGCAGCGCCACGATGTCCTGCACTTCGGGCGCGTCGAACAGGTCGGCTTTTTCGGGTTGCACGCAGGGCAGGTGCAGGGCGCGCAGGGCTTCTTGCATGGCCGCGAGCCGGTCGCGCTTGCGGGCCAGCACCAGCACTTCGTTGGGCGGCGTGCCTGCAGCGATCTGTGCCGCCACCCAGGCGGCAGCCTGCGTGCATTCGCGCATGCGCTGGGTTTCTTCGGCCTCGTGGCGTGGCTCGGTCAGGCTGTCGCGCCAGGCGAACGGGTCGGTGCCCCCGCCACCGTTGGCATCTGGCGGCAGGATGGCCGGCAGGCGCAGCAGCACGCCGGGGTCTGTGGATTCGGTGGTGTGGTCGCGAAAACCGAAGGTTTCACCAAAACCGCTGGTTTCCTGCTGCGCTTGCGCGCTGCCCATGACATGGTTCACGGCCGCGATCACGCCCGTGGCGTTGCGGCGCGTGTGGTCGCAACTGAGCAGATCGCCCCCCAGGCCGTCGCGCACAAAGGCCTGCGCGGCGATGAACACCTGCGGCTCGGCGCGGCGAAAGCGGTAGATGCTCTGCTTGGGGTCGCCCACGATGAACACGCTGGGCGGCTTCTGGCCACTGGCGCCGCCGCCCGAGCCCGCGTAGCCCGACAGCCAGGCGTGCAGCGCCTGCCACTGCAGCGGGTTGGTGTCCTGGAACTCATCGACCAGCAGGTGGCGGATGCGCGCATCCAGGCGCTCCTGCACCCAGCCCGACAGGATGGGGTCGGCCAGCATGACCAGCGCCGTGCGCTCCACATCGTTCATGTCCACCCAGCCGTGCTGGTGCTTGACCGCCGCAAACTGGGCAATCAGGCAACGCGCCAGGCGGGCCATGCGCTGCTGGTGCTGCCAGGCGTCGTGCTGGCGGCGGGCGGTGAGCAGGCGCTGCAGTTCGGGCTCGGCCTCTTGCGCGGCGGCGAATTTTTCGAGGTTCTTTGACAGCCGGTCTTCCTTGGCGACGAACATGGCACGGCGCAATTGGTCCAGCCGCTGGTTCAGGTCGTCACAGGCCAGCGCGTCGATGATCGCGTCGGCCGCCTTTTGCGGCGTCTTGTTGGCCTCGGCCCCCAAGGCCTTGGCGCGGGCCAGCCAGCGCTGGTGGCAGGCGTCGCCCTGCAGCGCGTCGGCGGGTTCGTGGAAAGCGGCCAGCTCCGGGTATTGCGCCTGGAACGGCGGCACCGAGGCATCGACCACACCCGCCGCGTCGGCCAGGTCAAACTCGACTCGCTTGGACAGCGCCGCCGCCAGCGCCTTGTGGGTTTGCGAGCGGCCATGGCGAGCGACTACCGCCTCGTAGTCGGCCCGCAGGCTGGCGTTGGTGGCCACGGTCTGCAGGAACGGCCCCCACACCTCGCGCACGGCCTCGGCGTCGTCTTCGAGCAGCTCAAAATTGGCGGGCAAACCCTGCGCCTGCAGCAGCGCCAACGGGGCCGTGCCGAGCAGCGCGGCAAACCAGCTGTGGAAGGTGCGGATCTGCACCGGGCGGCCGCTGGCCAGCATCTGGCGGTATAGATTTTGTAGCGCATCGCGCTTATCCAGAGCGCGCTGGGGGCTGATTCCCCTTGCAACCAGCTCGCGCGTCAAATCCGCAAGCGGCGCATCGGCAAACGCCTCCAGCCATTCCTGCAGCCGCTGGCGCATTTCGCCCGCCGCCTTCTTGGTGAAGGTGATGGCCAGGATCTCGTGCGGCGCGGCGCCGTCGAGCAGGGCCCGCAGCATGCGCGACACCAGCATCCAGGTCTTGCCCGCGCCCGCGCAGGCCTCCACAGCCACGCTGCGCGCGGGGTCGCAGGCGATGGCGTAGAAGGCCTCGCGCGAGACGGGGTGGCCGTTGTGTTCGTAGGCCGCAGTCGTGTGGGTCAGTTCGGTCACCGGCGGGGCCTCAGTCATTCCAGAAGTCTTTTCGGCACAGGCCGCGCGCAGCGCAGTAGTCGCACACAGCGCCCTCGCCCAGGGCGGGCATCGGTGCGCCTGCGGCGATGCGGGCGAAGTCGTGCTGGATGCCTTCGACCAGCAGGTCGCGCAGGTGCACCACCTCTTGCTGTTCGTGCATCTGCGTATCGCCGCGCTCGCCCACGTTCACGTAGGCGGCGCGCAGCGTGTCATGGCTCAGCAAGGCGGCGTAGAACGCGAGCTGGGTGTCTTCGGCGCCGGCGCCAATGCGTTTGCGCGTGACGGTGTCGTTCTCGGTCTTGTAATCGATGACCAGGGCCGTGGGCTCGCCGGTGGACGACACGGCATCGATGCGGTCGATGGTGCCCACTAGTTGCAGCGCGCCCAGCGGTTGGGTGGTCTGCACCTCGGCCTGCCGGAAGTGGCCCCCGGCCTGTTCGTGCTGAGCGAGCCAGCGCAGATAGCCATCGCGCACCTGCGGCCAGCCTGCGGCGAACGGCAGGAAGTCGCCCTCGCCCAGGCCTTGTTGCAGCGTGACGGCCTGCGCGGCGCTGTCCATGCGGGCCACGCGCTGGTCTGCGTCGGCCGTCGGGTCGGCCAGCAACGCCTCATGAAAGTGCTGCAGCACTGCGTGCAGCCAGTTGCCAAAATCGCGTTTGTCCACTTCGGCGGCCAGTTCGTCGGCCTCTTGCAGGCCCAACTGGCGCAGCGCAAAAAAGCGGTACGGGCAATGCCGCAAGTCGGAATAGGCGGTGGATGACAGACGCACCACTGGCAGCGCGCTGCCATCGGGCAAGGGCCGCGCCGTGGGTGTGGCCGCCACGGTGCGCAGGCTGCGGTCGTCGGCGCCTTGGGTGGCTATGCCATCGAGGTGCAGCGCCAGCACCAGCGCGCTGGCCAGCAAGGGCTCGCCGCCTTCGTCGCCTGTGCGCCAGAGCACATCCACTGCGGGCGTCTGCAGCGCGTATTGCCAGGCGGCGCGCTGGGCCACCTCCAGCGATTCGCGCGTGGGCAGGCCCCAGGCCTGGCGCTGCGCCGCGGTCCAGTCGCCCACGGGTTCCGGCGAGGGCTGCAGGCGCTTTTCATCGCAGCCGGGCAGCACCAGCGCGGCAAACGGCCTCGCCAGCAACTGGGGCATGGGTAAAACGATCACGGGCGCATTGCCCGTCTGCGGGGGCACATAGCGCGCGGCTTCCAGCACTTCGTTGGCCCAGCGCGTGAACTCGGCCAGGGCCATGCGGCGGCCGGCGCTGGCCCAGCCCTCCAGCTCGGCCTCCTGGCCGGCCTGCAGGCGCAGCGCGGTCAGCACGCGGGCGCCGGCGGCATCCGCTTCGAGCACCGGCCATTGGCCGCTGGCCACGAGCAAAGTGCGCAAGGCCTGCAGCCACTGCGCGAGCGGGCGCGGTGTGCGCAGGGCTTCGCGCCAGTCCTGCACCTGGGCCACGCAGGCCGCCAGGGCGGGCTTGTCCGACCAGTCGCGTGCAACCGCACCCGACCAGGCGGCTACCGAGGCCTTGCGCAATGCCCGCTCCAGGGCATTGAGCGCAGCGGGCTCGATGACCGGCGCGTGTTTGAGCCAGTCCAGCACCTCATCGGCGGATGCATTCCAGGCGCTGGCCTTGAGCGCGGCCATCAGTTGCGCGGCAGCCCGGGTGGTGGAAAGTGTCCAGCCGTTTTCATCGCGCACCGCCACACCGCTGCTGGCCAGGTGCGCGCCAATGCGGCGCGTGAGGGCGCGGTCGTTGGCCGCCAGCGCCACCGGGGTGCGGCCGGCCACCACATGGGCCAGCACACAGGCGGCGGCGCGCTGGGCTTCGTCCTCGGCATCCTGCGCGGCGTGCAGGGCAATTGAGCCGCGAGGGCTGGCATCTGTGGATGCAGGCGGCAGGACCAGCGCCACCGCCTTGTCGCCCCAATGGTCCTGCAAGGCCTGCACCAAGGGCTCGACCTGAAAGCCTTGCAACACCACCAGGGCATCGACCGACTGGCGCACGCCAGGCTCGAACAACACATCGGTGGCGTGGCGCGAGGCCAGCACCCATTCGAGTGCAATGCGGGCCACCACGGCTTCAAAACGCAGGGACGAGCCTTCGTCGGCCTCGGGCAAAAGGCTGCGCGCCTGGGCGCCCCAGGCCTCGCGCTGCGCCGGCGCAATGGCCGCCACCACCGCCGCCAGCTGCGTGGCAGCCTCTTGCAAAGGCGCGGCCAGCACATCACGTTGCGCGGCCAGGCCAGCGCGGTCGAGCAAGGTGCGCGCAGTGAGCGTGTCGCGCGCCACATCGCCGGCCAGGTCATCGCCCTGCGGCACAAAGGCCGCCAGCTGGCGGGCCCAGTTGCGCGTGGTTTCGAAACGGGGGGCGAATCCATCGGCATGCTGCAAGGCCCAGTAGCGCTGGGCCCAAGGCATGAGCTGCGCATAGGGCACAAGCACCACCGTGCGCGCCGGATGGGCGGCCAACGCTTGCATGTGCGCCTCCACCTGGGCGAGCACCTGCTGCCAAAGGGCCGCGCACTGATCGCTTTTCGCTATGACTGTCATAGCGTCATAAGACCCGGCCACACCGGTGAACGTGGGATTGGTTTCTGTCACAATGCCCAGACTTTAAACGTACACCGGTCCCAACCCGCTCAAAATCAAGGAATCCGCCATGGCCAGCGAACTCATCAAACATGTCTCTGACGCCAGCTTTGAAGCCGACGTGCTGAAAACCGGCACCACGGTGCTGGTGGACTACTGGGCCGAATGGTGCGGCCCCTGCAAAATGATCGCCCCCATCCTGGACGAAGTCGCAGGCACCTACCAGGGCAAGCTGCAGATCGCCAAGATGAACGTGGACGAGAACCGAGAGATCCCGGCCAAGTTCGGCATTCGCGGCATTCCCACGCTGATGCTGTTCAAGGACGGCCAGCTGGCCGCCACCAAGGTCGGCGCCATGAGCAAGGCGCAACTGACCGCCTTCATTGATCAGCAACTGGCCTGATTTTTCGCCTCGTGCCAGCGCCCTGATCCCCGGGGCTGCTGGAACGGCAAAAGTGTGGATGGCTTTGCGCATGACGCGCCCCTCACTGCGCGATCCGGCCAGCACAGATTTTTTCCTGTCATAATTTCGCCAGATCACCGGCTTGCACGCATTGGCAACCGGTTCGAGATCCCCAGGCAAGCCGGGGCCGCAAACAACGGTTCTCCCAGCTACCGCCTCTCCCCCAAGATTCACACCAGCTCCGCCAAGGAGTCACCCCATGCACTTAAATGAACTCAAGGCACTGCATGTGTCTGAAGTCCTGAAGCAGGCCGAAGAGCTTGAAATTGAAAACACTGGCCGCATGCGCAAGCAGGAGTTGATGTTTGCCATCATCAAGAAACGCGCCAAGACCGGTGAACAGATCATTGCGGATGGCGTGCTGGAGATATTGCCCGACGGCTTCGGCTTCCTGCGCAGCCCCGACACGAGCTTCACGGCCAGCACGGACGACATCTACATCAGTCCGAGCCAAGTACGTCGCTTCAACCTGCACACCGGCGACATGATTGAAGGGGAGGTCCGCACACCCAAAGATGGTGAACGGTACTTTGCGCTGAACAAACTTGACTCCGTCAATGGCGGCCCGCCCGAGCAGAACAAGCACAAGGCGATGTTCGAAAACCTGACGCCCCTGTTCCCCAAGGAGCAGATGCGTCTGGAGCGCGACGTCAAGAGCGAGGAGAACATCACCGGCCGCATCATTGACATCATCGCGCCCATCGGCCGTGGCCAGCGCGCGCTGATCGTCGCCCCGCCCAAGAGCGGCAAGACGGTGATGATGCAGCACATCGCCCACGCCATCACGGCCAACAACCCCGACGTGCACCTGATGGTGCTGCTGGTGGACGAGCGCCCTGAAGAAGTGACCGAAATGCAGCGCACGGTGAAGGGCGAAATCATCGCCTCCACCTTCGATGAGCCCGCCGCCCGCCACGTGCACGTGGCCGAGATGGTGATCGAGCGCGCCAAGCGCCTGGTCGAGCTCAAGAAGGACGTGGTGATCCTGCTCGATTCGATCACCCGCCTCGCCCGCGCCTACAACAACGTCGTGCCGTCGAGCGGCAAGGTGCTGTCGGGTGGTGTGGACGCCGCCGCACTGCAGCGCCCCAAGCGCTTCTTTGGCGCCGCGCGCAAGGTCGAGGAAGGTGGTTCGCTCACCATCATCGCCACCGCGCTGGTCGATACCGGCAGCCGCATGGACGAAGTGATCTTTGAAGAATTCAAGGGCACCGGCAACTGCGAAATCCACCTGAACCGCCGCCTGTACGAAAAGCGCGTGTTCCCCGCCATCGAACTCAACAAGAGCGGCACGCGCCGCGAAGAACTGCTGCTGGCGCCCGAAATCCTGCAAAAAACCCGGATCCTGCGCCAGTTCATGTACAACATGGATGAAATCGAATCCATGGAGCTCATGATCAAGAACATGAAGGCCACCAAGAGCAATGTCGAGTTCTTCGACATGATGCGACGGGGCGGGTAAACAACGCACCACAGCCAACATGGCCCCTTGCCCACTCCGGGCTATAATCGTGGGCTTTTTCTGCGGAAAGTACGCTGGATGTTTCACGAGGCAAAGGTTGCTTCGGGTCCCGCACGGCTCCCGCACTTGACAAGGATTGATCATGAAAGAAGGCATTCACCCCAACTACCGCGAAGTTCTGTTCGTGGACCTGTCCAACGGTTTCAAGTTTGTGACCCGCTCGTGCGTGAACACCAAGGAAATGGGCAAGACCGACGACGGCCGTGAGCTTCCCATGTTCAAGCTGGACACCTCCAGCGAATCGCATCCTTTCTATACCGGCACGCAAAAATCCGTGGACAACATGGGCGGCCGCGTGGAACGTTTCCGCAACCGTTTCGGCAAGACTGCAGCCAAGTAATTCGCCGCATCTCCGCCAACAAGGCAGCACGGGCAACCGCGCTGCCTTTTTGTTTGGTTTTGCCCTTATTCTCGGCAGTCAGCCATTGCCATCCTCCTGACGCGTGAACTCTCCCACCCCCGCCATCGTTACCCAAAAAGCTGCGCGCCCGCTTCCTCGCTGGGCCTTGCTGCTGCTGTGCCTGGCTTACGTCGTGCCCGGCTTCGTAGGCCGGGGGCCCTGGAAGAAAGCCGATGTGACTGCGTTCGGCTACATGATGGAACTGGCCAACGGACACACCGCGTGGCTGAGACCACAGCTGGGGGGCATGCCCCCCGAAACCGATGGCTTGCTGCCCTACTGGCTGGGTGCCTGGGCCATCCAGATCACGCCCGACTGGCTGATGGCACCTGAAATGGCGGCGCGCCTGCCGTTCATGGCGCTGCTGGTGCTGACGCTGGCAGCCACCTGGTACGGTGTTTACTACCTGGCGCGCAGTCCGGGCGCCCAGCCTGTCGCGTTTGCCTTTGGCGGCGAGGCCAATCCTTTGGATTACGCGCGTGCCATCGCCGATGGCGCCTTGCTGGCGCTGATTGCCTGCCTGGGTCTGGCGCAGCTGTCGCACGAAGCCACGGGCTACCTTGCACAGCTTGCGTGCGCGGCGCTGATCTTCTTTTCCGTGGCTACTTTGCCCTACCGCACGGTGACGCCCGCCGTGGCGCTGGTGGCGGGCATGATAGGACTCACACTGGCCGGCGCGCCTACGATCGCGGCATTGCTGGGCGTGGGCTGCATCGTGCTGGTGGTTTTGGCACCAGCAGCCCCGTCGGATCGGCGCGTGCGCTGGGCCTTGGGGCTGGGTGTCGTCACTGTGCTGGCGGCCCTGCTGGCATGGCAACTGGATCTTTGGCGATGGCGCCTGCTCAATGCGGCCACGGAAGGCAAGGAACTCAGAAGCCTGCTGCGGCTGCTGCTGTGGTTCGGCTGGCCCGCCTGGCCCATGGCCTCCTGGACCCTGTGGCGCTGGCGCAAGCAGCTGTTCAACCGCCAGCCGCATCGCCACCTTTGGTTGCCCCTGTGGTTTTCGCTCGTTTCGGTTGGGGCCACTTTCACTACCCAACCGGCAGACCGGGCGCTGCTCTTGGGTTTGCCTGCCATTGCCACGCTGGCAGCGTTTGCGCTGCCCACCTTCCGCCGCAGCATGGCGGCGCTGATTGACTGGTTCACCTTGCTGTTCTTCAGCGTCTCGGCCGTGGCTATCTGGGTGATCTGGTTTGCCATGCAGACGGGCGTGCCGGCCCAGCCCGCGGCCAACGTGGCCAAGTTGGCCCCTGGGTTCATACCCACCTTCTCGTGGCTGGCGCTGGTGGTGGCACTGGTCGCATCTGCGGCCTGGTGCAGGCTAGTGTGGTGGCGCGCGGCACGCAACCGTGCAGCCATCTGGAAAAGCCTGGTATTGCCGGCCAGCGGTGCAGCACTGTGCTGGCTGTTGCTGACCACCCTATGGCTCCCGCTGCTGGACTACGCCCGCAGCTATGCACCGCAGGCGAGCAAACTGGCCGCCGCACTGGGCCCGAACCCTGGATGCGTACAAATGGTTGGCCTGAGCCGGGCACAGATGGCCGCGCTGCAGTACCACGCCCAACTGCGCCTGCAATCGGCCAGCCCTTCAACCCAATGCCCCTGGCTGGTCGCAGACAACAGTGCCTGGCCAGCGCCTGAAAACCGGGTGAACCCAGACCACTGGACGAGGCAGGCCACCATCGGCCGCCCCACCGACAAAAACGAGTTCATCCTGCTGTTCCGGAGAACGGCAACGCCCGACTGATGTCGGAGTCGTCCACCATCTCCCGCCACGCCCTGACCGTGCTGACAGGGCAACTGGCTGTGATGGCCTTTGGCGTGACCGACACCATCGTGGCCGGGCGCCACGGCGAAACCTCCCTGGCGGCGCTGTCAGTGGGCTCGGCGATCTTCATCAGTGTCTATGTTGCGCTGATGGGTATCTTCCAGGCGCTTTTGCCCGTCTGGGCCGAACAGCGGGGCGCACGCAACCCTGGTGCCATTGGCACGTCGCTGCGCCAGGCCGTTTATCTGTGCGCCGCGGCATCGGCAGCGGGCATGCTCATCCTGCTATCACCCGGCCCGCTGCTGCGCTGGACCGAGGTGCCGCAGGCTCTGCGCACCGAGGTCGAGCAATACCTGGCCGTACTGGCCCTGGCGCTTCCGCCCGCCCTGCTCTTTCGCCTGTACAGCACGCTGAACCAAGCCATTGGCCGTCCACAACTGGTGAGCTGGCTGCAGGTGGGCTCGCTGTTCGTCAAATTGCCGCTGTCCGTCTGGTTCACGTTTGGCGGCGCGGGCCTGCCAGCGCAAGGCGCCGTAGGCTGCGCCTGGGCTACCCTGGTGGTGAATGCCAGCATGCTGGCCCTGGCTTTCTGGCTGTTGCGCACCCAGGATCTGTACACGCCGCTACGCATCTGGCAGCGCATGGAGCGCCCCCACTGGCCCACCATCCTCGGCTTCGCCCGGCTGGGCGTGCCGGCGGGGCTGGCCATCCTGGTGGAAGTGACTTCATTCACGCTGATGGCGCTGTTCATTGCGCGCCAGGGCACTGTGGCCACGGCAGCGCACCAGATCGCGGCCAACGTGGCCGCCGTGCTGTACATGGTGCCCCTGTCTCTGGCCATTGCCACCAGTGCGCGGGTGAGCTACTGGCTGGGGGCGGGCAACCCCATCCGGGCACGCAGCGTTGTTTTTATAGGTTTTAGGCTCTCCGCGCTTATGGGTATTGCGCTAGCAGCTATATTATTAATAGCAAACAAAGCATTGCCCACCCTGTATTCCAGCAGCACTGCCGTGGTGTCCGTCACCAGCGGGCTGCTGCTGTGGGTTGCGGCCTACCATGCCGCCGACGCCGTGCAGACCCTGTGCGTCTTTGTGCTGCGCAGCTACCGCATCACGATCGCGCCGCTGGCGGTGTACTGTCTTTTGCTGTGGGGCGCGGGGCTAGGCGGGGGCTATGTGCTGGCCTACCACGGGCTGGGATCTTGGGCGCCCGTGGCGTCACCAGCGCCGTTCTGGGCGGCCAGCGCGCTGGCACTGGCCATCACGGCAGGGCTGTTTGTGCTGATGCTGTGGCTTGCAATCCGTCCGGCAGCGCGGGGCGGCGCAGCCGGTTGGCGGGAAAGGTGACAGAGAACACCGATCCCTTGCCCAGCACGCTGGCGATATCGAGCGTGGCGCCATGGCGCTGCACCGCGTGCTTGACGATGGCGAGCCCCAGGCCTGTACCCCCAGTTTCCCGCGACCGGCTGCGGTCCACGCGGTAAAAGCGCTCGGTGACGCGCGGAATATGCTCTGGCGCTATCCCTGGCCCGGTGTCACTGACGCTAAAAGTGGCGGTTCCATCATTCGTGTGCTGCCACCGCACGGTGATGGTGCCGCCTGCGGGCGTATAGCGCACGGCATTGCTGATGAGGTTGGACAGCGCGCTTTGCAGTTCGGACGGCACGCCAGCAATCTCACCCTGGGCACGCAAATCCTGCGCGGCCGGAAACTGCAGCACATGGTGTCGATGGTGGTTTTGCGTCAACACGGCAGACAAGGCCCGCCCCTCGTCTTCACACCGCTGCATCAGGACCTGCACCGGCGTCCATTCAGACATGCCGGGCAATGGGCTGCCTTCCAGGCGCGAGAGCGTCAGCAGGTCGTGCACCACGCTTTGCATGCGCGCCGCCTGCTGGGCCATCATGGCCAGATACCGCGCCCGCTCCTCGGCGTCCAGTGGCAAGGTCTGCAGGGTTTCGACAAAACCGGTCAGCACCGTTAGCGGCGTGCGGATCTCATGCGAGACATTGGCCACAAAATCGCGCCGCATCGCGTCAGCCTGCTCCAGCGCCGTGACGTCGCGGGTCAATAACAGCTTGCGCCCGTCGCCATAAGGATGCAGGTGCGCCGAAATGCGCACGGGCCGCGACGGCGTGCTGTCCCGGCCCTGCAGCACCACGTCGTGGGTGAAATTCTGGGCGGCATAGTAAGCGCCGAAATCGGGGTCCCGCACCAGGTTGCCGATGGACTGCATGACATCCCGCTGGGCATCAAAACCGAGATGGGCAGCCGCGATCTGGTTACACCATTCAATGCGCCCCTCGGCGTCGAGCAGCACCACACCGTTGGGGGTCGCCTGGAGCGCCGCCAGAATCTCCTGCACGCGGTCTTCGCTGTCCTTGACCAGCATCTGGCGCTGGCGCAACAAGCGTCGCGCGCGTTCGGCGGCTTCGCCCCACATGCCGAATATGGACGGTGCTGCAGACAGGTCACCCGAACGCAACCACCGCAGCACGCGTGCGCCCCGCCACAAATCACCACCAAACCACAACCATGCAGCCACCGCGGCACCCACCACGGCACCCCAGGAGCCCGTCAGCCACCAGCCAAGCGCACCCCCGGCAAGCTGCCAGGCAAGAAAATATCCAAAACGCCAGAGCATGCGGACTACACAACTTTCTCGGTAGACGCGGAGGCCTTGGTGCCCCCGACTGAAACAATCAGAGACAGAGAGTTTTTTGCGCGGGTCCGAGCCGCGCGCCAAAACGCACTCGATCTAGGCGCAAAGCACAGCCATAGCTTGGACTATGGCGCGCATTTGCAACGACGAGCAGGTGCGTTTTGGCGTGATGAGCGGGCATGAGCAAAAAATTCTCAGTCTCAGGCCTGCATCAGCGCAGGCGGCTGCCCCGTGAGCCTGTAGCCCGCGCCGCGCACGGTTTCGACCATCACGCCAGCGATGCCCAGGGCCTCACGCAACCTCTTCACATGCACGTCTACAGTCCGCTCCTCAATGAACACATGGTCGCCCCATACCTTGTCAAGCAGTTGCGAACGACTGTGCACGCGCTCTGCATGCTTCATGAAGAAATGCAGCAACTTGAACTCGGTCGGCCCCACCTTCAGCGGTTGCCCCTGGAACGTCACCCGGTAGGTACCCGCATCCAGCACCAGGTCGCCGATGGTCACGCTGTCGCTCACCTGCTCAGGCGCACGGCGCCGCAGCACCGCGCGGATGCGTGCCAGCAGTTCCTGGGTGGAAAACGGCTTGGTGATGTAGTCGTCCGCCCCGGCATCCAGCCCCGCCACCTTGTCAGGCTCGTCGCCTCGCGCGGTGAGCATCAAGATGGGAATGGGCTTGGTTCGGCTGTCCGCACGCCACTTGCGCGCCAACACTAGGCCGCTTTGACCTGGCAGCATCCAATCCAGCAAGATGACATCGGGCAAAACGGCATCCAGCTCACGCTGAGCCGACTCGCCATCTTCTGCCCAGATAGGCTGAAAACCGTTGTGGCGCAGATTGACGGCGATCAACTCGGCAATTGCCGGTTCGTCCTCCACAATCAATACGCGGGGAAGCTTTTTCATGTCAACGCCAATCGGTCACTGCGCCACAGCGGATTCAATTTCATCAAGCGTGGTGTGCCGCACGTCCTTGCCCTTGACGAGATAAATAACGAGTTCGGCCACGTTCTTCGAATGATCGCCAATGCGCTCGATAGCCTTGGCCAGGAACAGCAGGTCCAGGCTGGCAGAGATGGTGCGGGGGTCTTCCACCATATAGGTGATGAGCTTGCGCACAAAGCCGTCGAACTCCTTGTCGATAAGGTCATCCTCCTTGAGGATGGCCACCGCCGCCTTGACGTCCAGGCGCGCAAAGGCATCAAGCGCCTTGCGCAGCATGCCCGATGCCAGCTCGGTCGCCACGCGCAGATCGCTCGTCGGCAGTGAACGGGAGGAACCGCTTTCGATGATCGACTTCACCATGCGCGCCATCTTGTTGGCTTCATCCCCCATGCGCTCCAGATTGGCAGTCGCCTTGGAAATGGACAACAGCAGACGCAGGTCACGGGCTGTGGGCTGGCGTCGGCCAATGATGGACGCGAGTTCGTGGTCGATCTCGACTTCCATGGCATTGACACGCTGCTCCATCAAACCCACCTGTTCCACCGCTTCCAGGCTGAACTGAGACAGGGCGAAAATAGCCTGGCGAATTTGCGACTCCACCAGCCCGCCCAACTCCATGACGCGGGCAGAGACGCCGTTAAGTTCACTGTCGAACTGCGATGAAAGATGTTTGTCAGCCATCAAAATGTCTCCTCAGCCGAAACGGCCGGTAATGTAGTCTTCGGTTTCCTTGCGCTGGGGCTTGAAGAACATCTGTTCTGTTTCCCCAAACTCAACCAGATCGCCCAGGTACATGTAGGCGGTGTAGTCGCTGCAACGCGCTGCCTGCTGCATGTTGTGCGTGACGATGACCACTGTGTAGTCCTCCTTCAGCTCCGCAATCAATTCTTCGATCTTGGCGGTAGAGATCGGGTCGAGGGCCGAGCACGGTTCGTCGAGCAACAACACCTCCGGCTTGATGGCAATACCACGCGCAATGCACAGACGCTGCTGCTGCCCACCCGACAAGCTTGCACCACTCTGGTTGAGCTTGTCCTTGACCTCGTTCCACAGCGCTGCCTTGCGCAAGGCCCACTCCACGCGGTCATCCATATCCGTGGCACTGAGACTTTCAAACAGCTTCACACCAAAGGCAACGTTGTCATAGATGGACATGGGGAACGGCGTAGGCTTCTGAAACACCATGCCGATCTTGGCCCGAACCAGCGCCACATCCTGCTTTGTCGTCAGCAGATTCTCGCCATCGAGCACGATCTGCCCTTCCGCCCGCTGCTCGGGGTACAGCTCGAACATGCGGTTGAACGTGCGCAGCAACGTGGATTTGCCGCAGCCCGAGGGGCCGATGAAGGCCGTCACCTTGTTCTCGGGAATATCCAGGTTGATGTTCTTGAGGGCATGAAACTTGCCGTAATAGAAGTTCAGGTCACGGACCGTGAGCTTGGACGCCGCTGCTGGCGAATTCTTGGGTATGGAGGCCATGAAAGTCTTCCTTGCTTATTTCTGCCGGGTCAGAACCCGCGCGAGGATGTTGAGTCCGAGAACGGCCACGGTGATCAGGAAAACTCCCGCCCAGGCCAGTTGCTGCCAGTTTTCGTAGGGGCTCATGGCGAACTTGAAAATCGTCACCGGCAGGCTGGCAATCGGCTTGGACAAGTCCGAGTTCCAGAACTGGTTGTTCAAAGCCGTGAACAACAAGGGCGCCGTTTCACCCGCAATGCGAGCCACCGCCAGCAAAATCCCCGTAATCACACCAGCCCGCGCCGCCCGCAGGGTGATCATGGTGATCACGCGCCACTTAGGCGTGCCCAGGGCATAGGCCGCCTCGCGCAGGCTGGCAGGCACCAGGATCAGCATGTTTTCGGTGGTCCGGATGACCACCGGTATCACGATCAACGCCAGGGCAAGAATGCCAGCGTAGGCTGAAAAACTCTTGAAACGGGCCACCACGACAGCGTAGACAAAGAGGCCAATCACGATGCTGGGTGCCGACAACAGAACGTCGTTGACAAAGCGTGTGGTCGATGCCAGCCAGCTGCGAACGTCGTACTCAGCCAGGTAGACCCCGGCCATGATGCCGATGGGGGTGCCAACAAACGTGGCCAACACCACCATCACCAACGAACCAAAGATCGCGTTAGAGATACCCCCAGCCTCATTGGGTGGCGGCGTCATTTCGGTGAACAGGGCCAGGCTCAGCCCTCCCACGCCCAGACGCACGGTCTCCCACAAGATCCATACCAGCCAGAACAAGCCAAACAACATGGCCGCCAGCGACAAGGTCAAGGCAATCTGATTGACGCGCTTGCGACCGTTGAAGCGGGCCTGTCGGGCCTGCACGGCATCAGCCGCAGAGATAAGATGTTGCGAGGTGGTCATGTGCGGGATCCTTCATTCTTCTGAAGGCGTGACAGCAGAATCTTGGACAAGGTCAGCACCACAAAGGTGATAAAGAAAAGCACCAGCCCCAGATAGATGAGGGACGCTTGGTGAAGGCCTTCACCCGCTTCTGCAAATTCATTCGCCAGGGCCGATGTGATGCTGTTGGCCGCCTCGAAAAGCGACAGCGAGTCGAGCTGATTCATGTTGCCGATCACGAAAGTCACCGCCATGGTTTCGCCCAACGCACGCCCCAGACCCAACATGATGCCGCCGATCACACCCGTCTTCGTGTAGGGCAGCACAACCTTCCACATAACTTCCCAGGTGGTGGAGCCCAGGCCGTAAGCCGACTCTTTGAGCAGCGCAGGTGTGACATCAAAAACATCCCGCATCACCGACGCGATGAACGGAATGATCATGATGGCCAAAATGATGCCGGCAGACAAAATACCAATGCCGACCGGCGGACCCGAGACAAATGCACCCAAGTAGGGAACACCATCGAACAGCGCCTGCAAAGGCTGCTGCACAAAACGCGCCAGGATGGGGCCAAACACCATCAAGCCCCACATGCCATACACAATGGATGGCACGGCGGCCAGCAATTCAATGGCGGTACCCAAGGGCCGTTTCAGCCAGGCGGGCGACAATTCGGTAAGGAACAAGGCAATGCCAAAGCTCACGGGCACGGCGATCAGCAACGCGATGAACGACGTGGCGAGCGTGCCATAAATCATGACCAGGCCACCGTACTCGTCTTGAACCGGGTCCCAGACGCTGTTGGTGAGAAAGCTGAGGCCATATTTGGAAATGGAAGGCCAGGCCCCCACCACCAAGGACGCCATGATGCCAAACAGCAACAACAGCGTGATGATGGCTGCGCCACGCGCCAGCCATCCAAAAATTCGGTCTGCCAACATGCCTGATATGAATGATTTATTGGGAGGGGGTGTGGTCCGTTTGATGCCAGAGGCCGACTCGGCGGTCGTACTCTGGCGAACCGGCATCATAGTGGACACGTTGGTAGCCTTGAGAAGTTAAATCAAAAGGCCGGCTTGTGGCCGGCCCCGAGGATTACTTGAACGAAACAGCCTTGCCGGAGGTGTCCTTGATGTCACCCCAGGACTTCAGGATATTGCTCTTCACGACATCAGGCATGGGCACATAGTCCAGGTCCGAAGCCGTCTTGTCACCGGACTTGAAGGCCCAGTCAAAGAACTTCAGCGCTGCAGCGGCATCCGCTGGCTTCTCTTGAACCTTGTGCATCAGGATGAAAGTAGGGTTGGTGATAGGCCAAGTGGCATCACCAGGCTGGTTCGTCAAAATCAGATAGAAGCTCTTGGGCCAGACAGCGCCAGCAGCTGCAGCCTTGAAGCCAACGTCGTCCGGAGTAGCGAACTTGCCCGCTGCGTTTTGCACCTGCGTGTAAGTCATCTTGTTTTGCTTGACGTAGGCGTACTCGACGTAACCAATGGAGTTGGGCAGGCGACCCACAAAGGCGGCCACGCCTTCGTTGCCCTTGCCACCTGCACCCACAGGCCAGTTCACTGCCGTGCCTTCACCAACCTTGGCTTTCCATTCGGCATTGACCTTGCTCAGGTAATTGGTGAAGACGAAAGTAGTGCCCGAACCGTCAGCGCGGCGCACAGGCGCAATGGTGGCATCCGGCAGCGGCACGGAAGGATTCATAGCCGTGATAGCAGGATCGTTCCACTTGGTGATCTTGCCCAGGTAGATATCACCCAGCACCTGGCCCGTCAGCTTGATCTGACCTGGGGCAATACCCTTGATGTTGACAACCGGCACCACGCCACCGATCACGGTAGGGAACTGCACCAGGCCCTTCTTTTCGAGATCCTCATCCTTCAGAGGCATGTCCGAGGCGCCAAACGCCACAGTTTTGGCATCGATCTGGCGCAGACCAGCACCCGAACCCACCGACTGGTAGTTAACTTTTACGCCAGTGGCCTTGTTGTACTCGGAAGCCCACTTGGAATACAGCGGTGCCGGAAACGAGGCGCCAGCGCCCGTAACTTCTTGCTGCGCCATGGCGCCAGAAAACGCTCCAGCCGAAGCCACACCAGCCACCAGAACTCGAATCACGGACATTTTCATGAAGATACCTTTAGGGTTGAAGGAGTTGAGATGCCGCGACTGTAGGTTTCAAATATGACAATACCGTGACTTTTATCCCCAGCTGTCATACGCTTAATCTCCTTCCCGGCAATTAAAGGCCGAATCAACTTGTCACAACTATGTCACAACTGATGCGTAGTCTGCGGCGACCGACATGCGTCGGCCATTTACTTACTGGAGAATCCCATGTTTCGCCGCTATGCACTTCAATCTGCACTCGCCCTGGTGGCAGTGACCACCCTGGGCGCCTGCGCCACCAACGCATCCGCACCCCAGACTTTGGCCGACACGATCGCCAAGACCTCGTCATTGAAGACCTTCAACGCCCTGGTTGCAGAAGCCGGCATGACGGAAACACTCAAGGCGGCAGGCCCCTACACCGTTTTTGCACCCTCTGACGCTGCCTTCAAGGCAGTTCCAGCAAAGACCCTGGATGCACTCAAGGCTGACAAGGCACTGCTCAAGTCCGTGATCAGCTACCACATCGTGCCATCGCGCGTGGCATCCAAAGACGTGAAGCCAGGCAATGTCAAGACCTTGCAGGGTGCTAACGTCGCATTGGCACGTGCAGGCACGTTCGTGACCGTCGAGGAATCGATGGTAGAGCAAGCGGACCTCTCCGCCAGCAATGGCGTTGTCCATGTAGTCGACCGCGTGATGATGCCACCCAAGAAGTAACACCTCTCTGAGTATTTGATGGCCATGTATCTTCCCAATTGCCCAGCGGTTTCGCTGAATCGCCGCCACTGGATTCGTTGGACCGCTGCTGCAGGTGCCGCAATGGCAGGCGAAGTCATGGCCCAGCCACTGCCAGCAGGCACACCTCGCAATGCCGATGTGGAACGCCCGCTGGTGGTGGCCCAAGTAGTTGACTTGACTTTTGACCAGCAAGATATCAGCCGCGACTTTTTGGTTGGCTCCCGATCCGCCTGGCAGGACCTCAACGCGCGTGGCGGGCTTCGTGGCCGCGCTGTGCAGCACGTCACCATCGAAACCGATGGCACGCCCGCAAGTCTGAAAGCCGCATGGGAAGCTGCCCATGGGCAAGCCGGGTGCGTGGCAGTGGCTGGCTGCGTGGGCAATACCGCGGCCGCGGGGCTTGTGGCCTTGCAGTCTTCGGCGCGCTCTGCGTCTCCCCTGGCACTTGTGGCCCCCTGGTTGCACGACGCTGTAACCGACAACGAGGCCGAGACGGTGTTCGAGGTGTTCCCGGACCACCAAACCCAGATAGCGCATGCCATCAAGACACATGCGTCCCTGGGTGTGAAGCAGATCGGTGTGGTCTTCGCCACCGCAGAGGTACAGCAGCAGTCGGAAGCCTATGTTCTGCAGGTCGCCAAAAACCTGGATTTGCAAGCACAGATATTGCCGCTTCCGGGCACAACAGGCCCGGCTGCCAGGCAGCTGACAACTCCAACACAAACCATTATTTTGTTTGTTGGGGGAACACCAGAGTTGCACGCATTTGCCAGCAAGCTGGTCGCCCCACCAGGCCGACAATGCTTTGTCGTGGCGCTGGCCGATGTGAACTTGCAGTCGCTCGCCCAGATGGGGGGCACGCCCAAGGGCACCTCCATCATCGCCACCCAGGCGGTGCCACTGGTCACATCCGGCCTGCCCGTGGTGCGCGCTTATCGCACTGCGCTGGCCCGGTTCTTTGACGAAGCCCCCTCTCCGCAGGGTCTCGCTGGGTTCATTGCTGCGCGCTATACCGCCGAGGTGATGGGCGGTATTTCCGGGCCCATCACGCGCGCCAGCGTGCTCTCGGCTTTGCAGCGGCGTGCCAACGTGAATGTCGGCGGCTATGTGGTTGCTTACCAGGGAAAAAAGCGGTTGAACGCTTATGTGACGCAAAGCATGCTGACCCAGGACGGTCGCATCATCGGCTGACACCAGCCTGGACACAGCAACGCGGGTGCTATGCTTCGCGCTGGAGATCAAGCGCATCACGCGCAGAAACATGCACAACGGAACATTGCTTGCGGCTGTAGATCTTGGGTCTAACAGCTTTCGCCTTGAAATTGGCCGCTTCGAGCACGGCCACATCCAACGGATGGAATATCTCAAGGAAACCGTTCGCTTGGGCAATGGCCTTGACGAGGAATTCAATCTGACGCGTGAGGCCATGCAACGCGGCTGGGATTGCCTGGCGCGCTTTGGCGAGCGGCTTGCTGGTTTTGAGCGAGCCCAGGTGCGTGCAGTGGCAACCCAGACTTTGCGCGAAGCCCGCAATCGTGAAGTATTTCTGGCGCGTGGCGGTGAGATTCTGGGCTACCCCATCGATGTGGTGTCGGGCCCCGAAGAAGCTCGACTGATCTACCAGGGAGTTGCGCGCCTGCTTCCGCAGTCGGACGAACGCCGGCTGGTGGTGGACATTGGCGGTCGCTCCACCGAATTCATCCTTGGCCAGCAATTCCGGCCCCACACCGTGGCGTCTTTCAGGGTGGGCAGTGTGGCCTGGTCCACGCGCTATTTTGCCGATGGCCAATTCACACGGCAGGCCTTCCTGGCCGCAGAAATTGCCGCCAAAGCAGTGCTGGACGAGGCCCTTGGCACATTCCGGCCCGACACCTGGGATATTGCCTATGGATCTTCAGGCACCGCTGGTGCGGTTGGCGACATCCTCGCTGCTGCAGGCGGCCCCGAGGGTCTCATCACAGCGGAGGGACTGAACTGGCTGCAGGACCGCCTGCTGCGCTCACACCATGCAGACCGCGTTCGACTGGAAGGACTCAAGGAAGACCGGCGGGCCGTGATTGGCGGTGGCATCAGTGTGTTGCGGGCGGTTTTCGATCTGCTCGAAATTGGGCAGATGCATGTCGCCCAGGGCGCGCTGCGTCAGGGCGCTCTCTACGACCTGCTTGACCGCGAGCAGCCCGAGACCGACTTAAGAACCACCACGGTGAATGGCCTCATGCAGCGCTTCTCGGTGGACACCGCCCAAGCCGAGCGGGTTGCGCGTGTTGCATCTGCCCTCTTCACCCAGGCTGCCCCCCTGAACAGCGAGCGTGCCGCACGCAAGCTCGAATGGGCAGCACGCCTACATGAGATTGGCGGCATCATTTCGCACAGCGAATACCACCGCCATGGCGCCTACATCCTGGATCACACCGATGCCGCCGGGTTCGCCGTGTCCGAACTACACAGGCTCAGCGCTCTGGTGCTGGGACAGCGGGGCAAAGTCCGCAAACTGGAAATCGAACTGATCAACGACGCTGGTTTTTCCCTGCAATTGCTGAGTTTGCGCATAGCGGTTGCGCTCTGCCATGCCCGTCGCGACCCAGACGTGGAAGGCCTGTCTATGCGCGCCGTGGGCACGCGCCACACCATCAGCACCAGGCCGGGATGGGCTGCAGCCTACCCGCAATCAGCCTACCTGCTACGCGAAGAGGTGATAGCCTGGCAAAAAACCCCCTGGGAACTGGAACTCAATCTGGGGTGACTGGAGGCAATAAACGGTATAAACTGTTTATACCGTTTATTTATTCATTCACTATGACCACTTCCAGCACCACTCCGAGCCAAAACCCCGCCCTAACTGCTGCTCAACCGTCAGCCAAGCCAGCGGTAGCGGGCACGACCCCAGCGGCAACTGCTTCCAAGGTTAAAAAAGCGGCGGCAGCCGAACCCAAGGTGGTTGCCAAAGCCGCAGCCAAGTCCGTCAAACGTGCCGTTGCCCCCACCACGGCAAAGGCAAAACCCGCTACAGCACCGGCATTGCCAGCCAAGGAAGCACGCGCCAAAAAGCCCAAACTGGTTCGCGACAGTTTCACCATCCCCAAAGATGAGTACGCTGTCATCGAAACACTCAAACAACGCGCGGACGCACTCGCCCAACCAACCAAGAAAAGCGAGTTGCTACGCGCCGGATTGAAGCTGCTGGCCGGACTGTCAGATACGGCTTTACGCACTGCCCTGCAGGCGATACCGTCCATCAAGACGGGGCGCCCAAAGGCCGATGTTCCCGCCACAAAGACCCCTGCCAAGGCAGTCCGCAAGTAACGGGACTTAGCCAGAGCTAAAAATGGCCCGTGGATTGCAGATCAGAGGAAGTCGGGGGACTGCACCGTCATGAGCACGGTCTGGCAATGGTCCAGCCGCTGGCGCTGGCGCTGGCGAAGCCACCAGACGGCCCCCTTGCGTACGGCGCACTCGGGGGCCTGCAAACTCAGCAGGTGAGCAATCGTCTGCCCAAGCACAGGCTGATGGCCAATGATCAGCACGGCCCCGCGCGCACGCGGCCATTGGGCCAGTTCCAGTAAGTCCTCTACGGTTCCGCCGGGCAGCAGTTCGGCACGCATCTTGAACTTACGCCCCAAAGCGCTGGCCGTCTGCTCGGTTCGGCGAGCCGGGCTTGCAAGTACTCGCAACCCATCAGGCAGTTGCCGGTCCAACCACGCTGCCATGCGTGCTGCCTGTTTCTCCCCCCGCTGGGTGAGGGGACGGGCCGTATCGTCCATCCCATCAGCCGCTTCCTCGGCTTCCGCGTGACGCCAGAGGATGAGGTCCATCATGCCATTCCCTGATCGGGGCGCGCTGCTGGCGCTGAAGCGCTGTAGCGCACCATTAGTGCGTTCTGGGCCCCCCTGCCGGCGACGGGGTGGCGAGCGCGTTCATAAGCTCCATCCGCCTTGAGCGTCCAGGCGTCCTTATCATCGTGAAGATAGGCCACCAGGCATTCGTCCACGATCTGCTGACGCAAAACGGGATCAGTGACGGGCCAGGCAAGCTCCACCCGGCGCATCATGTTGCGGTTCATCCAGTCGGCACTAGACAGGTACAAGTCTTCCTGGCCACCTGAGCGGAAATAGAACACCCGTGTGTGCTCCAGAAAACGGCCGATCACCGAACGCACGCGGATGTTGTCGGTGACCCCGGGCAGTTGAGCCGGCAACATACAGGCGCCCCGCACGATGAGGTCAATCCGAGCCCCTCGCTGCCCGGCAAGGATCAGCGCACGGATCAATCCTTCGTCCGTCAGGGCATTCATCTTGGCAACAATGCGCGCGTCTTCTCCGCGACTGGCCGCCAGCCCCACCTGCTCAATCTTATCCAGCATGCGACGGTGCAGATGAAACGGCGCCAGCAACAACCTGCGCAATTTAGGGGGGCGATTCTGACTGGCCAGATGGTTGAAAACACCGTCCATGTCTGCGGTGGTTTCCTCATCCGCAGTGAGATAGCTCAGGTCGGTATACAGGCGCGCCGTACGCATGTTGTAGTTGCCTGTGGACAGATGCCCATAGCGGCGAAGCTGGCGACCTTCTCTTCGGGTGACCAGCAGCATCTTGGCATGTGTCTTGAGCCCCACCACACCGTAAACCACCTGAGCACCAATGGATTCGAGCGCCTCGGCCCAGTTGATGTTGGCCTCTTCGTCAAAGCGCGCCTTAAGCTCCACCACGGCCATGACTTCCTTGCCGCGACGCACTGCCTCGGTCAATAGATCCATGAGTTCGGAGTCTGAGCCGGTGCGGTAAATGGTCTGCTTGATAACCAGAACCTGAGGGTCATTGACTGCCTCGCGCAGAAAGGCCAGCAAACCATCAAAACTCTCGAACGGCTGGTGCATCAGTATGTCACGATGACGCAATTGTTCAAGAATGGAAACACCCGGCTGCATCTGACGCGGCCAGACGGAACGCCAAGGAGGGAACAGCAGCGCAGGGTCGTTGACCAGATCTACCAACTGTGTCAGCCGCACCAGGTTGACAGGCCCTCTAACACGGTAGAGCGCGGCGCCAGGCAATTCAAACTGCTCCAGCAGGAAATCCGAAAGAAACACCGAACAGCCTGCCGACACTTCCAGCCGCACGGCCTGGCCATAGTGGCGGTGCTGCAAACCCTGGCGCAGGGCAGTTCTCAGGTTGCGGACATCTTCTTCATCGAGTGCTAGATCGGAGTGGCGGGTCACGCGAAACTGCGAAAACTCGGTGACCTCCCGCCCAGGAAACAGGTCGTGCAGGTGCGCCCGCACGATGCTGGAGAGGCTGACGAACAAAGCTTCTTTGGGCGCAACCTTGGTCGGCATGCGGATCAACCGCGGCAAGGCACGCGGGACCTTGACGATGGCAATTTCGTTTTCGCGTCCAAACGCATCGCGGCCCTTCAGACGCACGATGAAATTCAATGATTTATTGGCGACCTGCGGAAATGGATGGGCCGGATCCAACCCCACGGGAATAAGCAGCGGTCGCACCTCACGCATGAAGTAGTCGTTTACCCAGCGCTTTTGCACATCCGACCGCTCACCATGCGCAACAATGCGAATGCCATGCGCTGCAAAAGCAGGAACCAGTGAATCGTTGTACAGCGCGTACTGCCGCGCCACTAGATCATGCGCCTTAGCTGACAGGGCTTCAAAGGATGCTTCGGTGTAAAGGCCTTTTGTCTCACCGTTTTTCGCTGCTGTGATGTGCGGCGCAGCCCTTACCTCAAAGAATTCATCCAAATTCGAAGAGACAATGCAAAGATAACGCAACCGCTCAAGCAGCGGAACATCGGTCCGAACCGCCCAGTCAAATACCCGCTCATTGAACGCCAGAATACTGTGATCTCTGTCCAGGAGCACCACGTCAGTTTGCCCCACGGTCTGTGCGGCGATCTGCCGATCTGGCGTGTCAGTTGCGCCGGCGCCCTCCACTACGACAGACATATTGGCGCTCGGTGAGGCCACGGCAGCTTCATGGGACGGTGGAGACATGGGCACGCAATAGGTGATTGTATATAAGCGCCCCAGTATTTAACACATACATGACATTATTGTGACACATCATGTGACAGCCACAATGCGTTTCGAACTGTCTGACCGGGTGGGCACCAGATGCTGAACAAAGAGCTTGGTCGCCCTGGCCCACGTGAAGTCCAACGCACGGCGACGGGCCTCGTGGCGCGGCACAGCCAATGCAGCTTGGCACGCCGAGAGCAGATCCGTGTGCAAGACACCGCCCCGTACTCCCTGTGACTCCAACGCCCCAAGAACTTCCAAAGGACCATCCACCGGAAATGCCGCCACAGGGGTACCACAGGACATGGCCTCGAGCATGACCAGTCCAAAGGTTTCAGATCGGCTGGGGAACACGAATACATCCGCAGCCGCATAAAGTGCTGCGAGGGATTGCCGATCCAGCAACCCCATCCAGCGCACCTCTGGGTAGCGCTCCTTTAACCGCTGCTCCAGCGGACCCACGCCACACACAATCTTGGTGCCAGGCATCTTTGTCTGCAAGAAGGATTCAATGTTCTTTTCATACGATATTCGCCCTACATACAGACTCACTGGATGCGCCAATGCGCCAACCAGAGAGCTGAGAGTAGCCTCCCCCTGAAAGGGGAACGCCTGCGTATCCACACCATGGGTCCACTGGCGCAAATTTCGAAAGCCGCGGTGCTCCAACATTTGCAGAACCCCTTGCGTGGGCACCATGATTCCCGAGGATGGGCGATGGAAGTGCCGGAACAACGCATAGCCCCACGCCAGCGGGATACGCAAGGCGGCATTCAGTATTTCAGGAAATCGCGTGTGAAATGCCGTGGTGAAAGCCAGCTTGTGACGCAAGCAATAACGACGGGCGGCCCAGCCAAGAGGCCCCTCTGTAGCAAGATGGATGGCGTCCGGCTGAATGGCGTCCATGGCGCGGCCCAAGGACCCTGCCGGTCGCACGGCCAAGTCGATACCCGGATAACCCGGGCACGGGCGAGTTCGAAACTGGCCGGGGTGGATGACATGGACATCATGCCCGAGTCGCTCCAGTTGCTGCACCAACTCCGTGAGTGTCGTCACCACCCCATTCACTTGTGGATGCCACGCATCCGTCACCAGCGCAATCTTCATGCCGTCATTTCCGAAACCAGGGCAGGAGACGGAACCTCGCGCCGAGCTGGCCATTGCAACAGTTCCAATCGACCATCCAGATGCTCGACCAACGCAGTACGGCTCTCAACCCAGTCACCATCGTTGCAATACAAAATGCCGTCGATCTCCCGCATTTCGGCGCGATGGATATGTCCGCAGACCACGCCCTGGTGACCACGCCGGCGGGCCTCCGCCGCAACGGCCACCTCGAAATCCGTCACGTAGTTGAGGGCCTTTTTGACTTTGCCTTTGAGGTAAGCAGACAAGGACCAATACGGCAAGCCCATACGTGCACGCAAGGAATTGAGGTACCTATTGAGCTTGAGAGTGAACTCGTAAAGGTTATCCCCCAGATAGGCCAGCCACTTGGCACACTGAATAACACCATCAAAGTAATCACCATGGGTCACCCAAAGCTGTCGACCATCGGCCGTCAGGTGCACCGCTTCTTCAACCACCTCGATGCCGCCAAACGAATGCCCCACGAACCCACGGGCGAATTCGTCGTGGTTACCCGGCACAAACACCACGCGGCACCCCTTGCGGGCGCTGCGCAACAATTTTTGCACGACATCGTTATGCGCTTGTGGCCAGAACCATCTGCGACGCAGCTGCCACCCGTCCACGATATCCCCCACGAGGTAAAGTGTTTCGCAAGGGTGGCGCTTCAAGAAATCCAGCAGTGCCGTAGCCTGGCAGCCCGGTGTTCCGAGGTGCAGATCGGAAATGAACACTGCCCGAAAACGATACGGCTCGGACACATGCAAATCACCTGCATTACTGGCGATATCCGCCGCCCCCAGGACATTACCCCAGGACCCCAAGGCGTCGAACGCCGCACGCATCAGGCCCCCAGAAAGTGCTTGCGGTAGCGGGAGGGCAGGTCTGCAATGCGCATCAGCATCGGGAGATCGGCGGTATTGAAATCCGGATCCCAGGCCGGCGCCCCCAGAACCCGAGCACCTAGGCGCAAGTAGCCCTTGATCAGGGCGGGCGGCTCGATCAACAAGGATCCGTCGAGCTGCTCTACCGGCAATGGCAATCGGGGTCGTACATGAAAATCAATGGGCGCCATATGGGTCTGGCGCAATTGCTCCCAAATGCTGGCCGCGGCATCGCCACTCACCACGCCGTTGTGCAGCATCGGAATGCTGGCACAGCCAATCATGGTGTCGAGCTGATTGCGGACCATGAAGTCTGCCAGCGCCCCCCATAACGCCAGAATAACACCGCCGTGGCGGTGATCCGGATGCACGCAACTGCGGCCCAACTCGACCATACGGGGCCGCAAACTGCGCAACCGAGTCAGATCAAATTCATTGTCGCTGTAGGTACCCCCTACCCGCTTGGCTTGCGCCGGTGTGAGCACTCGATAGGTGCCGATCACTTGCTGGCTTGGCACATCACGCACCAAGAGATGCTCACAGTAGTCGTCAAACAGATCGACATCGTGACCCGGTATGGTCGTTGCCAGCCGCGCGCCCATCTCAGCCGCAAAGACATCGAATCGCAGCCGCTGCGCCTGACGAACTTCATCTAGATGGCGCGCCCAACCTACCTGAACATTGCCCTGCACCTGCATCTGTGCCAACGGGGCAACACCGCTACCCCCACCGTCTGTACGACCATGCGCCCGGTTAGGGAGTGAAGCGGATAACAGCGGCAGATTAGGCAACTCATTCATGGGACGACTCCTAGGGCAGGAAGGTGGCTCTCTCCGGAAATCGCTACCCGTTGGCAGGCACCGCTTCCTTTCCAGGCAGTGTGGAAGCATTCCGTGACAGCGCCATGTCGCCGTCATGTCGGATTCATGACTCACCACACCAGAGATCAATGGCTGCGCCAAAAGACTCTGTCGGCAAGGCCGCGTCCGATGGCAAGGGTGTCTTTCACCACCTCTGGGCACAGCAGTACACGGCGATGCCTTGCGCACCGTTCGGCGCTGCAGCATCAACCTGCAATGAAGGACAAATGCACGATGTTCGTGATTTCGCCGTCAGGCGAGCATTTCCCTTCGAGAAATCGCCTCAAGGCTTTCCCGCCATGCCGAGCAGCAAGAACTCAGCCCGCGCGCGCCGCATCGGCCAACCGCTGTGCGCAGCCACTGGCCATTTGCGCATCCCGCGCCTCCACCATCACCCGCAGCAGGGGCTCCGTACCGCTGGCGCGGATCAAGACGCGCCCCGTGGAACCGAGCTCCTGTTCCACAGCTTGGGTCGTTTGCGCCAGCACCTTGTTGGATTTCCAATCCTGCCCCGGCGCGAGGCGGACATTGAGCAGCACCTGCGGATAGAGCACAACGTCTGCCAGCAGTTGTGCCATGGTTTGTCCACTGCGCACGCAGGCCTGCAGTACCTGCAAGGCACTGACGATACCGTCGCCCGTGGTGTGGCGGTCCAGCGCCAGCAGATGCCCCGAACCCTCGCCACCCAGCACCCAATGGTGGCGCGCCAGTTCCTCCAACACGTAGCGGTCGCCCACGCGTGCCCGCACCAGCTTCACGCCGCGTGCCTGCAGTGCGACCTCTACAGCCATATTGGTCATCAGGGTACCCACCACGCCGGGCACATGCTCGTCGCGTCCCATGCGATCAGCCGCCATGAGGTACAGCAACTCGTCACCGTTGTAAAGGCGCCCTGTGGCATCCACCATCTGCAGGCGGTCGGCATCGCCATCCAGCGCAATGCCATAGTCGGCATGGTTGGCGCGCACCGCCCGGACCAGTGCGTCGGGATGGGTGGCCCCGACCTCATGGTTGATATTGAGCCCGTCGGGTGCACACCCAATGGCCAGAACCTCGGCCCCGAGTTCGTGGAACACCTTGGGCGCGACCTGGTAGGCGGCACCATGGGCCGCGTCCACCACGATCTTGACACCACGCAAAGACATGGCATGAGGCACAGTGCTCTTGCAAAACTCGATGTAACGGCCTGCTGCATCATCGAGCCGGCGGGCCTTGCCCAGCGTGGCGGAATCAGCCCACTTCGCCGGCTCATCCAACGCAGCCTCTACCGCAAGCTCCCATGCATCCGGCAGCTTGGTGCCCTGTGCGCTGAAGAATTTGATGCCGTTATCCGGGTACGCGTTGTGGCTGGCACTGATGACCACCCCCAGGCTGGCGCGCTGCGCTCGGGTCAGGTAAGCCACGCCCGGTGTGGGCAGTGGCCCCAGCAGCACGACATCCACGCCTGCCGAGTTGAAACCCGACTCCAGCGCGCTTTCCAGCATGTAGCCTGAAATGCGTGTGTCCTTGCCGATCAATACCGTGGGCCGCTCTTCGGTCTGTTTCAGTACACGACCGACTGCATGCGCCAGCCGCAACACAAAGTCAGGGGTGATGGGTGCCTGTCCAACGGTGCCGCGAATGCCGTCGGTACCAAAGTATTTTTGAGTCATGGAAATCGGCTTTTCGCTGTTGTTTTGTGCAGATTTGAGTCTAGCGCACTCGATAGCGGCCGCTTTGTAAGGTCTGCAAGATCTAAAAAGCCCCGCGAGACCATTGCCGGCACCGCGGGGCTATCAGCAAGCCAATGGATCGGCTCAGGGCTTTGCGTTCTTGAGCAAGAAGTCCAGCACCAGCTTGCGCTCGCCTTCATCCAGACCAGCCCGCGGGAACATGCTTTGCGTAATGCCCAGCCACTGCGTGCTGTTGAACTGGCCAGGGTCGCGCGGGCCGTGGCAGACCGTGCAGCGCTGGTAGAAGATTTTCTCGCCCGGGCTCAGCGATGCCATGGACTTTTCCTTGAGCGCATGTGCGCGGTCCAGGCCGTAGAACTTTTCTTCAAACGTGACCGCCCGCTTCACCGATTTGGATGGCTCAAAGGCGCGCGTCGGGCTTTCCGGATCGTTGCATTTGCGCAGCTTGGCCAGACAGGTGTCAGCCGTGGTGGCCTGGCTGAGGGCGCTGGCGCGCCGGCTGCTGGTCAAGAAGTTGACCAGCCCGTTGTTGCAGCGTCCCTTGCTGTCCAGTTGTGGCCAGCCGCCTTCGTAAATACTGACCACGCCTGGCATGATCTTGTCGGACAACACCGCCCCCACAATGATGGAGCCGCGGTCGTTGTACAGCTCAACCAGGTCGCCATTCTTGATGCCGCGCTCGCGTGCATCCTGTGCATTGACCACCAGCGGCTCGCGGCCCTGCACCGCATAAAGCTTGCGCAGCGGCTCAGCGTTGGCCATCTGTGAGTGCAGGCGATAAAAGGGATGCGGGCTCACCACATGCAGCTCGCCCTTTTTGGCATTGCCCAGATACTCGGCTGGCTCCAGGAACTTGGGCATCGGCGGGCAGTCGTCGAGCTTGAGCTTGTCGATGGTGGCGGAATACATCTCGATCTTGCCGGTGGGGGTGTGCAGCGCGTTCTTCACCGGATCGGCGCGGAAATCACCATGGCGCACCCATTTACGCGCCTCCTCGGGCACCTTGATCTCGGCCACGCCGGTTTCCCAGAATTTCTCCCACGGCACCTGCGCCGCCGCCGAGCTGCCCTCATAGGCGAGCTTGACGTAATCGAGCGCGGTGAGGCCCTCTGTGAATGCATATTCGACACCGCACAGTGCCGAAAGGCGGCGGAAGATTTCAAAGTCGTCAAGCGCATCGCCCACCGGCGCAATCACCTTCTTCATGGCGAAGACCTTGTCGATGCCGTAGGTGCCGCCCGAGGAGATGTCGTTGCGCTCGAGCGTGGTGGTGGCTGGCAGCACAATGTCGGCCCAGCGCGTCGAGGCCGTCCACCAGCAGTCTTGCACCACGATGGTGTCCACCATCTTGAAAGCGCGGATCAGTTCGTTGAGGTCCTGCTGGTGCGAGAGGAAGTTGTTGCCTGCGTTGTAGATCATCCCGACATGGTCGGGATAACTATATGTCGTGCCGTTGTAGGTGAACGATTTGCCAGGATTGTTCAGCATCTCGCTGATGCGCGAAGCCGGGCAGATCTTCTTGACCGGGTTGCGCCCCTGCGACATCCCACGCGGACCCGCACCACCCGACTGCGGCATGCCGCCGCCACCGTAATGCCAGCTAAACCCCACGCCCTGCCCCGGCAGCCCGATGTTGCCAAGCATGCAGGCAAAGTTGACGATGGCCCAGTAAGGCATTTCGCCATGGTGCGCACGCTGGATGGCCCACGAGCCCGCGAACTGCGTGCGCTTGGTGGCAAACAGGTCGGCCAGTTCGCGGATCTTGGCTGCAGGAATACCTGTGATGGCCGCGGCCCACTCGGGCGTCTTGGGCGGCGTGCCGTCGGCGTCCTTGCCCAGCAGGTAGGCCAGGAAACGGTCAAAACCCAACGTGTACTTGTCAATAAAAGCCTGCTTGTGCTTGCCCGTCGTGTAGACGTGGTGGCTCATGGCCAGAAACAGCGCCGTGTCTGTGTTGGGAATGATCTTGACCCACTCCGAGCCCATTTTTTCATCTGTGGTGGTGACCTGCGGGTTGATGGAGACAAAGCGCACACCGGCTTTCTTGATCTCGTCCCAATGGTTGTACATCTCGTGGTCCGCCACGGTGTACTCGATGCGGTTGTTCTTGTTCGGGTCGCAGCCGATGAACACGAAAACCTCTGTGTTGTCGCGCACCTGCTCCCAGGCGGTCTGGGCCGAATACACCTCCATGTCACCAATCACATACGGCATGATGATTTGCGCCGCACCGCCCGAATAATCGCCCGTGGTCACCGAACAACCGCCCAGCAAATTGAAAAACCGGCCCTGCAACACATTGGGACGGAAGATGCCGGCATGCGACCAGCCGCCGTAAGAGCTGCTGAAAACGCCCTCGTTCCCGTACTTTTCAATGGTGTCCAGGATGGCCTTGGCGGTCAGGCCCAGCGCCACATCCCAGCCCACCTCGACAAATTCTTCCTTGCCGCGCAACTCGGGCTTGCGGTTGCTCTGCAATCCGTCCAGATAAGACTTGCGCACCATGGGTGCCTTGATGCGCGTCTTGTCATAGGTACGCGCCAGCACCCCGAGCGTGAGCATCTCAGTCGGGCGGGCATCCGCACGCGTGGGAGCCACTTTCTCCAAGCGACCGTTTTTGACCGAGGCGATGAACGGGCCATAGTGGGTGGCATGGGCCACCGTGCCGGTCCAGTTCGCGTAAGCAATGCCAGGCGCCGCAGCGGTCGGCGTTTGGGCAATGGCCCGCGAGAAAGGCCCCAAGGGAAACAGGCTGGCAGCCAATCCTGCCGAGCCGACCGCGCCAGCAGCGCCGAGTAAATTGCGCCGAGTCAATGTCATGTGCGACTTTCATCAATGTCATTAAGGTAAACCAAGGGTAATCCCCAGTAAACCTAATGACAAGGGTCAAGAGCCGACCACCGGCAAGCTCTCAATCGATGAGGTCTGCTCTATGTCAAAAACACATCAGCTGGCACGCTGAAAACCCATCGACGTCCTGGAAAGCCAGAATAGATGTGTACATGATTTTGAACACCCAACGAGGTAGCAGCGCCCACCAAGATCTGGCGTTGAGCAGCGCGCTGCCACGCGAGTGCTGCTGAATAATCGCTCCAGGTCGTTGGCTCGCATCACGGGCCCGATCAGTGCCTACACAGCCATTGCCGGGCCCGACTCCATGGCGCGCCAGACCGTGAGGGCCAGCGCGGTTTCACGGACGTCATGCACGCGCACAATGCGCGCACCTCGCTCCACGGCAAGCAGGGCAGCGGCCACACTGGGCTGCAGCCGCTGCTCCACATCCAGCCCCGTGACGGCGCCCAGCGATGACTTGCGCGACCAGCCTGCCAACACGGGATAGCCCAGCGCCAGCAGTTCGCGCTGGCGCGCCAGCAGGGCAAAGTTCTGCGCCACGGTTTTGCCAAAGCCAATGCCCGGGTCCAAAACAATTCGAGCCTTTTCGACCCCTAGCGCTTGCAGGGATTGCGCTGATAGCTCTAGAAACGATAGCACTTGCGGCAATACATCGCCCGCCATGGGCGCTACCTGCATGGTCTGCGGGTCGCCGTGCATGTGCATCAGGCACACACCGCAGCGCGGGTGCCGCTCCACCACCTGCACCGCACCGGGCTGACGCAAGGCCCATATATCGTTGACGATGTCGGCCCCCAGGTCGAGCACGGCCTGCATGACCTCGGGCTTGTAGGTATCCACGGAAATCGGCACGCCCAGGCCCACAGCACCGCGCACCAGGGGCAGCACGCGGGCCAGCTCCTCTTCCAGGCCCACGGCCGGGCTGCCGGGGCGGGTGGATTCGCCGCCGATGTCGAGAATGTCAGCACCGTCTTTCAGAAGCTGCTCGCAGTGGCGCAGCGCACCTGCGGTCGAGCCGTGTCGCCCCCCATCGGAGAAAGAGTCCGGCGTCACGTTGACAATGCCCATGACCTGCGGTCGTGCCAGGTCGATGGTGAAGCGGGTGGTTTGCCAGAGCATGGGCCTCCAGGAAAAAAAAGGGGGAAAAACGAAAACGGGGCTGCAGCCCCGTTTTGGTGGTGAACGCGCGCCGGCGTCAGGCGACGGTCGGGGCAGGCTCCGTGGCTACGGCCGGCGAGCCACCGCTGGGGCCATCGCCCGAGGACGGCGGCGTGCGCGGCGTCCAGTCTTTGGGCGGGCGCGGTGCCTTGCCGGCCATGATGTCGTCGAGTTGGTCGGTGTCGATGGTTTCCCATTCCAGCAATGCCTTGGCCATGGCGTGCATCTTGTCGCTGTTTTCTTCGATCAGGCGCCGTGCCAGGTTGTACTGCTCGTCAATAATGCGGCGCACTTCCATGTCCACCTTTTCCATGGTCTGCTCGCTCATGGTGGTGGTCTTGGTGACGGACCGCCCCAGGAACACTTCGCCTTCGTTCTCGGCATAGACCATGGGGCCCAGGGCATCGGTCATGCCATAGCGCGTAACCATGTCGCGGGCAATGTGCGTGGCGCGCTCAAAGTCGTTGCTGGCACCGGTGGTCATCTGGTTCATGAACACTTCTTCGGCGATGCGGCCACCAAACAGCATGCTGATCTGGTTGAGCATGTATTCACGGTCGTAGCTGTAGCGGTCCTGCGCGGGCAGGCTCATCGTCACGCCCAGGGCACGACCGCGGGGAATGATGGTGACCTTGTGCACCGGGTCGCACTTTGGCAGCAGCTTGCCGATCAGGGCGTGGCCCGACTCGTGGTAGGCCGTGTTGCGGCGCTCTTCCTCGGGCATGACCATGCTCTTGCGCTCGGGCCCCATCAGGATCTTGTCCTTGGCCTTCTCGAAGTCCTGCATCTCCACGGTGCGCGCGTTGCGGCGGGCAGCCATCAGGGCGGCTTCATTGCACAGGTTGGCCAGATCGGCACCGCTCATGCCGGGCGTGCCACGGGCGATGATGCCGGGGGCCACGTCCTGACCGATCGGGATCTTGCGCATGTGCACGTTCAGGATCTGCTCGCGGCCACGGATGTCGGGCAGCGTCACATAAACCTGGCGGTCAAAGCGGCCAGGGCGCAGCAGGGCGGCGTCCAGAATGTCGGGGCGGTTGGTGGCAGCCACCACGATCACACCCAGGTTGGTCTCGAAGCCATCCATCTCGACCAGCATCTGGTTGAGGGTTTGTTCACGCTCGTCGTTGCCACCGCCCAGGCCTGCGCCACGCTGGCGGCCCACGGCGTCGATTTCGTCGATGAAGATGATGCAGGGGGCGTTCTTCTTGGCGTTGTCGAACATGTCGCGCACGCGGGCCGCGCCCACGCCAACGAACATTTCCACAAAGTCGGAACCCGAAATGCTGAAGAACGGCACCTTGGCTTCGCCCGCGATCGACTTGGCCAGCAAGGTCTTGCCGGTGCCAGGAGGGCCGACCAGCAGCAGGCCGCGCGGAATGCGGCCGCCGAGCTTCTGAAACTTCTGCGGGTCTTTCAGGAAATCCACGACTTCCTTGACTTCTTCCTTGGCTTCATCGCAGCCAGCCACATCGGCGAAAGTGACCTGGTTGGTGTTTTCATCCAACATGCGCGCCTTGCTCTTGCCGAAGCTGAAGGCGCCACCCTTGCCGCCACCCTGCATCTGGCGCATGAAATACACCCACACGCCAATCAACAGCAGCATGGGACCCCAGCTGACCAGCAGGGTCATGAGCAAAGAGCCTTCTTCGCGGGGCTTGACGTCGAACTTGACGTTGTTGTTGATCAGATCGCCCACGAGCCCACGGTCGAGGTAGGTGGCGGTGGTGCGGATCTTGCGGTCATCGTTGGTGACCGCAACGATCTCGGTACCGCCCTGGCCTTCCTGGATGGTGGCGCTCTTGATGCGATTGCTTCGGACTTCCTCCAGGAACTCCGAATAGCCAACATGGCCAGCACTGGCGCCGGTGCGGGTGTCGAACTGTTTGAACACAGTGAACAGCACCATGGCGATGACGAGCCACACGGCAATTTTTGAAAACCACTGATTGTTCAAGCGGGACTCCAGTCGCGGGAAAAAACGGTCACAAAGCCGTCATGGCTTATGTGTGGACCATTTTAGGTGTTTCAAGCCTTGGGGGGCGGCTTATTCCCCCTCCCAGCCATGGGATCAGCACGGACTTTTGCGCCAGATTGTGCAGATCATGGCCCAAAGCCATGCCTTTCAGGCAGTTTTCTTGAGACCCATGCCCACCAGAAAAGTTTCGGAGGACTTGTCGCGCGATGCCTTGGGCTTGAGCGGTTTCACGGTTTTGAAGCGGCTCTTGAACAGTGCCACCAGCTCGCCATAGCCGCTGCCATGGAACAGCTTGACCACCAGCGCGCCCTCGGGCTTGAGGTGCTGGCAGGCAAAGTCCACGGCCAGTTCCACCAGATGCGCAATGCGCGCCGTATCGGCCGACTCGATGCCCGACAGGTTCGGCGCCATGTCGGACACCACCACATCCACCGCCCGGCCCTGCAACGCATCTTCCAGTTGCTGCAACACCTCGGGCTCCCGGAAATCGCCCAGCAGGAAGGTCACGCCCTCGATCGGCTCCATCGGCAAGATGTCCAGCGCAATGATGCAGCCATTGAGCTGCCCGGCCGCCGCGCCCGTGGGCGACAGGCGCCGGCGCACATACTGGCTCCAGGCGCCGGGGGTGGAACCCAGATCCACCACCGTATGGCCCGGCTTGATCAGCCCCAGCTGCTCGTCGATTTCCTTGAGTTTGTAGGCCGCGCGCGCCCGGTAGCCCTCTTTGTGGGCCAGTTTGACGTAGGTGTCATTGACATGGTCGTTCAACCAGGCCTTGTTGACCTTCTTGCTTTGGGTTTTAACTTTCATTGATTTTTCATCCTGCCTCGATAATACGGCCATGTCCCAAATTCAACTGACTCCCGCAGAGCGCCGGGAACACCGCGCCAATGCCCACCACCTCGACCCCGTGGTCCTCGTGGGTGGAGATGGCCTGACCCCCGCCGTGCAAAAAGAAATTGATGCCGCCCTGAACGCCCACGGGCTGATCAAGGTGCGCATCTTCAACGACGACCGCACCGCCCGCGAACTGATGTACCAGCAGCTCGCCGCAGACCTGAACGCCGCGCCCATCCAGCACATCGGCAAACTGCTGGTGCTCTGGCGCCCCCAGCCCGTCAAGGAACGCACACCGGACGAAGACCGCATGCCCGGCCCGCGCGATGTCAAGGTGCTCAAATACAGCAAGCGCGGCGGCCAGCGGCCTGAAATCAAGCAGCTGCGCGTGCTGGGCAACCAGCGCCTCACGCCCGGCGGGCAGATCAAGCGCGCGAAAAAGCCCAAGCTGAAGTCGATCAAGAAAAGCCAGTCCAACTGACACGATGCAAAGCACCCCGGCATCGGCGCCTCAACGCCACATCCTCTGCATGAAGTGGGGCACGAAATATGGCCCCGAATATGTCAACCGTCTCTACGCGATGGTGCGGCGCCACCTGCGTGGCGACTTTCGCTTCATCTGCCTGACCGACCGCAGCGATGGCATCCGCCCCGAGGTGGAATGCCAGCCCATTCCCCCGCTCAACCTTCAGCTGGCCCCCGGGCAGCGCGATGGCGCCTGGAAGAAACTGACCACGTTCGAGGTCGATCTGCACGGCCTGCGCGGCACGGCACTGTTTCTGGACCTGGATGTGGTGGTCGTGGGCAGCCTGGATGCTTTTTTTGAGCAACCGGGCGAGTTCCTGATCATTCATGACTACCCCAGAATGTGGCGCTTTGGCCAGCGCATCACGGGCAACTCCTCGGTGTACCGGTTTGAACTGGGCGCGCATGCCGATGTGCTTGCGCACTTTCGCTCCCACATGGACGAGGTGCAACGCCAGTTCCGCAACGAGCAGGCTTTCCTCTCCGACTTTTTGCACCGCCAGGGCAAACTGAGCTACTGGCCAGCAGACTGGTGCCCGAGCTTCAAGTACCACGGCATTCCCGCCTGGCCCACCAATTACTGGACCGAACCCGGCATTCCGGACGGTGCGCGCATCGTGATCTTCCACGGTGAATGCAATCCGCCCGACGCATTGGCCGGGCTGCGCAATCGACGCTTTCGTTACATTCGCCCGGCCCGCTGGATCGGGCAGCATTGGCGCGAATAAAGCCGCGCACCGACAGGCGACAGGCCCACATCCCAGGATGGAGGGCCCGTCGGAACCAGGCGCAGGCCTAGAGTTGCTGCGCAGCGCCGTAAGAAACGCCCTGCAACGGCCGCCCCACGATCCGCGTCAGGATGGACAGGGGACTGGACGCAGGGTCGTATTCCTGACCGGGCGCCAGGTGCAGCGTCTGCTCCATCATGTACTGACCCGACATCACCGCGTGCGAGGCCTGATCCGAGAAGCACACCCAGCTTGAGCCAGCGGGAAACTCCACGGGTTCCTGCTCACACCGAGATTGGTATTGCAGATCGCCCTTCATGCCGTCGTGCAGTTGCAGCATCAGATGATCGTATTCGCTGCGCAAGGACTTGGTCACATGCAGCAGGTGCAACGCCTTGGCCTGCCAGCGCGAATAGGCCTTGGCGCGCGGCAAAAAGGTGCGGGCCACCTGCTCGAACGGCTCACCGACCCGCCAGACACGCGGCTGGCCCTCGGGGTTGAGGTTGGTGAAGACCCGAAGGATCCGCTCACCATAATTGGGCCGCGACGGAAAGGCGTCAACATGCAAACGCCGGTCATCCGCGCGCCAGGATTGGGCGCGCGTCTCTACTTTGGCGGGGCGGTAACTGGTAGGCGCCATGCGCAGGTGCGGCAGGTATCCGGGTAGCAGACCAGCGATCAAGGCGTTGGCGTCCTCCCGAAAACGCGCAATCGCCTGGGTCAGCAGCGCTTGCGTTGGCGCATCTCCGGCAGCCCCCTTGAGGCGACCGGTGGCATCCAGGCTAATGTTTCGCGACCTCTCGTCACGGATATCGGGGCGCAGCAGCGATGACTCACCGGGTTGCAGCGCGAACTTCAAATGCGGAAAGAAAAGAACCTTGCCGGCTTCCAGGGCAGCAACCCACTCGGGACGCCCTTGAACACTGCGCCAATCCGACGCATCGATCGAGACTATCTGAGATTCCACGGTGTACCCCCACAACATGCAGACACCCGGCCTAGGCCGACGGGTGCACGCGAGAAAATTTCCACAACAGGCTTGCGGCCAGCAGCCACTGCAGCCCGTAAAGCCCGGTACCCACCGCGTGCCACCAACGCAAATTGTCACGCGCCACGATCCGGGGCGCCACGACAAACTCGGCCAGCAGAGCACACAGCATGGCTGCTATCACCAGTGCCATGAGAGAGGCCGACCAATCCAGCCGCTCATCCACCCAGCGCGAGCGCGAGTACATCAGCAGCAGCAGGCCGCAGCACAGACCGATCCAGGTCTGCGCCGTGAACAAGCGTGCCGCCATGTTGCCTGCCAGAGCCGGGGTTGGCAAATGAGCGAACAGCAGGGGAACCACCACGAAGCCGATGGTCGTCAGGCTCCCCCACCACAGCGCGGACAGCCAGACAGGCAGGCGTTTCATCGTCACAGCCCCATCACAAATAGCGGACCGCCACGACTTCGTAGCGGCGCACACCGCCCGGTGCCTGCACTTCCGCCGTGTCGCCCTCTTCCTTGCCAATCAAGGCGCGGGCAATCGGGCTGGAGATATTGATCAGGCCGTGCTTCAGATCGGCCTCGTCCTCGCCCACGATCTGGTATTTCACCGTGTCGCCAGACTCTTCGTCTTCGAGCTCGACCGTGGCCCCAAAGACCACCTTACCGCCGCCGTCCACGCCACTCGGATCAATGACCTGCGCCACCGAGAGCTTGCCTTCGATTTCCTGGATGCGGCCCTCGATGAACCCCTGGCGGTCCTTGGCTGCGTCGTAGTCGGCGTTTTCGCTCAGATCACCCTGCGCGCGCGCCTCGGCAATCGCCGTGATCACAGCAGGCCGTTCTATGGTCTTGAGGCGATGCAACTCCGCCTTGAGCATTTCAGCGCCGCGCTTGGTAATGGGAATGGTGGCCATGGTGTTGAAACTCCATCAATCAAAACGGTGGGGGTACGACGCCGCCCCACCGGTCAGTCACCACAGGTTGCCATGGAATTTCCATGCCAATGCCATTGGCGACCCTACAAAAGGAAACCGCCGCACGTTGCCGCGCGGCGGTGTCTGGTCAGCGGCAGATTATGCCGCGTTTGCCGGGGGCTCAGGCCACCAGCTGGGCGTGCAGTTCCTGCACCGAATACACATCCAGGTTGTCGAGGTGCTTCATGCCTTCGACGGCCGCTTCGGCACCAAAGATGGTGGTGAACGTGGTGACCCGTGCCAGCAGCGACGAGGTGCGGATGGCCCGCGAGTCGGCGATGGCGTTGCGGCGCTCTTCCACCGTGTTGATAACCATGGCGATCTCGTTGTTCTTGATCATGTCCACGATGTGCGGGCGGCCCTCGGTCACCTTGTTGACCACTGCGACGGGCACACCAGCCTCGGCAATGGCAGCCGCCGTTCCCTTGGTCGCCACGAGTTCAAAACCCATGGCCACCAGATCGCGAGCGATCGCCACGGCGCGTGCCTTGTCGCTGTTCTTCACGGTAAGAAACACCTTGCCCGAGGTGGGCAGCTTGGTGCCCGCGCCCATCTGGCTCTTCACGAAGGCCTCGCCAAAGGTCTTGCCCACGCCCATGACTTCACCGGTGGATTTCATCTCGGGGCCAAGGATGGTATCCACGCCCGGGAACTTGACGAACGGGAACACGGCCTCCTTCACACTGAAGTACGGTGGCGTCACTTCCTTGGTGATGCCTTGCGAGGCCAGCGTCTGGCCGGCCATGCAGCGCGCGGCCACCTTGGCCAGCTGGATGCCGGTGGCCTTGCTGACGAAAGGCACCGTGCGCGAGGCGCGCGGGTTCACTTCGAGCACATAGATGATGTCCTTGCCATCGGCCTCCTGGATGGCGAACTGCACGTTCATCAGGCCGACCACGTTCAGGCCTTCGGCCATGGCGGCCGTCTGGCGCTTGATTTCATCGACCGTGGCCTTGGACAGGTAGTACGGGGGCAGCGAGCAGGCCGAGTCGCCGCTGTGCACGCCGGCTTGCTCGATGTGCTCCATCACGCCGCCAATGAAGGTCACGCCGGTCGAGTCGCGCACGCAATCCACATCGCACTCGATGGCGTTGGAGAGGAAGCGGTCGAGCAGCACGGGTGAGTCGTGGCTCACCTTCACGGCTTCGCGCATGTAGCGCTCCAGGTCGCGCTGCTCGTGCACGATTTCCATGGCGCGGCCACCCAGCACGTAGCTCGGGCGCACCACCAGCGGGTAGCCCAGGGCTGCGGCCTTTTCCAAGGCCTCGGCTTCGGTGCGCGCCGTGGCGTTGGGCGGCTGGCGCAATTGCAGCTTGTGCAGCAGCGCCTGGAAGCGCTCGCGGTCTTCAGCGGCATCGATCATGTCGGGGCTGGTGCCGATGATGGGCACGCCTGCGGCTTCCAGGTCGAGCGCCAGCTTCAGCGGCGTCTGGCCGCCGTATTGCACGATCACGCCGACCGGCTTTTCCTTGTCGACGATTTCCAGCACGTCTTCGAGCGTGACGGGCTCGAAATACAGGCGGTCCGAGGTGTCGTAGTCAGTGGACACGGTCTCGGGGTTGCAGTTGACCATGATGGTTTCATAACCATCCTCGCGCATGGCAAGGGCTGCGTGCACGCAGCAATAGTCGAACTCGATGCCCTGGCCGATGCGGTTGGGGCCACCGCCCAGCACCATGATCTTCTTGGCGTTGGTCGGCTCGGCTTCGCATTCCGCAACGCCGCCGTAGGGTGCGACCTCGTAGGTCGAATACAGGTAGGCGGTGTCGGTAGCGAACTCGGCCGCGCAGGTGTCCACGCGCTTGTACACGGGGCGCACCTTGAGTGCGCGGCGCTGGTCGCGCACGGCCTTTTCCGTGGTCTTGAGCAGCTTGGCCAGGCGGCGGTCGGAAAAGCCCTTTTGCTTAAGCGTGTGCAGCGTGGCGGCATCGAGCGCAGCCAGCGCGGCATCGCCCTTGTCCACGGCCAACTGGTCCAGCTCCAGCTCGATCTTCACGATCTGCTCGATCTGCACCAGGAACCACTTGTCGATCTTGGTGAGGTCGAACACCTCGTCCACCGACAAGCCCATGGCAAACGCATCGCCCACGTACCAGATGCGCTCGGGGCCGGGCGCGCCCAGTTCCTTCTCGAGCACTTCACGGTCCTGGGTCTTTTCGTTCATGCCGTCCACGCCCACTTCCAGGCCGCGCAGGGCTTTCTGGAAGGATTCCTGGAAGGTGCGGCCCATGGCCATCACTTCGCCGACCGACTTCATCTGCGTGGTCAGGCGGCTGTCGGCCGTGGGGAATTTTTCGAACGCAAAACGCGGGATCTTGGTGACCACATAGTCGATCGAAGGCTCGAACGACGCGGGCGTGGCACCGCCCGTGATTTCGTTCTTGAGCTCGTCGAGCGTGTAGCCCACGGCCAGCTTGGCGGCGACCTTGGCAATCGGGAAACCCGTGGCCTTGGAGGCCAGCGCCGACGAACGCGACACGCGCGGATTCATCTCGATGACGATCATGCGGCCGTCCTTCGGGTTCACCGAGAACTGCACGTTGGAGCCGCCCGTGTCCACACCGATCTCGCGCAACACTGCCAGCGAGGCGTTGCGCATGATCTGGTATTCCTTGTCGGTCAGCGTCTGCGCAGGGGCCACGGTGATCGAGTCGCCGGTGTGCACGCCCATGGGGTCGAGGTTCTCGATCGAGCAGATGATGATGCAGTTGTCCGCCTTGTCGCGCACCACTTCCATCTCGTACTCTTTCCAGCCCAGCAACGATTCTTCGATCAGCAGCTCGTTGGTAGGCGAGGCTTCCAGGCCGCGCTTGCAGATGGTCTCGAACTCTTCGGGGTTGTAGGCAATGCCGCCGCCCGTGCCGCCCAGCGTGAAGCTGGGGCGGATCACCGTGGGGAAGCCCACGCTTTTTTGCACCGCCCAGGCTTCGTCCATGCTGTGGGCGATGCCGGAGCGCGCGGAGCCCAGACCGATCTTGGTCATGGCGTCCTTGAACTTCAGGCGGTCTTCGGCCTTGTCGATGGCCTCGGGCGTGGCGCCGATGAGTTCGACCTGGTACTTGTCGAGCACGCCGTGGTGCCACAGGTCGAGTGCGCAGTTCAGCGCGGTCTGGCCGCCCATGGTGGGCAGGATGGCGTCGGGGCGCTCCTTGGCGATGATCTTCTCGACCGTCTGCCAGGTGATGGGCTCGATGTAGGTCACGTCGGCCGTGGCCGGGTCGGTCATGATCGTGGCAGGATTGCTGTTGATCAGGATGACCTTGTAGCCCTCTTCGCGCAGGGCCTTGCAGGCCTGTACGCCGGAGTAGTCAAATTCGCAGGCCTGGCCAATGATGATCGGGCCGGCGCCGATGATGAGGACGCTTTGGATGTCGGTGCGCTTTGGCATTATTTTTTCTCCTGGGCCGTGGCCATCAATGCCGTGAAGCGGTCGAACAGGTAGGCAATATCGTGCGGACCGGGCGATGCTTCGGGGTGCCCCTGAAAGCAAAACGCCGGCTTGTCGGTGCGCACCAGGCCTTGCAGCGTGCCGTCGAAAAGGCTGATGTGCGTGGCACGCAGGTTGGCGGGCAGCGATTCCATCTCCACCGCGAAGCCGTGGTTCTGGCTGGTGATGCTGACGCGGCCCGTGTCCAGGTCTTTCACCGGATGGTTGGCGCCATGGTGGCTGTTGTCCATCTTGAACGTCTTGGCGCCTGACGCCAGGGCCATGATCTGGTGCCCCAGGCAGATGCCGAAGGTGGGAACGCCGCTGTCGATGATCTGCCGCACCGCCGTGATGGCGTAGTCGCAGGGCGCCGGGTCGCCGGGACCGTTCGACAAGAACACGCCATCGGGGTTCATGGCCAGCACTTCGGCGGCTGGCGTTTGGGCAGGCACCACCGTCAGTTTGCAACCGCGCTCGGCCAGCATGCGCAGGATGTTCAGCTTCACACCAAAGTCGTAGGCCACCACATGAAAGCGGGGTGACTCCTGCTTGCCGTAGCCCGAGCCCAGCTTCCACTCGGTCTGGATCCAGGGGTACGAGGTGGGAGTGGTCACGACCTTGGCCAGATCCAGGCCCTTCATGCTGGGCGCGGCCTTGGCTGCGGCCAGCGCGGCGTCGATGCGCGCCTGCGTCACGGTCTCACCGGCCGCCAGGCCGACGATGGCGCCGTTTTGCGCGCCCTTGCTGCGCAGCAGTCGGGTGAGCTTGCGGGTGTCGATGTTGGCAATGGCCACCGTCTTCTGGCGCACGAGGTACTGCGACAGCGTTTCGGTGGATCGGAAATTGCTGGCCAGCAGGGGCAGGTCCTTGATGATGAGGCCTGCGGCATGGACCTTGTCAGCTTCGATGTCCTCGGTGTTGACGCCATAGTTGCCGATGTGCGGATACGTGAGCGTCACGATCTGCTGGCAATAGCTGGGGTCGGTGAGGATTTCCTGGTAGCCGGTGATGGCGGTGTTGAACACCACTTCGCCGACGGTGGTGCCCACCTCTGCCGATGAAGCACCGATCGAATTGCCGATAAAGACCGTGCCGTCTGCGAGCGCCAAGATGGCGGGCGGGAAGTTTCCCTGTAGAGACAAAAGCACTGGATTCTCCGGATGGTTACGGTCGCCCGGCGCCTGCAGGCCGCTCGCGCAACGAATGCCGGCGGCTGCTCTCAGATGGGTTGTTGCTTTGGGTGCGATCGGGCGACGCTGTTGCGAGAAAAGCCCCCGATTATACCCAGCTGCACCCGGCGCAAGTTGCCGTCCGGCAAATCCCACCCCGCCGTGAAGGCCAGCTTTCAGCGCATGGCGCCGCTGGCATGCAGGCAGATGGCGGCGGCGGCGGCCACGTTCAGCGACTCCTCCCCGCCCGGCTGCGCAATGCGGATGCGCTGGGCGGCCTGCACCTCCAGCGCGGACGAAACCCCCTGCCCTTCATGGCCCAGCACCCAGGCGCAGGGCCAGGGCAAAGCTGCGCGGTGCAAATAATCGCCGGCGTGCGAACTGGTGACCAGCAGCGGCACATTGAGCGCCTGCAAATCTTCCAGCGCGAGCCCTTCGACCAGGTCGAGCGCAAAGTGCGCGCCCATGCCCGCGCGCAGCACCTTGGGCGCCCACAGCGCCGCGCTGCCCTTGAGCGCCGCCACCTGCCGAAAGCCAAATGCCGATGCGCTGCGCAGGATGGAACCCACGTTGCCCGCGTCCTGCACCCGGTCCAGCACCACCGTGGCCACACCCGCCTGCAGAACCCTGGGCGCGGCGGCATCCACCACAAAACCCATGGGCGCCGGCGACTCCAGGCCGCTGATGTCGGCAAACAAGGCATCGGCAATCACTATTACTTTAATAGCTGCTTGCGCATATACAGCGGGCGCCAGAGGCCAAAAAGACTCTGAAAATACGGCAATGGCGGGGTGCACGCCACGCTGCAGCGCGGCGCTGCACAGGTGGTCGCCCTCCAGCCAGACGCGGCCTTGTTTGCGGTAGGCCGTGCTGTCCTGCGCCAGCCGGCGCAGGTCTTTGACAAAGGCGTTGTCACGCGAGTGGATGACGGTCAGGGGGGCGGAGGTCATGCGTTGTCCCGGGCGGGCCATGTAAAAGCGAGTGGGGCCAGGCGACTCAGAGGCTGAGCGTTTTTCGGCCGTGCCCGAAAGGCGCGTCAAAACGCGCCGGGTCTAGGCGCAAAACACAGCCATAGCTCGGGCTATGGCGAGTATTTGCAACGACGAGCCGGTGTGTTTTGGCGTGCAAGGCGGGCATGGATGAAAGACTCTCAGCCTCTCAGGTCAGCACCCTGGCCACGGGCGCGAAGCTGCGCCGATGGTGGATGCAGGCGCCGTGCTCGCGCAGGGCAGCCATGTGCACGGCTGTGCCGTAGCCCTTGTGCCCGGCAAAACCATATTGCGGAAATTGCGCATCCACCTGCACACACCAGCGGTCGCGGTGCACCTTGGCCAAAATGGATGCGGCCGAAATGGCAGGCACCAGCGCATCGCCTTTGACAATGGCCTCGGCCGGCATGTCCAGCGTGGGCAGGCGATTGCCATCCACCAGCACCATTTTTGGCTTGAGCCGCAGGCCCAGCACGGCGCGGCGCATGGCCAGCAGCGTGGCCTGCAGGATGTTCAGGCGGTCAATCTCTTCGACACTGGCTTCGGCAATGCTGCAACACAGCGCCTTGGCGCGGATTTCGTCAAACAGGGCCTCGCGCCGCGCGGCCGTGAGCTTCTTGGAGTCGGCCAGTCCGGCAATGGGGTGCAGGTCGTCGAGGATGACCGCAGCGGCCACCACCGGCCCGGCCAGCGGGCCCCGGCCGGCCTCGTCCACCCCGGCCACCAGGCCGGGCACATGCCAGGGCAGGCGGGCCTGTTCAGGCGGCAAGGATTTTCTGGATCGCATCGGCGGCCAGTCGGGGGGTGTCGCGCTGCAGGCTTTCGTGCAGCGCGGTGAAGCGCTGTTCGAGCGCGGTGATTTTTTCACGCTGGTGCGCGCGGGCGTCGAACCACTGCAGCGTGGCCGCGCTGAGCGCCTGCGGCGTAGCAGCGTTCTGGATCAGTTCGGGCACGACAAAATCGCGGCACAGAATATTGGGCAGGCCCACCCAGGGCTGCAGCTGCTTGCGCCGCATGAGCCACCAGCTCACGGGATGCATGCGGTAGCCAATGACCATGGGGCGCTTGAACAGCGCGGCCTCCAGCGTGGCGGTGCCGCTGGCGATCAGCGTGACATCGCAGGCGGCGAGCACGGTGTGGGATTGGCCGGGGACGATCTGCAGGGCATGGCCCAGACCGCTGGCCTGCGCCAGCTGCTCGATGCGCCCCTGCAGGGCAGGCACGGCAGGCACTATCAACTTAATAGCTGGTCGCGCTTGAAGGATAAGCACTGCAGCCTGAAAGAAGGGTGCAGCGATGTAATCCACCTCCGCAGACCGGCTGCCCGGCAAGATGGCCAGCACCTCGTCGGCGTCGTGCAGCCCCAGCTGCGCCCTGGCGGCGCGGCGGTCGGGCACCATGGGAATGACATTCGCCAGCGGATGCCCCACATAGGTCGCGGCAATGCCATGCTGCGCCAGCAATGGCGGCTCGAACGGAAAGATGCACAGCACATGGCCGGCACTGCGGCGGATTTTTTCGACCCGATCCGCACGCCAGGCCCAGATCGAAGGGCACACAAAATGCACAGTCTGGATGCCGGCAGCGCGCAAATCGGCCTCCAGGCCCAGGTTGAAATCGGGCGCATCCACGCCGATGAACACATCGGGGCGGTCTTGCAGCAAGCGCGCACGCAACTGCTTGCGAATGCCCAGGATGTCGCGCAGCCGGCGCAGCACTTCCATGCTGTAACCATGCACCGCCAGCCGCTCGCTGGGCCACCAGGCCTTGAAGCCCCGGCGCGCCATCTGCGGCCCGCCAATGCCCTGCGCCTGCAACCCGGGCCACTGGGCCTGCAGGCCATCGAGCAGCAGCCCCGCCAGCAGGTCGCCCGATGTTTCGCCCGCCACCATGGCGACGCGGGGGGAGGCACTCATCACCAGCCCCTCAGCGCGCAATGCCGCGCGCGGCGTCGGCCAGGAACTGCTCCATCATCGCCACGTCGCCACCGGCCTCGGGCACCGACTGCACCAGGTCAGCGATGGCCGCGCGCGCGGCTTCCAGCGTGAGGCCCTGGCGATAGAGCAGCTTGTGCATCTGCTTGACGGCGGCAATGCGCTCGGGCGAAAAGCCGCGGCGACGCAGGCCCACCACGTTGTAGCCGCGCACAGCCAGCGGGTTGCCGTCCACCAGCATGAAAGGAGGCACGTCTTGCGCCACGGCGCTGGCAAAGCCCACCATGGCATGCGCCCCGATCTTCACGAACTGGTGGATGCCGGTGAGCCCGCCCACCGTCACCCAGTCGCCCAGGTGCACATGGCCGGCCAGCGTGGTGTTGTTAGCCAGCGTGGTGTGGTTGCCCACATGGCAATCGTGGGCGATGTGGGTGTAGGCCATGATCCAGTTGTCATCGCCCACCGTGGTGATGCCGCCGGCCTGGGGCACCCCGAGGTTCAGCGTGCAGAACTCGCGGATGGTGTTGCGGTCGCCAATCACCAGCTCGGTGGGTTCGCCCGCATACTTTTTGTCCTGGGGGATCGCACCAATCGAGTTGAACTGGAAGATGCGGTTGTCCCGGCCCAACGTGGTGCGCCCGTCGATCACGCAGTGCGCGCCCACCGTGGTGCCCGCCCCGATGACCACATGGGCACCGATCACGCTGTAAGGCCCGATGCTGGCCGTTGCGTCGATTTGAGCGCGCGGATCGACGATGGCGGTGGGATGGATGTTGCTCACGGCTTGCAAAGGCGCACTCAGCCAACGTTGCGCATGGTGCACATGAGTTCGGCCTCGCAGGCCACTTCCTCGCCCACACGCGCCACGGCCTTGAACTTCCAGATGCCGCCACGCACCCGGTCAATCATGATGTCCAGGATCAACTGGTCACCGGGCTCCACCGGGCGCTTGAAGCGGGCGCCATCGATGCCGACAAAATAGTAGATGTTGTTTTCATCGGGCACCTTGCCCATGGCATCGAACGCCAGCAGGCCCGCCGCCTGGGCCAGCGCTTCCAGGATCAGCACGCCTGGCATCACGGGGTGTCCGGGAAAGTGCCCCATGAAATAAGGCTCGTTGAACGTGACGTTCTTGATTGCCTTGATGCGCGTGTTGCTCTCCAGCTCAATCACCTTGTCCACCAGCAAAAACGGGTAGCGGTGGGGCAGTTGCTTGAGAATTGCGTGGATATCCATCATCGAGTTGTTCTTCCGTTCATGCAGCCTTGAGAGCCTGCTCGAGCGCCTTGATGCGCTCGCGCAAGCTGTACAGTTGTTTGAGTGTGGCGGCGTTTTTTTCCCAGCGCGCATTGTCGTCGATGGGGAACATGCCGGTGTACTGGCCCGGCTTGGTGAGCGAGCGTGTGGCGACCGTTCCCGCAGAGATGTGCACGTTGTCAGCCAGCGCCAGATGCCCCAGCACAATCGCGCCACCGCCCACGGTGCAGTGCGCGCCGATAGTGGCACTGCCGGCCACGCCCACGCACCCGGCCATGGCCGAGTGTTTGCCGATGCGCACGTTGTGACCGATCTGGATCAGGTTGTCGAGCTTCACGCCGTCTTCAATGACGGTGTCCTGCAATGCGCCGCGGTCAATGCAGGTGTTGGCACCAATTTCCACATCGTCGCCAATGCGCACGGCGCCCAGCTGCTCGATCTTGATCCATTCGCCGCCCTGCGGCGCAAAGCCGAAACCGTCAGCACCAATCACCACACCCGCATGCACGATGCAGCGCGCGCCGATGTGGCAGCCTTCACCCACCGTCACGCGCGACTTGAGCACCGTGCCGGCGCCAATGTGCGCGCCGCGCTCCACCACACACAGCGGGCCCACCGAGGCACTGGGATGCACTACGGCCTGCGCATCCACCACGGCGCTGGGGTGCACACCGGGCTGCGCGGCCGCGCCATGGTGCTGTCGCCAAAGCTGCGTCACCCGGGCGAAATAGGCATAGGGGTTGTCCACCACAATGCAGGCGCCGCGCGCCAGCGCCGGCTCGCGCATGGCGGGCGCCACAATGACACAGGCCGCCCGGGAGGCGGCCAGTTGCTGCTGGTAACGCGGGTGGCTCAGGAAACTGATGTCGCCTGGGCCGGCGGTTTCGAGCGGCGCAATGCGCAGGACTGCGGTGTCCCGCAGCCCCCCTTCCAGCGATCCACCCAGCGCATCAACGATGGCCCCAAGGAGCAAACTCACGCGCCACCTGCCCTGCGCCGCGGCTTATTTGCCAGCGGCATTCAGCGCCTTGATCACCCGGTCAGTGATGTCGTGCTTGGGGTTGATATAGACGGCTTCCTGCAGGATCACGTCGTATTTTTCGGCTTCGGCAACCTGCTTGACCACCTTGTTGGCACGGTCCAGAACCTGGGCGAGTTCTTCGTTCTTGCGGGCGTTCAGGTCTTCCTGGAACTCGCGGCGCTTGCGCTGGAATTCGCGGTCCTGGTCCACCAGCTGGCGCTGGCGCGTTGTGCGCTGACTTTCGGCCATGGTGGGGGCTTCACGCTCGAATTTTTCGGTCGCCGTCTTCAGGGTGTTGCCCATGTCGATGAGCTCCTTCTCGCGACGGGAGAACTCCTGCTCCAACTTGGCCTGGGCCGCCTTGGCGGTGGTGGCTTCGCGGAAGATGCGGTCGGTGTTGACGAAACCGGCCTTGAATTCTTGTGCCTGCAGTGCAGGGGCGGCCACTGCCAGTGAGCCCAGCAGCAGGGCCAGGGTGAAATGGCGGGAAAGTGATTTCATTAGAAGGACGTACCAATCTGGAATTGAAGTTTCTGGATTCTATCGCCGGCGAACTTGCGCACCGGTTGGGCATAGGCAAGACGCAGCGGACCCAGGGGGGAAATCCAGCTCAGGCCCACACCCGCGGATGCACGCATGTCGCTGAAACGAAGCTTGTCATCCTCGCCATAAACATTGCCCACATCCACGAAGGTGAAAATGCGCAGCGTGCGGTCATTGCCTGCACCTGGAAAGGGCGCGATCAGTTCGGCATTGAGCGTGACTTTTTTGGGTCCGCCCAAAGAGGCGCCCGTGACATCGCGTGGCCCCAGTGTGCCCTGATCGAAACCACGCACCGAACCCAGGCCACCGGAGTAGAAGTTCTTGAACACCGGGAACGGCCGACCGTTCAAGCCCTTGCCATAGCCCAGTTCGCCATTGAAGGCCACCGTGAACCGCTTGTTCAGCGGGACGTATTGCTGGTATTGGTAGTTCGCCCGCAGGTAGCGCGCATCGCCCGCCACCGACCATTCGGAATTGAGCCGCTGGTAGCGACCCGAATTCGGCGCCAGCGCACTGTCACGGTCATCGCGCGACCAGCCGATGGTCAATGGAACGGAGTTGCTAGAGCTACCGTAGGTGTCGGCGTAGGCCAGGTACGCAGCCGGCATGTTGGTGCCCGCCTTGATCTTGGTCTGCTCGATACCACCGCCAAAGAAAACAGTATCGGTTTCGCTGAAGGGCACCCCAAAGCGCACCGAGGCTCCCGTGGTGACCAACTGATAATTGCCGCCCTGCTCGTCATAGGGCTTGTCGGTTCGGTAATAAGCGTCCAGGGTGCGCGAGATGCCGTCCTGGGTGAAATACGGGTCGGTAGTGCTCAACACCAAAGTCCGCCGGTATTTGCTGGTATTGACATCCACCCCCAGGTAGTTGCCGGAGCCGAAAACGTTTTCCTGTTTGATGGCAAACGACAGTGACACCTTTTCAGCGCTGGAAAAACCGGCACCGAGTTGCAGGGAACCGGTGGGCTTTTCGGCCACATTGATCACCAGGTCAACCTGGTCGGGCGATCCAGGCACTTCCTGGGTTTCAATCCCCACCTCGGTGAAGTAGCCCAGCCGGTCCACGCGATCGCGAGACAGACGGATCTTTTCGCCGTCGTACCACGAGGCCTCGAACTGCCGGAATTCGCGGCGCACGACTTCATCACGGGTGCGGTTGTTGCCGCTCACATTGATGCGCCGCACATAGGCCCTGCGGGCCGGCTCGGCCTGCAGCACCAGCGCCACACGGTTGTTTTCACGATCAATCTCCGGTACCGCCTCGACACGCGCGAATGCAAACCCGAAGCGCCCAAAATATTCGGAAAAAGCCTTGGTGGTTTCGGTGACCTGATCGGCGTTGTAGGGCTCGCCAGGACGAATGGTGACCAGCGATTTGAACTCGTCTTCGCGATCGAGGTAATTGCCTTCGAGCTTGACCCCCGACACCACGAAGCGCTCGCCTTCAGTCACATTGACCACAATGGAGATGTCCTGCTTGTCGGGCGAGATGGCCACCTGGGTGGAATCCACGCGAAACTCAAGGTAGCCGCGCTGAAGATAGTAGGAACGCAGCGTTTCCAGATCGGCATTGAGCTTGGCGCGGGCATAGCGGTCCGATTTGGTGTACCAGCTCAGCCAGCCGCCAGTGTCCTGATCGAACAGCCCCTTGAGCGTGGACTCGCTGAACGCCTTGTTGCCCACAATGCGTACTTCCTTGATGCGTGCCGGCTCGCCTTCCACCACAGTGAAGGTGAGGTTGACACGGTTACGCTCGATGGGCGTCACGGTGGTCACCACCTCGGCGCCGTACAAGCTCTTGTTGATGTACTGGCGCTTGAGCTCCTGCTCTGCCCGATCGGCCAATGCCTTGTCGTAGGGGCGACCTTCGGTCAGCCCCACGTCGCGCATGCTCTTTTTGAGCGCTTCCTTGTCGAACTCCTTGGTGCCCGCGAACTCAACGTCGGCAATGGTGGGGCGCTCTTCCACCACCACCACCAGCACGTTGCCAGTGGCCTCCAGCCGCACGTCCTTGAAAAGCCCCAGGCCAAACAGGGCCCGAATGGCGGCGGCGCCCTTTTCGTCGTTGTAGTCATCGCCCACCCGCAGCGGCATGGAAGCAAAAATGGTACCGGGCTCTACGCGCTGCAGACCCTCCACCCGAATATCCTGCACCTTGAACGGCTCCAGGGCCCATGCCGCATTGGCGACCAAAACCATGGCTGCAACAGCCGATGCGGTACGCACGCCCAGGCGATTGATGTGTTTTTTCATGAATGAAGCGGGAGCCGCATGACGCAGGGAAATGCGGCAAAAAGGTTAGCCAAAGAGCCGGGTGATATCGTTGAACAGGGCAATGGACATCATGAGAAGAAGAACCGCCACGCCACCGCGCTGCAGGTGTTCCATCCATGCATCCGATACTTTCCTGCCGGTCACACCCTCCCAAAGATAATACATCAGGTGCCCGCCATCGAGGACCGGCAATGGAAGCAGGTTGAGCACGCCCAGGCTCACGCTGATGAGCGCCAGAAACACCAGGTACTGCGTGATACCCATGCTGGCCGAGCGGCCGGCGTAATCGGCAATCGTCAAGGGTCCACTCAGATTTTTCAGGGAAGCCTCGCCGACCACCATGCGGCCCATCATGCGCAAGGTCAGAACGGACACGTCCCAGGTCCGCACCACACCGTTCCACAAACCCTCCACCGGGCCGTGCTGCACGGTGACAAACTCGGGCGGCGCGCCCACATAGGCGCCGATGCGGCCCACACTGGCGTTTTGCTCTTTCTGGACGTCGGGCATCACGTCCAGCGTGAGCTGCTGGCTGCCGCGTTCAATGCGCCAGGGCTGCACCACCGCCGCATCAGCATGCACAGACTGGCGAATCAGCTCCCGCAGCTGCTGGCCATCCACCACATCCACCGCACCCACTTTCAGCACCACATCGCCCTGGCGGAGCCCCGCCCGCTGTGCAGCGCCATCGGCCATGACTTCACCCAGCACGGGCCGTGTCCAGGGCCCCAGAAGCCCCACCTTGCGAAAGAGCTGCGCATCGGCCTCGCGCGCGTCGATCTGCGCCATGTCGAGCGGCACCTCACGGTGCGCGCCGCCGGGTGTGGGTTCGACCTCCAACCGGACCCTTTGGCCTTCAAGGGCGCCGCGGGTCAACAACCAGCGCAAGTCTTCAAAAGAACGCACCGGCTCCAGTTCGTCCGAACCGAGGGCCGCACTGTGCACCAGCTCACCACCGCGCAATCCGGCCACCTGCGCCACCGAGCCCGCCACGGGGCTGGCCAGCAGCGCCTTGGGTTCCTGGACACCGATCCAGTTCACCACCGAATACAGCAACATGGCCAGCAGCAGGTTGGCAATGGGGCCCGCTGCCACGATGGCCGCGCGCGAACGCAAGGGCTGGGTATTGAACGCAAGGTGACGCTCGGCCTCGGGCACCGGCGCCTCGCGCTCATCGAGCATGCGCACATAGCCGCCCAACGGGAAGGCACTGAGCACAAACTCGGTGGATGAGCCCTTGGGTTGCCAGCGCAGCAGCGGCTTGCCAAAACCCACCGAAAACCGCAGCACCTTGACGCCACACGCCACCGCCACCCGGTAATGCCCGTATTCGTGCACAGCGATCAGCACGCCCAGGGCAACAACGAAAGCAACAAGGGTCAGCAGCATGCAAAGGCTCCGTGAATTAACCGCATTCAGGCTGCCAGACGGCCGGCGGCCTGCTCGGCCACACTGCGCGCCTGGGCATCCAGGGCCAGCAAGGCATTGAGCGAATCGGGACTGGAGGGCGAAACCGCCTCCAAAGTTGCAAGATTGAGGTGGTGAATCTGGTCAAACCGGATGCGGCGCTCCAGAAACGCCGCCACCGCTACCTCGTTGGCCGCGTTCAGCACCGCCGTCGTGCCCTGCGGAGCCGCCAGGGCATCCCACGCCAGCTGCAATCCGGGAAAGCGGTCGCGATGGCCATGGTCGTCGATGGCTTCGAAGGTCATGGCCGAGAGTGCATGAAAATCGAGCGCCGAGGCCCCCGACTCGACCCGCTCGGGCCACGCCAGACCATAGGCGATGGGCACCCGCATGTCCGGGGTGCCCAACTGTGCCACCACCGATGTGTCCCGGTACTGCACCATGGAGTGGATGATGCTTTGCGGATGGATCACCACATCCAATTGCGACGGAGCCACGCCAAACAGGTAGCGCGCCTCAATCACTTCCAGCGCTTTGTTCATCATCGTGGCCGAGTCCACTGAAATCTTGCGCCCCATGCTCCAGTTGGGATGGGCACAGGCCTGCTCTGGCGTGACGTCGCGCAGCGAATCGGGTGTTCGGGTGCGAAAAGGTCCGCCCGACGCGGTGAGAATGATTTTCTCGACCCGCTGGCTCCAGGTGGCGGGATCTTCGGGCAGCGACTGGAAAATGGCCGAATGCTCGCTGTCGATCGGCAGCAACGTGGCCGCGCCTTCGCGCACCGCGTCCAGAAACACGTCGCCGCCCACCACCAGCGCCTCCTTGTTGGCCAGCAGCAAGCGCTTTCCGGCCCAGGCCGCCGCCAGGCAGGGCGCCAGCCCTGCAGAGCCGACAATGGCCGCCATGACCGTATCCACATCGTCATTGGATGCTATTATTTCAAGAGCATCAGGCGATTGAAGGACGGTCGTTTCAAGCCCATTTGCCTTGATTTTCTCGGCCAACAGACGGCCATGGGGCGCGCTGGCCATCACCGCAAAGCGGGGCCTGAACTGTGCGCACTGCGCCAGCATCAGGTCCACCTGGGTGGCGGCGCTCAAGGCAAACACTTCAAACCGGTCGGGGTGACGCGCCACCACGTCGAGCGTGCTGGTACCAATGGAGCCGGTAGAGCCCAAAACAGTGAGTCGTTGTTTCATAGAGGGGTTGTCAGGCGGGTCAGCATCAGGGCCAGAGGGAGCGTGGGCAACAAGGCATCCACCCGGTCCAGCACACCGCCATGCCCTGGCAGCAGACCACTGCTGTCTTTCACGCCCGCGCTGCGCTTGATCAGCGATTCCACCAGGTCACCGGCCACGCTCATGGCCACCATGAACAAGACCGAAATCACCAGCAACCACCCACCCTGCTGCGCCAGGCGGCTGTAAAAACTGGGCACAGTGGCCTGCCAGTGGACATCTGCGGCAACCCAGGCAAATGCCAGCACGATCACGCCCGCCAGAGCGCCCCATACCCCTTCCCAGCTCTTGCCCGGGCTGATGGAAGGCGCCAGCTTGGTTTTGGTGAAGCGCAAGCCAAAGGCACGGCCAGCAAAATAGGCAAAGATATCGGCCACCCACACCAGCACCAGCACCGACAGCAGAAAATTGACGCCCAGATGGCGCGCCTGCACCACGGCCAGCCAGGCCAGCCACAGCACCAGCACACCGGCCACCAGACGCACGCCCGCAGGAATGCGCGCCCAGCCCGGCACGCCGGCGCGCAGCAGCCAGGCCGCGCACAGCACCCACAGGCCACCACCAACAATCCACAGCGCGGTCAGGGGCCGGTCAACCCAGCCCAGCGCCCAGGACGCAGCGCACAAGGCAACGCAGGCGGCGCCCACGGCCAGCGAGCCGGCCTGGCCATAGCCGCTCAACCGCCCCCACTCCCACGCACCAGCGGCCATGAGCACCAGCACGACCAGCGTGAACGGCACCGTGGATGGATAAAAAAGCGCGGGCAGCAGGATAGCCAGCAGGACAAGGGCGGTGATGACACGCTGGAGAAGCATGGGGCCTTTTCAGCCGCGCACCGGGGCAGGATGCGCGGACACGATCTGTTCGGAGGTTTTGCCAAAGCGGCGCTCGCGGCAACTGAAGGCGGCAATCGCCTCGTCCAGTGCCGACTCGTCGAAATCCGGCCACAACCGGTCGCTGAAGAACAACTCAGAGTATGCGGCCTGCCACAGCAGGAAATTGCTGATCCGCATTTCCCCCCCGGTGCGGATCACCAAATCTGGATCAGGCACATGAGCCATACCCATGGCACCATGCAGGCTGGCCTCGGTGATGGACTCACCGCGCGCCGCCAGCGACGCGGCGGCCTGGGCGATATCCCAACGGCCGCCGTAGTTGAAGCACACGTTGAGCACCAGGCGCGTGTTTTCCGCCGTGGCGGCCTCCGCCCGCGCCAGGCCCTCGCGCACCTTGGGCGACAGGCCCGTCCGCTCGCCCACAAAGTACAGGCGCACACCGTCTTTTTTCAGCTGCGGCACTTCGCGCGCCAACGCCATGGCCAGCAGTTCCATGAGGCCGGAGACCTCATCGACCGGACGGTTCCAGTTTTCGGACGAGAACGCGAAGACGGTGAGCACGGCCACGCCGCGCTGCACGCAGGCGCGTGCGCAGCGGCGCAGCGAATCAACCCCTTGCTTGTGGCCCGCCAGACGCGGCAGAAAGCGGCGCGTGGCCCAGCGGCCGTTGCCATCCATGACGATGGCAATGTGGTGTGGCACCACCGGTGGTACAGACATGCAGAACGATCAGACCCGTGGACGAGGGGCTCAGACCGCCATGATTTCCTGTTCTTTGCCCGCCACCAGGGAATCGATCTCGGCGATGTGCCTGTCGGTGAATTTTTGCACTTCAGCTTCGGCGCGCTTTTGGTCGTCTTCGGACGCCAGCTTGTCCTTGACCAGCTTCTTGACGGATTCGTTGGCGTCGCGGCGCAGGTTGCGCACGGCAATCTTGGCGCTTTCGCCTTCGTTGCGCGCCAGCTTGGTCATCTCCTTGCGGCGCTCTTCGCTCATGGGCGGCATGGGCACGCGGATCAGGTCGCCCATCGACGCGGGGTTCAGGCCCAGGTCGCTTTCGCGGATGGCTTTTTCGATCTTGGCGCCCATGCCCTTTTCCCAGGGCTGGACGCTGATGGTGCGCGAATCGATCAATGCCACGTTGGCCACCTGGCTCAGCGGCACGAAGGAGCCGTAATACTCGACCTGCACGGTGTCCAGCAGGGCCGGGTTCGCACGACCGGTGCGAATTTTCTGCAGGTTGTTCTTGAACGCAGCGATGGACTGGTCCATCTTGGTTTCGGCGTTTTTCTTGATATCAGCAATCGTCATTGTTTCTCCTCAGGGCAGGCAGGCGGCAGGCGGGGCCTGGTGGTCAGGCATACACCAGCGTGCCTTCGTCTTCGCCCATGACCACCCGCTTCAGGGCTCCGTGCTTGATGATGGAAAACACACGCACAGGCAACTTCTGGTCGCGGCACAGGGCAAAGGCCGTCGCGTCCATGATGCCCAGGTTGCGTGACATCGCCTCGTCGAAACTGAGTTGGGTGTAGCGCGTAGCCGTGGGGTCCTTATGGGGGTCGGCAGTATAAACGCCGTCCACCTTGGTGGCTTTGAGAACCACCTCGGCACCAATCTCGGCCCCGCGCAGGGCTGCGGCGGTGTCGGTGGTGAAGAACGGGTTGCCCGTTCCGGCCGCAAAAACGACGACCTTGCCCTCTTCCAGATACTGCAGCGCCTTGGGGCGCACATAGGGCTCGACGACCTGCTCGATGGCAATGGCAGACATCACACGGGCCACCAGGCCCTGCTTGTCCATGGCATCCGCCAAAGCCAGCGCGTTCATCACGGTGGCCAGCATGCCCATGTAGTCGGCGGTGGCGCGGTCCATACCGACCGAACCACCCGCCACGCCACGAAAAATATTGCCCCCACCGATCACCACCGCCACCTGGACGCCCAGGCGGGTCACCTCGGCGATCTCCTCGACCATGCGGACGATGGTGGCACGGTTGATACCGAAGGCGTCATCCCCCATCAACGCCTCACCAGACAGCTTGAGCAAAATGCGCTTGTGGGCTGGTGCAGCGTGGGTCATGGGAAATTTCTCCGGTGATGGTGTCGGGACTTGGGGGGATTGCGGAAACGATCAGGCAGCAGCCTTGGCAGCAGCCACCTGGGCAGCCACTTCGGCAGCGAAGTCGTCCACCTTTTTCTCAATGCCTTCGCCGACCACGTACAGGGTGAAGCCCTTGACTGTGGTGCCGGCGGCCTTGAGCATCTGCTCGACGGTCTGCTTGTCGTTCTTCACGAAAGCCTGGTTGAACAGCGAGACTTCCTTGAGGAACTTCTGCACGCCGCCTTCGATGCGCTTGGCAACGATTTCATCGGACTGCACAGGCTTGCCTTCGGCCGTGGCCTTGGCAGCGTCTTCAGCCGCCTTGGCAGCCGCCACCGAGCGCTCTTTTTCGATCAGTTCGGCAGGCACTTCAGCGCTGGTCAGGGCCACGGGCTTCATGGCAGCGATGTGCATGGCCACGTCCTTGGCGGCGGCTTCGTCGCCTTCGAACTCGACGACCACACCGATGCGCGAGCCGTGCAGGTAGGAAGCCAGCTTGCTGCTGCCGCCAAAGTACTTGAAGCGGCGGAACGACATGTTCTCGCCGATCTTGCCGATCAGACCCTTGCGCACGTCTTCCAGCGTGGGGCCAAAGCTATCTTGCTCGTAAGGCAACGCGCCCAGAGCAGCCACGTCGGCGGGGTTGTGCTTGGCAACCAGCTCAGCGGCAGCCTTGGCCAGGGCCATGAAGCTGTCGTTCTTGCTCACGAAGTCGGTTTCGCTGTTGACTTCCACCAGGGCGCCCGTGGTGCCGTCGATGTAGCTCGCCACCACGCCTTCAGCGGTGATGCGCGATGCAGCCTTGCCGGCCTTGGTGCCAAGCTTGACGCGCAGCAGCTCTTCGGCCTTGGCCATGTCGCCATCAGCTTCGGTCAGCGCCTTCTTGCATTCCATCATGGGAGCGTCGGTCTTGCCGCGCAGTTCAGCGACCATGCTTGCGGTAATTGCAGCCATCATTGTTCCTTCAATATTCAGTTCAGTCAGTTCAGATTCGGGCTAAAAAAAAGGGGGCTCACCAGGGGCCCCGCTTTTATCCGCGATACATCGCGCAGCCGGGACTTCAGGCAGCGGACTCTTGCACTTCCACGAATTCGTCGCTGCCTTCAGGAGCCACCGCCTTGACCACTTCGTTCACGGCGTTGGCACGGCCTTCGATGATCGCATCGGCGATGCCACGGGCGTACAGCGTCACGGCCTTGGCCGAGTCGTCGTTGCCAGGGATCACGTAGTCGATGCCTTCAGGCGAGTGGTTGGTATCGACCACACCGATCAGCGGAATGCCCAGCTTCTTGGCTTCGGCCACGGCGATCTTGTGGAAACCCACGTCGATGATGAAGATGGCGTCGGGCAGGGCAGCCATGTCCTGGATGCCGCCGATGTCCTTTTCGAGCTTGGCGATTTCGCGGCTGAACGTCAGCTGCTCTTTCTTGCTCAGGCTATCAAGGCCGGTTTCGAGCTGGGCCTTCATGTCCTTCAGGCGCTTGATCGAGGTCTTGACGGTCTTGAAGTTGGTCAGCATGCCGCCCAGCCAGCGCTGGTCGACGAAAGGCACGCCAGCGCGCAGCGCTTCGGTGGACAGGATTTCGCGGGCCTGGCGCTTCGTGCCGACCATCAGGATGGTGCCGCGGTTGGCAGCCAGTTGCTTGGCGAACTTCTGGGCTTCCTGGAACAGTGGCAGCGACTTTTCCAGGTTGATGATGTGAATCTTGTTGCGATGGCCGAAGATGTAGGGGGCCATCTTGGGGTTCCAGAAGCGGGTTTGGTGACCGAAGTGGACACCGGCTTCCAGCATTTCGCGCATGGTAACGGACATAGAAATACTCCAAAGGTTGGGTCTAAAATCCAGCCCCAATACTTGCGCCGCCGTGCTTTGCACGAAGACGCAACACCTTGACAGGGCTGGTTTGCGATTGGTCTTGCCGCCTTCGCCGCGCCCACGCCACCTTGCGGCATCGCACACGCTGCTACTCTCAGCAAAACCCAAAGATTCTAGCACAGCCATGCTTTTTGACCTGACCACCACCCGCCAGCGCCTGGAGGACGGCACCAGCACCGCCCCTGCCGAACTGGAGCAATGCCTGGCAGTGGCGCAGTCTGCCGCCTGCGATCACGCCTTTGTGCGCCTTATGCCCGAGGCGGCGCGCACCACGGTGGCGCAAAACGATCCCAGCCGGCTACCGCTGGCGGGGCTTTCGGTGTCGGTCAAAGACCTCTTTGACATCGCGGGCCAGCCCACCGCCGCCGGCTCCACGGCGCTGGCCGACGCAGCGCCAGCACTGCAGGACTGCCCCGCCGTCGCCCGCCTGCGGTCGGCTGGTGGCACGGTCATCGGCCGCACGAACATGGTGGAGTTTGCTTTTTCGGGGGTGGGCGTGAACCCGCATTTCGGCACGCCCGCAGCCTGGGATGGGCGCTTTGGTGCGCTGCCGGGCGCGCCGCGAATTCCCGGCGGCTCGTCGTCGGGTGCGGGCGTTTCCGTGGCCACCGGTGCCGCCTTTGTGGGGCTGGGCTCGGACACGGGCGGCTCCATCCGCATCCCTGCCGCGCTCAATGGCATTGTGGGTTTCAAGAGCACGGCCCGCCTCGTCCCGACGACGGGCGCCATTCCGCTTTCCACCACGCTGGACACGGCCTGCGCCCTGACGCGCAGCGTGCGCGACGCCATCGTGGTGCACGAGGTGCTGGCCGCACGGCGCGTCACGCGCAGCCCCGCGCCGCTGCGCTTTTGGCGCCTGGCCGTGCCCTCCACCACCTTTCTCGACGGCCTTGATGCCACCGTGGCCCGGGCGTTCGCCCGCACGCTGGACACTTTGCGCCGCGCGGGCGCGCACATTGAAGAGATTGCACTACCACTGACGGCAGAACTGGGGCCGATGCAGGCCAGCGGCAGCCTGTCGGCCGCAGAAAGCCACGCCTGGCACCGCCCCCTGCTGGCCAGGCGCGCCCCGCAATACGACCCGCGGGTGCGCAGCCGGATCGAGCGCGGCGCCACCATGGTGGCCGCTGACTACATTGATCTGCTGCACGCGCGCCAGCACTGGATAGCCCGCATGGAGGCCGCCCTGGCCCCCTACGACGCCCTGCTCTCGCCCACGGTGCCCCTGGTGGCGCCCCCCATCGCCGATGTGGCGCCCGGCGCCGAACGCGACGCCGAGTTCTTTCGCGTCAACGCCCTGCTGCTGCGCAACACCAGCGTGGTGAACATGCTCGATGGCTGCGCCCTGTCGCTGCCCTGCCATGTGGCCGGGGAACTCCCGGTCGGGCTGATGGTCTGGCACGCTGCCCTGCACGACGACGCGGTGCTCAACGTGGGCCTGCAGATCGAGCAGACACTACAAAAATAATAGCTACCAACGCTTTACCATCAAGCGCTAGAAGCCAAAAACACTCTAACTCATGAAGATCGCCATCGTGGGCGCCGGCATTGTCGGCGTGTCCACCGCATACGAGCTGGCCCGCGACGGCCACGAGGTCACCGTGCTGGAACAGCGCAACGCCGTCGCCGAAGAAGCCAGCTTTGCCAACGCCGGTCTGCTGGCGCCACACCTGCTCACACCCTGGGCCACGCCCGGCCTGGGCACGCCGCTGAAGCTCATGGGCCGGCGCGCCACGCTGCGGCTGGCCCAAGGCGTCAAGGGGGCCGACCTGGCATGGCTGTGGCGCTGGCGGCGCGCAGCACGGCGCGGCGCGCAGGCCGCGCAGCTGGCGGCGCTGGAGGGCCTGGCCCGCTACAGCCAGCAGCGCCTGCTGCAGATCGCAACTGAGCACGCGCTGGACTTTGAAAGCAACCAGGGCCGGCTCATTTTGCTGCGCACCCCGCAAGAACAGGCCCGGTGGCAACCCGTCCTGCAGTTGTTGCGCGACGCCGGCGTTGCGCTGCGCGAGGTCGATGCCGACGCCGCACGCCAGATCGAGCCCGGCCTGTGCCCCGAAACCCCGCTGGCGGGGGCGCTGCACTTGCCCGACGCCATGGCGGGCAACTGCCGGCTGTTCGCACAACTGCTGCGCCAGGGCATGCAAGCCGGCGGCGTGGAGTTTGCTTTTGGCACCCGCGTGACCCGGCTGGCATCCCGGCCCATGGGCGTGCAGGTGCATGGCGAAAGCGGCACGCGGCCCTTTGACGCCGTCGTGCTGTGCGCCGGCATGGCATCGGCCGCCCTGCTGCGCCCGCTGGGCTTGCGCCTGCCGTTGGCGGCTGTGCATGGCTATTGCATCAGCGCACCGCTGCGCGAGGCGCTGCATGCGCCCGTGGCCAGCGTGGTGGACAGCCAGCACCAGATCACCATCACCCGCCTGGGCCAGCGCGTGCGCATCGCCGGCGGTGCCGAGCTGGGCGGGCAAGGTGCCGCGCACCACGCCCCCACGCTGCAGCAGCTCTACCTCCGCATGAACGAATGGTTTCCGGGCGGCGCCCTGCTGTCCTCCGGGCTGCAGGTGTGGCGCGGCGCACGCCCCACGCTGCCCGATGGTGCGCCCGTGGTGGGCGCCAGCGGTGTGCCCGGGCTGTGGCTCAACACCGGGCATGGCGCGGGCGGGTGGGCGCTGGCCAGCGGCTGCGCCCGCGCCGTGGCCGACCTGATCGGCCAGCGCAGCCCCGATGTCAGTCTGGACGGTCTGGGGATTCAGCGCTTCTGAACCCCCGCAAAAAAAGGGGCTTGCAGCCCCTTGTTTTTCGAACAAGCCGACTCGCCTCACTTCGCCGTCGGCATCACAAACTCGGCGCCCTTGGGCGTGCTCTCCGGCCAGCGCTGCATGATGCTTTTTTGCTTGGTGTAAAAACGCACGCCTTCTTCACCATAAGCGTGCATGTCGCCAAACAGGCTGCGCTTCCAGCCGCCAAAGCCGTGCCAGGCCATGGGCACGGGAATCGGCACGTTGATGCCGACCATGCCCGCCTGGATGCGGCGGCCGAACTCGCGGGCCACGTTGCCGTCGCGCGTGAAGCAGGCCACGCCGTTGCCGAACTGATGGTCATTGACCAGTTTCACCGCTTCACCGAAATCCTTGGCGCGCACCACTGCCAGCACGGGGCCGAAAATCTCTTCCTTGTAGATGCGCATGGCGGGCGTGACATGGTCAAACAGCGTGCCGCCCAGCCAGAAACCGCCTTCGCAGCCTTCGCCGGCCTGCTTGCCGTCAAAACCACGGCCATCCACCAGCAGCTGCGCGCCCTCATTCACGCCCAGATCGATGTAGCCCGAGATGCGCTCGTGGGCCGCGCGGGTCACGATGGGCCCCATCTCGGCCGCCAGGTTGGTGCCGTTGAGCACCTTGAGGGCCCGGGTGCGCTCGATGAGCTTGGGCACCAGTTGGTCGGCCGCATCGCCCACCAGCACGGCCACGCTGATGGCCATGCAGCGCTCGCCGGCCGAGCCGTAGCCTGCGCCAATCAGCGCGTCCACGGCCTGGTCGATGTCGGCGTCGGGCATGACGACCATGTGGTTCTTGGCGCCGCCCAGGGCCTGCACGCGCTTGCCGTGGCGGGCACCGGTTTCGTAAATATAGTTGGCGATGGGGGTCGAACCCACAAAGCTGATGGCCTTCACGTCAGGGTGCTCGATGAGCGCGTCCACAGCCTCCTTGTCACCCTGCACCACGTTGAACACGCCATCGGGCAGCCCTGCCTGCTGGAACAGGTCGGCCATCAGCAGCGAGGCCGTGGGATCGGTCGGGCTGGGCTTGAGCACGAAGGTGTTGCCGGCAGCAATGGCCACCGGAAACATCCACATGGGCACCATGACCGGGAAGTTGAACGGCGTGATGCCCGCCACCACACCGAGGGGCTGGCGCAGCGTCCAGTTGTCGATGCCCGTGCTGACCTGGTCGGTGAAATCGCCCTTGAGCAACTGCGGAATGCCGCAGGCAAATTCGATGATGTCGATGCCGCGCGCCACTTCGCCCTGCGCGTCGGTGAACACCTTGCCATGCTCGGCCGTGATGGCGTGGGCCAGCGCGTCCTTGTGCTGGTTGACCAGCTCCAGAAACCTGAACAGCACGCGGGCGCGGCGGATGGGTGGCGTGTCGGCCCAGGTAGGGAAAGCCGCCTGCGCAGCCGCCACGGCCGCATCCACATCGGCGCGGTTGGCCAACGCCACGCGGCCCGTCACTGCGCCCGTGGCGGGATTGGTCACCTCCTGGCTGCGGGTGCTGGTGCCTGCGGCGCGCTGGCCCTGGATGTAGTGGCCAATGGGGGTCGACTGGGTGGCGGTGGTCATGCAAACCTCTTAAAAATCAGTGGAAAGTGCCCCGCAGTCTAGAAGCCGCGCCGCGTCCCGCCAAGACCGCCGCCGTGAATTGATTGTTCATCATGGTGAACAATAGCGGCATGAAATCGACGAACCCCATCCACCCAGAAGCCCTCTGGTCCCACCTGCACTGGCTGGTGGTGCTGGGCGAACAGGGCAGCTACACCGGCGCGGCGGCGCGCCTGGGCGTGAGCAAGGCGGCCATGAGCCAGCACATTGCCGAGCTGGAGCGCGCGGCAGGCGTGCCGCTGGTGCGGCGCACCACGCGCAGCGTGGGCCTGACCGAGGCGGGGCGGCAACTGGTGGACGACACGCGCGGCGCCTTCGAGCGCATCGCCGAGAGCTTTGCCGGCGTGCGCGACCGCGCCGGTGTGCCCCACGGCCGCCTGCGCGTGACCGCCCCCGTGGCGCTGGCACGCCAGCAACTGGTGCCCCGGCTGCCCGCGTTCTTGCGCGCCTACCCGGAGGTGCGGCTGGAGCTGGACCTGTCGGACAAGCTGCGCTCGCTCACCCTCGAAGGCCTGGACCTGGCCATCCGCCACACGGCCGTGGCACCCGACACCCATGTGGCCTGGCTGCTGTGCACCACGCGGTCCGTGCTGGTAGCCAACCGCGCCTACCTGCGCCGCACCGGCATGCCCCAAACGCCCGACGACCTGCGCCTGCACGACTGCCTGCACTACCCCCGCACCCAGGAAGCCCCGGCGTGGACCTTCGAGCCCGTGGTGCCGGGCAACTCCCCACGCATGACCGTGCCCGTCACCGGCCCGCTGGCCGCCAACAACAGCGAGGCCCTGCGCGATGCGGCACTGGCGGGCCTGGGCATTGCGCTGGTGCCCGACTTCAGCGCGCAGGCGGCGCTGCAGGCCGGGAAACTGGTGGAAGTGCTGCCGGATTGGCGGCCCGTGGGCACCTTCAGCGAGACCATCCATGCAATCCGCCCCTACTCGGCCCATGTGCCGCGCGCGGTGGCGGTTTTCGTGGAATGGCTGCGGGAGGCTTTTGCGCCCGGATTCAGGGCCTGACGCAGCAATGGCTCGCCGCACCGTTGACAGCCCACAATAGACAATGCTTTCTGATTGATGCCCCCATGGAAAAAACTGCCATGCACCTCATCACACCCCAGCAGCCGCACCCCCTGTTCAACACGGCAGCCACCCGGCGCCTGGAGCAACAGGCCGCGGCAGCCCTGGCGCCGCACACCCTCATGCAGCGCGCCGGCCTGGCGGTGGCTCGGCTGGCACGGGCGCTGGCTCCCCATGCCCGCACCGTGTGGATTGCCTGCGGCCCCGGCAACAACGGCGGCGATGGGCTGGAGGCGGCCATGCACCTGCAGCGCAATGGACGGCGGGTGGTGGTGACCTGGCTCGGCACCCCCGAGCACGCGCCCGCTGACGCCCGCCAATCATGGCAGCGCGCACAGGTCGCAGGCGTGACCTGGGCCGACGCAGCGCCCCCCGGCATGACCGCCGCCGACCTGTGCATCGATGCCCTGTTGGGGATTGGCGTCACCTCCACAACCACGCGGGCGCCCGACAGCCGGATGCTGGCCCTGCTGGCGGCCTTGCAGCACAACCCGGCGCCCGTGCTGGCCGTCGATCTGCCCTCGGGCCTGGATGCGGACACGGGCCAGTTCGCTGCAGGTTTCGCATTGCCGGCACCGCCCGCATCCCGCAATACGCACAAACCACGCCACACGCTCAGCCTGCTCACGCTCAAGCCCGGCCTGTTCACGGCGGCTGGGCGCGACGCGGCCGGCAGCGTCTGGCTGGATGATCTGGGCGTATCTCAGCAACCAGAGCCCCCCAGTGCATGGCTGGCCGGCCCCGCCCTGCCCGCACCGCGCAACCACGCCAGCCACAAGGGCAGCTATGGCGACGTGGCGGTTGTAGGTGGCGAAGGCCTGGCGGCGCGCGGCCTGGGCATGACGGGCGCTGCGCTGCTGGCGGCATCTGCCGCATTGCACGCCGGCGCGGGCCGGGTGCTGGTGGCCTTGCTTGACGATGGCCAGATGGCGCTGGATGGGACGCAGCCCGAGTTGATGTTTCGCCGCTTTGACGCGCTGGCGCTGGAACAGCTCACGGTGGTGTGCGGCTGTGGCGGTGGCGAAGCCGTGCGCGCGGTGCTGCCCGCCGTGCTGGAAAAAGCCGCCCGGCTGGTGCTGGACGCCGATGCGCTCAACGCCGTGGCCGCCGATGCCGCGCTGCGCGCCGGTGTCGCGTCACGCGCCGCGCGGGGGCTGCCCACGGTGCTGACACCGCACCCGCTCGAAGCGGCTCGGCTGCTGTGCCTGTCCGCCGCCGAGGTGCAGGCCCACCGGCTCCATGCAGCGCAGCAACTGACAGAGCAGTTCCAGTGCGTGGCTGTGCTCAAGGGATCGGGCACCGTGACCGCAGCACCGGGGCACCCCCCAACCATCAACCCCACCGGCAACGCACGGCTCGCCACGGCGGGCACCGGCGACGTGCTGGCGGGCATGGTGGGTGCGCGCCTGGCAGCGGGCGTCGAAGCCCGGCGCGCAGCATTAGAAGCCGTGTACATCCACGGCCTTGCCGCTGACCACTGGCCTGCGGGGCGCACGCTGACAGCCAGCGCCCTGGCGCGGCACATCACCGAAAGTTATGCATAAAAAAGCCCGCTAGCGCTTATCCATAAAGCGCTAGCAGCTATCATAAAAAGAGCAAACCGGACACCGCTGCCGCGCGGTGGGCTGCCTTGGGCTCAACTGCGGCGCGGCTTGCGGCCCTTGCTTTTGCCGGCGTTGCCGTTGGCGGCGGCCTTCTTGGCCGATGACTTTGCCTTGGCCGGAGAGCGCGCGGCCTGCTCCCGCGTCATCGAGGCGCGCTCGGTGGCAGACAACTCAGGTGCCGGTGCGCGCTGGCGGCCCGCCGAACGGCCACCCGCCTTGCGCGCGCCATCCGATTGCGGCGCCACGCCCTTGTCCTTGAGTGCGCGGCCCAGCAGTTCCTCACCCTCGCGGATCAGGCGGAAATCGATCTTGCGTCCATCCAGGTCCACGCGGCTGACCTGCACGCGCACCCGCGTGCCAATCGAATAACGGATACCCGTGCGTTCACCGCGCAGCTCCTGGCGCGCTTCGTCGAACTTGAAGTATTCGCCGCCCAGCTCGGTGATGTGCACCAGGCCTTCGACGTACATCGCATCCAGCGTCACGAAAATGCCGAAGCTGGTGGCCGCGCTGACCACGCCGCTGTATTCCTCGCCCAGATGCTCGCGCATGTATTTGCACTTGAGCCAGGCCTCGACATCGCGGCTGGCCTCGTCGGCGCGGCGCTCGTTGGCGCTGCAGTGCAGGCCGGCGGCCTCCCAGGCCTGCGTATCGCGGCTGGGGGGCGGCACATCCTTGCGCGGCTTGGTGCCCGGCGCCGCCACGCGGGCCGCCAGGCGCTTGGCCAGCTTGGCATGGGCCTCGCCCGGGGTGGGCAGCGCGGGCAGCTTGTATTTGCTCTTGCCCAGAATGGCCTTGATGACACGGTGCACCAGCAGGTCGGGGTAGCGCCGGATCGGGCTGGTGAAGTGCGTGTAGGCATCGAATGCCAGGCCGAAGTGACCGCTGTTGACGGGCGTGTAGATGGCCTGCTGCATGGAGCGCAGCAGCATGGTGTGGATCTGCTGCGCGTCGGGCCGGTCTTTGGTGGCCTCGGCAATCGCCTGGAACTCCGACGGATGGGGGTTGTCGCCAATCGTCATGCCCACCGCCATGGCCTTGAGGTAACCGCGCAGAATTTCCTGCTTCTCGGGCGTAGGGCCTTCGTGCACACGGAACAGGCCTGGCTGGCCACCCTGCGCGATGAAGTCGGCGCTGCACACGTTGGCCGCCAGCATGGCTTCCTCAATCAGCTTATGGGCATCGTTGCGGGTGCGCGGCACGATCTTTTCAATGCGGCCGTTCTCGTCGCAGATGATTTGCGTCTCGGTGGTTTCAAAGTCCACCGCGCCGCGCTCACGGCGCGCCACCAGCAGCGCACGGTACACGTCGTGCAGGTTGATCAGGTCCTTGACCCGGTCCTTGCGTTTGCTGGCCTCGGGGCCACGGGTGTTGGCCAGGATGGCCGCCACCTCGGTGTAGGTGAAGCGCGCGTGGCTGTACATCACGGCCGGGTAGAACTGGTAGGCCTGCACCTCGCCCTTGGCGGTGACCAGCATGTCGCAGACCATGCACAGGCGCTCCACCTCGGGGTTGAGCGAGCACAGGCCGTTGCTCAGCTTCTCGGGCAGCATGGGGATCACGCGGCGCGGGAAATACACACTGGTGGCGCGGTCGTAGGCGTCGATGTCGATGGCGCTGCCGGTCTCCACATAGTGGCTCACGTCGGCAATGGCCACCAGCAGGCGCCAGCCCTTGGAGCGGCCGACCTTGGCGGGCTCGCAATAGACGGCGTCGTCAAAGTCGCGCGCGTCTTCGCCGTCGATGGTGACCAGGGGCACATCGGTCAGGTCCACGCGCTGGCGCTTGTCCTGCGCGCGCACCTTGTCGGGCAGCTCCTTGGCCTGCGCCAGGCATTCGGCAGAAAACTCATGCGGCACGCCATATTTGCGCACCGCAATTTCGATTTCCATGCCCGGGTCGTCCACCTCGCCCAGCACCTCGGTGATGCGCCCCACGGGCTGGCCAAACAGCGCCGGGGGCTCGGTCAGCTCGACCACCACCACCTGCCCTGGCTTGGCCGCGCCGGTGGCGCCCTTGGGGATCAGCACATCCTGCCCGTAGCGCTTGTCTTCAGGCGCCACCAGCCAGACGCCGCTTTCCTGCAGCAGTCGGCCGATCAGGGGCTGCGGCGGGCGTTCGATGATTTCCACCACGCGCCCCTCGGGGCGGCCGCGGCGATCCTGGCGCACGATGCGCACACGCACACGGTCCTTGTGCAGGACTGCGCGCATTTCATTGGGGGGGATGTAGATGTCGCCTTCGCCGTCATCGCGAATGACGAATCCATGGCCGTCGCGGTGCCCCTGTACGCTGCCTTCAATTTCGTCCGACAGATGCGCAGCGGGTGCGTCGGGGGTAATTTTTTTGATATACAATCTTAGACTTTCCTGAAATGCCCAGGTGGCGGAATTGGTAGACGCACTAGTTTCAGGTACTAGCGAGTAACATCGTGGAGGTTCGAGTCCTCTCCTGGGCACCAAGTTTAACGAGAACCGGTTACGGTTTTTCAACTATTCAAGCCACTGCACTCGCAGTGGCTTTTTTATTTTCCGCAGCCCAAATGCATCCACGGCCGGCGCATTCCCGAGCGCAACGCGAAATGCAAAAATCTTCGCACCAAGGCCTGCAGCCTCAAAAAGATGCTCTATAATTTGATTCTTTCCTGAAATGCCCAGGTGGCGGAATTGGTAGACGCACTAGTTTCAGGTACTAGCGAGTAACATCGTGGAGGTTCGAGTCCTCTCCTGGGCACCAAAATATTAAAAGCCGTTGCAATCGCAACGGCTTTTTTGCTTTCCGGAGCGGCAATCATCCAGCCCGGCCATGTCGGTTCCGACGAGCACATCCACCCCATCCGCCTCGGGAGCCGAGCGCCGCCAGGATAAGCCCCGGCTGAGCCGCAAGCTTGCTCGCAATATCCTTACCGGGGGATCGCCCCAGAAGTGCAGCAAACCGCAATCACGCCTGGACGCCACCGCAACCTCCACGTCCTTCATCTCAAAAGGACGTGGACTCATGCGGCGCTCATCCAATCACTTGCGCAGCAAGGTTTTCAGCACGTTCTGCAGACGGCGCGCGCTGGCGGCGTCACTGGCACTGGCCAGGACACGCGCAGTATCTTGCCCCCAGGTCTGGGCGGGCGCCGGATCGTTGCGGCGCGTGAGCAACTGCAATTGCAGCATCCGGCGCGCGCCGATGTGCTCTGCCGGGGTGGGCGCCTCGGCGGCCATTTCCAGGCGAAGCAAGGCCTCGGCAGCATCGCCTGTGGCGGGGGCAGAAAGCGCCTGCGACCAGGCACCACGCACAGCGGCCGTCACCCGGCCGCCCAGTTCCTGCGTACCGGGCAACAGCGCCGCATCGCGCTTTTCCCAGGCGGTCAACAACTGGGTCAGCGCTTCACCATGGGCCTGCGCAGCCAGCTTCTTGAGCGCCAGCTGTGCGTGCTCCATGGCGTCGCGCTGGGCACGGAAAGCCGTGTCACCCAGGCGCGGCCCGCGGTCTTCGTAAGTGGGGCGATCACCGAAGCGGCCGCCACGGTCATTGCGGTCGCCAAAATGGCTGTCTGCACGCGGGCCCCGACCGGCATCGCGATCACCCCGGCCATCGCGGCGATCGCCCGGACGCCCGCCACGACCTGGCGCTGCAGGCGCATCTTTCTTCATGCCGGGGCGGTCGTCGCCACGCACCGCCACCACCGGACGCACTGGCGGCTTGGGCGCGGCAGGTGCGGCGGTAGGCGCTTCTTGAGCGCCTTCATCAGCCACATCCGATGCTATATTTTCAATAGCTTCTTGCGCAGATGGGGCGGGCGCTTCAAGCTGATTTTGTGCATCTTTCTGCGCCGATGCCACGGCCTGCGCCGTCTGGGCCTGCCCGTGCAGCGCGGCTTCCAGCGCCTGCATGGCGGTGCGAATCTGCTGCGCGTCGCCCGTGGCGTTGGCGGCTTCCAGCGCCTTGGAGGCCTCCAGCACCACCCGGTCGCGTGCGCTCAGTTCGGTCACGGCCTTCTCGCGGTCTGCCGACTTGCGGTTGAAGGCTTCGTCAATCGGTTTGCGGAAGGCATCCCACAGCTTTTGCTCATGCTTGCGATCGAGCGGCACGGCCTGCGCCTCGGCCTGCCAGCGCTGCTGCAAGGCCTTCACGGCGTCAATGCGCAGCGTGGGTGCAGCGCCCAGCGCCACGGCCTCGTCAATCATGGCGTGGCGACGGGCCAGGCTCTCTTTCTGTGCGCTCTCTAGTGGCGCAGCGGCAGCGGCAATGACCTGCTTCCACAGTGGCTGCAGTTCGGCAAAGATCTTTTCGCCCACATGGCCGCCCTCACGCCAACGGTCGCCAAACTGGTGCAATGCACGGTTGATGGCCTTCCAGTCGCCCGAGGCGGCATGCTCCTGTGCCCACGCCTTGACCTCTTCGATCAGTGCCACACGCTGGGCCTTGTGCTCGGCAGCTTCGGTACGGATTTTTTCGAGCCAGGCTTCGACCACCTTGTGCGCGGCATTGCACGCCTCATCAAACTTTTTCCACAACGCATGGTTGGGCGCACCGCCCTGGTCTGACTGCTTCCACTGCTCGCGCAACTGGCGCAGAGATTCCTGCATCTTGCGGCCACCCAGGGCCTGGCCATCGGGACGATGGAGCAGCCCCTCGGCCTTGGCGACCAGGTCTTCGCGCACCTGGTCTGCACTCCAACGCTGCCAGCCTTCGAGCTCGCCAGCAGCCACCAGCGCGGCGTGCACCTGGTGCTCCAAAGGAGTATCGATGTGCTTGCCATGCACCTTCAGCACCGCACGCAGCGCAGCAGCAGCACCTGCGCTGGCCTTGCCGTGACCTTCGGCGGTTTCCTTTTCCAGGGTCGCCAAGGCATCGCGCACGATCTGCGCGGCTTTTTCAACGACCTCCGGAGCGACTTTAGGTTTGACTGCGCGGGCGGGCTTGGCTGCTGCGGCGGCGGCCGCTGCCTCGGTCGGCAACCCCCGCGCGGCACGCAACTCATCGGCCCACACAGGCACAGGAGGCAGAGGCGCTGCGGCGTCGTCGGCCGCCGCAGCGGCTTGCGCCACGGCGGGCTGGAAGGCGTCCCACACCACCAGCAGCTGCGTGCGCGATGCCTCCAGCAGCGGCGGAAAGCGTGCCTCCACACTGGCCCAGCTGGCGTCGCCCGTCAGCTCCTGAGCCTGCTCCTGCCAGCGGGCGACGTCGGCACGCAGCAATTCGAGCGCAGCATGGGCATCCTTCCAGGACTTGGTAGAAAGCACCTCGATGCGCTGGGCCAGCAGCACGGCGGCTTCCCGCTGCACCTGAACACGGTGCTGCAGGTCTTCGATCACCTTCACCCGATCGGCCACCTGCACCTTGAGCAGAGACAGGGGTTCGCGCGACAGGGGCGCGCCCGCTTTGGCCGCATCACGCTGCCACGCCAGAGCGTCGGCAATGTTGAGCTTGGGAGCCGCCAGCAATGCCTGGGCTTTCTCGGCCCACTCGGCCGCAATGGCCTCCTGGCCCTTGGCACGGCGGATTTCATCCAGCCGTTCACGCACCGCGCGTGCGGCGCCCTTGTCACGCCCGCTCAGCTCCTTGAATACCTCCTGGAGTTGCTCAGGCGCAGGTTGGGACGCGAGCCAGTCACGAATTCTGGAAGCCCGCTCACTCGACGTGGCAGCCGAAAAGGCGCCACCAGTCAGCGCGTCCAGCGGATGCGACTCTTGGGTTTTGGCCGGGGCCGGATTCACTTCAGGTGCGTCGGACATTTTGCTGCGAGAAAAAAAAGGAAACATGGATCCAATGGATGACGAGGGCCGTACAAGCTACTTTGGCAAGCGGGCCGCGGCGGCGACAGGCAATGCACGCCTGCGGGTAAAAGTGCTATTTTCACCGGGTTCCAGCAAAAGACCACGCCACGGTCTTGGCCACACATTCCAGGAAATGATCTGGCGCAAGCCGGTCAGGTCGGCTGACGCAGGCAGGTCAATTGATGGACTGCGTCTCCTGGCGCAACGAGGTACACCACAGAGAACCACCCCATTATCTCTATATATGTGCGCTACAGGCGCACAGACCCGTTCGCCCAGCCTGCCCGCAGACGCCCAGGACTGCCGCACCAACAAGAAAGCCCGGCGAACAGACCTCATGGTCTGCCCACCGGGCTTGACGGCTGACACAACGGTCTTTGCCATCATTTCGCAACCTGGAGATGAAGATCCACGTTGCGAGGAGACAAGGGATTGCCTCCAAGGCTTGCCATAAAAGCTGCATCTGCTGCACCGGGGCACTGCATGCCTTCGGCGGGAGACTTTGCCCAGTCTGGCGATGCCTGCATGCGCAGGCGAAGCAACCTTAGCAAATTCGCCGAACCGACTCAAATTGCATTCTCAATGGGCAGCAAGGCCGCGATTAAATTTGACATACGGGCGTCACAAAACACCCCCGCAACCACTCCGTGAAATTTCCAGAATTCAGCCATTCACTGGGTTTTTTCACATATTTATTATAATAAATAAGTATATAAACAAACATTGTTAGTATTGACTTGGCATTAAGTGAGCTTCTAGAATCCGCCAGCCCACAACAGGGCTGGTAAAAACCCCAACCCGCTGCCGAACCCGGCTAAGTCAATTCAATGCGTTGCGTCATGAACAAAGCAAAAAAATTGATGGCGTACCAATCCAGGTGAATCCCCGAACCGATGCCCGTCGTTGACGGCCGCATCGCCAGCAGGAGTCGCCTCAGAAAGGAAGAGCTATGACAGCGTCAGGAAAAATTGTCTCCGGCGTACGAACTTTCGTTGCCGACGTGACCGAAGGTTTCCTTGAAATCACCCACAACAGTTTTGCCCTCATCGGGCTGGCCGTTGCCTTTGTCGTTTTGACCCTCACTGCCCGCCCGGACCTGCGCCAGGCGGGTGAGGAGCAGCTGAGAGACTGGCTGCAGTCCCGCCAGGTCGCCCTGCTGGACATGCCCGTCGAGCTGGATGCCAGCGAGCGCGCCACCGCCAGCAACCCCAAGGACCTGCCCAAGGAGCAGGCTGCTGTGGCTTACTGGTTGAGCAAGAAGTACCGCGTTGCGCCAGAGCCCCTGAGCGCACTGGTGGCTGAAGCCTATGAGGCCGGTGCACGCACCAAGATAGATCCCACCCTGATCCTGGCCATCATGGCCATCGAATCAAGCTTCAACCCGTTTGCCCAAAGTGCGGTGGGGGCCCAGGGTCTGATGCAGGTCATGACGCGAATTCATACCGACAAGTATGAAAACTTTGGCGGCCATTTCGCGGCATTCGACCCGGTCACCAACCTGCGCGTCGGCGTGAAGGTGCTGCAGGAATGCATTGCGCGGGCTGGATCGGTCGAAGGCGGGCTGCGCTACTACGTGGGCGCGGCCAATCTGCCCGATGACGGCGGTTACACCGCCAAGGTGCTGGCCGAACATTTCCGGCTGCGCCAGGTCGCGGGTGGACGCTCCGCCCCCATGAACCCGCCCGCCACCCTGTCGACCCAGGCCCCGGCCCGCACCGTCCCCGTCACCACACCTGCCGCCGCCGTCGCCACCCCTGACGAGGCTGACGGCGACAAGATTGCCCTGCTTTAACCCCCCTGGCAACCAGCAGTCCGACGAGGCAATGGGGCGCCGGTCAGCTACACTAGGGGCGTACGCGACTGGCGATAGGCGCGGCTCCCACAAGGGTGCCGCCGCTGACGTGGAAACCGGCAAGGGCACGCCTCTTGTGAACCACTAGGGAGCGTGCCGCAAGGGTTCAAAACCTTCTGCGTTCCGCCGTTCGCCTGGGCAGCCCTTGTTTCAAGGGACATCAGTTCATAGGACTGCCATGTACCACCGCAATATTCTTGTCGAACAAACCGACCCCGAACTCTTTACTGCCATCCAGGCCGAAAACAAGCGCCAGGAAGAGCACATCGAGCTGATTGCCAGCGAAAACTACGCCTCGCCCGCCGTCATGTGGGCCCAGGGCACGCAGCTGACCAACAAGTACGCCGAAGGCTACCCCGGCAAGCGCTACTACGGCGGCTGCGAGCATGTAGACGTGGCCGAGCAACTGGCCATCGACCGCGTCAAGCAGATCTTCGGCGCCGAAGCCGCCAACGTACAGCCCCACTGCGGCGCATCTGCCAACGAGGCCGTGTTCCTGGCTTTCCTCAAGCCCGGCGACACCATCATGGGCATGAGCCTGGCAGAAGGCGGCCACCTGACGCACGGCATGCCGCTGAACATGTCGGGCAAGTGGTTCAACGTGGTCTCCTACGGCCTGGATGCCAACGAAGCCATCGACTACGAAGCGATGGAAAAGAAGGCCCACGAAACCAAGCCCAAGCTCATCATCGCCGGTGCCTCGGCCTACAGCCTGCACATCGACTTTGCGCGCTTTGCCAAGGTGGCCAAGGACGTGGGTGCGATCTTCATGGTGGACATGGCCCACTACGCGGGCCTGATCGCCGCCGGCGTGTACCCCAACCCCGTGCCCCACGCCGACGTGGTCACCTCCACCACGCACAAGAGCCTGCGCGGCCCCCGTGGCGGCATCATCCTGATGAAGGCCGAGCACGAAAAGGCTATCAACAGCGCCATCTTCCCCGGCCTGCAAGGTGGCCCGCTGATGCACGTGATCGCAGCCAAGGCCGTGGCCTTCAAGGAAGCTCTGCAGCCCGAATTCAAGGCCTATCAGGAGCAAGTAGCGAAGAACGCCAAGGTGGTGGCAGAGACGCTGACGGCTCGCGGCCTGCGCATCGTGAGCGGCGGCACCCAAAGCCACGTGATGCTGGTGGACCTGCGCGCCAAGGGCATCACCGGCAAGGAAGCCGAGGCCGTGCTGGGCGCCGCCCACATGACCATCAACAAGAACGCAATCCCCAACGACCCTGAAAAGCCAATGGTGACCAGCGGCGTGCGCATTGGCACCCCGGCCATGACCACGCGCGGCTTCAAGGAAGAAGAGGCCCGCATCACCGCCAACCTGATTGCCGACGTGCTGGACAACCCGCGCGACGAAGCCAACATCGCCGCCGTGCGCGCCAAGGTCAACGCGCTGACGGCACGTTTCCCGGTCTACGGTTAATCCCGGCGCATTGCCCTCATGAAGTGCCCCTTCTGCAGCCACCTGGAGACGCAAGTCGTCGAGACCCGGGTGTCCGAGGATGGGGTCTTCATCCGCCGCAGGCGCCAGTGCGGCGCCTGCGAAAAGCGCTTCACCACCTACGAGCGGCCGGAAGTGAGCTTTCCGGCCATCGTCAAAAAGGACGGCCGCCGCATCGAATACGAGCGCGGCAAGCTGCTCGCCTCATTCAACCTGGCGCTGCGCAAGCGGCCCGTGAGCACCGTCCAGATCGACAGCGCCATTGAGCGCATCGAGGAAAAACTGCTCAACCTGGGGCAGCGCGAGGTGCTTTCCAGCCGCATTGGTGAACTGGTCATGCGCGAGCTCAAGAAGCTCGACAAGGTGGCCTACATCCGTTTTGCCAGCGTGTACCGCAGCTTCGAAGATATCGACGACTTCCGTGCGATGGTCGACGAGGTTCGCAAGTAAATTGAGCCAGATTTAGCACATTTTTGGCCCGCAGCGCTTATGCATCAAGCGCTATCAGCTATCAATCAAATAGCAATTTCTGACCGGAGCACGGTCGCCGGCAGGCCACATGGCGCAGAGGCAGCGGGCTTGCACCCGCAACAGTTCACTATCAAAAAAAGAGCTATCAGCGCTTGATACACAAGCGCCAGCGGCACTTTTGATGGTTACCGGCTTGATCCCGTGCCCTGGGCACTGCGGGTGATGCGGTTCGTCGCCGGGGGTGCCACGGGGCTGTGGGCGCGGAAATAGGCCTCCAGCGCGTCCAGATCCTGGCCGCCGCCCAGCATGTCGGGTGCCTGCGCGAATGCCGTGAAATTGTCGCCGCCGCTGGCCAGGAAGTTGCTCATGGCGACGCGCACACGGGTCTCGTCGGTCACTGGCTGGCCATGCAGCAGCATGTGGCTGATGCGCTCGCCGGCCGGCCGCGAGAGATCGTAGGCATAGCCAAACCCCGCCGACACCGACAGCACGCGCGGCCGCTCTGGCGTGTTGGTGCCGCTGTGAAACTGCTGCTCCAGCGCCGCACGCAGCTGGGCCCCGGTGAGGGCCTTGACCACCAGGTGGTTGCCAAAAGGCTGCACGGCAAACAGCTGTCCATAGCGCACCACCCCTTGCCCGTCGGGCACCAGATCGGCACGCACACCACCAGGGTTCATGACGGACATCTGCGCCCCGCCCTGCTCGGGCAGGCGCGTTGCTGCCAGTTGGGCGTCGGCAATCAGGTTGCCCAGCGGTGATTCGAGCGATGGGCCGGGTTGCCGCACGATGGCAGCGGTGGCCTGCCCCACGGGCCGCTGGACCAGCGGCACGGCTGCCGCGCGGTAGGTGGAAACGATGTGCTGCACGCCGGGGTCGGCAGAAAACACGGGCACGACGGCTTTCGTGTCCACCCGGCCCTGCGGGCCCGTGAACCCTTCGCCCTGCACGATGACCTGGCGCGCCGCCTTGCGCAGCACGCGGCGGGTGCGGGTGTCCACGCGCAGGGCAATCTCGGTGACCAGCGTGCCATACAGGCCTGCGCTGGTCAGCAGAAACGGGCGCTGCGGGTTCACGCTGGCGTAGTCGCAAACATAGGCCCGGTGCGTGTGGCCCGAGACCACCACGTCCACGGCGGGGTCGAGCTGCTCAAGGATGGGGACGATGTCGCCGCTCAGCCCCGCGCAGCTGGTTTCGGTGATGCCTGCCGTGGTGCTGCCGCCCTCGTGGATCACCACCACGATCACATCGACGCCCTGAGCCCGCAGTTGCGGCACGAGCGCGTTGGCGGTGGCGGCCTCGTCCTCGAACCGCAACCCGGCCACGCCAGTGGGCGACACCATAGTGGGCGTGGCCTTGAGCGTGAGGCCAATGAACCCCACGGTGACTGTGGCACCCCCTTCATGAAAACGCTTGAGCCCCGTGGCAGGCAAGAGCGTCTGGCCATCCTCGCGCACGGTGTTGGCAGCCAGAAAGCCAAAGCGGGCCCCGTCAAAAGGCCGGGAAATCTGGCAGGGCGTGCGCACGGTGAACTGCTCGCAACCGCCGTGCTGCAGCCGCAGCAGCTCGCGCCAGCCGCGGTCGAATTCATGGTTGCCCACGGCGTTGAAATCAATCTGCATGCGGTTGACGGCCTCGACGGTGGGCTCGTCCAGAAACAGGGCCGAGGCCAGTGGCGAAGCCCCCACCATGTCGCCGGCGGACACCACCGCGTGGTGCGGATTGCGGGCCTTGAGCGCCGCAATGGCGCTGGCCAGATAGGCCGCGCCACCCGCCGGCACGGCCACAGCCCCCGCAGGCCCCGGCACGCTGACCGCCAGGCGTGGCGGTTCCAGGTGGCCGTGCAGGTCGTTGAAGCCGATCAGCGTGATGTCGATGTGCTGCGGCGCCGGTGCCACGGCGGCACAGCCTGCCAGGGCCGCCAACACACCCATGGCAGCGGCAGTGCGCACGCCCCGGCGCAACAACCACCGGGCCATCACGGGCAACCGGGCCACCTGAGTCCTTAAAGAATCGAAGCCCGGATGGGCGGCACGCCGGCCACCACATCGGCGCACTGGGCGCGGTGGCGCAGGGCGTGCTCCATGACCACCAGGGCCAGCAGCGCCTCGGCAATGGGTGCGGCGCGGATGCCCACGCAGGGGTCATGGCGGCCCTTGGTGATCACTTCGACGCTCTGGCCGTGGATGTCGATCGACTCGCGCGGACTGATGATGGAGCTGGTGGGCTTGATGGCGATGCTCACTTCCAGGTCTTGCCCGGTGCTGATGCCTCCGAGCACACCACCCGCGTTGTTGCTGCGAAAGCCTTCCGAGCTCATGGAATCGCCATGCGTGGTGCCTCGCTGCGCCACGCTGGCGAAGCCGGCGCCAATCTCCACGCCCTTGACCGCGTTCAGGCCCATCATCGCGTAGGCGATATCGGCATCGAGCTTGTCATACAGCGGCTCGCCCAGCCCCACCGGCACGCCCGTGGCCTGCACGCGGATGCGGGCACCGCACGAATCCCCGGCCTTGCGCAGGGCGTCCATGTAGTCCTCGTACTGGGCCACGTCGGCCACGGGCGCAAAGAAGGGGTTGCTGTGCACATGCTCCCAGCTCTCGAACGGAATCGCCAGCTCGCCCAGTTGCGTCATGCAGGCACGGAACTGCACGCCATATTGCTGGGCCAGCCATTTCTTGGCCACCGCGCCAGCCGCCACCGTGGGCGCCGTGAGGCGGGCTGACGAGCGGCCGCCGCCGCGCGGATCGCGGATGCCGTATTTGTGCCAGTAGGTGTAGTCGGCATGGCCGGGGCGAAAGCTCTCGGCGATGTTGCTGTAGTCTTTGCTGCGCTGGTCGGTGTTGCGGATCAGCAGGGCAATGGGGGTGCCGGTGGTCTTGCCCTCGTACACGCCCGAGAGGATTTCGACCGCATCGGGTTCATTGCGCTGCGTGACATGGCGGCTGGTGCCGGGGCGGCGGCGGTCGAGGTCGGCCTGGATGTCGGCCTCGGCCAGCGGCATGCCGGGCGGGCAGCCGTCGATCACGCAGCCAATGGCCGGGCCGTGGGATTCACCAAAGTTGGTGACTGCGAATAGGGTGCCGAAAGTGTTGCCGCTCATGGTGCCGGATTATCCCAGAGCCTTGAGTACGGACGGCGCTTCCCCGGGGCTTTACCGCACTGCCGCATGACACACCGGGGTGACAAAGCACCTCGCCGTGAGCAAAAATCGTACAAGCTGGCGCCTTTATGCTTGGCAGCGCACTGCGGGCTTGCTAGCATCAACCATCGCTTTCTGATACCCCATGCCCGCTTTAGCGCCGCCCTCACCCGGTCCTGCATTGCCGAACCGTGCCTCGCCACCCGCCCCCGTGGCAGATATGCCACTTCGCCGGGCGCTGGATGCCAGCGACAACGCCATTGTTCTGACCGACAGCGACAAGCGCGTGGTCTACGTCAACGGAGGCTTCACGCGGCTGTTTGGTTATGAGCCCGATGAAGTATTGGGCAAGCTCCTGAGCGATGTACTGCTGGGCCCATACGCAAACCCGGATCTGCTCACGAACATCCGTGCCGACGTCCTGACACAAGGCCAGACACAAGGCCAGTTTCATACCGATACGCTGCTCTACGGCAAGACGGGGCAGCCACGGTGGGTGTCGCTAGTGATCAACGCCTCCAAGGAGGACGCCGGAGGTCCGGGGGGCAGCATCTCGATATTGACAGACATCACGCTCACGAAGATGCACGAGGTGCTGCAAACGCGCGTGCTCGAAGGCATGGTCAATGAACTGCCCCTGCCCGAGCTGATGACCCTGGCCTGCCGTGAGGTTGAACGCATTGCCCCCGAGGTCACGGCCACCATCCTGGCGGTGGACGCACAGGGTCTGCTGCACCCGTTGGCGGCGCCCAGCCTGCCTGCCACCATCAGCCGCGCACTGGATGGACAGCCCATTGGCCCCAAGGCAGGCTCGTGCGGCACGGCCGCTTTCCGCAACGCGCCCGTGGTCGTCACCGACATTGCATCAGACCCGCTGTGGGACGGCTACCGTGACCTGTTTGCGGACAGCGGGATGCGCGCCTGCTGGTCGAGCCCCATCCGCGACCACCGGGGCCAGCCGATCGGCACCTTTGCCTTTTATTTTCGCGAGCCCCGCGCGCCCGACGCGCTGCACCAGCGGCTGGTGGAGGTGTGCCTGCACCTGTGCGCGCTGGCCATTGAACGTGACAGCACGCACCAGCGCATCCACCAGCTGGCATTTTTTGACGTGCTGACCGGGTTGCCCAACCGCGCCCTCTTTCGCAGCAGCGCAGAGCGCGCCCTGGCCGACCTTCAGAAAAAAGGCCGTCCGGGCGCCCTGCTATTTGTGGACCTGGACCGGTTCAAGCAGGTCAACGACACCCAAGGGCACGCCGCAGGCGACGTACTGCTGAGCGAAGTGGCCAAGCGCCTGACGCAAGGCCTGCGTGCCCGCGATCTGATCGCCCGCCTGTCGGGCGACGAATTTGTGCTGCTGTTGTCCGAGTGCACCACCGAACAGGCGGTGCAAAGCGCCCACCGCGTGCTGCACGATATCGCCCAGCCGCTAGACATCCTGGGGCAGACCCATGTGCCCCACGCCAGCATCGGCATTGCGATGTTTCCGAACGATGGTGACACCATCGACACGCTGCTACGCCATGCCGACCAGGCCATGCACCAGGCCAAGAGCGACCACCGGCACAGCATGCAGCTGTTCAGTGCCGAGATGAACCGCCGCGTGCAGGAACGCGCCTCGCTGGAGCGCGCGTTGCAGCAGGCGCTGGCCGAACGCAGCCTCACGTTGCACTACCAGCCCCAGGTGCTCAGCAGCTCGCCCGGCACACTGCATGGCGTGGAAGCCCTGGCGCGCTGGAACCACCCGCAGTGGGGCATGGTGCCGCCGTCGCAGTTCATCCCTGTGGCCGAGGACGCCGGGCTGATCCATGAGTTGACCTTGTGGTTGCTGGATGAAGCCTGCCGGCAGCTGGCGGCCTGGCGCTCTGCAGGCCATGACGTGCCCTGCGTGGCCGTCAACCTGTCGGGCCGCAGCTTCCACCGGCCCGAGTTTGCCCAGGAGATCAGCGATGCACTGGAGCGCCATGGCCTGCGCACCAGCGACGTGCTGCTGGAGATCACCGAGAGCGTGATGATGGATGCGCGGCCGGTCACGCTGCAAAACATCAAGGCGCTGCACCACAAGGACTTCAAGCTGTCGCTCGATGACTTTGGCACCGGCTACTCCAGCCTGAGCTATCTGCACCGCCTGCCCATCAGCGAGCTCAAGCTCGACATGGCCTTTGTGCAGGACCTGACCACCAGCGCCACGGCGCGCGCCCTCACGGTGTCGGTGCTGAGCATTGCGCACAGCCTGGGCATGGTGGTAGTGGCCGAGGGCGTTGAGACCACCGGCCAGCAGCAGTGGCTGCAGGCCCACGGCTGTCCGGTGATGCAGGGCTACCTGTTTGGCAAGCCGCTGCCGCCCGATGAGATTGAAGCCTGGCTCTGCGCAAAGGCGACAGAGCTGCGCTGAGAACAACGCCCGGAATCGCGGGCGACGCGGCGGTCAGCCGCTACGGGACTCGTCTTCCGGCCAGTCGCGGATGTAGGCCTTGAGCATTTTGTTCTCGAAATTCTGGGCGTCCACCACGGCCTTGGCCACGTCATAAAAGCTGATCACACCCATCAGCATCTTGCGGTCCATCACAGGCATGTAGCGCGCGTGGCGGTCCAGCATCATGCGGCGCACCTCGTCCATGTCGGTTTCGAGCGTGCAGGTCAGGGGATGGTCGTCCATGGCCGAGCGGACCAGCATGGCGCCCACGCTGCCACCGTTGCGCACGGTTGCCTGGATCACTTCGCGGAAGGTGAGCATGCCCACCAGGTCGCCCAACTCCATCACCACCAGCGAACCAATGTCTTTTTCCGCCATCACGCTCAAGGCAACGGCGATGGGTTCGTCCGGTGTCACGGTGTAGAGTGTGTTTCCTTTGACGCGAAGGATGTCGCTGACTTTCATGGTTTTGTCTCCGAGGGCGCGCTGGGCGCAACAGGCTGGTTCACGGCAAATATAGCCCACAATGCCCGCCTGCATTGACAACATGGGAGACACAAGATGCCCGGTTACTCCGACCCCGGCTTTGACACGCTGGCGCTGCACGCAGGCGCCAGCCCCGACCCCGCCACCGGCGCGCGTGCCGTGCCCATCCACCTGACGACCTCGTTCGTCTTTGAATCAAGCGACCATGCCGCTTCGCTGTTCAACCTCGAACGTCCAGGCCATGTGTACAGCCGCATCAGCAACCCGACCAACGCGGTGCTGGAGCAGCGCGTTGCGGCGCTGGAGGGCGGCGTGGGCGCGATTGCCGTGGCCAGCGGCCAGGCCGCGCTGCACCTGGCCATCGCCACGCTGATGGGCGCGGGCAGCCACATCGTGGCCAGCACGGCACTGTATGGTGGCTCGCAAAACCTGCTGCACTACACGCTGGCACGCTTTGGCATCGAGACCACCTTTGTCAAGCCCGGCGACATCAACGGCTGGCGCGCCGCCGTGCGCCCCAACACCAAGCTGTTCTTTGGCGAGACCGTGGGCAACCCGGGCCTGGATGTGCTGGACATCCCCACCGTTTCATCCATCGCCCACGAGGCAGGCGTGCCGCTGCTGGTGGACTCCACCCTCACCTCGCCCTGGCTCATCAAGCCGTTTGAACATGGCGCCGATCTGGTCTACCACTCGGCCACCAAATTCCTCTCGGGCCACGGCACCGTGGTGGGTGGCATCGTGGTGGATGGCGGCAGCTTTGACTGGGACGGCCCAAAATCGGCCGGCAAGTTTGCCGAACTGACCCAGCCCTACGACGGCTTTCACAACATGGTGTTCACCGAAGAGAGCACCGTGGGCGCCTTTTTGCTGCGCGCCCGCCGCGAGGGCCTGCGCGACTTTGGCGCCTGCATGAGCCCGCACACGGCCTGGCTCATCCTGCAGGGCATCGAAACCCTGCCCTTGCGCATGGAACGCCACATGCGCAACACGGAAAAGGTGGTGGAGTTCCTGGCCGCGCAGCCCTTTGTGTCGCGGGTGGGCCACCCCATGCTGGCATCGCACCCCAGCCATGCGCTGGCGCAAAAGCTGCTGCCGCGTGGGGCGGGCTCGGTGTTCAGCTTCGACCTCAAGGGCAACCGCGAGCAGGGCAAGAAGTTCATCGAAACCCTCAAGGTCTTCAGCCACCTGGCCAACGTGGGCGACTGCCGCAGCCTCGTGATCCACCCGGCCAGCACCACGCATTTCCGCATGACCGACGAAGCCCTTGCCAACGCCGGCATCAGCCAGGGCACGATCCGGCTGTCCATTGGCCTCGAAGACGCCGACGACCTGATCGACGATCTGAAGCGCGCCCTCAAGGCGGCCGAGAAAGCGGGGGCCTGACCATGCATATCCAAGTCAACGGCAGCCCCGTCTATTGCTACACCGGCGGCAAGGCCTTCGACGCCGCCAAGCCCACTGTGGTGCTCATCCATGGCGTACTCAACGACCACAGCGTGTGGGCCCTGCAAAGCCGCTACCTGGCCAACCACGGCTGGAACGTGCTGGCCATCGACCTGCCCGGCCACTGCCGCAGCGGCGGCGATGCCCCGGCCAGTGTTGAGCAAGGCGCTGCTTTTGTGGCGACGCTGCTTGATGCCCTGGGCATTGAGCGCGCCGCTCTGGTGGGCCACAGCTGGGGCTCACTGATTGCGCTGGAAGCAGCCGCGCAAATGGGCCCGCGCGTGAGCCACCTGGTGCTGGTGGGAACGGCCTACCCGATGAAGGTGTCGCCCGCCCTCATCGAATCGGCATTGAACGAGCCAGAGAAAGCGCTGCGCATGGTCAACGTGTTCTCGCGCAGCACGCTGGCGCCACCCTCGGGTGCGGGCTTCTGGGTGTATGGCGCGGGCATGGCGCTGGGCCGCAAGGTGCTGCGCAGCAACCCGCAGGTCAACCTGTTCCACCGGGGCTTCGTGGCCTGCGACAGTTATGCCAACGGCGAGCAGGCCATGGCCCAGGTGCAGTGCCCGGTGCTATTTGCACTGGGTACGCAAGACCAGATGACGGTCCCCAAGGCCGCGCAGGGCCTGATCGCCATTGCCCGCAACGCGGGCAAGTCCGTGCAGGTGGTCAACCTACCGGTTGGGCACAACCAGATGACCGAGGCCCCCGACGGCACACTGATGGCCATTCGGGATTTTTTGAACGCATGAGCATGCCACCTGTTTGATCCCAAAGCAGCTTTTTTGCCGACCTGCCCCAGCAAGGGTCGCGGTCAGGCGGGTCGGATATTCTGGTTGGTGCTGAACAGGTTGGCTGGGTCGTACTGGCGCTTGATCTGCGCCAGCCGCGCGTAGTTCTGGCCGTAGGCCGCCTTCACCCGGTCGCTCTCGTCGTCGGTCAGAAAATTGACATAGACACCGCCGCTGGCATAGGGCGCCGACGCCTTGAAGAAGTCGCGCGCCCAGCCCATGCAGCGCGCGTCATCGGCCGGGTCGTCCCAGCGGCCGTGCACATTCATGACGAAGCGGGCGTCCCGGTGGGCATAGGCGGCGGCATCGGGCGCTGGCCGGGTGGTGGCGCCGCCAATGGCCCCGAAAAATATCTCGCACTGGGGCGATGGCAAGGTTGCGATGTAGTCAATGACTGCATCGAACAGCCCATCCTTGAGTTCCGAAAAATTGTGCGATTTCCAGTAGTTGCGTGCGCCGGGTGTGAGCAGCGGATCAAAGGCTTTCTGCCAGGCCACGTAGGGCATCACATCGACATGGGTGCCGGCTGGCGTGCCAAAGCGGTACAGCGGCTCGACCAGCGCTTTTCCCTGCGCCGGGTCGCCGGTGTAGAGCAGCGCCAGCACGATGACCTCATGGCCATGCACGCTTTCAGGCAGGAACGGCAGCGGCGGCGCCTTGCGCAAAACCACCCAGACCGACAGTTCGTCAGGCGCCTTGTCCATGAATTCGCGGTACTGCTGCAGCACCTGTTTGGCCTCGGCCATCGGAAACACGATCAGCCCAGCCAGCAGGTTCGGGCCCACGGGATGCAGCCGGAACCCGAAACGTGTCACCACGCCAAAATTGCCGCTGCCGCCGCGCAGCGCCCAGAACAGGTCCGGATGCTCGGTGGCGCTGGCATGCAGCACCTCGCCTGCTGCCGTCACCACTTCGGCCGATTCCAGGTTGTCGATGCTCATGCCGTATTGGCGGCTGAGCCAGCCAAAACCGCCGCCCAGCGTGAGGCCGGCGACGCCGGTGGTGGAGTTGATCCCGAGCGGCGTCGCCAGGCCATGGGCCTGGGTGGCGGCGTCAAAATCCGCCAAAGTGGCACCGCCTTCAATGGTGATGCGCCGCGCATCGGCATCCACCTGTGCGGCCTTCATCTGCGAGAGGTCGATGACGATACCGTCGTCGCACAGCGCGCTGCCGGCAATGTTGTGCCCGCCACCGCGCACCGCCAGTGGCAGGCCCTGGTTTCGCGCAAAATTCACCGCATGCACCACATCCAGAGTGGTGGTGCAGCAGACGATGGCTGCAGGGTGCTTGTCGATCATCCCGTTCCAGACCTTGCGCGCGGTGTCATAGGCAGGGTCACCCGCAAGAATGACCGTTCCCTGAAGCCCCGCTTTCAACGCCTCGGCCTGCCTGGCTTGCAAATTTTTCATGGTCTTCTCCTTTGCTGCGGCGGAATTCGCCCCTTGCACAAAGGATGGAGAAAGACCGACCGGTCACTCCTGATCCGTTGCGTGAGAAATTGACCGCTGGTGCGGTTTAGCACCACGCCGCAGCCCTTGCAAGGCACGCTGCCATCTGGAATAAAGACTTACTTTTCACTTACCAGCAGCTGCGCAACGAGACCAGCCGCAAATCACCATCCAGCGCTTTTCTCACAAGCGCCAGCAGCTATTCTTTTTGGAGCAAATCCGACAGATGCAATTGCGCCAGCCCGGCGCTGCCCCACAGCGGCGCCAGGCTGGCGGAGCGGTCCAGCAACAGGCGCTGCAGCAGGGGCTCCAGCAGGGTTCTGTCGGGGTCGGCCAGCAGCACATAGCGCGGCTCGGGGTCGTCGGCAGCGCTCTGCGCCGGGTCGTTGGTGCGCCCCACCCAGTCGAGCGCCGTCAGGGTATCGAGCACCGGCGCCAGTTGCAGCACGTCCACGCGCAGCAGCTGCGCCAGCTGGCTGGCACGCAAGCCCTTGCCGATGTGGCGGCGCGCGCGCTGCAGCTCCTGCAGCACCTCTACCGCCAGCTGGAAAGCCCAGCCCGGCACCGTGCCGCGCCGCGCCACGCCGGCCAGCAGGCTGGGCAGATAGGCCGTGACCACCGCCCCCAGCAGCACGATGACCCACGCCACATAGATCCAGACCAGCAAGATAGGCAGCGTGGCAAAGGTGCCATACACCACCGAATAGGTCGGCACCTTGCCCAGGTAAAGGGCCAGCACCTTCTTGGCCAGTTCGATGCACACGGCCACGAACAGGCCGCCTGCCCAGGCGTGGCGCCACTTCACGGGCGTGTTGGGCACATAGTGGTACAGCGCCGCCATGCCAGCGGCCAGCACCAAAAATTCGATGGAATCGAACAGCAGGCGCACTCCATCGGGCACAGCCCGCACCAGCCCGCCCGAGGCCGACATCACATACGAGGTGAGCGCCAGGCTGGCGCCCAGCACCACCGGCCCCAGCGTGATGGCGGCCCAGTAGATCAGCACCCGCTGCCCCAGCGGCCGCAGGCGCCGCACGCGCCAGATGTTGTTGAGGGTGCGGTCGATGGTCAAGATCAGCGCCAGCGCCGTCACCAGCAAGATGCTGAAACCCGCCACCCCCAGCCGGCTGGCCTGGGCCGCGAACTGCGTGAGGTAGCCCAGCACCTGGCGCGAAATGCTGTCGGGCACCAGGCTGTCCACCAGCCAGCGCTGCAGCACGCCCTGCAGCTCGCCAAAGATAGGAAACGCCGTGAACAAGGCCAGCGCCACGGTCACAAAAGGCACCAGGGCCAGCACGGTGGTGAACGTGAGGCTGCTGGCCGTCAGGCCCAGGCGGTCTTCACGAAAGCGCTCGCGCAGCGTCTGGGCGGTGGTTTGCCAGGGAAAGTGCGACAGCTCGGTCAGCAACGCCTGCAGGCGCTGGACTATGGTCTGTGGGGTCAGGGACATGGCCGATATGATCCTATGCCCGGCCACGGACCACGGGATGGCTTTGATAACGCTGCATGGATGCTGACTGTTTGTGCTGGATCAAGCGCGCATTGTGGGCCCAACCGCCCGGCGGGTGCGCAGCCCGCACCGCCCCTTTATATCGACAACACCCTCCATGAACCCATCGCATCCCACACCTGGCAACGCCGTTGCCGCCACCCGCTGGCTGGCCGCTGGCAGCCTGCTGGCGCTGATTGCCCTGTGCCTGGCCTGGGAGCTGGTGCTGGCCCCGCTGCGCCCCGGCGGCTCGTGGCTGGCGCTCAAGGCGCTGCCGCTGTGCATTCCGCTGGCCGGCATCCTGAAGAACCGCATGTACACCTACCGCTGGGTCAGCCTGGTGATCTGGCTGTATTTCATCGAGGGCGTGGTGCGCGCCTGGGGCGATGCCCCGCCGGGCGCATGGCTGGCGGGCGCCGAGATCGTGCTGTGCGTGGTGCTGTTCACGGCCTGCACGCTGCATGTGCGGCTGCGCCAGCGCAACGCCCGGGCCCAGGCACAGCCACAGGCCGCCGCCGACAGCGCCACCGCGGTTTCGCCGTAGCGCGCCACAGGCACAACGCCGGCCATCACCGCCCTGTTCACTGTTTACCTGAAAGACCAGCATGTCCACCTTGCTTGACACCTTACGGCGCATTGTGGGCGCCACCCATGTCCTGACCGACGGCGACCTCAGCGCCTGGGAGCAGGACTGGCGCCGCCGCGAGCGCGGCAAGGCGCTGGCCGTGGTGCGCCCCGGCAACACCGGCGAAGTCGCAGCCGTGGTGCGCGCCTGCGCCGCTGCGGGCACAGCCATCGTGCCGCAGGGCGGCAACACCGGCCTGGCCGTGGGCTCGACGCCCGACACCTCGGGCACGCAGGTGGTGCTGAGCCTGGCGCGCATGAACGCCGTGCGCGCCCTCGACAAGGACAACCTCACCATGACGGTAGAGGCCGGCTGCATCCTGCAGAACGTGCAGGACGCGGCCGACAAGGCGGGCCTGCTGTTCCCCCTGTCGCTGGCCGCCGAGGGCAGCTGCACCATTGGCGGCAACCTGGGCACCAATGCCGGCGGCACGCAGGTGGTGCGCTACGGCAATGCGCGCGACCTGTGCCTGGGCCTCGAAGTGGTCACGCCCCAGGGCGAGGTGTGGAACGGCCTCAAGGGCCTGCGCAAGGACAACACGGGCTACGACCTGCGCAACCTGTTCATTGGCAGCGAAGGCACGCTGGGCGTCATCACCGCCGCCACGCTCAAGCTCTATCCCAAGCCAGCAGCGCAGCTCACGGCCTGGGCCGCCGTGCCCTCGATGGAACATGCGGTGGCGCTGCTGGGCCTGGCGCACCAGCACCTGGGCGCGGGGCTCACGGGCTTTGAGGTGATGGGCCAGTTTGCGCTGAGCCTGGTGGGCAAGCACATGCCGCAACTGCGCGTGCCCTTCCTGGGGGATGTGCATGCGCCGTGGGGCGTGCTGCTCGAAAACTCCGACAGCGAATCCGAGGACCACGCCCGCGCGCGCTTCGAGGCACTGCTCGAAACCGCCTTCGAGGCCGGCTGCGTAACCGATGCCGTGGTGGCAGAAAACCTCTCGCAGGCGCACAACCTGTGGCACATCCGCGAGAGCATTCCGCTGGCGCAGGCCGAAGAGGGGCTGAACATCAAGCACGACATCTCGGTGCCCATTTCGCGCATCCCGGCGTTTGTCGAATATGCCGACGCCCTGCTGGTGCGCGAGATTCCCGGCGTGCGCCTGGTCAACTTCGGCCACCTGGGCGATGGCAACCTGCACTACAACGTGCAGGCCCCCGTGGATGGCGACCCCAAGGTGTTCCTGCGCGAGCAAGAGGCGCATGTCAACCACCTGGTGTACGAAGCCGTGGCGCAATTCGGCGGCTCGTTCTCGGCCGAGCACGGCATTGGTGCGCTCAAGGTGGACAAGCTCGAAAAATACCAGTCGCCCACGGCGCTGGCGATGATGCGAGCCATCAAGGCGGCGCTGGATCCGCAGGGCATCATGAACCCGGGGCGGGTGCTGGGCGCCGCATGAGCCTCATCCAGGCCCTGCCGCCAGGGGCGCTCGACATCGTCGGCGACATCCATGGCGAAATCGACGCACTAGAGCAATTGCTGGCCCATCTGGGCTACGACGCCCAGGGCCGGCACCATGCTGGCCGCACGCTGGTCTTTGTGGGCGACTTCTGCGACCGGGGCCCCGACAGCCCCGCCGTGCTGGCGCGGGTGGCGCAGCTGGTGGCCAGCGGCCGCGCCGTGGCCGTGATCGGCAACCACGAGATCAACCTGCTGCGCAACGACGCCAAGGACGGCGCCGGGTGGTACTTTGACGCGCGCCTGGATTCCGACGAGGGCAAATACGCGCCCTTTGCCCGCCCCACGGCCAGCGAGCGCGCGGCCATCATCGCCTTTCTGGGCACGCTGCCGGTAGCGCTGGAGCGGCCCGACCTGCGCATCGTGCACGCCGCCTGGCTGCCCGCCCAGATCGCCGCCGCGCGCCAGTTGGCCGCTGGCAGCGTCCGCGCCGAATACGACCACTGGGAAGCCGAGGTGCGCCGGCAGGCACAAGACGGCACGCTGGCCCGGCGCATGGCGGCCGAGCGCCAGCAGTGGCCGCACGACCTGGAAAACCCCCTGCACAAGCCGCCGTTTCTGCAGGCCCACGCCGACAACGAACTGCTCAAGGCCATGCTGAACCCGCTCAAGGTGCTGACCGCGGGGGTTGAACGCCAAGGCACCGACCCCTTCCATGCCGGCGGCAAATGGCGCTTTGTCGAGCGCATCGCCTGGTGGGACAGCTACACCGACGCCACCCCCGTGGTGGTGGGCCACTACTGGCGGCGCCCTGTGGTGCCCGCACCGCACACCCTCACGCACGAAGAAGAAAGCCTGTTCAGCAACACGCCGCCCTTTGCCTGGCACGGCCAGCGCCACAACGTCTTTTGCGTGGACTATTCGGTCGGCGGGCGCTGGCGGGCCCGCAAGGCCGGCACGCCCCACGACCCGCAATACCGGCTGGCCGCCCTGCGCTGGCCCGAACGCACGCTGCTGTTCGAGGACGGTGCGCAGGTGCCCACCACGGGGTTTGGCGCCTGATCCCTCCCGGCCAGCCCCGCCACCCCGCAGCCACAGCACCGGCCCCGACCATCGGTGGCACACTATCGGGCCCGGCGCCCCAGCACGCCGGCGCCCCTTGTCAAACGCTTCCAACGCCTGCTTTTTCCCCATGACTTCCGCCCCTCCCCCGCGCCCCGTCCGCTCGCAATACGAAGATTTCATGCGCCATGTGTTCACCCACGGGGTCTCCAAGGCGGACCGCACGGGCACCGGCACCCAAAGCGTTTTCGGCCACCAGATGCGGTTTGATCTGCGCGAGGGCTTTCCCCTGGTCACCACGAAAAAGGTGCACCTCAAGTCCATCATCGTGGAGCTGCTGTGGTTCCTCACCGGCTCCAGCAGCAACCACTGGCTCAAAGAGCGCGGCGTCACCATCTGGGACGAATGGGCGCGCCCCGATGGCGACCTCGGCCCGGTGTATGGCGTGCAGTGGCGCAGCTGGCCCACGCCCGACGGCGGCCACATCGACCAGATCAGTCAGTTGATCGACACCCTCAAGACCAACCCCGACTCGCGCCGCATCATCGTGAGCAGCTGGAACGTGGCCGAGCTGCACAAGATGGCGCTGATGCCCTGCCATGCGTTCTTCCAGTTCTATGTGGCGCCCGCCACCACGCCCGGCGGCAAAGGCCAGCTTTCCTGCCAGCTTTACCAGCGCAGCGCCGACATCTTTCTGGGCGTGCCCTTCAACATCGCCAGCTACGCGCTGCTCACACACATGGTGGCGCAGCAGTGCGACCTGGAGGTGGGCGATTTCATCTGGACGGGCGGCGACTGCCACATCTACAGCAACCACACCGAACAGGTGCAGACACAGCTGGCGCGCACGCCCTTTCCCTATCCCACCCTGCATATCAAGCGCCGGCCCGCCAGCATCTTCGACTACCAGTTGGAAGACTTTGAAGTGCAGGACTACCAGTGCCACCCCGCCATCAAGGCACCCGTGGCGGTGTGAGGGAGCGCGCATGGAAGTGGCACTGATCTACGCACGCGCCGCCAATGGCGTCATCGGCCGGGACGGCTCCATGCCCTGGCATTTGCCGGAAGACCTGGCGCATTTCAAACGGCTCACGCTGGGGCACCCGGTAATCATGGGGCGCAAGACCTGGGATTCACTGCCCGAGCGCTTTCGCCCCTTGCCGGGGCGCACCAACATCGTCATCACACGCCAGACCGATTGGCATGAAAATGGCGTACAGCGCGCATCCAGCCTGCGCGAGGCGCTACAGTTTTGTGCATCGTCCGACACCGTGTGGGTGATGGGCGGCGCGCAAATCTACGCCCAGGCGTTGCCGCTGGCCCACCGCGTCGAAGTCACCGAGATTGCACAAAATTTTGACGGCGACGCCCACGCGCCAGTACTTGGCCCCGAATGGGTAGAGGCCGCCCGCGAGAACCACACCAGTGCCAGCGGGCTACCGTTCAGCTTTGTCAGCTACGTGCGTGCAGCCTGACGGCGCAGCATTTACCCCATCGATCACTCACTTATTGATAGCTTTTAGCGCTTACAACATAAGGGCTAGAGGCTAAAAACACATGCAAATTGCCACCTGGAACGTCAATTCCCTCAGCGTGCGCCTGCCCCAGGTACTGGCCTGGCTGGCCGCCAACCCGGTCGATGCGCTGTGCCTGCAGGAGCTCAAGCTCACCGACGACAAGTTTCCGCACGATGCGCTCAAGGCGGCCGGCTACGAAGCCGCAGCCTTTGGCCAAAAAACCTACAACGGCGTGGCGATCCTCAGTCGCCACCCGCTGCGCGACGTGGTGCGCAACATTCCTGGGCACGATGATGAGCAAGCCCGCGTGATTGCCGCCACGCTGGACACACCCACGGGCCCCTTGCGCCTGCTCAACGGCTATTTCGTGAACGGGCAAGAGCCAGGCTCGGAAAAATTTGCCTACAAGATGCGCTGGCTGCAGGCACTGCAGGACATGGTGCGCGCCGAGATGGCGGCGCATCCGCGCCTGGTGCTGGTGGGTGACTTCAACGTGGCGCCAGAAGACCGCGACTCTTACGACCCCGTGGGTCTACGCGAAACCATTCACCACACCATCGAAGAGCGCACGCACTTCCAGGCCCTGCTGGGGCTGGGGCTGACCGATGCCTTTCGCATGTTCGAGCAGCCCGAGAAGAGCTATTCATGGTGGGACTACCGCATGCTGGGTTTCCAGAAAAACCGGGGGCTGCGCATCGACCATATCCTGGTCAGCGATGCGCTGCGCGGCTCTGTCAGCGCCTGCACGATCGACCGTGCGCCGCGCAAGAACCCGCAACCCAGCGACCACGCACCGGTGGTGGTGACGCTGGGCTGAGATCGTAAACACGATCTCAGAAGCCAAGCCGCTGCCCAGCAACGCACCACCGAGGCCTTGCGGCCCCGGGGCTTGTGCTTTCCTCAATCCGGCAGTTGGATGCGCCTGCCGGTGCCGTGATGGGGGTGCCAGGCAAGACGCAACGACGCCGCAGGCTCATGCCAGCTTTTAGGTTTACTATGTTTTTCATAGCTGCAAGCGCTTGGTACATAAGCGCAAGGCAGCGATTTAGCTCTCATCCGGCGCATCAAGCCCCAGTTCCTGGATCTTGCGCGTGATGGTGTTGCGGCCAATGCCCAGCCGCTGTGCAGCCTCCATGCGCCGGCCGTGGGTGGCAACCAGCGCTGTGCGAATCAAGCGTGATTCAAAGCGCCGCGTGAGGACATCCCATACATCGGTTTGCCCGCCCGCCAGCAGCTTTTGCGCCTCGGCTTCGAGTGCATGCTCCCAGCCACCGCTGCCAGCGGCGTTGGCGTTGGCGGTGCCCGGCACGGGCGCGGTGCCTTCGTTCACCAGAAGGTCACCGCCCAACTCCGGCGCGAACACCGGCACCGCGCCCGAAGCGGGCGCGGGTACAGGGGCCGCATGGAGCGAATCAGGGCGCTCGACCACCACCGGTGCAGCCACGGTGCGCGCAGGTGCCTGATAAACCGACGATTCCAGCACCTCGGGCGGCAGGTCTTGCAGCGAAATCACCTGCGCGGGCGCCATCACGGTGAGCCAGTGGCAGATGTTTTCGAGCTGGCGCACATTGCCCGGAAAGGCGAACTGCTCCAGCCGCGCCAGCGCCGATTCGGCGATGCGCTTGGGCTCCACGCCCAGCTGCCGCGCGCTTTGCTGCAGAAAATGGCGCGTGAGCATGGGCACGTCTTCGTGTCGCTCGCGCAGCGCGGGCAGGCGCAGGCGGATGACGTTGAGGCGGTGGAACAAGTCCTCGCGAAAGCCGCCTTCCTTGACGCGCTTTTCCAGATCCTGGTGGGTGGCCGCAATCACACGCACATGGGCTTTGACGGCCGCATGGCCGCCCACGCGGTAGAACTGGCCATCAGACAACACACGCAAGAGGCGCGTCTGCAGATCAAACGGCATGTCGCCGATTTCATCCAGGAACAGCGTGCCGCCCTCGGCCTGCTCGAAGCGGCCACGCCGCTGCGTCTGCGCACCCGTGAAGGCGCCGCGCTCATGGCCGAAGAGCTCGGATTCGAGCAGGTCTTTCGGGATCGCCGCAGTGTTGATGGCCACAAATGGGCCGTCGGCGCACGGCGAATGTTTGTGCAGCGCACGCGCCACTAGCTCCTTGCCCGAGCCCGATTCGCCTGTGATCAGCACTGTCACCTGGCTCTGGCTCAGGCGGCCGATGGCGCGGAACACGTCCTGCATGGCGGGCGCCTGGCCCAGCATCTCGGGGGTTTCGGCCTGGCGCTCTTCCGTTACTTCCTCGCGCTGGCTTTCTTCCACCGCGCGACGGATCAGCTCGACCGCCTTGGGCAGGTCAAACGGCTTAGGCAGGTATTCAAAGGCCCCGCGCTGGAATGCCGAGACGGCGCTGTCGAGGTCGGAGTACGCCGTCATGATGATGACGGGCAACCCCGGCTGCAGTTCGCGCACTTTTTCCAGCAGCTGAAGGCCGGAGCCCCCGGGCATGCGGATGTCGCTCACCAGAACCTGGGGGCCTTGCCGTGCGGCGTCGCCCACGGCAATTTGCGCCAGCGCTTCCAGCACTTCGCGGGGGTTCGTGAAGCTGCGCGTGGGCAGGTTCTCGCGGGCCAGCGCTTTTTCCAGGACGAAGCGGATCGAGGGGTCGTCATCTACTATCCAGATCGGCTTCATGTGTTTTTTTACCTTCGCTGTAGTTGCATGTCGGGGACCTCAGGGCAAGGGAATCAGGATGCGGAAGTCGGTGCGACCCGGCACGCTGTCGCATTCGACCAACCCATGGTGGCGCTGTACGAATGTTTGTGCCAACGTGAGCCCCAGTCCTGATCCCCCGTCCCGACCCGACACCAGCGGGTAAAAAATCCGCTCTTTGATGGCATCGGGCACACCCGGTCCGTTGTCGATGACATGCAATTCCAGTGCCAGCCGATGCCGTTGCCGACCAAACGTGACTTGCCGGCCCACGCGGGTGCGCAGCGTGATGACGGCATCGCCTTTGGCGATGCGTTCTGCCAAGGCCTGGGCCGCGTTCTGCACGATGTTCAGCAAGGCCTGAATCAGCTGGGCGCGATCGCCACGAAACTCGGGGATCGAGGTGTCGTAATCGCGCTGCACGGTAAGGCCCTGCGGGTATTCGACCAGCACCAGCGAACGCACGCGCTCGCACACCTCGTGGATGTTGACGTCCCCCACCAAGTGCGGATGGCGGTGCGGCGCCAGCAGTCTGTCCACCAGGCTCTGCAGGCGATCGGCCTCGTGGATGATGACCTGGGTATATTCGTGCAGCTCGCGGCTTTCTAGCTCCATCTCCAGCAGCTGTGCGGCGCCGCGGATGCCGCCCAGCGGGTTCTTGATCTCGTGGGCCAGGTTGCGAACCAGCTCCTTGTTGGCCTGGGCCTGGTCGAGCAGGCGTTCTTCGCGGTCCTGGCGAGCATGCTGCTCCAGAGGCCACAGCTCGACCAGGATTTCGCCCACCTGCTCGGCATCGGCCACGTTGACATGCACAGGCACGGGGTCCTGGTGCAGGCGCTTCAGGCTCGCTTCGTAGCGCAGCGCGGCAAAGTCCTTGCCCCGCGCACCGGCCAAAGCCGTCTGCAGCAGCGTGGGGTCGGTAAAGAAGGATGAAAAGTCCAAGCCCTCCAGCATGCGCCGCGACAACCCCAGCGTATTCTCCAGCGACGCATTGGCAAACTGCACGGCGCCGTCTGAACGCAGCACTGCCACCAGCGTAGACATCAGGTCCAGCGGGTGAAAGCGCTCCGTTTCAGCGGCGGGAGAATCGGGCACCGAGCGCTCCATCGCGCTTACTTCGGACTGCCTGGAAGGCGTGCCAGCTCGCGACGGATTCCGGCCAGATCACTCTCGCTGCGCGCAACACTGGCCTTGAGTTCGGCCGTGCGCTCCAGGTAAACCTGCGGGTTGCGCAGGTCCAGCGCATTGCGCTCGGGCGCACCGTTGTTGTATTCCTTGAGCAATTCGGCGTGGCGTGCCTCGGCCTTGCGCAACTCGGACTCCAGAATGGCCCGGGCATCCGCATCGCGCGCGCGCTGGTCGTTGTTTTCCACGCGTGGTGCACCGGCGGGCGAGGCAGTAGAAGCACCGGGGGTTGCAACGCCAGATGCCTTGGCGCGGGCGCCCTGCACCACCGTCACGTTGCCGCCTTCGACCAGCTTGCAGCCGCGTTCCTTGGCTTGGGCGGCGTTGTTGGTGTATTCATTGCCGCAGCGGTAGATGCGGTCTTGTGCCCAGGCGGCGGGCGCCAGGGCAGCGATGACTATCAGGGTAGTGAGCGATTTTTTCATTCAGTGTCCTCGCACATGCTATGCAGGGGTGCTGTTGAGTATCCCCTAATCGCCACGCATCACCAATTGGGCAACCGCAACCGATACAGGCTATTGGGAAAGGATGCAACAGATGATGGCTTGGTTCCTGACCCGACCTCAACATATCGTGGCACCATGAAAAAAGGCGGCTTGCGCCGCCTTTGGATGCCATCGCCTGCGGGCAGACGATTACAGCGAGTAGTACATGTCGTATTCGACCGGATGCACCGCCATGCGAAAACGCGTGACTTCGCTCATCTTCAAGTCGATGTAGGCGTCGATCATGCTTTCAGAGAACACGCCACCCTTGGTCAGGAAGCCACGGTCGGCGTCCAGGGCTTCCAGCGCTTGGTCCAGGCTGTGGCAGACGGTTGGAACCAGCTTGTCTTCTTCTGGCGGCAGATGGTACAGATCCTTGGTTGCGGCTTCGCCGGGATGGATCTTGTTTTCCACGCCGTCCAGACCCGCCATCAGCAGTGCCGCAAAGCCCAGGTAGGGGTTCATCAGTGGATCGGGGAAGCGGGCTTCCACGCGACGGCCCTTGGGGTTGGCCACGTAAGGAATGCGGATCGAGGCAGAGCGGTTCTTGGCCGAGTAGGCCAGCTTCACCGGGGCTTCAAAGTGGGGCACCAGGCGCTTGTAGCTGTTGGTGCCAGGGTTGGTGATGGCGTTCAGCGCACGGGCGTGCTTGATGATGCCGCCGATGTAGTACAGAGCGAAGTCCGACAGGCCGGCGTAGCCGTCGCCTGCAAACAGGTTCTTGCCATCTTTCCAGACCGACTGGTGCACATGCATACCCGAGCCGTTGTCACCGTGGTAGGGCTTGGGCATGAAGGTGGCTGTCTTGCCGTAGGCATTGGCCACGTTGTGGATCACATACTTTTGCAGCATGGTCCAGTCGGCGCGCTCGACCAGGGTGCTGAAACGCGTGCCGATTTCATTCTGGCCAGCGCCCGCCACTTCGTGGTGGAACACTTCAACCGGAATGCCCAGGGATTCGAGGATCAGCGACATCTCGGCGCGCATGTCCTGCGTGCTGTCGACGGGAGGCACGGGGAAGTAGCCGCCCTTGACGGTGGGGCGGTGGCCGCGGTTGCCACCTTCAAGCTTGGAGCCGGTGTTCCAGGGTGCTTCGTACTCTTCGATTTCGTAGAAGGTGTGATTGGGATCGGTGCTCCAACGCACACCGTCGAAGATGAAGAATTCGGGTTCGGGGCCGAAGAATGCCGTATCGCCCAAGCCAGAGGCCTTCAGGTAGGCCTCGGCGCGCTTGGCCACCGAGCGAGGATCGCGGTCATAGGCCTTGCCATCGCTGGGCTCGATCACGTCGCAGGTCAGGATCAGCGTCGTTTCTTCGAAAAACGGGTCGATGTTGGCCGAATTCGGGTCAGGAATCAGCTGCATATCGGAGGCTTCGATGCCTTTCCATCCAGCAATCGACGAGCCGTCAAAGGCATGGCCCGAAATGAATTTTTCTTCGTCAAAATGTGAGACGGGCACGGTGGTGTGCTGCTGTTTGCCACGGGTATCGGTAAAACGGAAGTCCACGAATTTGACTTCGTTCTCCTTCACCAGCTTCATTACGTCTGCAACGGTCTTGGCCATCAGGTTCTCCTGGGTAAAACGCTTGTTAAAAAAGTCTGCCAAGCGAAAAGCAGTTTGCGTGCCAGGCGAGTGCCTTGCCTGCACTGGGACGGAGCACTCAGGGCAAAGCCGCTGAAGCCCCGGCACCAAATATCACCAAAACGGTGCATTCATGCATTTTTTAGAGCTCACTACAGGTTTCGCACCAATTCAGGGCCGCATCGAGCACCAATGGCGTGCAAGCCCGTTTGCAGGCCTGCCCACGCAGCAGGAACGTCTGCAGCCGGTCCCTTCACGCCCAATTCTATGTGGCGCCCATATTGCGGGTGATCAACGCTGGGCAGGCTGAACACCCGGATTCCGGGGTGCTCTTGCTCAATGCGTTGCATCAGGGGCGTGAGCACCGCCTCCAGCGAGCCAAAGACAATGACGGACTGTTCGGTCTGCGGCGAACAATTGAAAAGATGCGGGTATTCGTGGTCCAGCACCCATGCGATCATGGGCCACGCCATCACCGGAAAGCCCGGTACAAAATGCACTGCCCCGCCTCCCGGGCCATTGCAGCTGAAGCCGGGGATTTTGTTGTAGGGGTTGGGCACGATGCGCGCGCCCTGGGGAAACATGCCCATGTTGAGCCGATGCACGTTGTCCGGACGGTCTGCCTCATAGGGCACGCCCTGCTCGCGCGCCACATCCTGCATGCGCTCGCGGATCAGGGCCTCGGCTTGCGGGTGCAGCACCAGATCCGCACCCAGCGCCCTGGCCGCGCACTGGCGCGTGTGGTCATCCGGAGTGGCGCCAATGCCGCCGCATGAAAACACCATATCGCCCGACGCGAACGCACGGTGCAGCGTGGCTGTGAGGCGCTCGGGACTGTCGCCCACATAGTCAACATACGACAAGGCCAGCCCGCGTGCCGCCAGCAACTCGATGACCTTGGGCATATGCTTGTCGGCACGCTTGCCCGAAAGAATCTCATCGCCCACGATGATCAGGCCAATATGCGAACTCATGGCAATTCTTTCTCCGAAATGAAGGTTGCATCAGGGGCTGCGCCGGGGTGGACTGCAATGGCCACAGCAGCTGGATCGCTGGCAGGGGCCACCGTTGCCGACGGTGCACCGCCCTCCTGCCGCAGGCGCTCCAGCGCGGCAAGGCAGTAGTGCGCAAACCAAAGGGAAGAAAAGGCAAAAACCAGTGTGTAGATCCAGATCGCCAGCGGCACCAAAATAAAAAAAGCCGCCGCAAAAACCACGCCGGAAGCCCATACAAGGCTGGGCGCCGCGCCCAGATAACCGGCCAACACACCGATACCCAACAGGCGGGTTCGGTGGCGGCGCAATATCTCGCGCCGCTCTTCCTTGCTGGCATGCTCGGCCAGCGCATCGAACGCCATGACGCGGTAGGTCAGCCAGCCCCAGATCAGCGGCGGCAGCACCAACACCAGAGGTGGCACCAGCCACAGCGGAATCGACACCACCAGGGCCATCACTGCCAGCACGGTGGAACCCAAAGACCACACCGCGCCAGCCCAGAAAGAGCCGCCCTTCTTGCGCTCGAGATGGGGAAAACGACGCTGGGCGACCAGGGTGACCAGTGCGGGCGTCATCAGCAGGGCAACTGCCAGCAGGGAGAACATCACCAGCACGGGCGTGACAATCAGGATCACCATGAGCGGCGCCATCACAGCGGTCACGTCGCCCACGCCCCAGGCGTGCAACCAGCCCCAGAAGGGGGCCAGCAGCGTGGAAGACTCCATCAACGCGCGCATGCCCCGTACGGCACCATCCCAGTAGAAATAGCCCAGGGCGCCGCCCAACACCCCGATCAGCAGCAATGGCACCATTGACAGCATGATCACGCGCGGTCGCAGGCAATACACCGCTGCGCGCCAGAAAGAATCAACCAAGAGTCCCATGCCGGCAAGCATACCTTGACTGCCTGGGAACCGGCTCAACGGGTGGCTTGAATGCGGGTTCAGGCCTTGCCAACCAGCCTGAGCACTCCGCGCCATTGCTGGGACCAGAACCCTCTGCCATAGTCGCGCAGACGGCCCTGCGGATCGGGCTCCACCTGGTCCCTCACCCCCGTGGGTTCGTAGCGAAGCTGGAAATCGGCCGTACCAAACAACATGTCCCACCAGGGCAACAGCACGCCGAAGTTGTGTCCGCCCAAAACCGCCTTTCGCCCCGTGGGCGGCAGCGCGCCTGGGGCCATGTCGACGGGTGGTGTGGATGGATTCACCGCTGGCGTGGTTTCATGGCCGAAGCCGATGGTGTGGTGCCGGCGGTGAAACCGGGGACTGATCCACAGCCGCTCACCCCAGCGGCCAAACCACAGGCGCAGGTTGGCGTGCTGAAAGCTTTCGCTCAGCTGGGTAATCGCCACGATGGCGATGAATTGCCCAGGAGCCACGCCGATGGCTTGCGCCACGATCACCAGCAGCGTGTCTCTCAGCACATCGTCGAGCAGATGGTTGCGGTTGTCGCTCCACATGGTCATCTGGCGCTGTGCGTGGTGCAGGGAGTGCAGCCGCCACCACCACTCGAAATGGTGCTGGCCCCGGTGGAGCCAGTAATCCACGAAATCAAAAGCCACCAGGTAAAGCAGCAGGCTGACCCATGGAATATCCGTGACCCCCGGCCACAGACCATCGAGTTGCAACGTACTGATGCCCACCACCCGAAGTGAGCCAAACAGCATGTCCAACAACGGGGCAATGGCAAAGAACAGAAGCACCCGAAACAGGCCAAGCCGGTGCAGCAGCGTGTAAAGCATGTCCGTGCGGATGGCCGCCCGGTCGGTGACGGGCTCTACGGGGCGCCAGCGCTGCAAGGGGCCAAACACCACCACGATGACCACCAGTTGCAGCAGGCCCACCAGCAACCACCCCGTGGCCTCGTATCCGTTTTCCAGCAGATTGCCCAGCCCCAAGGCAAAGAGCAAAGGCTGCAGCGTGGACTCGAACAACCACTGCTGCGCCCCGTTAAAGGCCTCGGCCCACCACTCCATCATTTCACCCTCTTGTCATTGTTTTGCACACGATGATGCTGCCCGAATGCTGTGACAGTGCACCAGTCAACGCACCTGCGCCACCGCGTACTCCGGGTGCTCGCGCAATGTGCGAAAACAGAACCCTTTTGCCTTCAGCCCCACGATCAGCGGCTCCAGCACGGCAGGAGCCCAGGCATCCTTGCGCGACCAGATGCCCAGATGCGCCATCAGGATGTCGCCACTGCGTATGCCTTGCAGCGCTTTGCGCAGCAGCGCGTCGTTGCTGAATTTTTCACTGGGCAGCTCATCCCCCAGAAACCCCGCCGGCGCCCAGCCCACATGGGTGTAGCCGCACGCCTTGGCGCTGGCAATCAGCTGGGGCGATGTCTTGCCGCCGGGCGCCCGGAACAGGGGCAGGGGCTTCTGGCCTGTAAGGGCCTGCAATCGATCCGCAGCACGGGCCAGTTCTTGGCAATATTCCGGTGCGCCCATCGTGAATTCCTGCCCCTGTCGCGGACCGGCCGAGGGCCGCACGCGAAACGCCGGTGCGGCCGCACCACCGAGGTCCGCGCGCCAGTAAACATGGTTCCAGGTGTGAGAGGCAAAGGCATGGCCTTCCGCACCGCGGGCGCGCCACCACGCCGCCCAGTGCGCGCCCAGGCTGCCATCGCCCTGCTTGGTCGGTTCTTGCGCGGCAAAAAAGGTCGCCTGGACCTGGTGGCGTTGCAGCACCTCCGCGATCAGCGGAGCCACCTCCATGTGGCCGGTGTCAAAAGTGAGGTAGAGCGGCTTTTTACAGTCATTTTGAGCACTAGCGCTTATAGGTAAAGCGCAAGCAGCTATCAAAAACGAAGCGCTTACAGCCCGCCCCAAGCACCGCAGAATCGCTTCGCGCATGGCGTCACCGGGGTGCGTGCTGCAACGTCCATACGCCATGGGGCGATTTACCTACCGCGACTTGCCGCACCACCTTGCCGGCCTGGGTATCCACCACCGAAAGCTTGCGTGCCCAGCGTGAGCTCACGTAAATCCAGCGGCCATCGGCCGACACGTCCATGCAATCGGGCCCTCCCGGTACGGGATAGGTGGCCACGACCTCTTGGGTTCCCATGTCAATTTTGCTGATCGAGTTGGCAACCCGGTTGCTGACATAAAGATGGCGGCCGTCTCCCGCAGCCCGGAAGGCATGCGCGCCGTTGCCTGTGGTGATTTTCTTGATACTGCGCGGCTCTCGTCCGGAAATATCAAACACCTCCACCCCATCGCTGCCCGTCAGCCCGACAAAAAGCCGCCGATCATCGCCACTGCCATACACGTCCGCCGGCATGGCGCCCGTCTTGGTGCGCCATTTGATGGTCTGCGTGGCGATGTCCATGGCAACAAGTTCATCGCTGTCCTGCATCGACACATAGACCGTGGTGCTGCGGCTGTCTATCCACATGTGGCTGGGTGTGCGCGACGTGGCTACGCGCTTCACCAACACGGGCTCGTTCCCGTCCCAGCGGTAAAAGTCCACATGGTTCAGCCGGTTGGCCGCGGTGATGAGCCACTTCATGTCAGGGGTGAAGCGCAGATGGTAGGGATCGACAATGCCGCGTACAGTCCGCTGCACCTGCGCGGTTCGCGGGTCCACAAAGGTCAGCGTGTCGCCCAGCGCATTGGCCACAACCAGTGACTTTTCATCCGGCGTCAGGTACAGATGGTGCGGCTCCTTGCCCGTGGGGATGCGCACAGTTTCGGTCCAGGTGACGGGATCAATCACGCTGACATTCGCCTCCAGCGAATTCAAGACAAAAACAGGAGGCGGCGCAGACGTTGCCGCATTGGCAACGGACAACGCGAACCCAGCCAACAGGGCGCAACAACGTGCAGTAGAAAAAATCTTCACAGGAACCAACTTTCAAAGCAGCGGAGGAGTTTAGCGCCGCACACCCTGCGCCTACGTACCAAAGACGTAACAACGGGCGAGCAGACCATGTTTGAACTGGATGATTGCTCCAAAAACGCAGCATGCCGGGAAGAAGCCGAGTCGAAACCTGGATAGATGGTATGCCTTGGCGTGCTGTATCACGAAACAGGATTCAGCCTGAGCAGATCCGCAGCAGACAACCATTTCCACTGCCCGGCTGCCAGATCTGAAGGAAGATCCAGCGTGCCGATGCGCGAGCGATGCAACGCCTCCACCCGATTGCCCACAGCCGCCAGCATGCGCTTGACCTGGTGGTATTTGCCTTCCGTCAGGGTCAGGTCCAGATGATGGCTATCCAGCGGCGTGCAAGCGGACGCGCGCACGGGCTTGGGATCATCATCGAGCACAACACCTGCCAGCAACTTGCCGATTTGCTGGTCATCCACCGGATGTTTGGTGGTTACCCGGTACACCTTGGGTACATGCTTCTTTGGCGAACTCATGCGATGGATGAATTGCCCATCGTCGCTGAGCAACAAAAGACCCGTTGTGTCCTGATCAAGACGGCCTACAGCCTGCACGCCTTGAATGGCACTCTTGCACGGTCTCTGCCGCAGCGGAGCGGGTAGCAAGGTGTAGATACTGGGGTAAGTTGATGGCTTCTGCGAGCATTCTGTCCCAGAAGGCTTGTGCAGCATCACGTACGCTTTGGCGTGGTACGGCCACTCCACCCCTTGCACCCGCAAACGCAGATCATCGGTATCGAAATCCAGCACTGCATCAGTACACAGACTGAAGGGAGCGTCTGGGTCGAGGCTGGCCGTCTCGACCCACCCATGCTGCACAAGTCCCGCGCAGACACGGCGGGTACCAAACCCTTGAGAATACAGAATATCTTGAAGTTGCATTGCCATGTTCCGGCGGACATCCCCGGCCCAATAAAAGCGCGATCCATAACCCCAAAGCAGAACGCCCCACTCAAAGTTTGAGTGGGGCGTTACTGGGCTGTAAGAGCCTGACGATGACCTACTTTCACACGGGAACCCGCACTATCATCGGCGCAAAGTCGTTTCACTGTCCTGTTCGGGATGGGAAGGAGTGGTACCAACTTGCTATGGTCATCAGGCATAACTTGGTGCTGGGCAGTTTTGTGAACTGCCTGGCGAATTCATAGAGTTTGGAATCAGATTTTATGTTTTGACTGCGTCAACTTGGCATAACAATCTTTGAGCTGTTCACACTTGCATGTGTTGGCTATCAAAGTTATAGGGTCAAGCCGCACGAGCAATTAGTACAGGTTAGCTTAACGCATTACTGCGCTTCCACACCCTGCCTATCAACGTCCTGGTCTTGAACGACTCTTCAGGGGGCTCAAGGCCCCGGCAGATCTCATCTTGAAACGAGTTTCCCGCTTAGATGCTTTCAGCGGTTATCTCTTCCACACTTAGCTACTCGGCAATGCCACTGGCGTGACAACCGATACACCAGAGGTGTGTCCACTCCGGTCCTCTCGTACTAGGAGCAGGCTTCCTCAAATCTGCAGCGCCCACGGAAGATAGGGACCAAACTGTCTCACGACGTTTTAAACCCAGCTCACGTACCTCTTTAAATGGCGAACAGCCATACCCTTGGGACCGGCTACAGCCCCAGGATGAGATGAGCCGACATCGAGGTGCCAAACACCGCCGTCGATATGAACTCTTGGGCGGTATCAGCCTGTTATCCCCAGAGTACCTTTTATCCGTTGAGCGATGGCCCTTCCATACAGAACCACCGGATCACTATGTCCTGCTTTCGCATCTGCTCGACTTGTCAGTCTCGCAGTTAAGCACGCTTATGCCATTGCACTATCGTCACGATGTCCGACCGTAACTAGCGTACCTTCGAACTCCTCCGTTACGCTTTGGGAGGAGACCGCCCCAGTCAAACTGCCTACCATGCACTGTCCCCGATCCAGATAATGGACCTAGGTTAGAACCTCAAACACACCAGGGTGGTATTTCAACGTTGGCTCCATGAGAACTAGCGTCCTCACTTCAAAGCCTCCCACCTATCCTACACAGATCTGTTCAAAGTCCAATACAAAGCTACAGTAAAGGTTCATGGGGTCTTTCCGTCTTTCCGCGGGGAGATTGCATCATCACAAACATTTCAACTTCGCTGAGTCTCAGGAGGAGACAGTGTGGCCATCGTTACGCCATTCGTGCAGGTCGGAACTTACCCGACAAGGAATTTCGCTACCTTAGGACCGTTATAGTTACGGCCGCCGTTTACTGGGACTTCAATCAAGAGCTTGCACCCCATCATTTAATCTTCCAGCACCGGGCAGGCGTCACACCCTATACGTCCACTTTCGTGTTTGCAGAGTGCTGTGTTTTTATTAAACAGTCGCAGCCACCGATTTTTTGCAACCCCGTTGGGCTCCCTCTGTACGAGTTCACCTACTTGGGGCATACCTTCTCCCGAAGTTACGGTATCAATTTGCCGAGTTCCTTCTCCTGAGTTCTCTCAAGCGCCTTAGAATACTCATCTCGCGCACCAGTGTCGGTTTGCGGTACGGTCGTGTGTAGCTGAAGCTTAGTGGCTTTTCCTGGAAGCAGGGTATCACTCACTTCGACTGCAAGCAGCCTCGTTATCACCCCTCATCTAAGCCCGGCGGATTTGCCTACCGGGCACGACTACAGGCTTGAACCAACATATCCAACAGTTGGCTGAGCTAACCTTCTCCGTCCCCACATCGCACTACACATCGGTACAGGAATATTGACCTGTTTCCCATCAGCTACGCATCTCTGCCTCGCCTTAGGGGCCGACTCACTCTACGCCGATGAACGTTGCGTAGAAAACCTTGCGCTTACGGCGAGGGGGCTTTTCACCCCCTTTAACGCTACTCATGTCAGCATTCGCACTTCTGATACCTCCAGCATCCGTTACCAGACACCTTCACAGGCCTACAGAACGCTCTCCTACCACGTGCAATAAATTGCACATCCGCAGCTTCGGTAACTGGCTTAGCCCC